>NZ_JBWKRI010000008.1:0-399284 GCF_059419205.1 Variovorax sp. GW821-FHT06D12 | reverse complement strand
TCCCTCCGCGAATGTCCCCCGGGCTTCGCCCTCCTCCTTGATTTCGCTGCGGGAAGCACCCAGTGTCCTGCGCACACTGAGCGCGGTCGTTGTGCTGCTCGATCAACAGCTGCACTGCCCCACGCTCACGTCGATGGGGCGCCTTGCGCAGCGAAATCAAGGAGGAGGCCGCAGGCCGGGGAACATTCGCGGAGCAAGGTGCCCCGTCGGCGGGAGCGCGCCCTGAATGACTTGATGCGCGAAGCTTCATAACGGCAACGCGATCCATTGCTCTGCCACGCGATGCACGCGAATGCGATGGTCGAACACCTGCTCCAGCGCCTGGTGAGTCTCAGGGTCGGAACAAGCACCGTGATGCGTCACCCTCCCCCGGTTCATCACCACCAGTTCATCCGCAGCCAGCGCCATCGGCAGTTCGTGCAGCACGCTGACCACGGTGCGGCCTTCCGCCACCAGTGCACGCGCCGTCTGCATCCAGTCCGCCTGATGCGGCGGATCGAGGTTGGCCAGCGGCTCGTCCATCAGCAGCAGTTCAGCCTCGACCGCCAGCGCACGCGCCAGCAGCACGCGCTGGCGTTCGCCGCCGGAGAGCTGTCCCAGCGGACGGTCACGCCAGTCCCAGGCCTGGGTGCTGCGCAATGCGCGCTCCACGGCATCGCGATCGGCTTCGCTAGGCGCAGCCAGCCAGCGCTGGTGCGGCAGGCGCCCCAGCATGGCGACGTCGTAGACCATCAGGTCGTCGGCGCTGCCCTCGCCCGTGCCGCTCTGGCCCAGCCACGACAGGCGCCGTGCGCGCACGCGGGCCGGCACGGCAGCTTGCGCCTCGCCGAAGAGCCGCACTTCGCCGCGATGTGCGAGCAACCCAGCCAGCGCTTTCAACAACGTCGACTTGCCGGCGCCGTTCGGCCCGACGATGCTGGTCCAACGACCAGCCGCGAGCGACAGGTCGATGCCGTGCAGCACCTCGACCGACCCGAGCGTGGCGCTGAGGCCATGCGCTTCGAGCGCGGCGGATGGCGTGCGACTCATAGGCCACCTCCCTTCGCGCCGCGCCGGTGCATCAGCCACAGCAGGTAGCTGCCGCCGAGCACCGCGGTGAGCACGCCCACCGGAAGCTCTTGCGGCGCGATCAGCCAACGCGCCAGCAGGTCGGCCGCCATCAGCAGCAGCCCGCCCATCAACGCCGACAGCACGATCAGCCGCGCATGCGTGGTCTTGACCACCGAGCGCACCAGGTGCGGCGCGGCCAGGCCGACGAAAGCAATGAGGCCGGTCTGCGCGACGGCGGCACCAGTCGCCAGCGCCAGCACCGCCACCAGCGCGGCGCGCATGGCGCCCAGCGGCAGGCCCAGGCTACGCGCCGTGGCCTCGCCCAGCGCCAGGCCGTCGAGCACCGGCGCGAGCGCCCAGGCCAGCAGCAGGCAGGCCGCGCCGACCGCCGCCATCACGGCGCAGGCGGCCCAGCCGACCAGCCCAGTACTGCCGAGCACGAAGCCCTGCAGCGCCTGCAGGATGTCGGCCGAGGCGATAGTGATGAGGTCCTTGGCGGCGCCCAGCACCACGCCGACGATCACGCCCGCCAGCAGCAGCCGCAGGGTCTGCTGCACGCCGCGCGCCAGCGTGAGCGTGAGCAGCACCGCGGCCACCGCGCCGACAAAGGCCGCGCCGGTGAGCCCCAGGCGCATCACCCATTGCGTGCTGGTGACGGAACCGCCGAACAGCATCAGCGCCAGCGCCACGGCCAGCGACGCGCCCGAGGCGCTGCCCAGCAGGTACGGATCGGCCAGCGGGTTGCGGAACAGGCCCTGCGCCACCGCGCCCGCAAGCCCGAGCAGCGCGCCCGCCAACCACGCGCCGAGGGTGCGCGGCAGGCGAATGTCCCACACGATCTGCAGCGCCACCGGGTCGTGCCGCGCGGACAGCAGGCTCTGGAAACCGGTGCTGCCAATGCCCAGGCCGAAGAGCAGCAGCGCCGCGCCCAGCACCAGCAGGCCGGCACCGAGCAGCAGCACGCGACGCAGGTGCGCGGAATGCATGCCGCTCACCTCCCCTTGTCCGCCAGGCACTGCGCCATCAGGCGCGCAGCCTCGTCCATGCGCGGGCCGGGGCGCACGACCACGTCGGTCTGCTCGGCGTCGAAGCGGCACACGCGCCCTTCGCGCACCGCGCGGATGCCGCCCCAGCCGGGTCGCTGCTCCAGACCCATCGCGCTGCGCACGCTGACCATGATGAGGTCGGGGTTCGCGCGCACCACGAACTCGGGGTTGAGCTTGGGAAAGGGGCCGAGCGACGCCGGCACGATGTTCTTCACGCCCAGCCGCGCGAGCGTTTCGCCGATGAAGGACGAATCGCCCGCCGCGTACGGGCCGGTGTTGACCTCGAAGTACACGCGCAGGCCCTTGGCGCTGGCCGGCAGCGACTGTGCCGCGGCCGACACGGCCGCATCGATGGCGCGCCACACGGCGGGCGCCTCGTGCGTGCCGAGCACCTGGTCGAGCGCGCCCAGCACGCGGCGCACGTCGGCATGGCTCCTGGGTTCGAGCACGATCACTTTCAGGCCCAGTGCCTCGAGCCGCTGCGTGACGCGCGACGATCTGGCGAGCAGCACCACGTCGGGCTTGAGCGCGACGATGGCTTCGACGTTCGGGTCGATCCCGCCGCCGAGCTGCGGCAGCGCGCGCACCTGCGCGGGCGAGTTGGAATAACGGTCGACGCCGATCAGGCGGTCGCAGGCGCCGAGTGCGCAGACGCCTTCGGTCAGCGACGGCAGCAGCGAGACGATGCGCTGCGGCGGTTGCGCCAGGTGCACGGTGACGCCGCGCTCATCCACCACGTCGACGGCCTGCGCCGCCTGCGCGCCCACCAACAGGGCGAGCCCGAGCAACGACGCGCGCAACCAGGTCTTCATGCGATCGAAGCTCATGCGCCGGGCGCCTTCAGCGTCAGCGGCAGGCCGGCGACCATCAGCGTCGCGCGGTGGCAGGCGGCTGCCACGTCCTGGTTCAGCCGGCCGAGCACGTCGACGAAGGCGCGGGTCTCTCGGCCCAGCGGGATCACGCCCAGGCCGATCTCGTTGCCGACCAGCACCACCGGCCCGCGCGCCTCGCGCAGCGCGATGAGCAGCAGCGTGGCGTGCGCCGAGGGCGTGCGTGTGACCACGGCGGCGCCTTCGGTGCGCAGCGGCATCAGCAGGTTGGTGAGCCACAGCGTGAGGCAGTCGACCACCACGAGCGTGTCGGGCGCGCTCTGCGTGACGATGGCGCGCCCCAGCTCGATCGGCTCCTCGAGGGTCTGCAGACCGGGCACGCGCTCGGCGCGGTCGGCCTGGTGGCGCGCGATGCGCTCGCGCATCTCGTCGTCGTGGGCCTGCGCGGTGGCGATCAGCACCGCGCGGCGCGATGCGGGCCCGGACGCCAGCCAGTCGGCCGCGCGCTGCTCGGCGCGGCGCGACTTGCCGCTTTTCTGGCCGCCGAGGATGAATTCGTGCTCAGTGAGGGGCATCGGGGGGCGCCTGTGCGGCGTGGCTGTCGAGTTCGAGGGGCATGGCGCTGAAGAGCCGCGCGGTCGCTTCCGGGCTGGACGCGAACCACGCATGGAAGTAGCTCGCACGCACGGGGCCGTGCACGTACAGCGCCTCGCCGCCGCGCGTGCCGACGGTGCGCGCGGCGGGCGCGAGCGGCGTCTCGCAGCGCGAGTAGTGGAAGGTGTGGCCGCGCAGGGCATGCGCGCCCAGGTCGAGCTGCTGCGGGCCGAGGCCGGCCAGCCGCTTCTGCATCACCGCCCGCCCCGGCAGCACGCCCCAGAGGCGGTGCACGTCGGTCGGCTCGGCGTCGTCGCGCGTGGCGAGTTCGTCGAACAGCGCCATCATGCCGCCGCATTCGGCCCAGATCGGCTTGCCGGCCGTGACGTGGTTGGCGAGCGAGAGCCGCAACCGGTCGCTGGCCGACAGCACGGCCGCATGCAGCTCGGGATAGCCGCCGGGCAGCCAGGCGGCATCGCAAGGCGGCAGCGGTTCGTCGGCCAGCGGCGAGAAGAACGCGAGCCGCGCACCGAGGGCTTCGAGCACCTCGAGGTTGGCCGGGTAGATGAACGAGAACGCCGTGTCGCGCGCGATGGCGATGGTGCGTCCGGCCAGCAGCGGCGCGACGGGCGCCGTCGGCGCGGGCTCGAAGCGCACCTGCGGCAGCTGCCCGGGCGCGCGCTGCCCCAGCGGCGTGGCGGCGAGCACGTCGGCCGCGGCATCGAGCCGCACCATCGCGTCGCCGAGCTCGGCGGCGCCGACCAGCCCCAGGTGGCGTTCGGGCAGCGCGAAATCGGCGCTGCGCGGCAAGGCACCGAGCCAGTCGCCGGGCTCGCGCAATGCGTCCTTCAGCATGTCGGCATGGCGCTCGCCGGCCACGCGGTTGGCCAGCACACCGGCCCAGGGCAGGCCCGGGCGGAAGTTCTGCAGGCCGTAGGCCAGCGCGCCGAAAGTGCCGGTCATGGCCTGCGCGTCGATCACGGCCAGCACCGGCAGGCCCAGGCGCTCGGCCAGCTCGGCCGCGCTGGGCGTGCCGTCGAACAGGCCCATCACGCCTTCGACGATCACCAGGTCGGCCTCGCTCGCGGCGGCATGCAGGCGCGCGCGGCAGTCGGCCTCGCCGGTCATCCACAGGTCGAGCGAGTGCACCGGTGCGCCGGTGGCCAACGCGAGCCAGTGCGGATCGAGAAAGTCGGGCCCGCACTTGAAGGCCCGCACGCGGCGGCCCTGGCGCACGTGCAGCCGCGCGAGCGCGGCCGCGACCGTGGTCTTGCCCTGCCCCGAGGCCGGCGCGGCCACGAGCACCGCGGCGCAGGTGACGGCTGCGCCGGGCGAAGAGCGGCGGGTGTTTACTGCGGAGTCCACTTGAGTCCGACGTACGCGGTGCGGCCCCCGGTGGCGTAGAGCCGTGCGAACTGGTAGTCCTTGTCGCCCACATTGTCCACGCGCGCCACCAGGTTCAGGTCGCGCGTGATCTGCTTGCTGGCCGACAGGTTCAGCAGCGTGTAGCCGCCGAGCTTGACGGTGTTGGCGGCGTCGTCGTAGCGCTTGCCCGAGCTCTGGACCTCGGCGCCCAGCGTCCAGCCGGCGATGCGCCAGTCGGCGCCCAGCGTGCCGTGCGCCCGTGCGCGGCGTGCCAGCAGGTGGTCGGTGGCGAGGTCGCGCGGGTCCTGGTAGTCGAGCGAGGCGCGCAGCGTGACGTCGCCGATGCGGTGGCCGCCCGTGAGCGTCACGCCCTGGTAGCGCGCACGCGCCGTGCTGGCGTAGCAGCCGAACGACGACTGGCAACCCTTGGCGCTGCCGTCGAACACGATGAGGTTCTGCACCCGGTTGCGGTACAGCACGATGCCGGCCTGCGTGGCGCCGGCCGTGTACTGCAGGCCCAGCTCGACGTTGCGGCTCGATTCGGGTTGCAGGCTCGCCAGGCCGTACTCGCTGAAGCGCTGGTACAGCGTGGGCGCGCGGAACGCGGTGCCGGCCGACACGGTGGCGCGCAGGCTCGGCGTGATCGCGTAGCCGTAGGCGGCGCTGCCGGTGGTCTTGCCGCCGAACTCGCTGTCGTCGTCGTGGCGCACGTGCAGCTGCAGCGAGTGCGGGCCCTTCACGTAGCCGTAGCCCAGTGCGGCGGCGTTCTGCGAGCGGTCGCGCGAGAACAGCTTGGCCGAGGTGGTGGGCGCGTTTTCCAATGCGTCTTCGCGGCGCTCGAGCGTGGCGGTCACCAGGTGCGCGCCGAAACGGAATTCGTTCTGGAACAGGTAGCCGCGCAGGCGGGTCTCGGTGCGATAGAACGAGGGCTGGGTCTTGTAGACGGTCTGCGAATCGGTCACCTGCAGGCGGGTGCTGTAGATGTCGTTCCACTTGGCCGACCAGGTCAGGCCGGCGGTGCGCAGTTCGTTGGTCGACACGTCGTTGCGGAAGGTGATCGGCGGCTTGGTGCGAAAGCTCACCGACGGGTCGTAGGCCGCCTCGGTGTTGCTGGTGAGCAAGGTGGCGTCGATGCGCTGGTCGGGCGTGATCTGGAAGCCCAGCTTCAGGTTGCCCGAAGTGCTGCGGTAGCCGTCGCGGTCGGGGTTGGTGAAGCCGTCTTTCGAGGGCGTGCGCTTGGCGATCGGCTGGATGTTGAAGCCCTTGCTTTCTTCATGCGCCACGCCGAACGAGTAGTCGAGCAGGCCCGACTTGCCGCTCACGCCGCCTTCGATCTTGCGCAGGCCGTGGCTGCCGAAGCCGATGCCGGCGTAGGGCGACACGCCCTCCTCGCCGCGCTTGGTGAAGAGCTGGATCACGCCGCCCACGGCGTCCGAGCCGTACACCGCGGCGGCCGGGCCGCGCAGCACTTCGATGCGGTCGATCTGCGCGAGTGGAATGCCTTCCCAGCCGGCACCGCCGGTCGACTGCGAATCAATGCGCACGCCGTCCAGGTAGACCGCGGTGAAGCGCGATTCGGCGCCGCGGATGAACACGCTGGTGGCGTTGCCCACGCCGCCGCTGCGCGATATCTCCATGCCGGGCAGGCGCGCCAGCACGTCGGCCACGCCGGTCGCGCCGCTGCGCTCGATGGTCTTGCGGTCGATGACGGAGACATCGCCCACCAGGTCCGACAGCGCCTGCGGCGTGCGGTTGGCGGTGACGACGGTCTCGTCGAGCGTGGCAGATGCTGCTGCTGCGGCGGCGGCTTGCGCCTGCGCGGCCAGCGGCACCAGGGCCAGGCCGCCGAAGGCCGAGGCCAGGGCGAGCGTCAGCGGCAGGCACGCGGGACGGTTGCGGCGCACGCTGGCGCGGCCGCTGGAGAGGGAAACACAGGAAATCATGGGGTGAACCGAACGAACTTCTATGCCCTGGCCGGCTTCCCCGCCGGCGCCATGGGCGTCATGGCTGCCGATGCGGCAGCCGCCTTGTTGGCCGGTATCCGGGCTGGCAGATCGACCCTTTGCCGCCTTCCCAGGCACCTGTTTCAGGGCGCCCAGTGGCTGGATGGAAAGGGGTGACGCGTTGCGGCGTCGTCTGCTTGACCGTTGCGGGGGCAGCGCAGGCGGCTTCGGCCCCGGGGGGCGTCCACTCCTGCTTCCCGTTGAACTGCGCCGTGCGAACCACGCCGCGAGCACCAACGGGCAGGATTTTAGGCCCACGGGGCGGGCACGCCACACCGGGTTTGATCACGGACCGCGCAGGCCCCAGAATCTCGGCCACGTCCGGTGCGCGCCCCGCGCGGTGCGCCGGATGTTCCGAATTCCCGGGAAACTACAATCGCCAACCATGCCCGCCTCCAGCCCCATCGACCAGATCGCCGAGCGTGTGGAACGCCTGCTCGTGCGTCACGAAGAGGTGCAGCGCACCAACGCGCTGCTGCAGGAACAGGTCGATGCGCTCACGCGTGAACGCGACGGCCTGAAGTCGCGGCTCACCGCGGCCCGCACCCGCCTCGATGCCCTGCTCGAACGGCTGCCGGCCGAACCCCCTTCCGAAGATTCCCATCACGCATGAAGCAGATTGAAGTACAGATCATGGGCCAGAGCTATTTGCTCGGCTGTCCCGACGGCGGCGAAGCGCAACTGCGCGAGGCCGTCGACCGCGTGGACGCGGCCATGTGCAAGATCCGCGACGCGGGCAAGGTGAAGGCACGCGACCGCATCGCCGTGCTCGCCTCGCTGAACCTGGCTTTCGATCTCGCGGCCCAACAGGCCAGTTCTGCCGCTGCTGCCGCGGCACCGGCCTCTGCGGTTGCCAGCAGCACCGAAGAAACCGCCGCCGACACCGACCCGAAGGCCGCCCAGCTCATTCAGAGACTCGATCAGGCCCTGGCAGGCGATGGACATTTGCTCTGAGGGCACGCGGCCCGGCACATCCGGGGCGTAAAATCCGTTTTGTCTGCAGACGTGTCGGGCTTAATATTTCCTTGTTCCAATGCTCTCCGGAGCCGGGCTTGGTACATCGCTTGACGGGCGTGATCATCTCGCGTCAGATGAACCCGAAGTCCTGCTGCCCTCGCCCACCTGAACCCTGGTTCAGGATGCGGGTCCGGCACACCATCTGCAGACACCTTTTCCCGCCACGGCCCCCTGCTTCACCGCACGGGGCCGTTGCTTTTTCAGCCGCTCGTTCTTTCCCCATCCTCCCGTGAACCTCGCCGCCCTGCTCGACCCGCTCCTGATCGCCGAACTCGCCGCGCTCGGCCTGGGCACCGGTTTCCTCGCCGGCCTGCTGGGCATCGGCGGCGGCATGCTGATGGTGCCGTTCATCACGATCATCATGGGCCAGCGCGGCGTGCCGGCCGACCTGGCGGTGAAGATGGCGATCGCGACCTCGATGGCGACGATCATCTTCACGTCGGTATCGAGCGTGCGCGCGCACCACAAGCGCGGCGCGGTGCGCTGGGACATCGTGCAGCGCCTGGCACCCGGCATCGTCATCGGCAGCCTTGCGGGCAGCCTGGGCGTGTTCGCGCTGCTCAAGGGCACGGCGCTGGCCATCTTCTTCGCGCTGTTCGTGGGCTTCTCGGCCACGCAGATGTTCCTCGACAAGAAACCCAAGCCCACGCGCCAGATGCCCGGCACCGGCGGCCAGCTCGCGGCGGGCGGCACCATCGGCTTCATCTCGGGCCTGGTGGGCGCGGGCGGCGGCTTCATCAGCGTGCCGTTCATGACCTGGTGCAACGTGGCGATCCACAACGCGGTGGCGACCAGCGCGGCGCTGGGCTTTCCCATTGCGGTGGCCAACGTGCTGGGCTATGTGCTCAGCGGGCAGTCGGTGCAGGGCCTGCCGGCCGGTGCCTTCGGCTACATCTGGCTGCCCGCACTCGTGGTGATCGCGGCCTGCAGCGTGTTCACCGCGCCGCTGGGCGCCAGGGCTGCGCACAGCCTGCCGGTGAAAAAGCTCAAGCGCGTGTTCGCGAGCATCCTGTACCTGCTGGCCGCCTACATGCTCTGGAAGGGCCTGCGCGGCTGAGGCATATCAAACACCCCGTGGCTTTCCTGTGCCATCCTATGCGGCACTTGTTCACAGTCGTAGAAGGAAAGCCATGAAAATCCTCATTGCAGTCGACGGCAGCGCCTACACGCAAAAGGCCCTCAATTACCTGCTCGCCAACCGCACCATGTTCGTGGACGGCCATGAGCTGGTGGTGGTCAATGTCTGCACCGGCATCTCCGGCCACGTGGCGCGCCACCTGAGCAAGGAAATCGTCACCGAGTACTACGCCGAGGAAAACGCCAAGGTGCTCGACCCGGTGAAGGCCTGGTTCGCCGAGAAAGGCGTGGCCAACTTCACCGCCGACGCGCGCCACGGCCACGCGGCCGAGGAAATCCTCAAGTCGGCCACCGAATCGAAGGCCGAGCTGATCGTGCTGGGCACGCACGGCCACGGCATCCTGGGCCGCGCGCTGATGGGCTCGGTCGCGACCAAGGTCGTGGCCGAGACCGACATCTCGGTGCTGCTGGTCCAGTAAGAAGACCCGGCCACCGCGGCGACGGCCGATGCGCCGTGGCCGCGGTCATTGCGGCGAACGCTGCTGCCGCCATTCGCGCGGCGAACACCCGAAGCGCTCGCGAAACGCGCGGCTGAAATGCGCCGCGTCGTTGAACCCCCTCCCGTACGCGATCTCTCCCACGGGCCGCCCTGCCAGGCGCGGCTCCAGCAGGTCGCGGCTGCATGCGTCGAGCCGGCGCTCCCAGATGTACTGCGAGGGCGTCAGCGGCTCGCTCTTGAACACGCGGTGGATGTGGCTCACCGACATGCCCAGCTGCGCCGCCAGCGTGCCCACCGACAGCGTCGGATCGGCCAGCTGCTCGTCGATGCGCTGCTTCACGCGCGCGAGGTGGTACGCCGTGAGCTTGCTGAGCGCCGGTGCGTGCGCCGCGGGCAGCGTCTGCAGGCCGGCCACGAGGATGTTCTGCACGCCATGGGCCACCGCCAGCGCCGAGGCCGGCTGCAGCGCGTCGAAGTCCTCGCGCAGCGTGCGGATCATGCCCAGCAGCAGGTGCCCCGCGCCCTCGCGCCCCGACACGGTGGTGGCCGTGAGCGCCTCGGTGTCGCGCAGTTCGCTGCGCAGCCGCTCGCCGGGCAGCTTGAGCACGATCTGCTCGAAGGGCTGGTCGAACAGCAGCTGGTAAGGCCGCGTGCTGTCGTAGAGCGCAAAGTCGCCGGCGCCGAGCACGGCGTCGCGCCCGTCCTGGCGCACCACGCCCTGCCCGCGCGCCTGGATGCTCACGAGAAAACAGTCGTCACTCGACGCCGCGATGTGGCCGGGCGTGCGCATCACCTTCTGCGCCCGCGAGGTCACGACCGACATGCCGAGGCCGGGCAGCGCGTGCTGGCGGATGCTGCCCTCGAAGTCGCCGCCGTCGCCGGTGCGCACCGCGTCGCATTCGAGCTGCACGTAGACATTGCAGATCATGTCGGTCCAGTACGCGAGCCGCTGGTCGCGCGGGACGGCATCGGTGCTGAGCAAGGGGGTCATCGGGGTCCTCGGAAGGCCTTCGCAAGGCACATGCAACGCTGGAACAAGAACGCCGCCAATCCGGGTCAAGGCGTTCCGGCGGCGCGAATTTACGCTTCATGCAACCCGCATGCCACCGCGCAAACCCGGTGCGCACGGCGGGGATTTCGTTACGTTCATTGCCCCGGAGAACACCCCATGCCGACCACCGTCCACCCCAAGCTCCGCGTCGCCGCCGTGCAGGCCGCGCCTGTTTTCCTCGACCTCGACGCCACCATCGACAAGACCATCGACCTCATGGCGCAGGCCGCGAAACAGGGCGTGCAGCTCATCGCCTTTCCCGAGACCTGGGTGCCGGGCTACCCGTGGTGGGTCTGGCTCGATTCGCCGGCCTGGGGCATGCAGTTCGTGCAGCGCTACCACGACAACTCGCTGGTCATCGGCTCGCCCGAGTTCGAACGCCTGCAGGCGGCGGCGCGCCAGCACAAGATCTGGCTCTCGCTCGGCTACAGCGAGAAAGCGGCGGGCAGCCTGTACATCGCGCAGGCGCTGATCGACGACCAGGGCCGCACCGTGCAAACGCGCCGCAAGCTCAAGCCCACGCACGTGGAACGCACCGTGTTCGGCGAAGGCGACGGCGCCGACCTGCACGTGGTCCAGACGCCGCTGGGCAACATCGGCTCGCTGTGCTGCTGGGAACACCTGCAGCCGCTGAGCAAGTACGCGATGTATGCGCAGAACGAGCAGATCCACTGCGGTGCATGGCCGAGCTTTTCGCTCTACCGCGGCGCGGCCTACGCGCTGGGCCATGAGGTCAACAACGCCGCGAGCCAGGTGTATGCGGTCGAGGGCGGCTGCTTCGTCATCGCACCCTGCGCCACGGTGTCGAAGGCGATGAGCGAGCTGATGTGCACCGACGACGGCAAGCGGCAGATGCTGGGCGTCGGCGGCGGGCATGCGCGCATCTACGGCCCGGACGGTTCGCCACTGGGCACGCCGCTGGCCGAAGACGCCGAAGGCCTGGTGATCGCCGACATCGACCTCGGCATGATCGCGCTCGCCAAGGCGGCAGCCGATCCGAGCGGTCACTATTCGCGGCCCGACGTCACGCAGCTGCTGCTGAACAAGACGCGCCGCACGCCCGTGGTGGTGCAGCTCACGCCGGAGCCCGAGGGCAGCGTGCCCGAGCCGGTCGTGGCCTGAGCCGACCACGGAGCCGCACCATGGAATCGGCCATTCCCGAGCACCTGCGCTGCCCGCGCACCCGCGAGCGCCGCGTGGCAGACGACCACACCCCGCCCTACCCCGGCTGGTCGGCGCGCGCGCCCGCGGCGACGACCCAGGTCGTGATGGGCTACTTCGGCGTGCAATCGCGCGGCCCGGCGATGCAGGGCCGGGCCTGCGCCGCGCTCCTGAAAATCACCCGCGACTTCGCCCTGCCCGACGGCCCCGGCCACCACGACCTGGCCCACTGCGTCGACGCCGACGGGTACGACAACCTGATCGCGATCGCCTACTGGCGCGATGCGGCGGCGTTCGCGCGCTGGTGTGCCACGCCCGCCATCGAGGCCTGGTGGAACGCCGACGAGCGCTTGCATGAAGGCCTCGGCTACTTCCGCGAAATCGCATCCCCGCGTGCTGCGCACTTCGAGACCCTGTTCAGCACGCCCGACCGCCTCGAGGGCATCGGCGTGGTGATGGGCGGTGTGAGCGGCGAACTGCAGGAGCACGGCTACTGGGGGTCGATGCGCGATCGACTCCCGCTCGCGCAGGCCGACGCGCTCGCGCCTTCAGGCACGCGCGCGGTGATCGCCGGCACGCCTGCACCGGGCCAGCGCGTGCGCATCGCGGGCCACACGCACCTCGCGATGATTCGTTCGGGCCAGGAATGGACCGAGACCACCGGCCAGGAACGCCAGCGCTACCTGGAAGACATGGCCCCGGTGCTGCGCGAAGGCATGGACTTCCTGCGCGACCAGGGTCTGCCCATCGGCTGCTACAGCAACCGCTTCATGCACCACCTCGATGCACACGGCGCGCCGCTGCAGAAGTCCTTCGGCCTGAGCTACTGGCGCTCGCTGGCCGACATGGAGCGCTGGGCCGAGTCGCACCCGACACACGTCGCGATCTTCGGCAGCTTCATGCGCTACGTGCAGGCGCTGAACTTCGAGCTGCGCCTGCGCCTGTACCACGAGGTGTCGGTGCTGAAGGCCGACGAGCAAAGCTACGAATACATCAACTGCCACGCGCGCAGCGGGCTGATGAACGGGCTCGCGCCCGCCGCCTGAAGCCCGGGCGTGCGGCGGGGCTCAGGCGGCGAACAGCCCCTTGTGCTCGGCGCGCAGCAGCGCCTTCTGCACCTTGCCCATCGTGTTGCGCGGCAGTTCCGGCACGACGAAGCAGCGCTTCGGGATCTTGAAGTTCGCCAGCTTGGCCTTGAGCTCGGCCACGATGGCGTCGGCGTCGATCGTGGCGCCGCCCTTGGGGATCACGATGGCCACGCCCACCTCGCCGAAGTCGGGGTGCGGCACGCCGATGACGGCGCTTTCGGCCACGCCGGTCATCTCGTTGATGTAGCCCTCGATCTCGGCCGGGTAGACGTTGTAGCCGCCGCTGATGATCAAATCTTTGCTGCGCCCGACGATGGTGATGTAGCCGCGCGCATCGATCTTGCCCACGTCGCCGGTCTTGAAGAAGCCGTCGGCCGTGAACTCTTCCTTCGTCTTCTCGGGCATGCGCCAGTAGCCGGCGAACACGTTGGGGCCCTTCACCTGGATGCCGCCGATCTCGTCGACCGGCAGGTCCTTGCCCTCGTCGTCGCGCACGCGCAGCTGCACGCCGGGCAGCGCGAAACCGACGGTGCCGCCACGGCGCTCGCCCTTCTTGGCGTCGTACGGGTTGGACGTGAGCATGGCGGTCTCGCTCATGCCGTAGCGTTCGAGGATGGTGTGGCCGGTGCGCTCGCGCCATTCGTCGAAGGTCTCGATGAGCAGCGGCGCCGAGCCCGCGACGAACAGGCGCATGGTGCGCACCGCCTCGCGCGTGAGGCCCGGCTCGGCCAGCAGGCGCACGTAGAGCGTGGGCACACCCATGAACACGGTGGCCTCTGGCAGCTTGGCGACGATGCGCTTCGGGTCGAACTTCGAGAACCAGATGATCTTGCTGCCGTTGAGCAGCGCACCGTGCAGCGCCACGAACAGGCCGTGCACGTGGAAGATCGGCAGCGCGTGGATCAGCACGTCGCCCTTCGTCCAGCCCCAGTAGTCCTTGAGCACTTCGGCGTTCGACAGCAGGTTGCGGTGCGTGAGCATCGCGCCCTTGCTGCGGCCGGTGGTGCCGCTGGTGTACAGGATGGCGGCGAGGTCGTCGGGCTTCTTGAGCGCCACGGTGTGGCGGTCGCTGCAGCGCGCCGCCGCATCGAGCAGCGTGCCGGTGCGGTCGTCGTCCAGCGTGAACACATGGCGCGTGCCGGCCGCCTCGGCGATGGGGCGCACCCAGGCCGCGTTGCGGCCGGTGCACACGACCACGGCGGGCTCGGCGTTGCCGATGAAGTACTCGATCTCGGCGCTCTGGTAGGCCGTGTTGAGCGGCAGGAACACGTAGCCCGCGCGCAGGGTCGCGAGGTACAGCAGCATGGCTTCGACCGATTTCTCGACCTGCACGGCGACGCGCGCGCCCTTCTCGAGCTTCAGGCCGTCGAGCAGGTTGGCGATCATCGCGCTGGCGCGGTCGAGGTCGCGCCACGAGTAATGCAGGCCGTTCTCGGTCTCGACCGCAATGGCGTCGAGGTTGGAGGGAAAGGCGGCGCGCAAGGCGGCGAACAGGTTGGCGTTGGGGGAGGACTTCGTCTTCTTCATCATCATCTTCTTCGTCATCGTCGTCGAACGGCAGGCTCAGGAAGCTTGGAAATTCGCAGGGCGCTTGGCCAGGAAGGCATCGATGCCTTCGCGGTGCTCGGCGGTGTCAGCGTAGTCATAGGCGGTGGCCAGCAACTGCTGCGCCGCCGCGCCACCGCGCTTGAGCGCAGTGAAGGTGGCCTTGTGCAGGCGCGCGGCCTGCGGCGACAGCGCTGCAATGCGCGCGGCATGCGCCTGCGCGGCGGCCGGCACTTCGGCGTCGGGCAGCACATGCAGGAGAAAGCCCGCGTCGTACAGCCGCTGCGCGCCATGCACGCCGGCGGCCAGCAGCATGTCACGCGCGAGCACGTCGCCGATGGCGCCGTGCACCAGCGCGGCTTCGCGCGGCGCCATCGGAAAGCCCAGCTTCGCGATGGGCGCGCCGAACTTCGCCGACGCACCGGCCAGGCGGATGTCGCAGCAGCTGGCGATCTCGACGCCGGCACCCATGCAGGCGCCTTCGATCTGGGCCACCAGCGGCAGCGGGCAGTCGAGCATCGCCTGCAGCGCGGCCCAGACTTCGTTCTCGTGAAACTCGCGCAGGCTCGCTTCCTCGAAGCGGAACGAGGGGTACTCGGAGATGTCGCCGCCCGCGCAGAAGGCACCGCCCTCCCCGCGCACGACGACGCAGCGCAGCGCGGTGTCGCCGTGCAGGTCGTCGAACACCGCGCGCAACTCGCGCCACATGGCGCGCGTCATCGCATTGAGACGCCCCGGGTTCGACAGCGTGACGAGCGCCACGGCGCCTTCGCGGCGCAGCGAGACCTGCCGATCGGTCATTCGAGCTTGGCGCCCGAGGCTTTCACGACGGTGGCCCATCGCTTGATCTCGGCGTTGACGAAGCGGCCGTAGGCGGCGTTCGTGACGTTCGGGATCTCGGAGCCGTTCTGGGCCCAGATGGCCTTCAGCTCGTCGGTGCCCAGCGCCTTCTTCATCGTGTCGATGATCTGCGTCTGCGCTTCGGCCGGCGTGCCCTTGGGCGCCCACAGGCCGTACCAGGTGGTGACGGTGTAGTCGGGCAGGCCCACTTCGGCGGCGCAGGGCACGTCGGGGAACGCGGGGTTGCGCTTGGCGCCGGCGACCATGAGCGCCTTGATGCGGCCGCCCTTGATGTGCTGCGCGGAAGAACCCAGGCCGTCGAACATCAGGTCGACGTTGCCCGCGATCAGGTCGGACAGCGCCGGGCCCGCGCCGCGGTACGGGATGTGGGTGATGAAGGTGCCGGTCTGCAGCTTGAACAGCTCGCCCGCCAGGTGGTGCGAGGTGCCCGAGCCGGCCGAGCCGTAGTTGAGCTTGCCGGGGTTGCGCTTGGCGGTGGCAATGAGCTCCTGGATGGTCGCGGCCTGCACCCGCTTCGGGTTGACCACCACGACCTGCGGCACGTTGGCCAGCAGCATCAGCGGCACGAAGTCTTTCTCGAGGTCGTAGTCGAGCTTGGGGTAGATCGACGGTGCGATCGCGTGGTGCACGGCGCCCATGAAGAGCGAGTAGCCGTCGGCCGGCAGCTTGGCCGCGATGCTCGCGCCCACGGTGCCGCCCGCGCCACCGCGGTTGTCGATGACCAGCGTCTGGCCCGCCGCGCGGGAGAACTGGGCCGACAGCGGACGCGCGAAGGCGTCGGTGCCTCCGCCGGCCGGGAACGGCACCACCATGGTCACGGGCTTGGTCGGCCAGCCCTGGGCACGTGCGCCACCGCACAGGGCCACGGCCCCGGCTGCTGCGGCGACGCGCAGCACATCGCGTCGTTGAAAACTCTGTTGCGTCATCTGTCTCGTCTCCTGTCGTCGTCGTTGTAGATGTTGCCGCCCTCCGGCGGTCAAGGTGCGGGCCGCAGCGCTGCCGCGGCAAAGCGAACGGACTCAGCCTTTTTTGAGGAACAGGCCTTCGATGTCTCCCGAAACCGCGATCTTGCCTTCGGCCAGCCAGGTGCGATGCCGGTCCAGGCGCTTGAGGTCATACAGGTAGTTGACCATGAGGCCGTACGACTGCTTGAGTCCCTTGGCCGACGGGTCGCCGGCCCAGTTGAGCCGCTCGACGCGCGCGCCGTTGCCCAGGTGGAAGCGCGCCACCGGGTCGGCCGGCGTGCCGTCGACCAGCGTGCGGCCCAGGTACTCGGCGGTGGCCTGCAGCAGCCACTGGCGCAGCGGCGATTTCGCGTCGAGTTCTGTTGCTGCATCGACCGCTGCCAGCAGGCGCTCGGCCGTGGGCGGCACCGAGCCGACGAGGCGGCCGAGTTCGGCTTCGCGCTTCTCGTCCAGGCGCGGCAGCAGTTCGCCGGCGTTCTTGGCGAGCCATGCGCGCAGGCCCGGAATGGGCGACAGCGTGGCGAAGGTCTTCAGGCGCGGCAGCTCGTCCTGCAGGGTCTCGACCACGCGCTTGATGAGCGAATCACCGAAGCTCACGCCGCGCAGGCCCGTCTGCGTGTTGCTGATCGAATAGAAGATCGCGGTGGTCGCCTTGGCCGGCTGCACCGGCACGGCGGCCTCGTCGAGCAGCGGCATGATGCCTTCGCTGATGCGGTCGACCAGCGCCACCTCGACAAAGATGAGCGGCTCGTTCGGCAGGCGCGGATGGAAGAAGCCGTAGCAGCGGCGATCGCTGTCATCGAGCCGGTTCTTCACGTCGGACCAGCTCTTGATGTCGTGCACCGCCTCGTAGCGGATGAGCTTCTCGATCAGCGAGGCCGGCGAGTTCCAGTCGATGCGGCGCAGCTCGAGAAAAGCCACGTCGAACCAGGTGGAAAACAGGTGCTCCAGCTCGGCCTCGAGCGCGAGCAGGCGCTTGTCGGACTTCAGGCACGGCAGCAGGTCGGCGCGCAGGTCGACCAGGAAGCGCATGCCGCCGGGCTCGACCGCAAAGCGCTGCAGCAGCCGCATGCGCGGCGACACCAGCGCGCGACGCAGGCGCAGCTCGGCCTGTCCTTCGTCGGGCGTGCCGACGGCGCTCTGGTGCTGGTCGCGCGCGCTCTTGAGCTTGCCCGCGTCGGCGGCGAAATGCTCGCTCATGAGCGCCCAGTAGTCGCGGCGTTCTTCAGGCGAAGCGCCGGCGTAGGCCTGCGCAATGGCATGGGCGCGGCGGCCGCCCTCGACCTCGCTCACGCGCGGATCGATCACGGCCTGCAGCTCGGCCAGCACGCGGCGCAGCGTGCGCGGCGACAGCGCCTCGTCGGCCTTGCGCAGCGTGGCCTGCAGCCGCTCGGCGGTGGTGCGGGCGCTGGGCTTGGGCGTGTGACGGGCCGGGCCTTTCGTGGCGCCGTTGCTCGCCACGGGAACCTTGGACGATTCGCCCATGCGCAGGCGCGCCTGGAACCACTCGGTCGCACTCATCGATCTGCTCCTGTGCCGTTAGCTATGTGGGCGGTGCCTGTCACGGCATCACCCGGGATTTCTGCTGTTGCATGACTTCGCGCAAGGCTTCGCGCTGGCGCGTCATGTGGGTGCGCATGGCGGCGTCGGCGCCTTCGCTGTCGCGCGCCTTGAGCGCTGCGAACACGGCCAGGTGCTCCGACAGGCTCTGGTCGAGCCGCCCCGGCGCGTGCAGCTGCTGCAGCCGCGCGAGCTTCAATATTTTGCGCAGGTCGCCGATCACCTGCGCCAGCCACTTGTTGTCGGCGAGCTTGATGATCGCCTCGTGAATGATGTGGTTGGTGGCGTAGTAGTCGTTGATGCGCCGTGCCTTGGCATGGCGCACCAGGCGCTCGTGCAGCGCGTCGAGCTCGTTCAGCTCGGCGTCGCTGGCGTTGCGCGCCGCCTCGTAGGCGCAGCGCCCTTCGAGCAGCGCGATCACCGGAAAGATCTCGTCGAGGTCGCGCTCGGTCACCTCGTTCACGAAGCAGCCGCGGCGCGGCTCGTGGCGCAGCAGGCCTTCGGCGGTGAGCACCTTCAGCGCCTCGCGCAGCGGCGTGCGCGAGATCGACAGCCGCTCGCACAGGGCCACCTCGTCCACGAAGCTGCCGGGCGACAGCGTGCCGTCGAAGATCTGCTCGCGCAGCGTGGCGGCGACTTCGTCGTGGAGGGAATTGGGGACCAGGCGCATGCGTTGAAGACTCGGAAAGTCGGTGGGCGTTTCGCGTAATTTCCTGTAATTACGCATAATTGTGAGTGCATGGTTAACGCAATGCAAGGGCCGCGCCCTGCCCTTGCAGCCCGGAATTACCCTGAGACGGACGAAAAAAAGCGGCACGCACCCGAAGGTGCTGCGCCGCGTTGTGCGGGGTGTGGAGAGGTCAGGCGCGCGCGGTGCTGCCTGTCTTGCCGGCGCGGCCGAACCAGAACCACAGCGCGATGCCGGCGATCACCATCGGCACGCTGAGCCACTGGCCCTGGCTCAGGCTGAGTGCGCGCAGGCCCAGGAAATCGTCGGGCTCCCGGAAGTACTCGGCCACGAAGCGCAGCACGCCATAGCCGATGAGGAACACGGCGGCCACCTGGCCCTGCTTGCGCTCCTTGCGCGCATAGAGCCACATCACGACGAACAGCAGCAGGCCTTCGAGCAGGAACTGGTAGACCTGCGACGGATGGCGCGGCAGCATCGAGCCGCTTTGCGGGAACACCATGCCCCAGGGCAGATCGGGGCTGCTGAAGCGGCCCCACAGCTCGCCGTTGATGAAGTTGCCCACGCGGCCCGCGGCCAGGCCGGTCGGCACGCAGGGCGCGACGAAGTCCATCACCTGCCAGAACGGCCGCGCACGCGAGCGCGCAAACCACACCATGGCGCCGATCACGCCGAGCAGGCCGCCATGGAAGCTCATGCCGCCCTGCCACACGTACAGGATCTCGAGCGGGTGCGTGAGGTAGTACTCGGGCTTGTAGAACAGGCAGTAGCCGAGCCGGCCGCCGACGATCACGCCCATGACGCCCAGGAACAGGATGTCCTCGATGTCCTTGCGTTGCCACACGCCGGCCGTGGCCAGCGAACGGAACGGCTCGTGGTGCAGGCGGCGCGTGCCCAGGAAATAAAACAGCGCGAAGGCCGCCAGGTAGGTCAGGCCGTACCAGTGGATGGCCACCGGCCCCAGCTGCAAGGCGATGGGATTGATCTGCGGATACATGAGCATCCGACGATTGTGCCGTGGCGCAATGACGCCGCGGCCGCGGGGGCATTCAGGGCAATGTCAGCGCCCGAACTTCCACCACAGCAACCCCGCCACCCCGGCCGGCACCGCGAAGATGAACAGGAAGATCGGCAGCTCCTCGGCCACCGAGTACCCGGCCTTGAGCACGCCCACGGCCATGTTGATGCCCGCGCCGACGAACCACGCCGGAATGAACCACTTGGCCGCCGCGGCCAGCGCCATCGACGAGCCGTCGCCCATGAAGCGGCCGGCCAGAAGAAACACCACCAGCAGCGCGAAGCCGCCCCCCATCACCATGACTGTGTGCATCTGCGTTGTCCTCCTGGGCGCATCTTGCCGGATATCGGCGGGTCAGCGCGTGGTGTAGCCACCGTTGGCGAAGATCGTCTGGCCCGTGATCCACCAGCCGTCGGTGACCAGGAAGCGCACGATGGGCGCGATGTCCTCGATGTCGGTGAGGCCCTTCTTCGAGTACTTGCTGAGCGCGGCGGCGCTGCTGTGGTACGCCACGGCCTCGGGGCTTTCCTGGCCGTAGAAGAACGGCGTGTCCATCGGGCCCGGGCCGATGGCGTTCACCGAGATGCCGCGGTCGCCGAACTCCTTGGAGGCCGCGCGCGTGTAGTGCTCCACCGCCGCCTTGGCCGCCGGGTAGATGGCATAGAATGGCGTGTAGGCCGCCAGCAGCGAGCTCACCAGCGTCACGATGCTGCCGCCGTCGGCCAGCGTGCGGCCGGCCTGCTGGATGAAGAAGAAGGCCGCCTTGGCATTGGCGTCGAAGCTCTTGTCGTAGTCGGCCTCGGTGATGTCCAGGATCGGCTTCTTGATCACCACGCCCGCCGTGTTGATCGCCAGGTCGACCTGGCCGAAGTGCTTCACGGCCTGGTCGAACAGCTTCACGTTGTTCTCGACCACCGCGAGGTCGCCCTGCACCAGCAGCGTGTCGGCGCCCTTGGCCTTCAGCGCGGCCGCCGTCTGCTCGGCCTCGGCGCGCGAGCCATCGCTGTTGTAGTGGATGGCGATGCCGCGGGCGCCGCCGTCGACCAGCTGGTGGGCGATGAGGGCACCGAGGTTCTTGCCACCGCCGGCGATGACGGCGACCTTGTTCGTGAGCGTGCGTGCGGACATGGATGGATTCCTCTGAGTGAGTGAAAGACCCGGGACGGGATGTGTGACGAGCCGCCAGTCTATTGATCGCCAAGTTGCAGATAAATCATTCATTCAAGGCTAGACTGTTCTGAAAACCACGAACAATCAGCCCCGCCGCCATGGACCGCATCGAACTCCTCCAGGTCTTCCTGCGCGTGGCCGAAACCGGCAGCTTCACGCGCGCCGCCGACCGGCTGGCGCTGCCGCGCGCCACCATCTCGACCGCCATCCAGCAGCTCGAGGCGCGCCTGGGTTCGCGCCTGCTGCACCGCACCACGCGCCGCGTGGGCCTCACGCCCGACGGCGAGGTGCTGCTCGAGCGGGCCCGCGCGCTGGTGGCCGACATGGAAGACATGGAGCAGCAGTTCCAGCCCGCGCACAGCAGCGTGAGCGGCCGGCTCAAGGTCGACGTGCCCAGCCGCATCGCGCGGCTGCTGATCGCACCGGCGCTGCCGGACTTCTTTGCGCACCACCCGGCGGTCGAACTGGAACTCGGTTCCAGCGACCGCGCGGTCGACCTCGTGCTCGAAGGCGTCGACTGCGCGCTGCGCGTCGGCCCGCTCGCCAGCAGCAGTCTCGTGGCCCGGCCGCTGGGGCATTTCACGCTCATCAACTGCGCCAGCCCCGCCTACCTCGCGCGCCACGGCATGCCGCGCACGCCGGTCGACCTGCCGCAGCACGTGGCGGTCAACTACGCCTCGCCGACCAGCGGCCGGGCCGCGCCCTGGGAATGGCAAGTGCGCGACGGCGAGACCCAGGTGCTGCGCCTGCGCAGCCAGGTGGCGGCGAACAACGCCGAGACCTACATCGCCTGCGCGCTGGCGGGGCTGGGCCTGATCCAGATCCCGGCCTACGACGTGCGCGAGCACCTCGCGGCCGGGGAGCTGGTGGAAGTGCTGCCCGACGCGCGCGCCGAGCCGCTGCCGGTGCACCTCGTCTACCCGCACCGACGCAATCTGTCGCGGCGGGTGCAGGCCTTCGCGGGCTGGCTCGACACGCTGCTGGCGGCCACGCTCGATGCGCCCTCGCCCGCCGGCCGGGCTTCGCGCAGCGCCTGAGTCTTACGCCGGCACGCGCCCCGCCCGCTCGCGCACGAAGGCCACGAAGCGCGCCAGCGCAGGATGCGAAGCTTGCGCGGGCCACACGAGGCTGGTCTCGCACACCGGCAGCGTCACGCGGCGGCGCCCCACGCCCTTGAACTCGTGAACCTGCCGATACACCACGCCCGCGCGCCGGAACTGCATCACGCTGTGCGGCACCCAGGCCGCGCCGATGCCGCCCGACACGAGGTTGACGATGGTCTGCATCTGGATCGCCTCCTGCGCCACCTGCGGCGTGCGCCCGGCCGCGTGGTAGAGGTCGAAGATCGCGTCGTGCAGCGAGGGCACGATGCGGCGCGGAAAGATCACCAGCGGCTCGTCCAGCACCTCGGCCAGCGGCACGGGCCGCGCCTCGGCCAGCCGGTGCTGGGCCGGCAGCGCGAGCACCAGCGGCTCCACCTCGACCGGCAGGCAGGCCAGCCCCGGCGGCGCGGCGCCCGGCGAATGCAGCATCAGGCCGGCGTCGATCTCGCCGCGCGCGAAGGCCTCGAGCTGCACGTCGCCGGTGGCCTCGACCAGTTCCAGCGCCACCTCGGGGCACAGCACGCGGAATTCGCGCACCCAGGCCGGCAGCTGCTCGAAGCCGACCGTCGAAACGAAGGCGATGCGCACGCGCCCCACCTGCCCCGCCGCCGCCGCGCGCGCCCGCGCCGGCAGCGCCTGGGCGCGCGCCAGCAGCTCGCGCACATCGGGCAGCAGCGCCTCGCCGGCCGGCGTGAGCGCCACGCGGCGGCGCGTGCGGTCGAACAGCACCACGCCCAGCGTTTTCTCGAGCTGGGCGATGGCCTGCGTGACCGGCGGCTGCGTCATGTGCAAGCGCAGGGCGGCGCGGCCGAAGTGCAGCTCTTCGGCCACGGCCACGAACTGGCGCCAGGCGCGCAGGTCGATGAGGGCTTCATTCATATGCCAAGCATATCAATCCAAGCTTCAAATTGGATTGGAACCAATCAATCAGAAGTCCGATACTTGGCGCTCCCCTCACGATCTCCCACGACAGAAGAGACACCATGGACACCAAGACCATCCAGATCAACCGCCGCAGCGCGAACATCACCGAAGGCAAGAGCCGCGCCCCCAACCGCTCGATGTTCTACGCCATGGGCTACGAGGAAGGCGACTTCAAGAAGCCGATGGTCGGCGTCGCCAACGGCCACAGCACCATCACGCCCTGCAACTCGGGCCTGCAGAAGCTGGCCGACGCGGCCATCGCGGGCATCGAGGAAGCCGGCGGCAACGCGCAGGTGTTCGGCACGCCCACCATCTCCGACGGCATGGCCATGGGCACCGAAGGCATGAAGTACTCGCTGGTGAGCCGCGAGGTCATTTCCGACTGCATCGAGACCTGCGTCGGCGGCCAGTGGATGGACGGCGTGCTGGTGGTCGGCGGCTGCGACAAGAACATGCCCGGCGGCCTCATGGGCATGCTGCGCGCCAACGTGCCCGCCATCTACGTCTACGGCGGCACCATCCTGCCGGGCCGCTACAAGGGCCAGGACCTGAACATCGTCAGCGTGTTCGAAGCCGTGGGCCAGAACGCCGCCGGCAACATGAGCGACGAAGACCTGCACGAGATCGAGAAGCGCGCCATTCCCGGCACCGGCTCCTGCGGCGGCATGTACACGGCCAACACGATGTCGAGCGCGTTCGAGGCGCTGGGCATCTCGCTGCCCTACTCGTCGACCATGGCGAACCCGCACGACGAGAAGGCCAACTCGGCAAAGGAATCGGCCAAGGTGCTGATCGAGGCCATCAAGAAGGACCTGAAGCCGCGCGACATCGTGACCAAGAAGGCCATCGAGAACGCCGTGGCAGTCATCATGGCCACCGGCGGTTCGACCAACGCGGTGCTGCACTTCCTGGCCATCGCGCACGCGGCTGGCGTGGAGTGGTCCATCGACGACTTCGAGCGCATGCGCAAGAAGGTGCCCGTGATCTGCGACCTGAAGCCCTCGGGCAAGTACCTCGCGGTCGACCTGCACCAGGCCGGCGGCATTCCGCAGGTCATGAAGGTGCTGCTCAAGGCCGGCCTGCTGCACGGCGACTGCATCACCATCAGCGGCCAGACCATCGCCGAAGTGCTCAAGGACGTGCCCGACGTGCCGCGCGCCGACCAGGACGTGATCCGCCCCATCGACAACCCGATGTACGAGGAAGGCCACCTGGCCATCCTGAAGGGCAACCTGTCGCCCGAAGGCGCGGTCGCCAAGATCACCGGCCTGAAGAACCCGGTCATCACCGGCCCGGCGCGTGTGTTCGACGACGAGCAGTCCGCGCTGCAGGCCATCCTGGCCGGCAAGATCGTCGCCGGCGACGTGATGGTGCTGCGCTACCTCGGTCCCAAGGGCGGCCCGGGCATGCCGGAAATGCTGGCGCCCACGGGTGCGCTGATCGGCGCGGGCCTGGGCGAGAGCGTCGGCCTCATCACCGACGGCCGCTTCTCGGGCGGCACCTGGGGCATGGTGGTCGGCCACGTCGCGCCCGAAGCGGCGGCGGGCGGCACCATCGCGTTCGTCAACGAAGGCGACTCGATCACCATCGACGCGCACAAGCTGGTGCTCGAACTGAACGTGCCCGAAGCCGAGCTGGCCAAGCGCCGCGAAGGCTGGACGCCGCCGGCCCCGCGCTACACGCGCGGCGTGCAGGCCAAGTTCGCGTTCAACGCCTCGAGCGCGAGCTCGGGCGCGGTGCTCGACAAGTTCTGAAGCGGCATCAGCCCATCATCCACGCGCCGTAGCCGAAGGCGATAAAGCCCAAACCTACGATCGCGAAGATGGCCCGGGCTTCGAAATCCATCGCCGGGGGAAAGCTCTGCACGACGAAGTGCAGCAGCGCCCCCGCGCCGATGGTGAGAAAACCCGCACCGAACTGCTTCATCGCACTGTCGTCGGGATAGAGAAACACCAGCGCGAAGCCGGCCAGGAACACCACGTTCGCCAGCACCGTGCCGCGCGTGCGCCATTTCTTCTGCGCGGGCGT
This sequence comes from Variovorax sp. GW821-FHT06D12, assembly GCF_059419205.1. Classification (NCBI taxonomy): domain Bacteria; kingdom Pseudomonadati; phylum Pseudomonadota; class Betaproteobacteria; order Burkholderiales; family Comamonadaceae; genus Variovorax; species Variovorax sp. GW821-FHT06D12. The sequence goes on along the minus strand of NZ_JBWKRI010000008.1, from coordinate 374,641 downwards.
CGGCTCGCGCACCGGCGCCGGCCTGCCCCTGCGGCCTTCCTTGAGCGCCATGCCAGTGAAGAACAGGCCGAACATCGTCGGAAAGCCGCCGAAGAGGCCCAGTCCCCAGACGATGCCCCACATGTTCTGGAAGTCGGCCACCAGCGCCTGGGCCGGGTCGGCGGTGCTGTAGCGCACCTCGACCGCATCGCCCCACTCCTTGTCCGACAGGCTGCCACCGAGCCCCTTGACGCGGCGCTTCTGCCCATCGGCGGCGGTGTATTCGACGACAGGCGCGCGCGTGGTGGTGACGTAGCCCTTGCTGTCCTTGCTGCGCTCTTCCACGAACTCGACCAGGCTGCCCTGTGTGCTGGCCGTGCCCGCGATCGACTGGTAGCGCTGCCAGCCCACCGTGACCGCGCCGTACAGGCCGGCGCAGCCGATCAGCAAGGCGCCAATGCCTGCGCCCCAGAAGAAGGTCTTGAAACGCCCGACCAGCGCGCCGACAGCCGGACCGACCAGCAGCGACAGCCCGAAGACCAGCAAGGCGTGGGTGGCGGCTTCGTCGTCCATGGCGCGCGTCCTGTCGGCATGCGGCGCGGGTGACGGAGCCGCGGGGTCAGCGGCGCGGGCGCTGCTGCCCGTTGCTGGTGCGCAGGCCCATGTTGGTCTTCTGGCGGTCGATGCGCGCCTGCTTGCGCCGCTCTTCGCGCTCGATGACCTTGCGCTTGGTATAGCCCGACGAATCGGCCCAGGCCCACCAGGCCAGCGCCAGCGCGAACGGGCTCAGCACGATCCACCAGCTCCAGCCGGCGACCATGCCCACTTCGAAATATTTGAGGGCTACACCGAGCAGGCCCAAGAGCAGAAACCACATCGCGAATACCCTCCGAGTTGGTCGGTATCGCCGCCGGTGCGTGTGCACCGCGCTACCTACAATCGCGTTGGATCGAATGTAACTCAGCCCTTACGAAAACAGTCCCCATGAAAAGAACGATGTTGATGGCAGCCCTGGGCCTCGGCCTCGCGGCGCCCGCCTTTGCCGACCTGGCCCTTGCCACGTCGAAGAACTGCATGAGCTGCCACGCGGTCGAACGCAAGGTGCTCGGGCCGTCGTTCAAGGACATCGCGGCCAAGTACAAGGACGACAAGGGCGCGGCCAACTCGCTGGCCACCAAGATCATCAAGGGCGGCTCGGGCGTGTGGGGCCCGGTGCCGATGCCGGCCAACAACCAGGTCAGCGAAGCCGATGCGAAGAAGCTCGCGGCCTGGGTGCTGTCGACGAAGTAATCGGCAGGAAAACGAAGCGCGCAGCGGCGCGCCCGCTCAGATGCTCGGGTTGATGTCGCTGGGCACTGGACGGCGTTCGATGCGGTCCTCGAGCTGCCCGATGTGCGCCGCCACCGTGTTGTCGGTCTGGTCCGAACGCAGCTTGACCGCGCTTTCCAGCTGATCCATGCGCGCCAGCAGCGCCGTGTGCCGGTCGGCGTTGTGCGACATGTGCTGCTTCTCCTGCGCTTCCAGGAAGTTGCGCAGCTCGGTGAAGCGCGAGGCCTCGGCCTTGTCGGCGAGGTCGCGCTGGGTCTGCATTTCCTTCGTGTGGCGCTTGGTCTCCAGCAGCACCGAGCTGTGCAGGTACAGCACGTACACGAGGAAGAAGGCTGCGAGCACGGCCGTGAGCCCCAGCATGATCAGCCCCAGCGGCGCCGACACGCTCATGAAGCCCAGCCACACGTCGGTGGGTGCCGACAACGTGCCCCAGTTCAGCGCGGCAAGCCCCGCGATGAGCAGCACGATGACAAAAAGAAAAGCGGATCTCACGCCCATGTGGCGCCTCCTTGCAAACAACCGATCACGATGACAAAAGCCGCGCGCCTGTCGTGGCGCGCGGTGACGACATCGGTTTTACCTCAGCCAGGAGGCCGCTTTGGTGCACATGGCCGCACAAACGGCCATGTCCTACACCTCTGTACAGCGCGTTCGTGACAACTGTTCCGGATTGGCCGGATTCGGCCAACCCTGGAGTTCAGTTCGTCTCGGACAGCTGGTCGAGGATCGCCGGGTTCTCCAGCGTCGAGGTGTCCTGCGTGATCGCCTCGCCCTTCGCGATGCTGCGCAGCAGGCGCCGCATGATCTTGCCGCTGCGCGTCTTGGGCAGGTTGTCGCCGAAGCGGATGTCCTTGGGCTTGGCGATGGGGCCGATTTCCTTGGCGACCCAGGCACGCAGCTCGTTGGCGATCTGCTTGGCTTCTTCGCCGGTCGGGCGCGCGCGCTTGAGCACGACGAAGGCGCACACGGCTTCGCCCGTCACGTCGTCGGGACGGCCCACCACCGCGGCTTCGGCCACGAGGTCGGTCTTGGACACCAGCGCCGATTCGATTTCCATCGTGCCCAGGCGGTGGCCCGACACGTTGAGCACGTCGTCGATGCGGCCCGTGATGCGGAAGTAGCCGCGGTCGGCGCTGCGCACCGCGCCGTCGCCGGCCAGGTAGATGGTGCCGCCCATCTCTTCGGGGAAGTAGCTCTTCTTGAAGCGCTCGGGGTCGTTCCAGATCGTGCGGATCATCGAGGGCCACGGCCGCTTGATGACCAGCATGCCGCCCGCGCCGTTGGGCAGGTCCTTGCCGGTCTCGTCGACGATGGCGGCCATGATGCCCGGCAGCGGCAAGGTACACGAACCCGGCACCAGCGGCGTGGCGCCCGGCAGCGGCGTGATGACGTGGCCGCCCGTTTCGGTCTGCCAGAAGGTGTCGACGATCGGGCAGCGCTCGCCGCCGATATTGCGGTGGTACCACATCCACGCTTCGGGGTTGATCGGCTCGCCGACCGAACCGAGGATGCGCAGGCTGGTCAGGTCCCAGTTCTTCGGGTGCACTTTTTCGTCGCCTTCGGCCGCCTTGATGAGCGAGCGGATCGCGGTGGGTGCGGTGTAGAAGATCGAGACCTTGTGCTTCTGGATCATTTCCCAGAAGCGGCCCGCATGCGGGAAGGTGGGGATGCCTTCGAACACGACCTGCGTGGCACCGGCCGCGAGCGGGCCGTAGGCGACGTAGGTGTGGCCGGTGATCCAGCCGATGTCGGCGGTGCACCAGAACAGGTCTTCGGGACGGATGTCGAAGGTCCAGTCCATCGTGAGCTTGGCCCACAGCAGGTAGCCGCCGGTGGCGTGCTGCACGCCCTTGGGCTTGCCGGTGGAGCCCGAGGTGTAGAGGATGAACAGCGGGTGCTCGGCATTGACCGGCACGGCCGCGCATTCGGTGCTCTGCCCTGCCAGCGCTTCGGTGAAGGTCTTGTCGCGGCCCTCGACGCGGTTCCACGCGGTGGGCGTGCGCTCGTACACGAGCACGGTCTTGAGCGTGTCGCAGCCGCCCAGCGCGATGCCGTCGTCCACGATGGCCTTCAGCGGCAGCTCCTTGCCGCCGCGCAGCTGGTAGTTGGCGGTGATGACCGCCACGGCGCCCGCGTCGATGATGCGTTCCTGCAGTGCCTTGGCCGAGAAGCCGCCGAACACCACGCTGTGGGTGGCGCCGATGCGCGCGCAGGCCTGCATGGCGACCACGCCTTCGATGGTCATCGGCATGTAGATGATGACGCGGTCGCCCTTGCGGATGCCCTGCGCCTTGAGCGCGTTGGCGAACTGGCTCACGCGGGCCAGCAGTTCCTTGTAGGTGACGCGGGTGACGGCACCGTCGTCGGCTTCGAAGACGATGGCGGTCTTGTTCTCGACCGGGGTGCCGATGTGCTTGTCCAGGCAGTTGGCGCTGGCGTTGAGTTCACCGTCGCCGAACCATTCGTAGAACGGCGCCTTCGATTCGTCCAGGGTGCGGGTGAAGGGCTTGGTCCACTGCAGGTTGTCCTTGGCCAGCCGGGTCCAGAAGCCTTCGAAGTCCTGTTCGGCTTCCTTGCACAGCGCCTCGTAGGCGGCCATGCCGGCAATGCGGGCGCCTTCGGTGGCGCGGGCGTCGGGCGGGAACACGCGGTTCTCGACCAGGACGGATTCAATGTTCTTCGATGCGCTGCTCATGCTCTTGTCTCCTGATTGAATGCGGCCGTAATGTCGGGGCACGCACTTACGGGCCACTGACGGGGTCGATGTTAGTTCGCAGGGTTATCACGAGTGCGTCACTGGGAGACCTCTAGAATCGCCCGACTTTTTACATCTGTCTTCTTACTTCATGTCCGCCCCCGATCCTTTCGACGCCCGGAACGCGCCCGTACCAGCACGCAGTTCCCCGCTGAAGCCACTGCCCCGGCTCATCTTCGCGAGCCGCTGGCTGCAGCTGCCGCTGTACCTGGGACTGATCGTGGCGCAGGGGGTGTACGTGGTGCACTTCCTGGTCGAGCTGCTGCACCTGGTCGAAGCCGCCTTCGGCAACAAGGACGCGCTGCAGGCCCTGATCGCGAGCATCGGCTACAAGACCACCGCACCGGTCGGCGCGCTCAACGAGACAGTGATCATGCTGGTGGTGCTGGCGCTGATCGACGTGGTGATGATCTCCAACCTGCTGATCATGGTGATCGTGGGCGGCTACGAGACCTTCGTGAGCCGCATGGACCTCGAAGGCCACCAGGACCAGCCCGAGTGGCTGAGCCACGTGAACGCCTCGGTGCTCAAGGTGAAGCTGGCCACCGCCATCATCGGCATCAGCTCGATCCACCTGCTCAAGACCTTCATCAACGCGGACAACTACACCGACAAGGTGCTGATCGCGCAGACCGTGATCCACATCGCGTTCCTGTTCTCGGCCATGGCCATCGCCTACACCGACAAGCTGATGAACGAGGCGGCCGCCGCCAACGCCCACCACTGAGGGCCTGCTAAGTAGCATCCCAGGCCGGCACTTCAGTGAAGCGCTCGGCCAAGAAATCGAGCAAGGTGCGCAGCGCAGACGGCATGTGCTTGCGCGAGGCGTACACCGCATACACCCCCAGCACTTGCGGCTCGTGATCGGGAAAGAGCGACACCAGCTCGCCCGATTGCAGCAACCCCGACGTCAGATAGGTGGGCAGCATCGCGATGCCCGCCCCGGCCCGCGCCAGCGCCATCAGGCTGGCCGCGTCGTTGGTCGAGAGGTTGCCGGCCACGGCCACCGAGACCGGCAGGCCGTCGGCCTTGCGCGTGAAGTTCCACAGGCTGCGGCCGAAATACGAGTGCGTGAGGCAGTTGCGCTGCGCCAGCTCTTCCACGCGCTGCGGCTGGCCGTGCGTCTTCAGGTAGTCGGGCGTCGCGCAGACCACCGAACGGCACACCGAGAGCCGGCGCGCGATGAGGTTCGGATCGATCTCGGACGACACGCGGATGGCCAGGTCGATGCGCTCGTCCACCAGGTTCACCGCGCGGTCGAGCAGCACCAGGTCGACCGCCACGCCCGGGTAGCGCCGCACGTAATCGGCCACCGCGCCGGCCAGCTGCGCCTGCGCGAACGAGGTGCTGGCGGTGATGCGCAGCTGCCCGCTGGGCGCCTCGGCCGGATGGCGCACCGCCGCCTGCATGTCGCCCGCGAGTTCGAGCACCTGGCGGCAGCGCGGCAGCAGTTCCTCGCCCGCCGCCGTGAGGCTCAGGCGCCGCGTCGTGCGGTGCAGCAGGCGTGCGCCGGTCCATTGCTCCAGTTCGGCCACGTAGCGCGTGACCACCGGGCGCGACAGGTCGAGCTTGTCGGCCGCGGCCGAAAGGCTGCCCGCGTCCACCACGGTCACGAACACCCGCATTGCGTTCAATCGGTCCATTCGAACGATTTTAGGAATAAAGAAGCGCGGAATTCGAGGTATTTCTTTCGAAACCAGAAACCTAAGATGCGGTTCATCCCCTTCCCAACTTTTGACTGGAGTCCCTCATGAGCCACATCGCCATCCTCGGCGCCACCGGACGTGCCGGCGGCCGCCTTCTCGAAGAAGCGCTGCGCCGCGGCCACACCGTGGCGGCCATCGCCCGCCATGCCAGCGCGAAGCTGGCGGGCCGTGCCAACGTCAAGACCGTCGATGTCGACGCGCTCGACGCCGCCGCCCTCGAAAAGGCCGTGGCCGGCCATGACGCCGTGTTCAGCGCCGCGCACTTCGCCACCGTGCCGCCCGCGGCCGTCATCGAGCCGGTGAAGCGCGCGGGCGTGAAGCGCCTGCTGGTGGTCGGCGGCGCCGGCAGCCTGTTCGCAGCGCCCGGCCTGAAGGTGATCGACACGCCGAACTTCCCCGATGCCTACCGCGCCGAAGCCACGGCCGGCGGCGTGTTCCTGGACGCGCTGCGCAACGAGAAGGACCTCGACTGGACCTTCCTGTCGCCCTCGGCCGAATTCGTCGAAGGCGAGCGCACCGGCAAGTTCCGCCTCGGCAAGGACGACCTGCTGGTGAGCGCCGAGGGCCGCAGCTGGATCACCTTCGAGGACTACGCGATCGCGTTCATCGACGAGCTCGAGAAGCCCGCGCACTCGCGCCAGCGCTACACGATCGGCTACTGATCGATCGGCCGGCAACGAAAAAGGACCCTCGCGGGTCCTTTTTTCATGGGGGCTACGGAGCGGATCAGCGACCGGTCATGTTCTCCGGCACCACCCACTGGTCGAACTGCTCGGCCGTCAGGTGCCCCGACGCAATCGCCGCCTCGCGCAGGCTCGTGCCTTCCTTGTGCGCCTTCTTCGCGATGTAGGCCGACTTGTCGTAGCCGATGTGCGTGTTCAGCGCCGTCACCAGCATCAGCGAGCGCTGCACCAGTTCCGTGATGCGTTCGCGGTTCGGCTCGATGCCCACGGCGCAGTGGTCGTTGAAGCTCACCATGCCATCGGCCAGCAGGCGCACGCTCTGCAGGAAGTTGTGCGCCACCATCGGGCGGAACACGTTCAGCTCGAAGTTGCCCGAGGCGCCGCCGATGTTGATGGCCACGTCGTTGCCGAACACCTGCGCGGCCAGCATCGTCACGGCTTCGCTCTGGGTCGGGTTGACCTTGCCCGGCATGATCGACGAGCCGGGTTCGTTCTCGGGAATGCTCAGCTCGCCGATGCCGCTGCGCGGGCCGCTCGCGAGCCAGCGCACGTCGTTGGCGATCTTGTTCATGCTGGCCGCGAGCGTCTTGAGCGCGCCGTGGGCATGCACCAGCGCATCGACGCTGGCCATGGCTTCGAACTTGTTCGGTGCGGTCACGAACGGCAGGCCAGTGAGCTTTGCGAGTTCGGCCGCCACCTGTTCTGCATAGCCCTTCGGCGCATTGAGCCCGGTGCCCACGGCCGTGCCGCCCAGCGCCAGTTCGCTCAGGTGCGGCAGCGCGGCGCGCACGTGCGCCTCGCCATGCGCCAACTGCGCGACGTAGCCCGAGAACTCCTGGCCCAGCGTGAGCGGCGTGGCGTCCTGCAGGTGGGTGCGGCCGATCTTCACGATGTCGGCGAAGTCTTCGGCCTTCTTCGCCAGCGTGCCACGCAGCTTGGCGATGGCGGGCAGCAGCTTGTGCGTGATGGCCTCGACGGCGGCCACGTGCATGGCGGTCGGGAACACGTCGTTGCTCGACTGGCTGCGGTTCACGTCGTCGTTCGGGTGCACCAGGCGCCCTTCCCCGCGCTCGCCGCCGAGCAGTTCGCTGGCGCGGTTGGCCAGCACCTCGTTGACGTTCATGTTGCTCTGCGTGCCCGAGCCGGTCTGCCAGACCACCAGCGGGAACTCGCCCGGGTGCTTGCCGGCAATGACCTCGTCGGCCGCGGCCACGATGGCGTTCGTCTTCTTCTCGTCCTGCAGGCCCAGCGCGTGGTTGACCACGGCCGATGCGCGCTTGACCTGCGCCAGCGCCTTGATGATTTCGCGCGGCTGCTGCTCGCCGGAGATGTCGAAGTTCTGCAGCGAGCGCTGCGTCTGCGCGCCCCACAGCTTGTCGGCCGGCACGTCGATCGGGCCGAAGGTGTCGCGCTCGGCACGGGTCTTGGGAGAAGTCGTCATGAGAAAAATGGCTCCACGGTCTTGGATGGTTGCGCCGCTTGTCGGGCGCGATGCCGAGTATGGTCTCGATAAGAATGGCTCGCATCTGACGAGGCCTTTCGCCCGGGTCCCACAGACACGATACGCCCGTGGGTTGACTCGCGTCATGCCAAAAAGTTATAATTAGCGGCTTCCGACGACCAACAAGTCATGTTGGTCACCCTTGCACTACTCGCGGATCAGCGAATCCCGTCGCGGTGCAAGGCCCTTCACGCCGGGCTCAGCCCGGCAAACCGGCCGGATCTTTTTCCGGCCCCATTGCCACGTCACGCTCATCCAGGCGGCGCCCCTCGACCAGGCCCGTTGTCTGCGAATGAAGCATCCGGCGGGCACTGGCTTCGTCGCCAAGTCGTCTTCAGTGCCTGTCGGCAGCCCTCGGGGCTCGCCGGGCCATTGCATGCGCATGCGCAATCTTCATGCGCGCTGTCGGGCAGCTCCCTCATCGGGCTGATGGCGTGGCCGTTGCCGCCTTCCGGGGCGGTGCTGTGTCCACCCTTCACTCAAGGAGCCCCGGCATATGGCCAAAGGAATTCTCATCGACCATGTCTTCAAGGTGTTCGGCGACTCGCCCGAACAAGCCCTCGAGCTGGTCCGCCAAGGTTTTTCCAAGAAGGACATCCTGGCGAAGACCGGCCAGTCGATCGGCGTGTTCGATGCCACCTTCGAGATCCAGGCCGGCGAGATCTTCGTGATCATGGGCCTGTCGGGCTCGGGCAAGTCGACGCTGGTGCGCCTGTTGAACCGGCTGATCGAGCCAACCGCCGGGCGCATCGTGATCGACGGGGCCGACATCAACGAGCACTCCGACAGCAAGCTGCGCGCGCTGCGCCGCAAGGACATCAGCATGGTGTTCCAGTCGTTCGCCCTGATGCCGCACATGACGGTGCGCGAGAACACCGCCTTCGGCCTGGAGCTGTCGGGCACGCGCAAGAAAGACCGCCTCGCGCAGGCCGACCTCGCGCTGGCGCAAGTGGGCCTTTCGGGTTGGGGCGACAGCTACCCCGACGAACTCTCGGGCGGCATGCAGCAGCGCGTGGGCCTGGCGCGCGCGCTGGCGTCCGACCCGTCGATCCTGCTGATGGACGAGGCCTTCTCGGCGCTCGACCCCATCATCCGCACCGAGATGCAGTCGGAGCTGCTGCGGTTGCAGCAGGTGCAGCGCCGCACCATCGTCTTCATCTCGCACGACCTGGACGAAGCCATGCGCATCGGCGACCGCATCGCGATCATGAAGGACGGCCACGTGATCCAGGTCGGCACGCCCGACGAGATCCTGCGCACCCCGGCCGACGACTACGTGCGCAGCTTCGTGCGCGGCGTGGACGCGGCGGCGGTGTTCAAGGCGGCCGACATCGCGCGCAAGTCGCTCACCGTGGTGTGCGAGCACCCCGAGCGCGGCGCGCGCGCGGCGCTCAAGCTGCTGGAAGACCAGGACCGCGACTTCGCCTACGTGACCAGCCCGACCAAGCGCTTCCTGGGCGTGGTCTCGGCCGACACGCTGCGCGGTGCGCTCGATGGGCATTCGGGCCCGCTCGGGTTGCAGCACGCCTTCCTCGAGGACCTGCCGCGCATCGACGCCGAAGCCCCCGTGGCCGGTCTCATCGGCCAGCTCGCGCAGGCGCCGTGCGCGCTGCCGGTCGTGGCCGGCGACGGCCGCTTCTGCGGCGCGATCAGCAAGACGACGCTGCTGCGCTTCCTCGACCGCGACACGCCGCCGATCGAACCCGTCTCGCCGCATGCCGCGCCCGCACTCGCCGCCGAGCCGCACTGAATTCACGAAGGACCTTGAACGATGAACGACACCACATTGCCTTCCGACCTGAACGCGCCCCTGCTGGACACCCCCGTCCTCGACACGCCCGCCGCGCCCCCTGTTGCCCTCGACCCGTGGGAAGCCATCTCGGCCGCACCTGACACCTCGACCGCCAGCGCCTGGCTCGACGCGCCGGCGAACACCGCGCACGCCCTCGCGGGGCAGGCCGACACCGCCACCAACGGCTTCGCGCTGCACCGCCTGTGGGACGGCTCGCTGCCCGTCGAGGCCTGGATCAACCAGGGCCTGGGCTGGGTGGTGGAGCACTTCCGCCCCTTCTTCCAAACCGTGCGCCTGCCCATCGACAGCACGCTCAACTCGGTGCAGGGCCTGCTCACCGCCCTGCCCGCGCTGCCGATGATCGCGCTCATCGGCCTGCTCGCCTGGCAGTTCGCCGGCCGCGCGCTGGCCGTCGGCACCGTCGTGTCGCTGATGCTCGTGACCATGCTGGGCATCTGGCCCGAGGCCATGGTCACGCTGTCTTTGGTGCTGACGTCACTGGTGTTCTGCATGGTCATCGGCCTGCCGCTGGGCGTGCTGCTGGCCAGCAACGACCGGGCCCAGCGCGTGATGCGCCCGGTGCTCGACGCCATGCAGACCACGCCGGCCTTCGTGTACCTCGTGCCGGTGGTGATGCTGTTCGGCATCGGCAACGTGCCGGGCGTGATCGTGACCATCGTCTTCGCGCTCGCCCCGCTGGTGCGCCTGACCAACCTCGGCCTGCGCCAGGTGCGCCCCGACCTCATCGAGGCCGCGCGCGCCTACGGCGCCTCGCCCTGGCAGATGCTCGTGAAGGTGAAGCTGCCGCTGGCCATGCCCTCGATCATGGCGGGCATCAACCAGGCGCTGATGCTGTCGCTGTCGATGGTGGTGATCGCCTCGATGATCGCCGTGGGCGGCCTCGGCCAGATGGTGCTGCGCGGCATCGGCCGGCTCGACATGGGCCTGGCCACCGTCGGCGGCCTGGGCATCGTGCTGCTGGCGATCACGCTGGACCGCCTGACGCAGGCCATGGGCAAGTCGCGCCGCAGCGCCGGCCACCGCTGGTGGCACACCGGCCCGGCCGGCTTCGCGCTGCGCCTGCTGCAGCGCCTCGTGGGCACGCCCTCGCGCGGCTCGCACGCCGACGACGCCGTGCCCGCCCTTTCCGCGCAAGCGCACTGACCGTCACGGAGGACAACCACGCATGAAGACCACCCGCCTCTTCCTTGCCCGCGGCCTCCTGGCGCTGGGCCTTATCGCCTTCGGTGCGACCGCACAGGCCGCCAACGACCTGCCCGGCCAGGGCGTCACCGTGCAGCCGCTGAAAAGCTCGCTCGCCGAGGAAGCCTTCCAGACGCTGCTGGTGATGCGCGCGCTCGAGAAGCTCGGCTACAAGGTCGAGCCGATGAAAGACCTGGAGCCCGCCACCGAGCACCTGGCCATTGCCAATGGCGACGCCACCTTCATGGCCAACCACTGGAGCCTGCTGCACGCCGACTTCTACAAGAACAGCGGCGGCGACGCCAAGCTGTGGCGCCAGGGCACGTACTCCGACGGCGCGGTGCAGGGCTACCTGATCGACCGCAAGACCGCCGAGCAATACAACATCACGAGCATCGCGCAGCTGAAAGACCCGGCGATTGCCAAGCTGTTCGATGCCGACGGCGACGGCAAGGCCGACCTCACCGGCTGCAACCCCGGCTGGGGCTGCGAACTGGCCATCGAAAACCACCTGAACGCCTACCAGCTGCGCGACAGCGTGACCCACAAGCAGGGCAGCTACGCGGCGCTCATGGCCGACACCATCGCGCGCTTCAAGCAGGACAAGCCGATCCTCTACTACACCTGGACGCCCTACTGGGTCAGCGCCGTGCTGCGCCCGGGCGCCGACGTGGTCTGGCTGCAGGTGCCCTTCTCCCCCGCGCAGGCCGGCGCGCAGGTCGACACCCGGCTGCCCAATGGCCGCAACTACGGCTTCCTGGCCAACGAGCAGCGCATCGTCGCCAACCGGGCCTTCATCGAGAAGAACCCCGCCGCCGGCCGCCTGTTCGAGGTGATGAAGCTGCCGATCAGCGACATCAACGCGCAGAACCTGCGCATGAGCGAAGGCGCGAACAGCATGCAGGATGTGACGCGCCACACCGACGGGTGGATTCGGGTGCACCAGGCGACCTTCGACGGCTGGATTGCGCAGGCGCGCGCCGCGGCCCGGTAACACCGACTCACACCCGCGCCGGCGCCCTTTCGCCCGGCGCCGGCCTGCGGTATTGGTGGCTGAGATAATCGAGGGCGTTCCCCCTCCAAGAAGACTCCCCACCATGACGACCACGATCCAGCAGGCCGACCTGATCGAATCGATCAGCGCCGCGCTCCAGTACATCAGCTACTACCACCCCGCGGACTACATTGCCCACCTGGCCAAGGCCTACGAGCGCGAGCAGAGCCCCGCCGCCAAGGACGCCATTGCGCAGATCCTGACCAACAGCAAGATGAGCGCCACGGGCCACCGCCCGATCTGCCAGGACACCGGCATCGTCAACGTGTTCCTCAAGGTGGGCATGGACGTGCGCTGGGGCGGCTTCACCGGTTCGCTGGACGACGCCATCAACGAAGGCGTGCGCCGCGGCTACAACCACCCCGACAACACGCTGCGCGCCTCGGTCGTGGGCGACCCGCAGTTCGATCGCAAGAACACCAAGGACAACACGCCCGCGGTGATCTTCACCGAGATCGTGCCGGGCAACACCGTCGAAGTGACGGTGGCCGCCAAGGGCGGCGGCAGCGAGAACAAGAGCAAGCTGGTCATGCTGAACCCCGGCGACAGCGTGGTCGACTGGGTGCTCAAGACCGTGCCGACCATGGGCGCCGGCTGGTGCCCGCCCGGCATGCTGGGCATCGGCATCGGCGGCACGGCCGAGAAGGCCGCATTGATGGCCAAGGAAAGCCTGATGGACGACCTGGACATGCACGAGCTGCAGGCCAAGGCCGCCTCGGGCGCCGAACTCAGCAAGGTCGAGGCGCTGCGCCTGGAGCTGTTCGAAAAGGTCAACGCCCTGGGCATCGGCGCGCAGGGCCTGGGCGGCCTGGCCACCGTGCTCGACGTCAAGATCCAGATGTACCCCACGCACGCGGCCAGCAAGCCCGTGGCGATGATCCCCAACTGCGCGGCCACGCGCCACGCGCACTTCGTGATGGACGGCAGCGGCCCGGTCTACCTCGATCCGCCGTCGCTCGACCTGTGGCCCGACGTGAACTGGGCTCCCGACGAAAAGAAGAGCAAGCGCGTCAACCTCGACCAGCTCACGCCCGCCGAAGTGGCGAGCTGGAAGCCCGGCGACACGCTGCTGCTGAACGGCAAGATGCTCACCGGCCGCGACGCCGCGCACAAGCGCATCCAGGGCATGCTGGCCAAGGGCGAGAAGCTGCCGGTCGACTTCAAGAACCGCGTCATCTACTACGTCGGCCCGGTCGATCCGGTCGGCAACGAGGCCGTGGGCCCCGCCGGCCCGACCACCGCCACGCGCATGGATGGCTTCACCGAGATGATGCTGGCCGAAACGGGCCTGATCGCCATGATCGGCAAGGCCGAGCGCGGCCCGGTCGCCATCGAGGCGATCAAGAAGCACAAGAGCGCCTACCTCATGGCCGTGGGCGGCGCCGCTTACCTCGTGAGCAAGGCCATCAAGACCGCCAAGGTCGTGGGCTTTGCGGACCTGGGCATGGAAGCCATCTACGAATTCGACGTGGTCGACATGCCCGTGACGGTGGCGGTCGATGCCGGCGGCACCAGCGCGCACATCACCGGCCCGGCCGAGTGGCAAAAGCGCATCGCCAGCGGCGAGTTCAAGACCATTCCGCTGGAAGTCGCTTGAACCCGGTCGGCGTGTTCGACAGCGGCGTCGGGGGGCTGAGCACGCTCGCCGTGCTGCAGGCCGAGCTGCCGACGGAGCGTTTCATCTACTTCGCCGACACCGCGAATGCGCCGTATGGCGAGCGCGGCGACGCCTACGTCATCGCGCACTCGCGCCAGGTGGTCGAACACCTGCTGCGCGCGCACGACATCAAGGCGCTGGTGGTGGCCTGCAACACGGCCACCACGGCGGCGATCCACGTGCTGCGCGCCGAATTTCCCGCGTTGCCCATCGTGGGCCTGGAACCGGCGCTCAAGCCCGCCGTGGCGACGAGCCGCACCGGCCACATCGCGGTGCTGGCCACGCGCGGCACGCTGGCCAGCGCCCGGTACGCGGCCCTGCGCGACTCCTTTGCAGGCGCGACGACCGTGCGGCCCGTGCCCTGCGACGGCCTCGTGAAGGCCATCGAAGGCTTCGACAGCGCCACCATCGCCGCGCTGTGCGCTCGCTACATGGCGGAGGCCGGGCCCTTCGGCGACGGGCCAGGCGAAGTCGACACCGTGGTGCTCGGCTGCACGCACTACCCGCTCGTGAAAGACGAACTGCAGCGCCACGCACCGTCGACGCTGCGCTTCATCGACACCGGCGCGCCGGTCGCGCAGCAGACGCGGCGCGTGCTGACGTCGCTCGGTCGACTGGCCGACGATGGCAGCGAAGGCGGGCTGGTGCTTGAGAGCAGCGGCGTCCTGGCGGTGCTCAAAGCCGCCGCCGCGCGTTGGCTCCCCACACGCACGCCAGGCGCCCCAGTGCCTGCGGCAAACGCCGCCTGACCTCACGATTGGCAATGCACGCCCTCTTCTTCCTGCGTCATGCACTGCTCCTGCTGGGCCTGGCCTCGGCCGCCGGCCTGGGCCACGCCGCCTGCGAAAGCGGGCTGGCCGAGCGCATGCATGCCAAGCTCTATCCCAAGCAGCCGCTCGATGAACGGCTTGCCGCCTGCAAGGTCTGGCCGGCGTTCCCCGGCCGCAGCATCGTCGTGCTGCCGATGCCGCGCGAGACCACGGACAAGGGCGCCAAGGTCTTCGACCTCGCGCTGCTGCTGATCCAGCGGCCCGACAACGGCAACACCGACCGCGACACGGTGATCGGGCGGATCTTCCTGCCCGAAGCGCTCGACGAAGACGCCACCACCTCGATCCAGGAAATCCGCGTCGACACCTCGCGCTACGTGCTGTCGCCCGACACGCGCGCCTTCGGCCTGCGCGTGCGCTACCGCGGCAACAGCCCGACCTCGGGCCCGCAGGCCAGCGAGACCGTGCGCCTGTACGTGCAGCGCGGCAACAAGCTGCAGCAGGTGCTGCAGGAGGTCGAGCTCGATCACGACAACGGCGGCTGGGACGCCACCTGCACCGGCCACTTCGAGAAGCTGCGCACCATGCTGTCGGTCGCGCGCACCACGAGCAACGGCTTGGCCGACCTGCAGCTGTCGCGCACGCTGGTGCAAAGCCGCGCGCAGGAACAGGAAGACCAGGGTTGCGTCGAGAAAGCGCTGCCCGCGAAGTTCAGCACCGTGACACTGCGCTATGACGGCGAGCGCTTCAAGGTGCCGAAGTCGCTGCAGCAGACGCCCTGAGGCGCACTTGAAATCCGGCGGGTCATTCACGGACCCGTCATACGAAAGCAACAGCATGCGCGGTTTGTTCCAAAGAACGGCCACGCACCATGAGTTCGCTTTCTCTCCCGTCCCGCATTCCCTTCCGCCCCATGCTGCTCGCCGGCGCTCTGTCGATCCTGCTCGCTGCCTGCGGCGGCGGCAGTGACGGCGGCGGCTTCAGCGGGTTCTTCCCGCCCGCCGCCAATCCGCCGACCACGCCGCCCGCTGTGGTGCAGCCCGAGCCCGACCAGCTCGTGTCGAAGGCGCAGTTCACGCCCAACGCAGGCACCACCGAAGGCTCGTCCGACGCATCGACCGCCCTCGCCCTGCCCGGCGATTTCATGCTGGTGGCGGACGACGAATCGAACGTGCTGCGCGTGTACCCGCGCGCCGGCGGCGCGGCGGTGAAGGAGTGGAGCTACAAGCTCGAAGGTCCCAAGCTCGCCAAGGAGCTCGACCTCGAAGCCGGCACGCGCATCGGCGACACGCTGTACTTCACCGGCTCCAACAGCAACAAGAAGGACGGCGGCGACGCGGCGGCCGACCGCTCGCACCTCTTCGCGGTGAAAGTCGGCGGCACCGGCGCGGCCACCACCTTCGACTACGTGGGCCAGTTTTCGCTGCTCGAAGCGCAGCTCATCGCCTGGGACACGGGCAACGCCCACGGGCTCGG
The DNA here is from genome assembly GCF_059419205.1 of Variovorax sp. GW821-FHT06D12. Classification (NCBI taxonomy): domain Bacteria; kingdom Pseudomonadati; phylum Pseudomonadota; class Betaproteobacteria; order Burkholderiales; family Comamonadaceae; genus Variovorax; species Variovorax sp. GW821-FHT06D12. Next base: position 358,736 of record NZ_JBWKRI010000008.1, on the reverse strand, counting down.
CGCCAACCACTTCGGCTTTGCCGTGTCGGCCGCTGCCGGCATCGTACCGGAGCGCGTCGATGGCTTCTCGATCGAAGGCATGACCAGTGCGCCGGGCGACACCGCCCTGTGGCTGGGCTTTCGCGCGCCGCAGACCGGCGCCTCAGTGCGCGCCAAGGCGCTGATCGTGCCGCTGCAGAACCATGCCGCGCTGATGGCCGGCACCGCCACGCAAGCCGTCTTCGGCGCGCCTATCGAACTGGAGCTGGGCGGCCGCGGCATCCGCTCGATCGACAAGGGCACCGACGGCAACTACCTAATCGTCGCCGGGCCCGCGGGCGCGGCCATGCCGGAGGTGGACCGCAACTTCGCCCTGTTCGCCTGGGACGGCAACCCGAACAGCGCGCCCGTCGAACTCTCGAACGACCTCGACGCGCTGCGCAAGGCCACGGGCGGCAGTTTCGAATCGGTCGTCGAGGTGCCGGGCCCGGTGAAGGCCGGCACGCAGGTGCAGCTGCTGCTGGACAACGGCGACACCAAGTGGGACGGCAAGACGGCCTCGAAGGACCTGTCCGCCGCCGAGCAGAAGTTCGACGGCTTCGTCGTGCGCCTGGGCGCGCCGTGGGTCGACACGGCCGCGCCGAAGCTGCAGAAGGCGTCGCCGCCGGCCGGCCGCGTGGGCGTCAACCTCGACACCTCGATCATCCTGTCGTTCAACGAGGCGGTGCGTCTCGGGTCCGGGCGCATCGTGCTGCATGCGGCCGACGGTGCGGTGGTCGAGACCTTCCACGCCAACAGCCCCGCTGCCCGCGTGCAGGTGGCGTTCAACGTGCTGACGCTGGTGCCCACGGCCAAGCTCGCGATGAACGCCGGTTACTACGTCACGGTCGATGCCGACGCCATCACCGACGCCGCCGGCAACGCCTTCGCGGGCACCAACGACACGGCGACGCTGGGCTTCACGACGGCCGGCGCGCCCACGCCGTTGGCAGCCGGCGACCTGCTCTTCATGGCCGCCAATGCCGAGGCGCCCGACGCCTATGCCTTCGTGCTGCTGAAGGCGGTGAACGGTGGGACACAGGTGCTGTTCACAGATCGCGACCGCGGCGACGGCACGGCCGAATTCACCGGCAACACCAAGGAAACGGCCTACTTCTGGACCGCGAACCAGAACCTGCCAGCCGGCACCATCGTGACCATTCAGACGGATGTCGTGGGCAGTCCGATCGCGGACAAGGGCTTCACGCTCGGCTCGCCGGGCGGCATCGGCAAATCGGAAACCATCTACGCCATCGCGGGCGGCACCATCAAGGGATTGGGCGAAGGCAAGGCTGGAGAGATCACCTCGGTCGGCAACTACCTCGCGAGCATCACGCTCGGCGGCAAGGCAGGCAGCATTCCCGATGCACTCACGACGGCCGGCACGGCGTTCAGCTTCACGGTCGATCCGCTCAACCAGACCAACTCGATCTACATCGGCTCGCTCGACCGCTCGGACCTGGCGGCCTTCGCGGCGCGTGTGAAGAACCCGGCGAACTGGGTCCAGCGCTATGCGCCGGAAGCGGGCTACCCGCTCACGCGCGACAGCCTGTTCGGCGACAAGCTGCCCTGAGCGTCGTTGATCAGCGCACCTGCAGCGCGGCCTTGCGGCCGCGTTGCATGTCGATCGGCAGCAGCAGCAACAGCCCGCCGATGAACAGCACGGCCGTCGAGAGGATCGCGATGCGCTGGTTGCCGCCGGTGGCCCAGGTGATCGCACCGAAGCTCAGCGGGCCGATGATGCTGGCCAGGCGCGTGGCGAAGGTCCAGAGGCCGAAGAATTCGGCCAGCTGCTGCGGCGGCGCGAGGTAGCCCGTCATCGCGCGCCCGGCCGACTGGCTCGAGCCCATCGCCAGCCCCGCAATCGCGGCGGCCCACCAGAAGCCGCCCTTGGTCGTGACCCATGCGGCGATCACGCACACCGCAATCCACGCGAGCAGCGTGGCGGCCAGCGACACCTTGTGGCCGATGCGGTCCTGCACGTAGCCGAAGGCAAAGGCGCCGAGCGCGGCCGCGACGTTGAGCACGAAGATCAGCACCATCGTCTCGCTCGCGACGAAGCCGATCACCTGCTCGGCGTAGATCGCCGCCAGCGTGATCGCGACCGCCACACCACCCTGGTAGCAGACGGTGCAGACCAGCAGCCACATGAAGTCGCGGTAGGCGCGGGCCTGTTGGAAGGTGGCGCGCAACTGCCGCCAGGCGCTGTCCTCGCCTCGACTGGCCTGCGGCACGGCGCGTTCGGGCAGCAGCGCGAAGGTCACGCAGGCGGCCACGCCGTAGATTGCTGCTGTGATCAGCATCGTGACCGGGACGAAGTGCGCCGCCGGCAACCCATGGGCCTGCGACCACAGCACGTACGCCAGGCACAGCCCCAGCGCCAGCATGCCGCCGACATAGCCGAAGGCCCAGCCCCAGCCGCTCACCTTGCCCATGCCCTCGGCCGTCGCCAGCTCGGGCAGGAAGGCGCCCGTCAGCGACTCGCCGTAGGAATAGAACGCGTTGGAGACGATCACCAGCGCCATCGCGAGCGCAACGCCCATCGGGCCGCCCGCGAAGCCCGGCGTGAGCGCCAGAGCCGCCGTGGCGAGCACGCAGCCCGTGGTCGTCATGACCAGCACGCGCTTCTTGGCGGCGCGCAGGTCGGCCCAGGCGCCGATGGCGGGCATCGTGAGCATCACGATGGCGTACGAGGTGCTGAGGGCTGCGGTCCACGCGAAGGTGGCCCAGGGCGCGCCCTTGGCGATGCCGCCGACGAAGTAGGCGGCGAACACCGCCGTGATCACGACCGTGGTGTAGCCCGAGTTCGCGAAGTCGTACATCGCCCAGCCGAACACCTCGCGCTTGCGCACGCCGGGGCGCAACGCGGAAGCTGGAAACAGGGCCATGCGGCCTTGGGACCGGGCGGGGTGAAGGATCAGTGCAGGTGGCGCGGACGACGGCCACCGCCGTGGCCACCACCGCTGCCGCCGCCGGCCCCACCGGCACCGCGCGGACGCTTGCCGATTTCGAGCGAGTTCACGAGCGCGTCGAAACGGTCGCTGAAGAGGCGGTCAATCTCGGCGACCACGCCGCCCAGCTCGGCGCCGTCGAAGTGGCGTTCCATGAGGTTGACCACGTCTTCGACCAGCAGGTCGCGCTGCACCTGCATGATCGCGGCCGGGTTGGGACCCACGAACAGCATCAGGAAGTCGTCGCGCGATTCTTCGTCGGGGTCGCCCTCTTCTTCGTCGAAATCGGTGTCGTAGAAGGTGACCTCGATCGCGGCGCCGCGTTCGGAGAGTTCGTTCAGGCCCATGCACATCTCGTCGAGCGCCTGGCGGAAGTCTTCGTCGCCCGGCACGGTCCAGCAGATCTGCAGCGTGTGGTCCTTCTGCTCGAAGCGGATGCCAGGTTCTTCTTCGTAGGTGCTGGTGGCACCGTCGGCCAGCGATTTGGCGCCTGCGTATTTCCAGAGCGGCCGCAGCGCCTCCTGGATTTGCTCGAAGCTCACGTCCGAGCGCAGCGGCACATCGCCATGCACATGGATCTCAAATGGAGCGTTGTAGCGAGGCATCAAATACTCCCTTGTAAATATGGTGGTACCCGGAACGGGGGTCGAACCCGTATGCCCCGATTAAGGAAGCGGCGGATTTTAAGTCCGATGTGTCTACCAATTTCACCATCCGGGCCTCGGGTTGAACATCGACGATAACCCAAATGAAACAAGCCCCGGCAACGTCGGTTGGCGGGGCTTGTGTATCGGAGCCGATCGGTCTTGACGAGAGGGTGGAGGCGCGACCCGGAGTCGAACCGGGCTAGACGGATTTGCAATCCGTTGCATAACCGCTTTGCTATCGCGCCACGCTGAATAACGAAATCGAACTGCGAAAAAAAGGGAAGCTGCTTGCTTCCCTTTTTCAAAACTGGAGCGGGAAAAGAGTCTCGAACTCTCGACCTCAACCTTGGCAAGGTTGCGCTCTACCAACTGAGCTATTCCCGCGTTTCGAGCCTCAAATTATATACCAGTTTTTTGAGGCTTCACAAGTTCTGCAATCAATCGATCAATGTTTGACCGAGCCTTCGACGGCCGGCGCCCCGGCGCGCTGCTTGGCCAGTTCGGCCACCGCAGCAGCCGAAGCGGCCACCTCTTCGTCGGACAGCGGCTCGGGCATTTTCTCGAGCGCGATCTCGAGCACCTTGTCGATCCACTTCACCGGCACGATCTCGAGGCCGTTCTTCACGTTCTCGGGAATGTCCTGCAGGTCCTTGGCGTTCTCTTCGGGGATCAGCACGGTCTTGATGCCGCCGCGCAGGGCGGCCAGCAGCTTTTCCTTCAGGCCACCGATGGCGGTGACTTCGCCGCGCAGCGTGATCTCGCCGGTCATCGCGACGTCGGCACGCACCGGGATGCCCGTGAGCGCCGACACGAAGGCCGTCGTCATCGCCGCACCCGCGCTCGGGCCGTCCTTGGGCGTGGCGCCGTCGGGCACGTGGATGTGGATGTCGCGCTTCTCGAACACCTCGTCCTTGATGCCCAGGCGGCGCGAGCGGCTGCGCACCACGGTGCGTGCGGCCTCGACCGATTCCTTCATCACGTCGCCCAGCGATCCGGTGCGGCTGATCACGCCCTTGCCGGGCATGGTCACGGCCTCGATCGTCAGCAGGTCGCCGCCGACTTCGGTCCACGCAAGGCCGACCACCTGGCCGACCTGGTTCTGCTTCTCGGCCAGGCCGAAGCTGTACTTGCGCACGCCGAGGAACTCGTTGAGGTTCTCGCCGTCGACCGTGACCTTGGGCGTCAGTTGCTTGAGCAGCAGGCCCTTCACCACCTTGCGGCAGATCTTGGACAGCTCGCGCTCCAGCGAACGCACGCCGGCTTCCCGCGTGTAGTAGCGCACGATGTCGCGCACGGCGGCTTCGGTGACGGCCAGTTCGTCGTCCTTCACGCCGTTGTTCTTCATCTGCTTGGGCAGCAGGTACTTGATCGCGATGTTGGTCTTCTCGTCCTCGGTGTAGCCCGAGAGGCGGATGACTTCCATGCGGTCCAGCAGCGCCGGCGGGATGTTCATCGAGTTCGAGGTGGCGACGAACATGACGTCGCTCAGGTCGAAGTCGACTTCCACGTAGTGGTCGCCGAAGGTGTGGTTCTGCTCCGGGTCGAGCACCTCGAGCAGCGCGCTCGACGGATCGCCGCGGAAGTCCGTGCCCAGCTTGTCGATTTCGTCGAGCAGGAACAGAGGATTGCGCGTGCCGATCTTGCTCAGCCCCTGCAGCACCTTGCCCGGCAGCGCGCCGATGTAGGTGCGGCGATGGCCGCGGATCTCGGCTTCGTCGCGCATGCCGCCCAGCGCCATGCGGGTGTACTTGCGACCGGTCGCCTTGGCGATCGACTGCCCCAGCGAGGTCTTGCCGACACCGGGCGGGCCCACGAGGCACAGGATAGGTGCCTTCACCTTGTCGACGCGCTGCTGCACCGCAAGATATTCAAGGATGCGGTCCTTGACCTTTTCGAGGCCGTAATGGTCGGCATTGAGCACGGCCTCGGCATTGGCCAGATCGTGCTTGATCTTGGTCTTCTTGCTCCACGGCAGGCCGATGAGCACGTCGATGTAGTTGCGCACCACCGTGGCTTCGGCCGACATGGGCGACATGAGCTTGAGCTTCTTGAGCTCGCCCTCGGCCTTCTTCAGGCCTTCCTTGGACATCTTGGCGAGCTTGATCTTCTTCTCGATCTCCTCGATGTCCGCGCCCTCTTCGCCTTCGCCGAGCTCCTTCTGGATGGCCTTGACCTGCTCGTTGAGGTAGAAGTCGCGCTGGTTCTTCTCCATCTGGCGCTTCACGCGGCCACGGATCTTCTTGTCGACGTTCAGGATGTCGACTTCGCGTTCGAGCTGGCCGAACAGGTTTTCCAGGCGCGCCTTGACGTCGTCCAAGTCGAGCACGGCCTGCTTGTTGTCCAGCTTGAGCGGCAGGTGGGCGGCGATGGTGTCGGCCAGGCGGCCGGCGTCGTCGATGCTCGAGATCGAGGTGAGGATCTCGGGTGGGATCTTCTTGTTCAGCTTGACGTACTGGTCGAACTGCTGCATCACCGCGCGGCGCAGCGCCTCGACCTCGGTGCCCTTCTCGCCGCCTTCGGGCGCCTCGACGGGCGTCACGTTGGCCGAGAAGTGCGTTTCGCCGTCATCGATGCGGTTCACGCGGGCGCGTTGCTGGCCTTCGACCAGCACCTTCACGGTGCCGTCGGGCAGCTTGAGCATCTGCAGGATGGTCGAGACGCAGCCGACCTCGAACATGTCCTCGACCGAGGGCTCGTCCTTGGCGGCGGCCTTCTGGGCCACCAGCATGATGCGGCGCTCGGCCTCCATCGCCAGCTCGAGCGCCTTGATGCTCTTCGGGCGACCCACGAAGAGCGGGATCACCATGTGGGGAAACACCACGACGTCACGCAGCGGCAGCAGCGGCAGGTCGAGGGCTTCGGGGGGCAATGGGGTATGACCAGACATGAGCGTCCTTGTCCTTTAGGCCTTTTTCGCCGTTTCGCGGTACACGAGCAGCGGGGGCTTGTTTTCGTCGATGGTCGATTCCTCGACCACCACCTTGTCGACATTGGTCGCGTTCGGCAATTCGAACATGGTGTCGATCAGCGACTGTTCAAGGATCGAGCGCAGGCCGCGCGCACCGGTCTTGCGGGCCAGCGCCTTGCGTGCGATCGCCTTGAGCGCCGCGGGACGGATTTCGAGGTCCACGCCTTCCATCTGCAGCAGCTTGGTGAACTGCTTCACCACCGCATTCTTGGGCTCGGTCAGGATCTGCACCAGCGCGTCTTCGCTCAGCTCGGCCAGCGAGGCGACCACGGGCATGCGGCCCACGAGTTCGGGGATCAGGCCGAACTTGATCAGGTCTTCGGGCTCGACTTCGCGGAACACCTCGGTGATGCTGCGCTGGGCCTTGCTCTTCACTGCGGCGCCGAAGCCGATACCCGAGGCCTCGGTGCGGTTTTCGATGACCTTCTCCAGGCCAGCAAAAGCGCCGCCGCAGATGAACAGGATGTTGGTCGTGTCGATCTGCAGGAAGTCCTGGTTCGGGTGCTTGCGCCCGCCCTGGGGCGGCACGCTGGCCATGGTGCCTTCGATGAGCTTGAGCAGCGCCTGCTGCACGCCCTCGCCCGACACGTCGCGCGTGATCGAGGGGTTGTCGGACTTGCGCGAGATCTTGTCGATTTCGTCGATGTAGACGATGCCGCGCTGGGCGCGCTCGACCTCGTAGTTGCAGCTTTGCAGCAGCTTCTGGATGATGTTCTCGACGTCTTCGCCCACATAGCCGGCTTCGGTCAGCGTGGTGGCGTCGGCCATCACGAAGGGCACGTCGAGCATGCGCGCAAGCGTTTGCGCCAGGAGCGTCTTGCCCGAACCCGTGGGACCGATCAAGAGGATGTTGCTCTTGCTGAGCTCGACCTCGTCGCCCTTGGTGTTCTTTTCCTTGTGGCGCAGGCGCTTGTAGTGGTTGTAGACCGCCACCGACAGCATGCGCTTGGCCGGCTCCTGGCCGATCACGTAGTTGTCGAGGTTGGTCTTGATCTCCAGCGGCGTGGGCAGGTCGCTGCGCGCGTCGCGCGCTTCCTCACCGGCCGGCAGCTCGTCACGGATGATCTCGTTGCACAGGTCGATGCATTCGTCGCAGATGAAGACCGAAGGGCCCGCGATCAGCTTCTTGACCTCATGCTGGCTCTTGCCGCAGAACGAGCAATAAAGCGTTTTTTCGCTGGAGGTGCCTTTTTTTTCGGCCATGGACTTTTGCCTCGTGACAGGGTATGGACAATGATAACTAAACAAAAACGGCGTTTCCCGTGTGGGAAACGCCGTTTTTGCCATTCTGGCGCCCGCGGCGCCGGGCGGCTTTAACCGCGCTGGGCGACGACCTGGTCGACCAGGCCGTAATCCTTGGCCTCGTCGGCAGTCAGGAAATAGTCGCGCTCGGTGTCCGACTTGACCTTTTCCAGCGGCTGGCCGGTGCGTTCGGCCAGGATGCGGTTCATCTGGTCCTTGGTGCGCAGGATGTCACGCGCATGGATCTCGATGTCGGTGGCCTGGCCGCGTGCGCCGCCGAGCACCTGGTGGATCATGATCTTGGAGTTGGGCAGCGAGAAACGCTTGCCCTTCTCGCCGGCCGCCAGCAGGAAGGCGCCCATGCTGGCCGCGAAGCCCAGGCACATGGTCGACACCGACGGCTTGATGAACTGCATCGTGTCGTAGATCGCCATGCCGGCGCTCACGCTGCCGCCCGGGGAGTTGATGTAGAACGAAATGTCCTTGTCCGGGTTCTCGCTCTCGAGGAACAGCAGCTGGGCCACCACGAGGTTGGCGGTCTGGTCGTTGACCTCGCCCACCAGGAAGATGATGCGTTCCTTGAGGAGACGCGAGTAGATGTCATACGACCGCTCGCCGCGGCCCGACTGCTCGACGACCATCGGGATCATGCCGAGGCCTTGAATTTCCTGTGCGCTCATGAATTTGCTCTCCGGAAAATGGATTCGTTCGCTCTGATTGAACTGTACGCCTGAGTGAAATGGGGCTCGTGCCGCAAAGCACAAGCCCCATCGGCGTTGCTGCATGCAGCGACGGAAACCAGCTTACTGCTGCTGCGCCATCAGTTCGTCGAACGACACCGACTTTTCGTTGACCTTGGCCTTGCCCAGCACGAAGTCGGTCACGTTGTTCTCGATGACCACGGCTTCGACTTCCGCCAGGCGGTTGTTGTCGCCGAAGTACCAGCGAACGACGTCTTGCGGCTTCTCGTAGCTGGCGGCCAGCTCGTCGATGTGGGCCTTGATCTGCTCGGGCTTGGCCTGCAGGTTGTTGGCACGCACCAACTCGGCCACGACCAGGCCCAGGCGCACGCGGCGCTCGGCTTGCGGGCGGAACACTTCCTCGGGGATCGGGGCCTTGTCGGCGTCCTTGATGCCGCGCTGCTTGAGCTCGGCGCGGGCGCCGTCGATCATGCGGGCGACTTCCGACTGCACGCTGGCGTTGGGCAGGTCGAGTTCGGCGTTGGCCACCAGGGCGTCCATCACGGCGTTCTTGTTGCGGGCCAGCAGGCGGAACTTCACTTCGCGCTCGAGGTTGCGCTTGATGTCGGCGCGCAGGCCTTCCACGGTGGCTTCGGCGATGCCGAGCGACTTGGCCAGCTGCTCGTTGACTTCGGGCAGGTGCGAAGCTTCGATCTTCTTCACGGTGACCATGAAGTCGGCTTGCTTGCCGGCCACGTCCTTGCCGTGGTAATCGGCCGGGAACGACAGCGGGAAGGTGCGGCTGTCGCCGGACTTCATGCCGCGCACGGCGTCTTCGAATTCCTTGAGCATCTGGCCTTCGCCGACGACGAACTGGAAGTCTTCGGCCTTGCCGCCCTGGAAGGGTTCGCCGTCGATCTTGCCTTCGAAGTCGACCGTCACGCGGTCGTTGTCTTCGGCCACAGCGTCTTGGGCGCGCTGGGCGAAGGTGCGGCGCTGCTTGCGCAGGATGTCCAGGGTCTTGTCGATGGCTTCGTCGCCGACTTCGGCCGACAGCTTCTCGACTTCAGCGCCCGACAGGTCGTTGATCTTGACTTCGGGGAACACTTCGAAGACCGCGTCGAAGGCGAGCTGGCCTTCGGGCGACTCTTCCTTCTCGGTGATGCGGGGCTGGCCGGCGACACGCAGCTTGGCTTCGTTGGCGGCTTGCGAGAAGGCCTCGCCGACCTTGTCGTTCATGACTTCGTAGTGCACCGAGTAGCCGTAGCGCTGGGCCACGACGTTCATCGGCACCTTGCCGGGACGGAAGCCGTCCATCTTGACGGTGCGCGCGAGCTTCTTGAGGCGCGAATCGACTTCGTTCTGGATGGTGCCGACCGGCAGGGTCAGCGTGATCTTGCGTTCGAGCTTCTCGAGAGTTTCAACGTTCACGGTCATGGTGTCTTCCTTGTGAGGGGTGTGGCTGGTGCGCGGGGCCGGACTCGAACCGGCACGTTCTTGCGAACGTCAGGACCTAAACCTGGTGCGTCTACCAATTTCGCCACCCGCGCGATGCCAAATTTCAGGTGAATGCAAAGGCGGACGGCCTCGGCGCTGCGGAAAACCGCTGGCCCAAGACCGTCCGCCTGAAATCGGTCAACCGCGCATTTTAAACGCAAGAATGGGGGCCTTCCGGCTTCCCCCTTTGGGGGATTTCACCCACTCTCGCGCAAGGGATACGGGCCGCGCGACAACGGCCCGTGAAAAGCGCCTTTCAGGCGGCAGCGGTTTGCGGCTCCCGCTTGATGCGGAAGGCCGCGGCGTACATGGCCGGCAGCGCCAGCAGCGTCAGCACGGTGGCCACGATAAGTCCTCCCATGATGGCCACGGCCATCGGCCCCCAGAACACGCTGCGCGACAGCGGGATCATCGCCAGCACCGCCGCCGCGGCGGTCAGCACGATGGGGCGCAGGCGCCGCACGGCCGACTCGACGATCGCGTCCCAGGCCGGCACGCCGGCGGCGCGGTCGAGCTCGATCTGGTCGATCAGGATCACGGCGTTGCGCTGGATCATGCCCATCAGTGCGATCACGCCGAGCAGCGCCACGAAGCCGAAAGGCCGGTTCAGCAGCAGCAGCGCGGCGGCCACGCCGGCGATGCCCATCGGGCCGGTGATGAACACCAGCAGCGAGCGGCTGAAGCTGTGCAGCTGCAGCATCAGCAGCGTGAACACCAGGAACAGCATGATCGGCACGCCAGCCACGATCGAGGCCGAGCCCTTGGAGCTTTCTTCCACGGCGCCCGCCACCTCGATGCGGTAGCCACCCTGCCCGGCCGCATGCCAGCCAGCTTCGAGCTGGCGCAGCTTCGGCAGCAGTTGCTCGGTCACGGTGGCGCCCTGCAGGCCTTCCACCACGTCGCCCTGCACGGTGATGGCGTAGTCGCGGTTCTCGCGCCACATCACGCCGGGCTCCCAGGTGAACACCGGCCGGGCGATCTGCGTGAGCGGGATCGAACGGCCCGTGGTCGTCGGGATGTAGGCGTTGCCGATGTCCGAAATCGCCTCGCGCTCGTCGGCCGACTGGCGCAGCACGATGTCGATCAGCAGGTCGTTCTCGCGGTACTGGCCGACCGTGGTGCCGCTGAACATGGTGCGCGAAGCCTGGGCTATGGCCTGGCTGGTCACGCCGAGCGCACGCGCCTTGGCCTGGTCGATCTCCAGGCGGATCACCTTGACCGACTCGTTCCAGTTGTCGTTCACGCCGCGCATGTTGGTGCTCTCGCGCAGCACGGCCTTCACCTCGTCGGCGCGGGCGCGCAGCTGGGCGGGCTCGGTGCCGATCACGCGGAACTGCACCGGGTACGGCACCGGCGGGCCGTTGGGCAGCAGCTTGACGCGGCCGCGCACCTCGGGGAATTCCTCGGCCAGCAAGGCGGGCAGGCGCAGGCGCAACGTTTCGCGCACCTTCAGGTCCTTGGCCAGCACGATGAGCTGCGACACGTTGGTCTGCGGAAACACCTGGTCCAGCGGCAGGTAGAAGCGCGGCACGCCGGAACCGATCCAGGTGCTGACGGTCTTCACGCCCTCTTCCTTCATCACGCGCTGCTCGACGCGCTTGGCCACCTCTTCGTTGGCGGCGAACGAGGTGCCTTCGGGGAACCAGATGTCCACCATGATCTCGGGCCGGCTCGAATCGGGGAAGAACTGCTGCTGCACCTTGCCCATGCCGACGATGCCCAGCGCAAAGATCAGCACGGTGGCGCCGATGGTCAGCCAGCGGTGCTGCACGCACCAGTTCACGGCGCGGCGGAAGCTGTTGTAGAACGGCGTGTCGAACAGCTCGTGCGGCGGCGCGTCGGGGTCGTGCGGCTTCACCTTGAGCAGCAGCGTGCCCAGGTAGGGCACGAAGTACACCGACACGATCCACGACAGCACCAGCGCGATCACCGTCACCGCGAAGATCGCGAAGGTGTACTCGCCCGTCACCGACTTGGCGATGCCGATCGGCAGGAAGCCCGCCGCCGTGATGAGCGTGCCCGTGAGCATCGGCTTGGCCGTGACGTCGTAGGCGAAGGTGGCGGCGCGGACCTTGTCGTAGCCCTCTTCCATCTTCCGCACCATCATCTCGACCGCAATGATCGCGTCGTCGACCAAGAGGCCGAGCGCGATGATCAGCGACCCCAGCGATATCTTGTGCAGCCCGATGCCGAAGTAGTTCATGGCCAGGAAGGTCACGGCCAGCACCAGCGGAATGGTGATCGCCACCACCAGCCCCGGGCGCATGTCGATGTACCAGCCGAAACGCCCGCCCTTGTGCAGGCCGAGCGCGATGATGCTCACGGCCAGCACGATGGCCACGGCCTCGATGAGCACGCCCACGAATTCGTTGACCGAGCTGGCCACCGACACCGGTTGGTCTTGCACCTGCGCCAGCTTCACGCCGGCCGGCAGGCGCTGGTCGATGGTGGCGGTGGTGGCCTTGAGCGCCTTGCCCAGCGCAATGATGTCGCCGCCCTTGGCCATCGACACACCGAGCGCGATCACTTCCTTGCCCTGGTGGTGCACCTTCACGGCCGGCGGATCGACGTACCCACGGCGGATCTCGGCGATGTCGCCGAGCTTGATCTGGTTGCCCGAGCTGCCGCGGATCGGCATCTCGCGCAGCTGCTCGACGCTGGTGAACTGGCCGCCCACGCGCACCTGCACCACGTCCAGCGGCGACTGGATCGTGCCGGCGCTTTCGACCGCGTTCTGCGAGCCGAGCTGCGCCAGCACGGCGTTGAAGTCGAGCCCCAGCTGGGCCAGGCGCTTCTGCGAGATCTCGATGAAAACCTTCTCGTCCTGCACGCCGAACTGGTCGACCTTGGCCACGTCCTTCACGCGCAGCAGCTGCTGGCGCACGTCGTCGGCCAGCGTCTTGAGCTCGGCGTAGCTGAAGCCCTCGCTTTCCAGCGCGTAGATCACGCCGTAGACGTCGCCGAAATCGTCATTGAAGAACGGCCCCTGCACACCCGCGGGCAAGGTGCCGCGCATGTCGCCGATCTTCTTGCGCACCGTGTACCAGACGTTGGCCACCTCGGCGGCCTTCGACGAGTCCTTGATCTGGAAAATGATCTGCGACTCACCCGGCTTCGAATAGCTGCGGATCTTGTCGGCGTACGGCGCCTCCTGCAGCGTGCGCTCCAGCTTGTCGGTGACCTGCTCGGCCACCTGCTGCGCGGTGGCGCCGGGCCAGTAGGTGCGCACCACCATGGCACGGAAGGTGAACGGCGGGTCTTCGTCCTGGCCGAGCTGGAAGTACGCGAACGCGCCCAGCACCATCAGCACCACCATCAGGTAGCGCGTGAGGGGCGCGTGGTCCAGCGCCCATTTGGAAAGATTGAAGCCGGGCGACTTGTACTCGGACGCCGGGGTTGTCGCAGGGGTTGCGGGGGTCGCTGGGCCTTCCGTCATTTGGCGGCACCCGTTGCGATCTCCTTCTTCGTCGCGGCCACGGCCTCGACGGCCTGCTGCTTCGCCTGCGCCTGTTGCTGGCCATTGGCGGCGGCCGCCATGGCCTCCTTCGACTGGTAGATGGTGACCTTCTGCCCCGGCGACAGCACGTGCACGCCCGCGGCCACGACCATCATTCCGGTCGACAGGCCCGATCCGATCACCGCTTCATTGCCGTCGGCCGTGACCACCTGCACCGGCTGCGAGCGCACGGTCATGCTGTCCTTGTCGAGCACCCAGACCGCCGAGCCCTTGCCTTCCTGGCGCAGCGCGCTGGTCGGCAGCTTGATCACCGCGACGTCGGTGCGGGCCAGCGCCTGCGGCCGGGCATAGACGGTGGCGCCGAGCGCCGGCGAGGTCGCGGCGTCGATCGACACCTTGACCGAGTAGGTGCGCGTGACCGCGTCGGCACTGGCCGCCACCTCGCGCACCTGGCCCTGCAGCACCTCGCCGCCGGACCAACCGCGCACCGCGACCGGCGAGCCGGGCTTGATCAGCGCGGCGCGGTCTTCAGGCACCGCGAACACCACGTCGCGCGCGCCGTCCTGGGCGATGCGCACGACCGGCGTGCCGGCCTGCACCACCTGGCCCGGCTCGGCCTCGATGGCCGTGATGATGCCTGCCACGTCGGCCACCAGCGTCGTGTAGCTGGCCTGGTTGCCTTGTGAGGCCAGTTGCGCCTGCGCCTGTTCGAGCTGCGCCTGGGCCGCCTTCCAGGTGGTTTCGCGGCGTTCCAGTTCGGCGCCGCTGATGAAGTTCTGCGATCGCAGTTCGGTGTAGCGCTTGAGGTCGGCGGCTGCCAGATCGCGGTTGGTCAGCGCGGCGGCCTGCTGGGCGCGGGCGGCCTCGGCAGCCAGGCGGTAGTCCTGCGGATCGAGCTGGGCCAAGACCTGGCCGGCCTGCACGTGCTGGCCGAGCTCGGCCTGGCGGCGGATGATCTTGCCCGCCACCCGGAAGCCCAGGCGCGATTCGACCCGGGCCCGCACCTCGGCCGAGAACTCGGGCTGGGCGTCGTAGTCGCTGGTGCCGACGGTCACGAATTTGACCGCCCTCACGGGCTCCTGGGCGGGCGGTTTCGGCGAACAGCCGGCCAGAAAGATGGCGGGAAGCAGCAGCCAGGCGGCGCTGCGGGCACGGAGTGAGGCGGCGGAGGCGGTCATGAGACACCCAAGAAGAGAGGAATCGGGTCATTAATGACCCACCGGTTAGTAATCTAGGGTAAACGTTAAACAGTGTCAATGACCCGCGGGTCAGTTGACCATGTCGACAGCAATGTCTGCGCTAGGTTCTCTGCCCCATTTCAACCAGCCGGTTATCAGGAAGCTCGAAGTAATCGGATGCCCGGCCCGCGTTGCGCTGCAGCCAGCCGAACAGCACCCGTCGCACCGGGTTCATGCCCGGCAGGTTCTCCTCGCCCACCGAGGCGCGGGAGACGAAGTACGAGGTCTTCATCGAGTCGATGGCCAGGGTCTTCTGGTAGGCCAGGATGCGGATGAACTCGGGCACGTCGGCCCGCTCCATGAAGCCGTGGCGCGCGGTGACCACCCAGATGCCGTCCATCAGCTGCTCGGCCTCGATGCGCAGGCGCGCGTCCACGCGCGGCGTGTCGCACGAGAGCACGCGCAGCACAATCACCTGCTCGTGCAGCACCTGGTTGTGCTTGAGGTTGTGCAGCAGCGCATGCGGCACCGCCGTGGCGTCGGGGTTCAGGAACACGGCCGTGCCGCTCACCCGGTGCGGCATGTTCAGCGCCAGCGACTCGACGAAGGGGCGCAGCGGCAGGCTGTCGGCCGCCGCCGCTTCCAGGCCCAGGCGCCGGCCCTTGGCCCAGGTGGTGAACAGCACCATCACCCCGGCCGCCACCGCCAGCGTGAGCCAGCCGCCCTCGGCCACCTTCAGGCTGTTGGACACCACGAAGGTCAGGTCGACCGCCGCGAAGGCCGCCACGCCGACCACCACCGCCACCTTGTTCCAGCGCCACAGGCCCCAGGCCACGATGCCGGCCAGCAATGTGGTCGTCACCATCGTGATCGACACCGCGATGCCATACGCCGCCGACAGCGCGCCCGAGCTGCGGAAGCCCAGCACCAGCAGCAGCACGCCGACCATCAACAACCAGTTGACCGCGGGCACGTAGATCTGCCCGATGGCCGTGCCCGAGGTCTGCACCACGCGCATGCGCGGCAGGTAGCCCATGCGCATCGCCTGCGCGGTGAGCGAGAAGGCGCCCGAGATCACCGCCTGCGACGCGATCACCGTGGCCATGGCGGCCAGCACCACCATCGGCAGCACACCCCACGAGGGAAAGAGCCGGAAGAACGGGTTGTCGATGGCCGCCGGGTTCGCCAGCACCAGCGCGCCCTGCCCGAAGTAGTTGAGCACCAGCCCCGGCAGCGCGATGAAGAGCCACGCGAGACGGATCGGCCTGGCGCCGAAGTGCCCCATGTCGGCATACAGCGCCTCCCCGCCCGTGAACGCCAGGAACACCGCACCCAGCACGGCCAGCGACTGCGCCCGGTGCACCACCAGGAAGCCCACCGCCCGGCGCGGGTCGAGCGCCGCCAGCACCTGCGGCTGCTGCAGCACCTGCCACAGCCCCGCCACGCCCAGCACCAGGAACCACAGCAGCATCACCGGCCCGAAGATCCTGCCGACCACGCCGGTGCCCTTCTTCTGCACCATGAACAGCCCGACAAGGATCGCCAGCGTGATCGGGATCACCACCCGCTGCAGCACCGGCGCCTGCACCTCCAGGCCCTCCACCGCCGACAGCACCGAGATCGCCGGCGTGATGAGGCTGTCGCCGTAGAACATGGCCGCGCCCACCAGGCCCAGGACCCCGATCCCGCGCCACACCCAGGGCCGGGTCTTCGGGCCGGAAACGGCGTTGCGCGCCAGCGCCTGCAGCGCCAGGATGCCGCCCTCACCGTCGTGGTCGGCGCGCAGCACGAACACCACGTACTTGAGCGTCACCACGAACATCAGGCCCCAGAAGATCAGCGAGAGCAGGCCCAGCACCGCGTCGGGCGAGAACGGCACGCCGTGCTCGGGGTTCATCGTCTCCTTGAAGGCGTACAGCGGCGAGGTGCCGATGTCGCCGAAGACGACGCCCAGCGCCGCGATCATCAGCCCCGGCCCGGCCGGATGTGCCGCGTCGCCCGAAGCGGGAAGCGAAGTCCCGGAAGCCGCGGCAGTTGCTTTCATCGTCATGGGCGAAAGAGAGATGGAAAGTGGCGACGCCACGAGCATAGTGCCCGGACATGACGTCGCCGACAATCGTGGCGTGTCCGCCACTCCCCCCGCCAATCCCCGTCATGCCGCCGCGCCGGCGCACTACGAAAACTTCCCCGTGGCCTCCTGGCTGTGCCCGCCGCACCTGCGCCCGCCGATCGCCGCGATCTACCACTTCGCGCGCACCGCCGACGACATCGCCGACGAAGGCGACGCCTCGCCCGATGCGCGCCTGGCCGAGCTGCGCGCCTACCGCGAGGAACTGGCCGCCGCCGCGCGCGGCGACGCGTTGCCCGACTCGCGCTGGCCCCACGTGTTCGGCCCGCTGGCCTGGGCCATCGCCCAGTACCGCCTGCCCGAAGACCTGCTCGCCGACCTGCTCAGCGCCTTCATGCAGGACATCGAGAAGACCCGCGACCGCGGCACCTACGCCGACCGCGCCGAGCTGCTCGACTACTGCCGCCGCTCCGCCAACCCGGTCGGCCGGCTGCTGCTGCACCTGTACGGTGTGACCGATGCGCAGGCGCTGGCCCAGAGCGACGCCATCTGCAGCGCGCTGCAGCTCATCAACTTCTGGCAGGACCCGAGCGTCGACCTGCCGCGCGGGCGCTTCTACTTTCCGAGCACCGACTGCGCGCGGCGCGGCCTGACGTCGGAGCACTTCAAGGTCTTCGCACCGCTGTCTTCCGCGCCGCCGCCGCAGGAAGCTATCAATCTGATAGCGGTGGTGGCCTTCTGGGCGCGCGAGCTCATGACCGAAGGCGCCCCGCTCGTGCACCGCCTGCCGGGCCGCGTGGGCTGGGAGCTGCGCCTGGTCGTGCAGGGCGGCCTGCGCATCCTCGACAAGATCGAGGACCTGGGCTTCGACACCTTCACGCAGCGCCCCACCGTCGGCAAGGCCGACGCGCCCGTGCTGCTCTGGAAGGCATGGCGGATGCGGAGACAATCACGGCCCATGAAAGCAGCGCCTCCCCGATGAATCCCGAGCAATACGTGCAAGACAAGGCCGCCGCTTCGGGCAGCAGTTTCTATTACGCCTTCCTGTTCCTGCCCAAGCCGCGGCGCGCCGCGATCACGGCTTTTTATGCCTTCTGCCGCGAGGTCGACGACGTGGTCGACGAGGTCTCCGACCCCGGCGTGGCTGCCACCAAGCTCGCCTGGTGGCGCACCGAGGTCGCCCAGGCTTTTGCCGGCACGCCGCGCCACCCGGTCATGCAGGCGCTCATGCCGCATGCCGCCACCTACGGCATTGAGGCGCGCCAGCTCAACGAGGTGATCGACGGTTGCCAGATGGACCTGGACCAGACCCGCTACCTCGACTTCCCCGGCCTCGCGCGCTACTGCCATCTGGTGGCCGGCGTGGTCGGCGAGGTGGCGGCGCGCATCTTCGGCCAGACCGATCCGCAGACCACCGCCTACGCCCACAAGCTCGGCCTGGCGCTGCAGCTGACCAACATCCTGCGCGACGTCGGCGAAGACGCGCTGCGCGGTCGCATCTACCTGCCGGTCAACGAGCTGCAGCAGTTCGACGTGAAGGCGCACGAAATTCTCAACCGCGTGCACTCCGACCGTTTTGTCGCGCTCATGAAGTTCCAGGCCCAGCGTGCCCACGCCGCCTACGACGAGGCGCTGGCCCTGCTGCCACTGGCCGACCGCCGCACGCAGAAGCCCGGCCTGATGATGGCCAGCATCTACCGCACGCTGCTGCGCGAGATCGAGCGCGACGACTTCCAGGTGCTGAACCAGCGCATCAGCCTGACGCCGGTGCGCAAGTTCTGGCTGGCCTGGAAAGTCCAGGCGCTGGGCCGGATATGACGCCCCACCCTTCGTGCCCATGAGGCTCGCCGTCATCGGCGCCGGCTGGGCCGGCCTGGCCTGCGCCGTCGAGGCCACGCGCCTCGGCCACGCCGTCACCCTGTTCGAAGCCGCGCCGATGGCCGGCGGGCGGGCGCGGCGGGTCGATCACATGCACGGCATGGCGCTCGATAACGGCCAGCACATCCTGATCGGCGCCTACACCGCCACGCTGGCGCTCATGCGCGACGTGGGTGTCGATGTCGACACCGCCCTGCAGCGCCTGCCGCTGTCGCTGCGCTTTGCCGACGGCGGCGGGCTGCAGCTGCCCGCGGGCCGGCCGCCGCCGCTCGACCTGCTCATCGGCATCTTCACCGCGCGCGGCTGGAGCTGGCGCGACAAGGCCGCGCTGCTGGCCACCGCCGTGCGCTGGCGCCTCGCGGGCTTTCGCTGCGCGCCCGGCACCAGCGTCGCCACGCTGTGCGCCGGCCTCACGCCGCGCGTGATGCACGAACTCATCGAGCCGCTGTGCGTCTCGGCGCTCAACACGCCCGTGCCGCAATCGAGCGGCCAGGTGTTCCTGCGCGTGCTGCACGACGCGCTGTTCAGCGGACGCGGCGGCGCCGACCTGCTGCTGCCGCGCGTGGACCTCGGCGCCCTGCTGCCCGATGCCGCGCTGGCCTGGCTCGCGCGGCACGGCGCCACCGCGCACATCGGCCACCGCGTGCGCGCCATCGCGCCCGAGGGCGACCGGTGGCGCGTCGATGACGAGGTCTTCGACCAGGCCGTGCTGGCCTGCGCGCCCTGGGACGCCGCGCGCCTCGTGCGCGCCACCGGCCTGCCGGCCGCTTCGCGCTGGTGCAACGTCACCGAATCGCTGCGCTTCGAGGCGATTGCCACGGTCTACGTGCGCGGCGCAGCGCCGCTGGCCGAGCCGATGCTCGCGCTGCGTAGCCAGCCGGGCAGCGCACCGGCCCAGTTCGTGTTCGATCGCGGCCAGCTCGGTGGACCAGAAGGCGTGCTCGCCTTCGTCGTGAGCGCCAACGAGACGCCGCGCGAGACGCTCGAGAAACAGGTGCTCGCGCAAGCCGGCGCGAAGCTCGGGCAGCCCGGCCTCACGCCGATCCAGACCGTGGTCGAGAAGCGCGCCACCTTCGCCTGCACGCCCGGCCTGGCCCGCCCGCCGGCCGCCATCGCGCCGGGGCTGCAGGCCTGCGGCGACTACACCGAAGGCCCTTATCCCGCCACGCTCGAAGGCGCGGTCCTCAACGGACTGGCCGTCGCGCGCGCACTTGCCACGCCATGACAACGACCCTGCGCTACCTCGATTTCGACTACAGCGAAGACACCGAAGACCACGGCACCTTCGACGCCATGGCCTCGACCCCGCCCGAGCGCACGCCCGAGGTGGAAGCCGAGATCGCGCAGGTGCTGGCCTGGGCCGAGGCCACCTTCCCCGGTGCGCGCGGCGCGCTCGACGAAGGCGCAATGTGGGACTGCGACGTGCAGCGCACGCGGGAAGACAACCCGCGCCTGGACACCCTCACGCTCTCGCTCGGCGGCACCGCCGATTTCTGCGCGGCGCTGCGCGAGCGCTTCGGGCTCGACTGAAGAAAGTCGGCGGCCTTCTCAGGCCGTCTTGTTGCGCAGGCGCAGCAGGCTCAACCCCAGCAGCACGAAGGCACCGCCCGACACGCGGTTGAACAGCTGCGCGCGCTTGGGGTTCGCGAACTGCTTCTTCAGCAGGCGCGCCAACAGCACGTACGAACCATGCGCCAGCACCGAGCCGGCCGCGAAGGTCGTGGTGAGCACGGCGAACTGCGTGAGGATCGGCGCGTCGTGCGTGAGGAACTGCGGGAACAGCGCCGAGAAGAACAGGATGCCCTTCGGGTTGGTCAGCGCCACCGTCACGCCATGCCCGAACAGCCGGCGCGCGGAACGCGAAGGCGCCGGCGCGGCCGACGGCTGCAGCTCGGCGAACACGCTCGTGCGGCTGCGCCACTGCCGGATGCCCAGGTACACGAGGTAGCCCGCGCCCGCCACCTTCAGCACCATGAAGGCCGTGGCCGAGGTGTTGAGCACCACGCCCAGCCCGCCCATCGCGGCGGCCGAGACCAGGAAGAGCCCGCAGGCGTTCCCCAGCGAACTGATCATCGCGCGGCGCGGGCCGACGGAGATGGCGTTGGAGACCGCGAGCAGCACGGCCGGGCCGGGCGTGAAGGCGACGACCAGGGTCACGCCGCAAAAGAGGAGCCAGGTGGAGAGATGCATGGAAGGGAATTCGCGCGAAAGCAGTGAAAGGAGGCCGTCGCAAAACTATAGTCCGGGCAGCCGCGCGCCGCTCGGGCCGCGCCGATAGTCCCCTGACGCTCCTCACCCATGATCACCTGCTACCTGCGCTACATCGTCGATCCCTTCAAGCTCAAGGAATTCGAGCACTACGGCAAGCTCTGGATTCCGCTGGTCGAGAAGTTCGGCGGCCAGCACCACGGCTACTTCCTGCCGTCCGAAGGCGCGAACAACGTGGCGCTGGCGATGTTCAGCTTCCCGAGCCTGGCCGCCTACGAAACCTACCGGGCCGATTCGATGCAGGACGCCGACTGCCAGGCCGCCTTCCGCTACGCGGAGGAAACGCGCTGCATCGTCAGCTACGAACGCAGCTTCTTCCGACCAGTATTTGGCTAACCCCCAGTCTTCGCGCACTTCGTGTCGCTACGCCAACCCCCTTGCAGGGGGCAACACCAGAGGCCCGGCAAAGCCGGTTCCTCGGTGTTTCTGGTATCGACCGCGGTGACGTTCTTGGTGCTGGCGAGCGTCAGGCGCCCAGCGCGATGCACAGCGCGTGCAGGTTGGGCACGATCAGCTGCGGACGCGCGCCGTGCTCCCACGGCCGCTCGTCGCGCACCAGCCAGGCGGCCTGCATGCCGGCGTTGAGCGCGCCCACCACGTCGAGCGCGGCGTCGTCGCCCACGTGCAGCACGTCTTTCGGCAGCAGGCCGACCGAGGCCGCCGCAGCGCGGAAGATCGGCGCATGCGGCTTGCCGCTGCCGAAGGTGCGCGCATTGAAGGCGGTGCGGAACCACCGGCCGACGCCGGTCTTGTGGAGGTCGGCGTTGCCGTTCGACACCGCCACCAGCGGGTAGCGCTCGCTGAGCCACTTGAGCGCCGGCAGCGCGTCGTCGTACAGCGTGACGCGCTGGCGCTCTTCGAAGAAGGCGTCGAAGGCCGGGTCGGCCAGCGCCGGGTCCTCGCCCGCGCGCACGAGCGCCGTGCGGATCGACTCGCGGCGCAGCGCGCTCAGGTCGTGCGCGAGGTCGGAGCGCTCCTTGGCGGTGGCTTCGCGCAGCTCGCGCAGCACGCCCGGCGTGAGCAGCAGCGAGGCCGTCTTGGGCGCCTCGCGCAGCAGCCATTCGTGCAGCACGCGCTCGGCACGCTCGATGGTCGGCCAGATCGGCCACAGGGTGTCGTCCAGGTCGAGCGTGATCGCCGAGATGCGCGAGATGTCGAGCGGCGTGGCGCCGCCGGGCGCCGGGGAAGCGGAAGTCATGCCCGAGAATATCGCATGCCTCTCGCCCCCCAAGACAGCCAGAACAGCAAGAACGACCGCACCGCCGTGCTCTGGTGCAACCTGGGTTCGCCCGATGCGCCCACCGCCGCCGCAGTGCGCCCCTACCTCGCCGACTTCCTGGGCGACCCGCGCGTGGTCGAGATTCCCAGGGCGCTGTGGGCGCTGATCCTGCACGGCATCATCCTGCGCACGCGGCCCGCGAAGTCGGCCGCGAAGTACGCCAGCATCTGGCTGCCCGAGGGCTCGCCGCTCAAGGTCTGGACACAGAAGCAGGCCACCCTGCTGGCCGGCTGGCTCGGCGAACGCGGCCACCGCGTGACAGTGCGCGACGCGATGCGCTACGCCAACCCGTCGATCGCCTCGCGGCTCGATGCATTGCAGGCCGAGGGCGCCACGCGCGTGCTGGTGCTGCAGGCCTACCCGCAGTACTCGGCCACCACCACGGCCAGCGTGATCGACGCCGTGAACGCCTGGAGCCGCCGCCAGCGCCACGTGCCCGAGTTCCGTTTCGTCAACCAGTACCACGACGACCCCGCCTACATCGAGGCGCTCGCGCAAGGCATCGAAAAGCACTGGAAGACCGAAGGCCGCGGCGAGCTGCTGGTGATGAGCTTCCACGGCATTCCCGCGCGCAACATCGCGCTGGGCGACCCCTACGAGGCGCAGTGCCTCGAGACCGCCCGCCTGCTCGCGGCACGGCTGGGCCTGGCGTCCACGCAGTACCGCACGACCTTCCAGTCGCGCTTCGGCCGCGCCAAGTGGCTGGAGCCCTACACCGAGCCCACTCTGCGCGAACTCGGCGCCAGCGGTGTGAAGCACGTCGACGTGGTGTGCCCGGGCTTTCCGGCCGACTGCCTCGAAACGCTCGAAGAAATCGCCATGGAAGGCCGCGAAGCCTTCCTGCACGCGGGCGGCGAGCGCTTCGGCTACATCCCCTGCCTCAACGACAGCCCGGCGTGGATCACCGCGCTCACGGGCATCGCCGAACGC
The DNA here is from genome assembly GCF_059419205.1 of Variovorax sp. GW821-FHT06D12. Classification (NCBI taxonomy): domain Bacteria; kingdom Pseudomonadati; phylum Pseudomonadota; class Betaproteobacteria; order Burkholderiales; family Comamonadaceae; genus Variovorax; species Variovorax sp. GW821-FHT06D12. The sequence continues at coordinate 335,675 of NZ_JBWKRI010000008.1, read as the reverse complement.
CACCTGGCGGGCTGGCCCACCCGACAAGACACAACGACCACGCCATGAAGAAAGACCTGCACGAAGCCAACCGCCAGTCGTGGAACGCTGCCACGGTTGCGCACAACAGCCACAAGGGTGACCAGGCCGCCTTCTTCCGTGCGGGCGGCTCGACGCTGTTCCCCGAGGAAAGCGCCCTGCTCGGCGACGTGGACGGCCTCTCGGTGCTGCACCTGCAGTGCAACGCGGGCCAGGACAGCCTGAGCATCGCGCGCCGCGGCGCCCGCGTGACCGGCGTCGACATCTCCGACGAGGCCATCGACTTCGCCACCCGCCTCTCGGCCGAGTCGGGCGTTGCGGCGCGCTTCGAGCGCGCGGACGTCTACGACTACTTCGAGGCCGCCGCCGCGCGCGGCGAGCGCCACGACCTCGTGTTCTGTTCGTACGGCACGCTGTGCTGGCTGTCCGACCTCGGTGCCTGGGCGCGCGGCGTGGCGCAGCTGCTCAAGCCCGGCGGTCGCTTCGTGATCGTCGAGTTCCATCCGTTCGCACTGGTGTTCGACCCGCAGTGGAAGTTCCACTACGACTACTTCAACGACGCGCCCGTGCCCGAGGAAGGCGTGGGCGACTACGTGGCCGAATCGGGCGACGGCCTCGTGGCCGACGACCGGCCCATGCCCGGCGTGCAAGGCTTTCGCAACCCGCACCCGAGCTTCGAGTTCACCTGGGGCGTGGGCCAGGTGACGACCGCGCTCGCGCAGGCGGGCTTGGCCATCGAGCGCTTCGAGGAGTACCCGTACACCAACGGCTGGAAGCCCTTCGAGGGCATGCGCGAACTCGGCGGACGGCGCATGGCCCCGCCCGAAGGCATGCCGCGCATTCCGCTGATGTACGCACTGGCGGCACGCCGCGCCTGAACCCACTCAGAAGCGGCCGAGGTAGTCCAGCTTGCCGATGGGCACGCCCTTGTGGCGCAGCACGTCATAGGCGGTGGTCACGTGGAAGAAGAAATTCGGCAGCGCGAACTGCAGCAGGTAGCGCTGCGCGGTGAAGTGCGCCTCGCCTTCGCGCGCCTTGATGGTCACGGGGCGTTCTTCGTGGCCGTCGATGAGCGCGCGATCCACGCTGGCCAGGAAATCCTGCGTCTTCACGATGCGCGCCAGCAGGTCGTCCCAGGTCTTTTCCTCGTCGGGAAAGCTCGGCGCGGTGATGCCCGCGATGCGCGCCGTGCCCAGCTTCGAGGCGTCGCTCGCGCGCTGGATCTGGCCGGCCAGCGTGAGCATGTCGGGCGCGAGGCGCGCGTCGACCAGCGTCGCCGGGTCGATGCCCTGGGCCTTCGCATGCGCGAGGCCCTTGTCGAGCAGGTGGGTCAGCTGGCCGAGTCCGCGGGTGAAAACCGGCACGGACAGGTCGTACATCGAGAGGGCCATGGCGAGGTGATCTTGGAGTTGAAGTCGGCCGGATTGTGATCCGGCCATGCCTTCAACGACCGGCCGCGCGGATAAACCCTTCGATCGGGTCCAGTTGTTCCGGCACGTTGAGCGCGGGCGCATGGCCGCAGCCCGGCACCTCGATCACCTGCAGGCGCCCGGCCGCGCCCGGCCCGCGCCGGTGCATCTCGTCGATCACCTCGGGCAGCACCAGGTCGGACTCGGCACCGCGCAGGCACAGCACCGGCGCCTCGATCACGTCGTAGTGCGGCCAGATCAGGTAGTCGTTGTCGTGCGCGCTGAACTGCTTGACCATGGCCGGGTCGTAGTGCGGCGTGACGCGGCCGTCGGCCAGGCGGCGCGTGGAGCTTTCGGTCAGGCGGCGCCACTGCGCGTCGCTGAGCCAGCCGTAGGGCTTGTAGACCGTGCGAAAAAAGGCCTCCAGCTCGGCCACCGTGGCGAAGGCCGGCGGGTCGCCGGCATAGGCGCGGATGCGCTCGATGGCGGCCTGCGCGAGCTGCGGTGCGTTGTCGTTCAGCGTGAGGCTGGCGATGCGCGCCTTCATGCGCGGCTCGAACAGGCCCGATGCGCAGACCGTGCCGATCGCGCCGCCCATCGAGGTGCCCACCCAGTGCACGCGGCCCAGCCGCAGCTCGTCGCACAGCGCATTGGCCAGCCGTGCGTAGAACGCGAGCGTGTATTCGTCGTCGGGCGCCGGGCTCCACTGGCTCAGGCCGCGCCCGAGGGTGTCGGGGCAGATCACGCGAAAGCCGCGCGCCGCGAAGTGCTGCGCCAACTCGTCCATGTCGCGGCTGGTGCGCGCCAGGCCGTGCCAGGCGATGACGACGGGGGCGTTGGCGGGGCCCCAGTCGAGCCAGTGGATTTCACGGCCTGCGAGTTGTGCGTAGTGCGATGTCGGCGTCATGGTGCTGTTGTTGTTGCCGTCGCTCATTTCGCCGCCCTCGCCCGCAGCTTGCCGACGATGCCCGTGGGGAAGTAATACACCGACAGCACGAACAGCACGCCCAGCCACAGCAGCCAGCGGTCGGGCGACAGCAGCGCCGCGAGCCACGGCAGGCCGCTGGCGGCCTCGTTGCCCAGGCGCAGCAGGTCCTGCAGGTAGCTCTGCGCCACCACGAACAGCACCGCACCGATGGCCGCGCCGTAGATGGTGCCCATGCCGCCGATCACCACGATGAGCAGCACGTCGATCATGATCTCGAAGCTCAGCGAGGTGTCGGGCCCGTTGTAGCGCAGCCAGATGGCCAGCATCGCGCCGGCCAGCGTGGCGAACAGCGCCGACAGCACGGCGGCCGTGGTGCGGTACACCACCACGCGGTAGCCGATGGCCTCGGCGCGGAACTCGTTCTCGCGGATGGCCTGCAGCACGCGGCCGAAGGGCGAGTTCACGATGCGCAGCATCGCCAGCACCAGCACCACCGCCGCCACGAACAGCAGGTAGTAGCACAGCAGGCGCCCGTCGAGCGAGACGCCGAGGAACGGCTGTTCGGCGAACTCGAAGCTCGGCGAGATCAGCTCGGGCAGCTTGAAGGTCAGGCCGTCTTCGCCGCCGGTGAAGTCCGACAGCTGCGAGGCGAGCGTCTGGAACGCCGAGGCCACGGCCAGCGTGATCATCGCGAAGAAGATCGCGCGCACCCGCAGCGAGAACAAGCCGATGGCCAGCGAGAGCACCAGCGAGATCGCGAGCGACGCGCCCAGCCCCACCAGCACCGCGCCCCAGTTGGGCCCCAGCCGCGAGGCCGAGATGGCGATGCCGTAGGCGCCGATGCCGAAGAACATCGTGTGCGCGAAGCTCACGATGCCGGTGTAGCCCAGGAGCAGGTCGAAGCTCGCGACCAGCACCACGAACACCAGGATCTTGGCCGCGACGCTGAGCGCCTTCACGCCCGGGAACAGGAACGGCGCGAAGGCCAGCGCCAGGAACAGGGCCAGCAGCAGCAGCGCCAGCAGGCGGCTGCGCGGCATGTCGTTGGAAAGAAGTCGTTTCAGGAACATGACGGCTTTCTCCTCAACGGTTCGCCACGGGGTACACGCCCTGCGGGCGCCACAGCAGCACGGCCACCATGAGGAAGATGCTCGCGAACTGCGTGAGCGTGGGCAGCAGGAAGCCGATGTAGTTGGTCATGAGCCCCACCAGCAGCGCGCCGAGCAGCGCCCCGCCGGTCGAGCCCAGCCCGCCGATGATGATCACGATGAAGATCAGCACGTTGACCTGCGCGCCCATCTGCGGCACCAGGTTCTGCTGGAACAGGCCCCACATCACGCCGCCCAGGCCGGCCAGCGCGCTGCCCACCACGAACACGCCCACGAACAGGCGCCCGATGCGGTAGCCCAGCGACTCGACCATCTCGCGGTCCTGCACGCCGGCGCGGATCAGGAGGCCGATCTTGGTGCGGCCCAGCGTCCAGGCGAGCACGCCGAACACCACCACGCCCACGGCCACCGCGAGCAGGCGGTACTTGCTGATGGCGGCGTCGCCCACCAGCAGCGAGCCGCGCAGCGCCTCGGGCAGCGGCAGCGGAATCTGCGCCGGGCCCCAGATCACCTTGATGAGCTCCTCGCCGATGATCATGCCGCCCATCGTGATGAGGATCTGCTTCAGGTGCTGGCCGTACACCGGCCGCACGATGAAGCGCTCGAAGGCCAGGCCGATGGCGCCGGCCACCGCCATCGCGGCCAGCATGGCCGGGAACACGGCCACGAGGTTGCGCCACAGCTCGCCCGAGCCGGTCCAGTCGCCCATGAGGCCGAGCACGCTGCTGGCCACGAAGGCGCCCAGCGCAATGAACACGCCGTGGCCGAAGTTGAGCACGTCCATCAGGCCGAACACCAGCGTGAGGCCCGAGGCGATGATGAAGATGATCATGCCCATCGCCAGCCCCGCCACCGTGAGCGTGAGCCAGGTCGAGACCGAGCCCGTGAGCGGCAGCGCGACGAGCGCGAGGATGGGGGCAAGAAGCAGAGGCTTCCAGTCGAAGTCGAGTTTCATAGGGCAAGTCCGAGCAGCGATTGCTGCAGTTGCGCATCGGCGGAGAACGCGGCCATCGAGCCGCTGTGCACCACGCGGCCGTTGTCCATCACCGCGACGGTGTCGCCCAGGCGCTGGGCGAAGTGGATGTTCTGTTCGACCAGCAGGATCGTCACGCCGCTGCGTTTGAGCTCGCCGAAGGCCTCGATCATGTTGTTGATCATCACGGGCGCCAGGCCCTTGCTGGGCTCGTCGATGATGAGCAGCTGGCGCGGCTCGACGATGGCGCGCGACACGGCCAGCATCTGCTTTTGCCCGCCCGACAGCTTGCCGGCCGGGTGGTTCCAGAACTTCTCGACCGCGGGAAAGAGCTTGAAGATCCACTTCAGCCGCGTGTCGTCGATGGCGTCGGCGTTCTTGGCGCCGCGCGCGGCCAGCACCATGTTCTCCTTCACCGTGAGGTCGGAGAAGATGCCCATGTTCTCGGGCACGTAGGCCACGCCGAGCTCGGCGATCTGCGGCGTGTGCAGGGCCGTGATGTCCTTGCCGGCGAACTGCACCCTGCCCTGCGACGCATGCCACAGGCCCATGATGGTGCGCAGCGTGGTGGTCTTGCCCGCGCCGTTGCGGCCCAGCAGCATGGTGAGCTGGCCCTTGGGCACGGCCAGGTCGACGCCGTGCAGGATGTGGTACGCCCCGATGTGCGTCTGCACGCCTTCCAGGGTCAGCAAATTTTCGGTGCTCATGCGGCCTCCTTCGCGATGCCCAGGTAGGCCTCCTGCACCACCGGCGAGGCGATCACCTCGGCCGGTTCGCCGTCTGCCACGAGCGTGCCGTTGTGCAGCACGATGATGCGGTCCGCGAGTTCGCGCACCACGTCCATCTTGTGTTCGACCAGCAGGATGGTCTTGGTCTTGTCCTGCTTGAGCTTGCGGATGAGGTCGAGGATGACGGGCGCCTCGGCCGCGTGCATGCCGGCCGTGGGCTCGTCGAACATGAAGACCTTGGGTTCGAGCGCCATCAGCAGCGCCACCTCGAGCTTGCGCTGGTCGCCGTGCGGCAGGCTGGCCACGGTGGCGTGGGCGCGCGGCTCCAGAGCGACGTCGGCCAGGATCTGCTCGGCGCGTTCGGTCAGCGCCTTGTGGTCGCTCCAGATGCTCCACAGGTTGAGCCCGTGGCGGTGGGCGCCGGCGCGCGTGGCCTGCACCGCGAGCCGCACGTTCTCCAGCACCGTGAGGTTGGGGAACAGGTTGGTGAGCTGGAACGCGCGACCCAGCCCGGCGTGCGTGCGCGCCGACGGCGACAGGTGCGACAACGGTTGCCCGTCGAGCGACACCGTGCCGGCCGTGGCCTTGAGCTGCCCGGAGATCAGGTTGAAGTAAGTGGTCTTGCCCGCGCCGTTGGGGCCGACGATGGCCGTCAGCGTGCCTGGCGCGAATGCGCAGCTCACGCTGTTGACGGCCACGTGCCCTCCGAAGCGGATGGTCAGATCCCGGGTCTCAAGCATTGTGGAAAAGTCCTTGCGAATCGAAAAATCAGTGCAGGGTGAACGGCCTCAACAGGTGCCGATCACGTAGTAGTTGGTGCCCGTCTGCTTCAGCGTGGTCATGGCGTAGATGTTCCACAGGCCCATCGACTGGCCCGAGCCGTTGGCATAGGTCAGGCCCCACAGCGCATAGGCGCGCCCGGCCATGGTGTGCGTGTAGTTGCTCGCGGTGTAGCACGTGCCCCCGCCGCCCGGGCCCGCCGTGGTCGCGCCCGTGGCGGCCGCCGACATCGCGCCTTCGACATTGCTCGCGTTCAGCGCGGCCACGGTCCAGCTGTAGCTGGTCGACGCGGCCAGGCCGGTGTCGGTGTAGCTGGTGCCCGCCACCGGCGAGGCGTTGACCTTGCTGCCGCCGCGGTACACGTTGTAGCCCGAAGCGCCCGACACGCCGGCCCAGCCGATGACCATGCTGCTGCTGGTCGCGCCCGAGGTGCCCACGCCGGTGGGCGCCGACAGCCCGCCGCCGCCGGCCGAACCGGTGACGCGGTCGATCATGGCCTTCATGGCGGCCATCTGCGGGCCCGACTTCTTGGCGTAGTTGGCGCTGTCGTAGCCCCACCAGTCCCAGCAGCTGTTGGTGGCCGCGGTGCTGGTCTGCGGGTAGATCAGGATGATGTTGTTGGTGTCGGCCCAGCGGTTGTAGCCCGTCTTCTTGACGTACTGGTCGCTCACGTCGGTGTAGTTCTGCTTGCAGCCGTGCAGCACCAGGTGCACGCGGCACGAGGTGGTGGTGCAGGCCTGCGGCACGTAGAGCCAGCCGGTGGCGGCCACGCCGTGGCCGGTGACGAACTCCGACTGGTTGAACTCGGTGAAAGTGCCGCCCAGTGCGCCGTTGTTGCGCGGGTTCAGCGGACCGTACAGCTGCGTGAGGATCTCGCCCGCGAGGTCGAAGCCGCAGTTGTTGATGTACGGCGCGGCCGTGGTGCTGCAGGCGCCGCCGTAGTCGTCGGTGACCATCGCGTGGCCGGCGCCGAGGTTGTTCTTGTAGACCGTGTTGGCGGCCGGCACGAAGCTCTGGTAATACGTCTTCAGGTCGTCCATCACCGGCTGCTTGACGGTGTTGTCCGAGGTGCCCGAGAACAGGTAGACCTTGGAATTGCTGAGGTTCGACACCGGGTCGATCGCACCGCTGGCGGCCCAGCTGTTGGTGGTACTCACGAGCGTGGAGACCGGGATGCTGGTGCTGTGCGTCATGCAGCGCCCGGTGGCGTTGAGCACCGAGCCTTCGGCGCAGTAGTACGGACCGCCGGCGACCACGCCCGCGCCGCGCTTGAAGGTGGCCGAGTAGGCCACGTGCAGCTGCACCGCCATGAAGCCGCCGGCCGACAGGCCGGACACGCTCACCTCCGCCGGGTTGGCGCCCAGTGCCGGCAGCGGCACGGCCGCCGTGGCGGCCTGCGCCGCCGCCGTGATCACCGCTGCTGCGGCAAACCCCTTCCAGTTGTTCCATCGCATCGCTGGCATCGCTGTCTCCTTCTGTTGTGTTTGATCGAACGCTTGCTTGCAGACTGACGAATTGACCGTGGCACACGACAGCTGGCGCGGACGCAGGCTGGCGCTTCGCCCGGCGGCCATCCGGGGCGAAAAGGGGGCGGCGCCTGCATGCGCGCCGCGGGGTCAGGGGGCGATCAGCGCCGTGTTCAGCGCTTGTTTTTGATCGGGATGTCCATCTCTTCCGGCTTGATCTCGTGCACCAGCTCCGGCACGCCCCACGCGAAGGCGGGGTCGGCCTTGATCTTGAAGTGGTACATCGACTGCATCGCCTGGTGGTCTTCCTTGCGGAAGGTCATCTTGCCCTTGGGCGTGTCGAAGCTCATGCCTTCCATGGTGCTGATGAGCTTGTTGGTGCCGGTGTCGCCGTTGGTCTTCTTCAGCGCCGTCACCACCGCCATCGCGGCCGAGAAACCGCCGGCCGTGAAGAAGTCCGGCGGCGTCTTGAATTCCTTGTAGTGGGCCGCAACCATCGCCTCGTTCACCGGGTTCTTCGGGATGCCGAAGTAGTAGTAGGCCGCGCCTTCCATGCCCGGCAGCGACTTGTAGGCCGCCATGGCCGGCAGGATGTTGCCGCCGGTGGCGATCTCGATGCCGTAGCGCTTCAGGTCGAGGTCGACGATCTTGAACGGGTTGCCCGCGCCGGCCCAGACGATCCAGATGATCTTGCGGCCCGGCTGGTCCTTGAGCTTGTCGATCAGGCGCTGCGCGCCGGCCGTGAAGTCGGTGGTGGCGGGCGGCAGGTACTCCTCGTGCGCGAGCTTGGCTTTCTTCAGCGCGGCGCCGAAGGCCTTCACGCCGTCGCGGCCGAAGGCGTTGTCCTGCGCCAGCGTGGCGACGGTGACGCCGGCCTTGTCGATGGCCACGGCGTTGGAGATGGCGTCCTGGCTCGAGTTGCGGCCGGTGCGGAAGATGTACTTGTTCCACTTGTCGCCGGTGATCGAGTCGGCCACGGCGGGCTCGACGATCAGGATCTTCTTGTACTCCTCGGCCACCGGCAGCATGGCCAGCGCCACGCCCGAAGCGGTCGGGCCGACCGCGAGCGCGGCCTTGTCGTCGGAGTACGCGGCGGCCAGCAGCGACTTGCCCAGGTCGGGCTTGCCCTGGTCGTCCTTCTCGATGACCACCAGCTTCTTGCCGTTGACCATCATCGTGCCGCCGGTGGCGTAGTTCAGGCCCATCATCAGGCCGGTCTGCGTCTGCTTGCCGTAGGCCTCCAGCGCGCCGGTCTTGCTGTAGACGTGGGCGATGCGGATTTCGTTCGATTGGGCCCAGGCGGGCATGGTGGCAACGGTGGCGCCCAGGGCGGCCAGGGCGATGAGGTGGCGACGGTGCATGTCTTGTCTCCTGATAAAGGTGACTGAATATTGCACAGTTCGTGCCACCCACCTAAGCCATTGATAACAAAGGCTTCCTCATTCGGACGCAACCGGTTTCGCCTGATTTCAGTGCATTCATGCTGTCTTGTTTTCAGACAACTGTCTGCTGATCAGTCAGGGTTTCCCAGCAGAGTCGCGGCGTGCCGCGAGCCAGCTTTCGAACTCGCGCTCGGCCCGCATCCGCAGCTCGTTGCGCGTGTGGTTGCACACCGCGTGCGCGAGGCGCCGGTGCTTCTGCTGGCGCACGCCGCCCAGCGTGGCGTCGAGCAGGTGTTCGATGGTGGCCGACTCGGGGCGTCCGTGCGGCTCGTCGAAGTCCATCGGCAGCCCGCACCAATGGCAGTTCGGGCCGAAGGTGGAACGCAGTGCCTTGACGCTCATGAGAGGCCCATCCCCGTCATGCGCTCGTACAGCGTGGCGCGTGAAATGCCCAGCAGCCGCGAGGTCGCGAGCTTGTTGCCGCCTGTGCTTTCGAGCGCGGCGGCGATCGCCTTGCGCTCCAGCTCGGCCACCTGCTGCGACAGCGGACGCAGCAGCGCGGCCTCCTGGTCGACGTCGCGCAGGCTGTGCGAGGTGTCGGGCGCCTCGATCTGCTCCAGCCCCGCCTCGCGCAGGATGCGTTCGAGCTGCGCGGCATCGATGCGCTGCGAGTCGCTGCGCATCGTCACCTGCTCCAGCACGTTGCGCAGCTCGCGGATGTTGCCGCGCCAGTGCTGGCCGGCCAGGAGCGCGAGCGCGTCGGGCGTGAGCTCGGGCGGCGCCTCGCCGCTGCGCAGCGCCATGTCTTCGCCCAGCGCCTCGACCAGCGCCGGGATGTCGCTGCGCCGCTCGCGCAGCGGCGGCACGCGCAGCGGCAGCACGTTGAGTCGGTAATACAGGTCTTCGCGGAACAGGCCGCGGCGCACCAGCTCGGGCAGGTCGCGCGAGGTGGCGGCGATCACGCGGGCGTCGAAGGGGATCAGCTTGTTGGAGCCCAGCGGCTCGATCTCGCCCTCTTGCAGCGCGCGCAGCAGCTTGGCCTGCAGGCCCAGCGGCATGTCGCCGATTTCATCGAGAAACAGGCTGCCGCCGTCGGCCAGCTTGAACTTGCCTTCGCGCCCGCGCTTGTCGGCGCCGGTGAAGGCGCCAGGGGCGAAGCCGAAGAACTCGGCCTCGAGCAGCGTGTCGGGCACGGCCGCGATGTTGACGCTGACGAACTGGCCCTTCGCGCGCGTGGACGACGCGTGGATCGCGTGCGCCAGCAGCTCCTTGCCGGTGCCGGTCTCGCCCAGCAGCAGCACCGGGCTGGTGGACTGCGCGGCGCGGCGCGCGTGGCGCTTCACCTCCACGGCCGCCGGGCTGCTGCCGATGAAGCTCGCGAAGGTGTACTTGGAACGGCGCTGGCCGTCGGGCGCGTGCTGGTACAGCGGGTTGTTGCGCTGGCTGGCCAGCTCGCGGCGCGCGTCGTCGAGGTCGCGCTGCAGCAGCGCGAACTTGCTGATGAGCGGCTGCAGCGTGGTCTCGGGCTGGTCGAACAGCACGATGCCGATGGCGCCGATGACCTTGCCCAGGCCCTCCCCGTCTTCGCGCTCCTCGCGCAGCGGGATGCGGCTCACGACGAAAGTGCCGGCCTTGTTGGTCAGCAGGTCGATGAGGATCGGCTCGCCGGTTTCGAGCACGCGGCGCATCATGGTGTTGGGGATCACGTCCTCGACCATGTGGCCCATGAACTCGTCGATGGACGAAAAGCCCAGCGCCGGCAGGAAGCGGCGGTAGCCCTCGTTCACCCAGACGATGCGCCCGCTGCGGTCGACCAGGAACATGCCCTGGCTGATGCTCGAAAACAGATGAAACATCGAACGCGCAGCGAGCGCGAGGATGCCTTCGGCGTCCAGGGGCAAGGCGGGCGGCGGTGCGGCGGCGGAGGGAGCAACGGACATGCGCGGATCGTACTGTGTGCGGCCCCCGCCCCGGCCTCGCGCAGGCCCAGATGCAACCAAAAACAAAAGCCTTCAGCAAGCCTTAAGTAAATCAATCGTTTGATTTCAATCATGCTTTAATCGCGCCGATGAACGCCAGGGACCCCCTCACGCCAACGCCCGTGCCCTCGCCGCGCCGCGCCCCCCGCAGCGACGGCGCCGAAGCGCGCCACCGCCTGCTGCACACCGCGCTGCGGCTGTTCGCCCAGAACGGTTTCGCCAAGACCTCGATCCGCGAGATCGCGCGCGAGGCCGGGGTGAACGTGTCGGCCATCAGCTACTACTTCGGCGACAAGGAGGGGCTGTACTCCGCCACCTTCAACGAACCGATGGGCAGCGATTCGAACGACCTGGTGGCCGCCTGCAACGTGCCCGGCCAGTCGCTCGAGGACACGCTGCGCATCTGCATGGTGGCCATGATCGACCCGCTCAAGCAGGGCGAGATCGTGCGCCAGTGCATCCAGCTGCACATGCGCGAGATGCTGGAGCCCACCAGCCAGTGGGCCAAGGAGCTGGAGCGCGACATCAAGGGCCCGCACCGCGCCATCGTCGAGCTGCTGTGCCGCCACCTGCAGGTGGCGCGCGCCGACGACGACATCCACCGCCTGACCTTCGCGATCACCGGGCTGTCGATGCAGCTGTACGTGAGCCAGGATTTCATCGAGGCCCTGCGCCCGTCGCTGCTGCGCACGCCGCGCGCCATCGACACCTGGGCCGACCGGCTCACGGGCTACGCGATGGCGCTGGTCCAGGCCGAAACCGCACGCCGCCGCCAGGTGGCCGCCGAGCAGAGAAAGAAGCCATGAGACGACTCCGACGGATTGCCCTTGTTCTGAGCCTGCCGCTGGGCCTCGGCCTCGCCGGCTGCGGCCTGACGCGCCCGCCCGCCTCGGTGCAGGCGCCCTTCCCCGCGCAGTGGCACGCGCCCCTGCCCCACGGCGGCTCGCTGGCCGCGCTGGCCGAGTGGTGGCGCCAGCTGGACGACCCGCTGCTGGTCGAGCTGATCGCCGCCGCCGAAACCGCGAGCCCCAACCTTGCCAGCGCCGCGGCGCGCGTGACCGAGGCGCGCTCCACGCGCGTGCAGGCCGGCGCAGCGCTGCTGCCCAGCCTGGACGGCACAGCGTCGGCCAGCCGCGGCGTTTCGGGCTCGTCGTTCGGATCGGGCGGTTCTTCGAGCAGCAGCAGCAGCAGCGCCGCCGCCGCGCCGGTCACCACGCTGCAGGCCGGCCTGCAGTCGAAGTGGGAGATCGACCTGTTCGGCCGCCTGCGCGCCGACCGCGACTCGGCCCAGCAGAAGCTGGACAGCGCCACCGCCAAGTGGCACGACGCCCGCGTCGCCGTGGCGGCCGAAACGGCCAACGCCTATTTCGCCGAGCGCGCCTGCCAGCAGCAGTTGAACGTGTCCGAGTCCGATGCGAAGTCGCGCGGCGAAACGGCGCGGCTCACCGACCTGTCGGCGCGCGCCGGCTTCACCGCACCGGCCGACGCCGCGCTGGCGCGTGCCAGCGCCTCCGACGCCTCCGGCCGCCTCACGCAACAGCGCGCCCTGTGCGCGGTGCAGCGCAAGGCGCTGGTGGCGCTCAGCGGGCTCGACGAACCCACGCTGGCGCAGAAGCTCGCGGCCTCCCCCACGCAGCGCGCGCTGCCGGTGGTCGGCGCCATCGCCAGCGTGCCGGCGCAGGCGCTCTCGCAGCGGCCCGACGTGTACGCGGCCGAACTCGGCGTGGCCGCGGCCAGCGCCGAGGTGGGCTCGGCCGAGGCCGAGCGCTACCCCAAGCTCACGCTCTCGGGCTCGATCGGCCGCATGCAGATCCGCACCAGCGGCTTTCGCGAATCGCTCGACACCTGGACGGTCGGGCCGCTGTCGCTCACCGTGCCGCTGCTCGACGGCGGCGCGCGCGCGGCCAACGCCGAAGCCGCCAAGGCGCGCTACACCGAGGCCGTGTCGCTCTACCGCGCCAACGTGCGCCAGGCGGTGCGCGAGGTCGAGGAAGCCCTGGTGAACCTCGACGCCACCACCGCGCGCAGCACCGACGCCGACAGCGCGGTGAAGAACTACCAGGCCTCATTCGACGCCACCCAGGCCCGCTACAGCAGCGGCCTGGCCAGCCTGTTCGAGCTCGAGGATTCGCGGCGCACGCTGTTCGCCGCGCAGACCGCGCGCGTCTCGCTGCAGCGCGAGAGCACCGAAGCCTGGGTCTCCCTGTACCGCTCGATGGGCGGCGGCTGGAGCCGCCCCGCCGAAGCATCGTCCCCAATGACCACCACCCCGGCCGCCAAGGTCGCGACGTCGCCATGAAAACAATGAAGCGTTCCACCCTTGTCCTCGCGCTGCTGGCGCTGATCGTCGTCGTTGGCGCCGGCCTGTGGCTCACCCGCAAGCCGGCCGACGACAAGGCCGCGCCTGCGGCCAAAGGCCCCGCGCAGCGCCCGGCGCTGACCGTCTCCGTCGCCAAGCCCGAAGCCACCGAGCTGACCGTCACGCTGGCCGCCAACGGCAACGTGGCGGCCTGGCAGGAGGCCGTGATCGGCTCCGAATCGAACGGCCTGAAGCTGGCCGAGGTGCGCGTCAACGTGGGCGACACCGTGAAGAAGGGCCAGGTGCTCGCGGTGTTCTCGCCCGAGACGGTGCAGGCCGACATCGCGCAGGCGCGCGCCTCGCTGGCCGAGGCCCGCGCCTCGGCGGCCGACGCCGCCGGCAACGCCGCGCGCGCCCGCACGCTGCAGGCCACGGGCGCGCTGAGCCAGCAGCAGATCAACCAGTACCAGACCACCGAGCAGACCGCCAAGGCGCGCGCCGAAGCGGCCGAGGCCGTGCTGGCCGCGCAGCAGGTGCGCGGGCGCAACACGCAGGTGCTGGCGCCCGACGATGGCGTGATCTCCGCGCGCACCGCCACGGTCGGCAGCGTGGTGGGCGCCGGCACGGAGCTGTTCCGGCTGATCCGCCAGGGCCGTCTCGAATGGCGCGCCGAAGTCACCTCGGCCGAGCTGGGCCGCGTCGCCGTGGGCACGCCGGCCTTCGTGGTCAGCGCCAGCGGCGCGCAGGTGAAGGGCACGGTGCGCAGCATCGCGCCCACGGTCGATCCACAGACGCGCGCGGCGCTGGTCTATGTCGACCTGCCCAACGTGCAGCAGAACACCGGCGTGAAGGCCGGCATGTTCGCGCGCGGCGACTTCGAACTGGGCCGCAGTTCCGCGCCGACCGTGCCCCAAAGCGCGATCGTGCCGCGCGACGGCTTCAACAACGTCTTCACGCTGCTGCCCGACGGCCGCGTGGCGCAGCTCAAGGTGCAGACGGGCCGCCGCCTGAAGGACCGCGTGGAGATCACCAGCGCCCTGCCCGAGGGCGTGCAGATCGTGGTGCAGGGCGCGGGCTTCCTCAACGATGGCGACCTGGTGCGCGTGGTGGACGCCACGCCCGCGGCCGCTTCGTCCGCCACCCCGGCGAAGGCGGGGGCATCCGCCCCTTCGCCTAAATAAGCCAACACAAGGAACACGCCATGAACGTTTCCGCCTGGTCCATACGCAACCCCATTCCAGCGGTGATGCTGTTCGTGCTGCTCACCTTCGGGGGGCTGCTTTCGTTCAACGCCATGAAGGTGCAGAACTTCCCGGACATCGACCTGCCGACCGTCACCGTCTCGGCCTCGCTGCCGGGCGCCGCGCCCTCGCAGCTGGAGACCGACGTCGCGCGCAAGCTCGAGAACTCGATCGCCACCATCCAGGGCCTGAAGCACATCACGACCAAGGTGCAGGACGGCGCCGCCACGCTGATCGTCGAGTTCCGCCTCGAGAAGCCCGTGCAGGAGGCCGTGGACGACGTGCGCTCGGCCGTGCAGAAGGTGCGCGCCGACCTGCCCGCCGACGTGCGCGACCCGGTCGTCACCAAGCTCGACTTCGCGGCGCAGCCGGTGCTGGCCTTCACCATCGCCTCGTCGCGCATGGACAACGAGGCGCTGAGCTGGTTCGTGGACAACGACATCACCAAGAAGCTGCTCGCGCTGCCCGGCGTGGGCGCGGTGAACCGCGTGGGCGGCGTCACGCGCCAGGTGCACATCGACCTCGACCCGGCCAAGCTGCAGGCGCTGGGCGCCTCGGCGGCCGACATCTCGCGCCAGCTGCGCCAGGTGCAGACCGAGAGCGCGGGCGGGCGCATCGACCTGGGCGGCAGCGAACAGCCGGTGCGCACCATGGCCACCGTGCAGTCGGCCGACCAGCTCGCCGACATGCAGATCGCGCTGAGCGACGGCCGCCGCATCCGCCTGGACCAGGTGGCGCGCATCAGCGACACCATCGCCGAGCCGCGCGCCGCCGCGCTGCTCAACGGCAAGCCGGTGGTGGGCTTCGAGGTGGCCCGCAGCCGCGGCGCCAGCGAGGTCGAAGTGGGCCGCGCCATTCAGAAGGCGCTGGCCGACCTGCGCGTGCAGCGCCCCGACATCGAGCTGACCGAGGCCTTCAACTTCGTCGATCCGGTGGAAGAAGAGTACGACGGCTCGCTGCACCTGCTGTACGAGGGCGCCATCCTCGCGGTGATCGTGGTGTGGCTCTTCCTGCGCGACTGGCGCGCCACCTTCGTCTCGGCCGTGGCGCTGCCGATGTCGGTGATCCCGGCCTTCGTCGGCATGTACCTGCTGGGCTTCTCGGTCAACGTGATCTCGCTGCTCGCGCTCTCGCTGGTGGTCGGCATCTTGGTGGACGACGCCATCGTGGAGGTCGAGAACATCGTGCGCCACCTGCGCATGGGCAAGTCGCCCTACCAGGCGGCCATGGAGGCGGCGGACGAAATCGGCCTGGCCGTGATCGCCACCACCTTCACGCTCATTGCCGTGTTCCTGCCCACGGCCTTCATGAGCGGCGTGGCCGGCAAGTTCTTCAAGCAGTTCGGCTGGACCGCGTCGCTCGCGGTGTTCGCCTCGCTGGTGGTGGCGCGGGTGCTCACGCCGATGATGGCGGCCTACATCCTCAAGCCCATCGTCGGCGCCGAGAAGGAGCCGGGCTGGCTGCGCTTGTACATGCGCGCCGTGGAGTGGAGCACGCACCACCGCTTCAAGACGATGGTGATGGCCACCCTCTTCTTCTTCGGCTCGCTGGCGATGATCCCGCTGCTCAAGACCGGCTTCATTCCGGCCGACGACAACTCGCAGACGCAGGTCTACCTGTCGCTGCCGCCGGGCTCCACGCTGGCGCAGACCACGGCCGCGGCCGAGGAAACGCGCCGCCGCGTGATGCAGATCAACCACGTGAAGAGCGTCTACACCACGGTGGCGGGCGGCAGCGCGGGCGGTGACCCGTTCGCGAACTTCGGCACGCCCGAGACGCGCAAGGCCACGCTGACGATCCAGCTCGACCCGCGCGGCGACCGGCCGCGCAAGCAGCTGATCGAGAAAGAGATCCGTACCGCGCTCGAAACCCTGCCCGGTGTGCGCAGCACCGTGGGCCTGGGCGGCTCGGGCGAGAAGTACATCCTGGTGCTCACCGGCGAAGACCCGGCGGCGCTGTCGGCGGCCGCGGGCGCGGTCGAGAAAGACCTGCGCACCATTCCCGGCCTGGGCAACATCACCTCGACCGCGAGCCTGATCCGTCCCGAGATCGCCGTGCGCCCCGACTTCGCGCGCGCCGCCGACCTCGGCGTGACCAGCTCGGCCATCGCCGAAACACTGCGCGTGGCCACACTGGGCGACTACGACCAGGCGCTGGCCAAGCTCAACCTCGCGCAGCGGCAGGTGCCGATCGTGGTGAAACTCGAAGACTCGGCGCGACAAGACCTCGACCTGATCGGGCGCCTGTCGGTGCCGGGCGCGCGCGGCCCCGTCATGCTGAGCCAGGTGGCTTCGCTCACGATGGAAGGCGGCCCGGCCGTCATCGACCGCTACGACCGCTCGCGCAACGTCAACTTCGAGATCGAGCTGTCGGGCGTGGGCCTGGGCGACGCCAAGACCGCCGTCGAGGCCCTGCCCTCGATCCAGAAGCTGCCGCCCGGCGTGCGCATCGCCGAGGTGGGCGACGCCGAAGTCATGACCGAGCTGTTCGCCAGCTTCGGCCTGGCGATGCTCACGGGCGTGCTGTGCATCTACATCGTGCTGGTGCTGCTGTTCAAGGACTTCCTGCACCCGGTGACCATCCTGTGCGCGCTGCCGCTCGCACTGGGCGGCGCCTTCGTGGGCTTGCTGATCGGGCAGAAGGCGCTGTCGATGCCCTCGCTGATCGGCCTGATCATGCTGATGGGCATTGCCACGAAGAACTCGATCCTGCTGGTGGAGTACGCCATCGTGGCGCGCCGCGACCACGGCATGAGCCGCTGGGACGCGCTGCGCGACGCCTGCCACAAGCGCGCACGGCCCATCATCATGACCACGCTCGCCATGGGCGCCGGCATGCTGCCCATTGCCGTGGGCTTCGGCGCCGCCGATTCGAGCTTCCGCTCGCCGATGGCGATGGCGGTGATCGGCGGGCTGATCACCTCCACGGTGCTGAGTTTGCTGGTGGTGCCGGCCGTGTTCACCTACGTGGACGACATCGAGCACTGGATCCGTCGCACTGTGCGCAAAGTGCGCGGGCAGCCGGCCGATCCGCACATCGACGACGACCTGGTCGAGGCGCCGCAGCGCTGAGACCTCTGGGCGCGGGCAGCGGTGGCCCCGCTACCGCGCCTCGATGTTCAGCACCACCACGCCTGCCACGATGGCCAGCAGGCCGACCACGCGCGTCAGCGTGACCGCTTCACCGAACCAGACCATGCCGGCGACCGCGATCAGCGCGGTGCCGGCACCGGCCCAGACCGCGTAGCCCAGCCCCACATCCAGTTCGCGTACCGCGAGCGACATGAGCCAGATCGCGCCGGCATAGCAGGCGGCGGTGAGCAGCGATGGCAACAGGCGGGTGAAACCTTCGGCATGGCGAAGGGCGATGGTGCCGGCGACTTCCGCCGCCACGCTGGCCGCAAGCAGCAGCCAGGCCAGAGTCTGTGGACTCTTCATGGGAATACCTCGTCACACCCCTGCCGTACCGGGCATGGAATGCGGGCGATGCAAGCGGTACCCCGAACGAAGCCGCCATTCTGGGGACATGCGGCGACGCGGTGATGACTGCGCAGTCAAGCCCCTTGGCGCCGCAGGCGCATTCAAAAAAAATGCCGCGGGCGCCAATCGCCCGCGGCATGTGAACCGAAAAAGAAAGTCGGTCGCGTCAGGCGTCCAGCTGCGCCAGCCGCTTCAGCTTGCGTTCGCTCATGCGCTTGGCCAGGCGCGGCAGCACCAGCACAGCGACGATGGCGATGATCACCACGATCGACTCGGGGCGCTGGAAGAACACGATCGGGCTGCCCTGCCCCATGGCGATGGCGTTGCGCAGGTTGGCTTCGGCGAGCGGGCCGAGGATCATGCCGACCACCACGGGGGCGGTCGGGAAGTCGAAGCGCCGCATCACCACGCCCAGCAGGCCGATGCCGAACAGCAGGAACAGGTCGAAGGTGTTCTGGCGCATGCCGTACGCCCCCACGGTCGCGAAGATCAGGATGCCGGCGTACAGCTGCGGCTTCGGGATCTTGAGCAGCTTGACCCACAGGCCGACCATCGGCAGGTTGAGCACCAGCAGCATCAGGTTGCCGATGTACAGCGAGGCGATCAGCGCCCAGACCAGTGCGGCCGAGGTGGTGAAGAGCTGCGGGCCCGGCTGGATGCCGTAGTTCTGGAACGCGCCCAGCATGATGGCCGTGGTGTTCGAGGTGGGAATGCCCAGCGTGAGCAGCGGGATCAGCGCGGCGGTCACCGTGGCGTTGTTGGCGGCCTCGGGGCCGGCCACGCCTTCGATGGCGCCGGTGGTGCCGAACTCGGCCTTGGCATCGGCGTCCTTCGCGAGCTTCTTCTCGGTCGCGTAGCTCAGGAAGGTCGGGATCTCGGTGCCGCCGGCCGGAATGCAGCCGAAGGGCGTGCCGATGGCCGCGCCGCGCAGCCAGGCGGGAATGGAACGCTTCCAGTCGCGCGAGGTCATGTGCACGCGGGTCAGCTTGTTCTGGCCCTCGACCACGCGGCCTTCGTACAGCACGGCGTACAGCACCTCGGCCACGGCAAACAGGCCCACCGCCACCAGCACGATCTCGATGCCGTCGAGCAGCTCGGGCATGTTGCCGGTGTAGCGGCCCTGGCCCGTGATCTGGTCCAGGCCCACGCAGCCGATGGCCAGGCCGACGAACAGCGCCGTCATGCCGCGCAGCGTGCTCTTGCCCAGCACCGCGCTCACCGTGGTGAAGGCCAGCAGCATCAGCAGGAAGTACTCGGGTGCCGCCAGGCGCACGGCGTAGTCGGCCACGAAGGGCGCGAACAGCGTGACGACCACGGTGGCGATGGTGCCGGCCACGAAGGAGCCGATGGCCGCGGTGGCGAGCGCGGCGCCCGCGCGGCCGCTCTTGGCCATCTTGTTGCCTTCCATGGCCGTGACCATGCTGGCGGTTTCGCCGGGCGTGTTCAGCAGGATCGAGGTGGTCGAGCCGCCGTACATGGCGCCGTAATAGATGCCCGAGAAGAAGATCATCGAGGCCGTGATGTCGACCTTGCCGGTGATCGGCAGCAGCATGGCCACCGCCACGGCGGGGCCGATGCCGGGCAGCACGCCCACGGCCGTGCCCAGGGCACAGCCGATGAGGCACCACAGCAGGTTGATGGGGGTGATCGCGGCCGCGAAGCCGGTCATCAGTGCGTTGAAGATATCCATTTGGCGTGGCTCCGCTCAGATCCAGCCGGTGCTGGTGAGACCCGGCAGGCTGATGGCCAGGAACTTGGTGAACATCCAGAAGACCGGGGCCGAGATCGCCAGGCCGGTCACCAAATCGGTGACCCAGGTGGCCGGTGCGTTGACCTTGGCCTGCCCGGCGGCGCGACGCAGGCCCTGCACGGCCAGCAGGTAGCACAGCGCGCAGCTCAGGATGAAGCCGATGCTGGTGATGAGCGCCGCATTGAGCAGCAGGCCCGCCGCCACCCAGATGAAACCGGGCCAGTAGGCGGTGTCGGCACCGGAGGGCGCGTCGAGCTCGCGGAAGCCGCCGCTGAACGCTTCCCAGGTGATCCACGCGCCGCAGACCATCAAGACGATCGAGACCATCCAGGGCAGGAAGTTGGGGCCGACGCCGCCGTAGCCGGCTTCGGAAGAAATGCCGATGGCGCCGAAGGCCAGCGCAGCGCCGGTCAGCAGCACGCCGAGGCCGACGACGTATTGCGGCCAGCGGGCCGCGCCGGAGGTGGCCTCAGCGGAACGTGAGACCGAGGATTCTGGAGTTGTCATTTTTTGCTCCCGCAGTCGTGGGGGAAAAGAACAGCCTCCTTCCAGAAACACCGCGGAACTGGCTCTGCCAGGCCGCAGGTGTTGCCCCCGGAAGGGGGTTGGCGCAGCGACACGAAGTGCGCGCAGCCTGGGGGCGAGCCAGATTCAGACCATGCCGGACTTGGCCATGATCGCGCGCAGGCTGGCGAAGTCGTCGTCGACGAACTTGGCGAAGGCATCGCCCGACAGCACGGCCGGCGTCCAGTCGTTCTTCTTGAGCGACTCGGCCCACGACGGGCTCTTGAGCGCGGCCAGCACCATGTCGGTCAGGGCCTTGCGCTGCTCGGCCGAGATGCCGGGCGCGCCGTACACGCCGCGCCAGTTGCCGATCTCGACGTCGATGCCCTGTTCCTTCAGGGTCGGCACATTGATGCCCGGCAGGCGCTGGGCGGAGGTGACAGCAATGGGTTTCATCTTGCCGGCGGCGATGTACTCGGCGAACTCGCTGTAGCCGCTGCCGCCGATGGTGACGTTGCCGCCCAGGATGGCGGCGGTGGCTTCACCGCCTCCGCGGAAGGCCACGTAGTTGATCTTGGACGGATCGGCGCCGACCTTCTGCGCGATCATGGCCGCGGCGATGTGCTCGGTGGAGCCGCGCGAACCGCCGCCCCACTTGACGCTGCCCGGGTCTTTCTTGAGCTGCTCGACCACGTCCTTCATGGTCTTGAAGGGCGAGTTCGACGGCAGCACGAACACGTTGTATTCGGTGGTCAGGCGCGCGATGGGCGTGGCCTGCGACAGGTTGACCGGCGGCTTGCCGGTGATGATGCCGCCCAGCATGACCGAGCCCATGACCATCAGCGCGTTGGCATCGCCCTTGGAGCCGTTGACGAACTGGGCCAGGCCCAGCGCACCGGCGGCACCGCCCTTGTTGTCGTAGGCGACGGTGTCCGCCACCTTGGCGTCGGTCAGGGCCTTGCCCAGCGCGCGGCCGGTGGTGTCCCAGCCGCCACCCGGGTTGGCCGGGATCATCATCTTGACGTTGGCGGCAGCGCGCGCCGACAGCGGCAAGGCGCCGGCAGCGGCCAGTGCGGCCAGGGACTTCAAAAAGGTATCGCGACGCATCGTTGGTGTCTCCTGAGAACTTGGGAACGGATGGAACCTGACTTGGACCTGAGCCGCTATCATGCGCCGCCCCGCTGTCAGTTGGCTGTCCACCAGACTGGGGAAAACACCGAAGTACCGACCCCTGCCCGTATGAAGCTGCTGCTCGTCGAAGACGACCCCTCGATGCAAATCACCCTGCAGCGCACCCTCGGGCGCCGCCGCATCGACGTGCGCATCTGCGGCGACGGCGCGCAGGCGATCGCGCAGTGGCGCGCCGTCGAGCCCGACGTGGTGGCGCTCGACCTGAGCCTGCCGCACGTCGACGGCCTGCAGGTGCTGGCCCAGGCGCGCGCCGAGGGCCTGCGCACGCCGGTGCTGCTGCTGACCGCGCGCGGCACGGTGGGCGACCGCATCATGGGCCTGAACGCCGGCGCGGACGACTACCTGCCCAAGCCCTTCGACCTGGACGAGCTCGAGGCCCGCATCCGCGCGCTGCGCCGGCGCAGCCTGAGCGCGGGGCCCGACCCCACGCTGAACCCGCTGGAGGTCGGCAGCCTGCGCTTCGAGCCCGACAACGGCGCCGTGTACCACCGCTCGGAACTGCTCGAGCTCACGCCGCGCGAGCTCGCGCTGCTCAAGGCGCTGATGATGAAACCCGGCCACGCGGTCACCAAGGAGCGCCTGTTCGAGCTGGTGTTCCCGGGCGAATCCGAGGTGCAGTACGAGGCCATCGAGGTGGTCGTGTACCGCCTGCGCAAGAAGCTGGTGGGCACCGGCACGGTGCTGATGACGATGCGCGGCCTGGGCTATCTCTTGCGGGCCGAGACTTGAGGGCGGCCCTGCGGCGCACGATGTCGTCCCTGCGCGCGCGGCTCCTGCTCGGCATCCTGGTGCCGGTCGCGGTGTTCGTCGTGATCAACAGCGTGAGTCTGTACCGCCAGAGCCTGGCGGCCGCCACCACCGCCTACGACCGCACGCTGCTGGCCTCGGCCAAGACCATCGGCGAGCAGCTGGACGTGGAAGGCTACGACGACATGGCGCGACTGCGCGCGATCGTGCCCTACTCCGCGCTCGAGGCCTTCGAGGCCGACAACCGTAGCCGCCTGTTCTACCGCGTGTCGGCGCTCGACGGCGAGATGGTCTCGGGCTTTGCCGAGCTGCCGTTCTGGCGCGGGCGCATCCCCGACCGCGGGGCCTACGCGGCGCTGGTCGATTTCTACGACGCCGAGTTCCGCGGCCAGCCGGTGCGCGTCGCCGTGATGCTGCAGCCGGTGGCCAGCGCGCGCGGCCGCGGCATGGCCGTGGTGCAGGTCGCCGAAACATTGGAGTTGCGCGAGACACTCGTGCGCAAGCTGCTGCTCGACATGCTCTGGCGCCAGCTGCTGCTGATGGGCGTGATCGCGCTGGTCACCGTGGTCGTCGTGCAGCGCGCCACGCGGCCGGTGCGCGAACTCGGCGAAGCCATCGAGCGGCGCCCCGAAGACGACCTCTCGCCCATCGACGCGCCCGGCGCCCCGGCCGAGCTGCGCCCGCTGATCGACGCCACCACCGAGGTCATGGGCCGGCTGCAGCGGCTGCTCGATCACCAGAAGCGCTTCGTGCGCGACAGCGCCCACCAGCTGCGCACGCCGCTGGCGGTGCTGAAGGCGCAGGTGCAGTCGGCGCGCCGCGGCGACGTGGCGCCCGAGCAGGCGCTGATCGAGATCAGCCAGACCGTCGAGCGTGCCACCACGCTGGCCAACCAGATGCTGTCGCTGGCGAAGGTGGAGCAGCTGCGCCAGCAGCCCGAATCGGCGCTGCTCGACCTGGGCGACGTGGTGCGCCACATCGCGCTCGACCTGTCGCCGCTGGTGGCCGACAAGGCGCTCGATTTCGAGCTGGCCGCCGACGACGCCGTGACCGTGCGCGCGCACCAGTGGATGCTGCAGGAGCTCACGCGCAACCTGCTGCACAACGCCATCAAGCACAGCCCCACGGGCGCGCCGCTCTCGGTGCGCGTGCACGCCGAGGGCGACGAGGCCGTGCTCACCGTGCGCGACGACGGCCCGGGCATTTCCGCCGAGCTGCGCCAGCGCCTGTTCGCGCCGTTCTCGGCGGGCAACACCGCGAGCGGCTCGGGCCTGGGCCTGGCGATCTGCCGCGAGATCGTTCTGGCCCTGGGTGGACGCATCAGCCTCGACAACCGCACGGTACCCAACCCCGGCGGCACCGACCGCGTGACCGGGCTCGACACCGTGGTGCGGCTGCCGCTGTCGCGCCACAATGGCTGACCTTTCTTTTCCGACCTTCATGGACCGTCTGCGCATCGACAAGTGGCTCTGGGCCGCCCGCTTCTTCAAGACCCGCTCGCTGGCCGCGGACGAAATCGGCAAGAACCGCATCCAGGTGAACGGCGACGTCGCCAAGGCCTCGCGCGAGGTCAAGGCCGGCGACACGGTCGCGATGCGCCTGGGCCCGCTCACGCGGACCGTGACCGTGCGCGGCCTCAGCGGCCAACGCGGCCCGGCGCCCGTGGCCCAGCAGCTCTACGAGGAAACGCCCGAGAGCCTGGCGGCGCAGGCCGCCTTCCGCGAGCAGCGCCGCATGGGCAGCGAGCCGGCCCTGGCCATCGAACAGGGCCGGCCCACCAAGCGCGACCGGCGCGAGATCGACGGCGTGCGCCACCAGGCCGAGTGGGACAACCGCTGGAGCGCATCGATCGACGAAAGCAACGGCGACGACGACCACCCGCCGCCGCGCGGTCGCCCGCAACGCTGATTCGCGTACCCTGCGGGCTTCGTTTCTTTTTTGACGGAGCGTCCGCAGATGTCCAAGTTCAAGAAGTACCGCGTCGGCAGCAAGTTCAAGCTCTCGCGCATCGACCCCGACGATTCGCCCTTTCTCACGGGTGACGAGTCGGCCCAGCGTGCCGAGCTCGACACCCTGGCCGTCGAGCTCGACGAACTGCAGGACGTGCTGCACGCCGAAGGCCGGCGCAAGGTGCTGCTGGTGCTGCAGGGCATGGACACCAGCGGCAAGGACGGCACGGTGCGCTGGGTGTTCTCGCGCACCTCGCCGCTGGGCGTGCGGGTGACGGCCTTCAAGGCGCCGAGCGAAGATGAACGCGCGCACGACTACCTCTGGCGCTGCCACGCCGCCGTGCCGCGCACCGGCGAGATCATGGTGTGGAACCGCAGCCACTACGAGGACGTGCTCGTGCCCGTGGTCGAAGGCTGGATCGACGGCGACGAGGCCCGCCGCCGCTATGCGCAGATCAACGACTTCGAGCGGCTGCTCACCGAGACCGGCACGGTCGTCGTCAAGTGCATGCTGCACATCGACAAGGACGAGCAGCGCGAGCGCCTGCAGGCCCGCATCGACACGCCCGGCAAGCAATGGAAGTTCAGCATGGGCGACCTCGAGGTGCGCACCAAGTGGGCCGACTACCAGAAGGCCTATCAGAACGCGCTGGCCGCCACCTCGAGCGACCACGCGCCGTGGCACGTGATTCCGGCCAACAGCAAGCGGCACCGCAACATGATGATCGCGCAGCTGCTCGTGAAGACGCTGCGCGACATGAAGCTCAAGCCCCCGCCGCCCGACCCGGCCCTCAAGGGCATGGTCGTGAAGTGAGCCCGGAAGGTCCGGCTCAGGAGCGGCGCACGGGCGCCGTGGGGCGCATCGGCGTCTGCGCCAGCACGCGGCAGTTGCCGAACTCGCAGCGCACGGCCCAGGCCACGCCGGTGGTGCACGGCACGCTGTAGCTCTCGTAGCCCGGGCCCTTGGCCGTCAGCTCGGCGCGCGGCTGCACGTTGCAGCGGCCGGCCTTGGCCAGGCGCTCGACGTTGTAGGTGTCGATGCCCGTGCGGCGCGGCTTGAGCGCGAGCACGGGGTTGAAGGTGTTGCCGTAGAACGTGTCCTGCACGTTCGGGTCGAGGTTGCGGTAGCCGCGCTTGGCCATGCAATGGACGATGGCGATCTGCTGGTGCTCGGCGATCAGCGCGCTGCTGGGGCGGGTGTTCCAGTCGATGACGGCGGCGCTGATGCCGGTGTACGAGGCCGCGGCGACGATGCCCTGGCCGTGCACCGTGATCAGGCCCAGGCCCAGCGCGGCCCACATGGCGTCGCCCGATTCGCTGCGCGCGGTGATGCGGGTGGCGGCGGTGCGGCAGTCGGCCACGTCGCTGTCGTAGCGCACCTTGTCCACGCCTTCCATGGCCACCATCGGCACGTACGACATGCCGGTGCCCTGGCCGGGCCCGGGCGGCGGTGCGCTGGCGCATCCGGCCAGAACCACGGTGGCCAATGCAATGCTGAGCGGCAGCTTCATGGGAATCCCTCGTCCTCTTCGCGGTAGTTGCGAGGGATTTAACCATACATATAGTTACTCTTGAATCGACTTGTCGCGAATGAGAGACGACCTCCAGACGGGGCATTCGGGCGGCGATCCGGGGTCTGCGACAGGGCAAGGTACAGTTTTCACCCCTCCCCGGTTTCCCCTCCATGCCCTGTATTCCCCGGCTTTCCGCTCCCCACTTTCTCTCGATCGCACTCGCCGCCGCATCCTTCGGTGCCGCAGCCCAGCAGCCGCAACTTTCCGCTGTCGACCTGGCCCGCAAGAACGCCTGCATGGCCTGCCACGGCCTGGTGCACAAGCAGGTCGGGCCGGGCTTCGCGCAGATCGCCGAGCGCTACCGCGGCGACGCCGCCGCGCCGGCACGGCTGGCCGAGAAGATCCGCAACGGCAGCGTCGGCACCTGGGGCCGCGTGATCATGCCGCGCCAGTCGCTGGTGTCGGAGGCCGACGCGCAGGTGCTCGCGCGCTGGGTGCTGGCGCAGCCGCCACAGCAGCCGTCGCCCGCGCGCTGAATCGCCGCTCAGGTCGACAGCTGCGACGGCGCGGCCGACGCCACCCGGAAATCCGCCGGGAACGTCCAGGTGCCGGGCGCCTCGCGCTTGCCCAGCTGGCTCAATTGATAGCCCATGCCCCACACCGCGTGCAGCGACAGGCCGTGCGGCTGGTCGACATACAACCCGAGCTTGCGGCGCAGCTTCGACACGTTGGCGTCCAGCGTGCGCGAGCCGGCGGCCACGCCGCTTTGCCAGCCGATCATTTCCAGGTGCTCCCGGTCCAGCGGCCGGTTCATGTGGCGGAAGAATTCGGCCGCGAGGTCGAATTCGATCGGCGTCAGGCGAATCTCGGTGCCGGCCACGTCGACCATGTCGAACGGCGACAACAGGCTGAACTCCTGCCAGTCGAGGCTGCGCGGCACCACCGGCCGGTTGCGCTGGCGCAGGAAGAATTCGAGCATGAAGTACATCTCCTCGAAGGTCGACGGCTCCGGCAGCACGGCGTCGTCGGGGCCGGCATGCAACAGCGACAACCCGCGGATCTGCCGTTTGCGCGCGCTCATGATCAATGGCGTGTGATAACGCAGCGTTTCACGCACCTGGCCCACGAGTTTTTGCACGTCGTCGGGCGCCGACGGAATTGAAAGCAGCAGCGCCTCGAAATTACCGCCGGGCGCCACCTGCGAAATCAATTCGTCGACATGCGCAAATGCGACGGGCGTATAACCCAGCATCTTGGCGGCACGACTGGCGTGCCACCGCGTTCGGGGAGAGGGGTCCAACACTGCAATGTGCGGGGAGTTTTGCTCAAACATTGAAAATTACCTTGCACACCGTGGCGTCACAAACTTCTATTTTTGCCCCGTTGGCGGGGAAATCGACTTTCATCATTCAACCCTTCAGGAATAAATTGCTCTGAATTGTTGAAGACAGAAGCATTTTTTTACGAATGCATTTACGGCCGGCGCAATTCCTTGGGAAGTGAATCTATTCCCAAATAAAGTTCACAGGTATGAATGAAGGGAACAGAAATATGAGGATCGGGCACGGCGGCCACGCCATGCACCCATCCACCGGCCAGGGCGGCCGGGCCGGAGGCGCGCCGGTCAGCTGACGAGCAACGTGCCGTCTGCCGCGGCCTGCCCCTGCTGCAGGGCGAAGGTGCGCGGCGTGCAGCCGTACTTCTTGCGGAAGACCAGGCCGAAATAGGCCGGGTCCGCAAAGCCGCAGTCGTAGGCGACCTGGGCGACGAACCTGCGCGCGCCCTCGGGGCTGCGCAGCATGCGGGCCGCGGCCTCGAGCCGGTCGTTCTGCAGGGTCTCGAGAAAGGTCATGCCGCGGCCGGCCTTGGCGAACACCTTGTGCACGTAGCGCACCGACACGTTGAAGCTGGCGGCCAGCTTCTGCGCGTCGATCTCGGTGTCGGCGTGGTGCTCGCGAATCCAGGCGCGCATGCGGGCGTGCAGGTCGCCGTCGCGCGGCGACACGCGCTCGCCCAGTGCGCCCGGCTGCGCCCTCAGCCCGTTCTGTTCCAGCGAGAACGACAGCATCGACATCAGGTGCTCACCGAGCAGCTGGCGCTGCGCGGGGCTCTGGATGCTGCACAGGTGCTCGACGTCCAGCGCCCGCAGGTAGCCCGACAGCATCCCGGCCCAGCCCTTGGCGCCGGCCAGCCGCAGGTCGGTGGACTGGTCCGCATGCGGCAGCCAGCGGTTCACCACCGCTTCCGACAGGCCCAGCGTCCATGAGTTGGTGGCCTCGGTCGAGCGCAGGCGCAGCGGCTGCCAGGAGTCGATCAGGACCATGTCGCCCGCAGCCAGTTCGATGCGCTGGCGCTGCTCGCTGATGGCCAGGCCGCCGTCGAGCTTGATCAGCAGGTGATAGGGATAGACCTCGGCGCCCATGAGCTGGCTCGGCCCTGTGCGCTCGATGGTCGCGCCGCTGCCGTGCACCCGCATGAAGGCCATCCCGGCCGTGTCGACGATGGTGAGTTCCTGCTGGAAGTGGCTGCGCTCGGGGCTGTCCAGCCGCCCCACGTGCGGGCCGATCTCGTCGGCCCAGAAGGCGAACCCGTCTTTGCGCGACACCATGCCGGTGTGAAAGCGCTGGATGCGACTGTCGGTGTCGGACATGCGGCACGCCCCTCTTCCTCCATGCAGCCGGCGCCACGCCAGAAGCCGCGGGTCACGAACGGGAACTCCCGATTTTTTCCTGACAGGTCCGCGTGGACCTCGGATAATTTTTACAAACGATAACAGAGATAACAGCCCGGGTGTTCGGGGGGATGGCGCACCGCGCCCACCGGCGCAAGCCACGGTTCCACGCCTTGCCGATCGCCGGTCGGCATGTCGGTCGGGCCCGCTTCGCCCTTCGGCCGGCGCTCGCGGCGGGCAATTGCATCCGGATGTGACTCGCGACACATCCGCGCCGCGAAAGCGAATGTCAAAGAAGGGCGCGATTCGTAGCATTCCTTCGGATCGAACGTCAACCGGAACTCTCTCTACTGGGGATGAAATGGCTGCCTTGTTTTTCACGGAACTCGAACCTTTCGGCACGCGATGGCGCGCAGCGCTGGCGTCCTGCCTGCCAGCGCTGCGCCGCGACGCCGAAGTGGTGCGGCCTGCTTCTCCCCCGCCGCCGGCGGACCGGGTGTGTGCGCTGGTCTTCATCGCCAACCTGGCGCAACTGGCCGACACCGACGGCCCGGAGGTGGCGGCGGGCGTGAGCCGCGAGATCCGGCGTCGGCTCTTCGCGGCCTTCCCGCCGTCGGGCGACACCGACCTGAGCTGCCTGCGCGACGACTGCTTTCTGCTGCGAACCCGCCACGCGCGGCTGGACGACCTGCTGGCCGCGCTCGGGCGCGAGCCGATCCTCGTCAAGGGCATCGCCGCGCAGCCGCAGCTGCATGCCGACTGGATCGCCCTGCGCGACAGCGGGCCGATGAGCCCAGCCGAAATCGAACTGGCGCTGTGGGCCGCACAACCGCATCCCGCGCCCACGGCCAGGGCGCGGCCTGCGAGCGACGTCGTGGTGGACGACATCGAACACGTGTACGACCTGCGCATCGCGCGGCAGGGAGATGCCCTGTGGCTGCGCGAGCGCTGTCTGCGAGGTGCCGAGGAACGGGCCCGGATCGACACGCTGTTCGCGCAGCTCCAGCCCGGCTGAGATGGCCTTGCCGCCTTCAGCCCATCGCAGCCCGGCCCGGCGAAGGGGCGCCCGATGGCGAGTCGCCCCGGGGGCGCCGCACCGTCCTGTTCCTTGACCGCCGCCCGTGGATTCGCCCATGAGAACGAACCGCCGATGGTCTCGCAACCCCCTTGGCCATGTATCTCCATCCCCTGATCGCCAGCGTGCCGCCCGACGAGCGCGCCGCCTTGATTCGCAGCAGCGCGCTGCATTCCTACCGGCGCAACGAGATCGTGCTGCAGGCGGACACGCACACCGACCGCATCTACTGCGTGGCCACGGGCCTGCTGCGCGCGGTCGACAGGGACGTGACGACCGATTTCATCCGCCGGGGCGATTTCTTCCTCGGCCCCTCGCTGGGCGAGAACAGCTACCAGGCCACCTCGACGCTGGTGGCCGCCCTGCCCTCGTCGGTCTACCACCTGCCGGTGGCCGCGGTGCGCCGGCTGTGCGCGCTGTACCCCGAGGTGACCATGGGCCTGCTGGAGATCGCGATGAAACGCGTCGCCATGGTGCGCGGCCAGCTGCGCCGCATCTCGTCGCTGTCGTCCGAAAGCCTCGTGAGCCGCGTGCTGCACGAGCTGACGCAGCTGGCGCCGGCCGCCACGGGCGGCTACGACAAGCGCATCACCCAGGCGGTGATCGCGTCGTACTCGGGGCTCTCGCGCGAGGTCGTCAACAAGACCATGCGCGACATGGAAAGCCGCGGGCTGGTGCGCCGCGACGACCAGGGCGTGCACGTGCCGCCGACCTTCGCCTCGACCGATTTCGGCAGCCTGCCGCCGGACGCCCACGAGCTCTCCGACGAGCTCTGTGCCTGGAACGGCGACAGCCCCGAAGCGCCATGACGCGCCGCCTTCACCGGCCCTGACTGCAACAAGGACAGCACCGACGATGCCCAAAGGAATTCCGAACCCCGTCGACATGTATGGCATTTCTCCCCGCCCGTGGGGCTTCGAGGTGTCGCTCGTGCGAAACGGCGTGCGCTACGCGCGCCTCTTCGGCCACGCCAGCTACGGCGGCCCCCAGCAGGCGCTGCGACGCGCCCAGGCCTGGCGCGACACCATCGTGAAGGAGCATCCGCCGGTCGCGCGCAAGGACCGCGCGCAGACCCTGCGCAGCAACAACAAGACGGGCGAGCCCGGCGTCTTCAGCCGCTTGTCCGCGCAAGGCAAGCCGGTGGCCTGGCTGGCCAAGACCTACCTCGGCAACGAGGAAATCCTGCGCGCCGAATTCGACCTCGCCGACTGGGGCCCTGCGGCCCGCGCGCATGCCATCGGCGAGCGGCAACGCCA
Organism: Variovorax sp. GW821-FHT06D12; assembly: GCF_059419205.1. NCBI lineage: Bacteria > Pseudomonadati > Pseudomonadota > Betaproteobacteria > Burkholderiales > Comamonadaceae > Variovorax > Variovorax sp. GW821-FHT06D12. The sequence continues at coordinate 305,227 of NZ_JBWKRI010000008.1, read as the reverse complement.
GCTCGGCCGCATGGTCGGCCTCGCGCGGCTGCACCCCGCCGAAGAAGCCATCCGCCGGCGCCCGCCGCCCGACGACGAAGCGGCGCTGCCGCCCAAGCGCTCGAAATCGGAGATCGTGCGGCGCAACAACACGAGCGGCGTCAGCGGCGTGCAGTTCAAGACGCCGCGCACGGGTCATCCCGGGTACTGGGTGGCGATCACCTACACGGCGGGCAAGGGCAGCGTGAGCCGCTCGTTCTCGGTGCGCACGCTCGGCTACGAGGTGGCGCGCGACATGGCGATTGCCGAACGCCAGCAGCAGTTGCAGGCGAAGACGTCGGACGACGACGCCTGAGCGCCAGCAGCGTCCTGGCGAGGATTTGCAACGCCGCCCTGGCGTGAAAAGCGCGATTTCATGCCCAGTTATTTGCGGGACACCACACCAGCTAGCGCTGGTTCTGTTGCTCGCTCCTGTGCGCGATGACCGCGTCGCGCACCGCGCGCTTCGGCGCCAGCTGCGGCTTGCCGCAACTGCTGCAGCGATAGAAGCGCAGGCCGGGCAGGAACTTCATCCACGGCCGGCGGTGGATGCGCTCCAGACCGGCCAGTCCGCATCGGCAGCGGAGGAAGGGATTGCCGAAAGACGGTCCGGGCGCGGGCGCGCGGCCGTGGCGTGTCGTTGCGTACCCAGGAGCGTCGGTGTGCATGCGGGTCATCGTGCCGACCCACGGGCACGCCGCGCGCCCGACTGTGATCCCGCTCACTTGCCGCCGCAACAAATCTGCGCGCGGCCGCGCGGGCCTACGTGGCAGCAGGCGCCTGCGGTTCGCCCAGCGAGAGCATCAGACGGTTGGCCCAGTTGAAGAAGGCCGCGCCGTGCACGACGTCGGCAATCGCCAGGTCGTCCAGCCCCTGCGCGCGCAAGGCGTCGACGTGCGCAGACCCGAAGGTCGACGGCGTGGCCGACAGCGCGACCGACGCCTGCACGATCGCATTCCAGCGCGCGCCCAGGTCGGCCTGCCCGCCCTCGTCGAGCAGGCGCTGCACGTCGTCCGTGCGCTGCGAGAAATGCGAGGCGAAACGCGCGTGCACCGAGGCGCAGTAGATGCAGCCGTTGAAGCGCGAAGCCGCGGCGGCCGAGAGCTCGCGCTCGGCGCGCGGCAGGCCGGCATCGGGGTTGTAGAAGATGTCCTTGTCGGTGCGCGTGCGCGCGCCGAGGATGTCCGGGTCGCGCGCCAGCAGGCGGAAGTACGGAGACTTGGCGCGCGAGGCGTCGACGAGGCCCGCGTAGTGGCGCTCGGTCAGCTCGTCTTCCGGCAGCGGTTCAAGCCAGGGCAGCCATTCGAGCTGCGCCTGCGTGAAGCTGCGCGGGTGCGTGTTGTGGGGATGGGTCAGGGTCGAATCGGTGCTCATGGGGCGCTCATGCAGAAGGGGTGGCCAGCGCGCGCAGGCCGATGACGACGCGGATCTGGAATGCGAGGAACGCCACCAGCTGCGACAAGGTGACGATCTCGGTGGTGCGCCATCCCGCGTCGAGCAGCGCCTGCAGCGCGGCCGGGCTGGCGTCGCGCGGGTGGAAGACGAGCAGGTGCGCATGCGCGAGGCCGGCCGACAGCCGTTCGCCCAGCACCGCGCGCTGCGCCGCATCGACGGCGTAGACCGGGCCAGCCACGTCCTCCACGCTCAGCGGACCTTCCGGATAACGGCCATACGGCCCTTGCGTGGCACCGCGTGCAACCTCGGCCTCGATGGCCTTTACCACGCCCTGCCCCGCCAAGGCCTCGGTATAGAAGCGCGCCACCTCGGGTTGCCCGTGCAATCCGGCGACGAAGGCCGCGACGGCGAAACGGTCTGCGATCTCGAAGTGGCCGGCCACGGGCTCGGCCGGCGCGAACAGCGCCAGGTAGCTCTGCTGCGCCTGCGTGCGCGCCTGCTCGCGCTGCGCACGCAGCCGGTCGAGCGCGCTGCCGGGCGCGATACCCACCAGCTGGTCGATCACGTCGACAGCCTCGGGAGCGGGAAAAGAAGAGACAACGGCATTCATGGAAACAACAGCCTAGAGAAGCGCAAGCGATTGAAGGTCCGGCACGCCCGTATCGCGCGCCCAGCCCAAGGCGGGTGCGACGACCGTGGCGGTCAGTTCGATGGAACGCAGGATGGCCGCATGCGGCGGATCGACCGAATGCACCTGGCACACGAGGTCGGTCACGCGCGCGAGCGTGCGGTCGGCGCGCAGCGAGGCGATCACGTCGTCGGGCGAACCGACATGCACGTCGTACGCGGCGATCAGCTGCTCGAGCGGCGCATCGGCGCGGACGCGGTCGGCCAAACCGATCTGCCCCGTGGCGGCGGCTTGCACCACCGCGCGGCGCAGCCCGGTCTCGGCCAGGCGCAGCGCTTCCTTGCGGGTGTCCGCCACGAACACGCTGCGCGAACCCACGATGCGCGGCGTGCGCCCCGGCGGCAGCGCCGCCAGGTAGGCGTCGATGATCGGGTCCTGCAGGTCGGCCAGCGATGCATCGGGCGCCTGCGCCGTGCGCGGCTGCGTGCGCGAAAGCATCAGCCCGTCGCCGGCCGTGCCCGCACGCGTGCCGCCGCTCACCGAGAACGTGGCCTGCCAGAGCCGGCCGAGCAGCTGCGCGCCCGCCGGGTACAGCGTGTCGCCGCCGGGCAGCGGCCGGCCGGCCCAGGCGTCGCGCACCGTGGCGAGCTGCCGTTCGAACAGCGCCGCGCGGTCGTCGCTGTCCAGCCCGAAGGCGGCGAAGGACGCCGGCGTGCCGCCCGTGCCGACGCCCACTTCGAGCCGGCCGCCCGAGAGCAGGTCCAGCACGATCGCGTCTTCGGCCGTGCGCACCGCGTTCTCCAGCGGCAGCGTGACGATGCCCGTGCCCAGGCGGATGCGCCGCGTGCGCGAGGCGACGTGGGCGAGGAAGACGAAGGGCGACGGCAAGCCGCCCTCATGCTCATGGAAATGGTGCTGCGCCACCCACGCGGAATCGAAGCCGAAGGCCTCGGCATGGGCGATCTGCGCGGTGACGAGGCGGTAGCGCTCGGCGGCGGGGACATCGTCGAGCAGCCGGCTGAAGAAGCCGAGCCGCTTGCGCGGGGAAGTGAAGGTACCGGGCATCCGAAGGCCTGTGGGGTCGAGAGCCTTCGAGTGTTGCGCCGCAGGCCGCTCGAATGGAACGCCGGTTTTCGCGTTTGCTTATGCGCTTTGCGCGCATCGCGCGTTCAGTGCGGCATCGCAGGTGATCGCCGTGTGAAGCGCCGCAGCCAGCCCACACTCGCCCCGACGCCGACGGCCATCAGCCCGGTGGTGGCCAGCATCGCCGCCGTGTGGAGCGCGACGGCCGCGAGCGCCGGCACGAGCGAGTCACTCATCGAGCCCTTCGCTGCATCGCCCATGCACAGCGGGATCAGCGCCGGCACCAGCATCAGCCCGGCACCGTGCGCGGTGGACATCATGAAAGACCACAGCGCCAGCCCCGCATGACCCGCCGGCGCACGCGCCACGGCGGGCAGGCGCCCCGACAGGTGCACGAGCGCGACCGCCGCGATCAGCCCGCCGGCCAGCCACTGCAACAGGCCCCGGTCCATCGACAGGCCGAAGGCCACCGCAACGACCACGAGCGCCACCGAGGCGACATGCCCGACGCCGATCGGCCACAGCGCCCGCAGCGCCTGCGCCCGGTCGTGCGAACGCAGGCCCCAGGCGGCGGCGAACATCCAGCCGGTGGTGGGGTTCAGGCCGTGCAGGACGCCCATTCCCGCCACCGCCAGCCAGGGCCAGAGGCTTGCCATGGTGCGGACCGATCGACACGCCGGGTCGCGCGTTTTTCTTAGGACTGCGCGTGGCAGCAACCACCCGTCGCCGCAACGGGCGCGGGCTCGTAGCGGTCGTGGTGACGGATCCAGTCCATCGCGTAGGACGGGTTGTGCTCGTCGCGGCCCTTGGGCACGAGGTCGAGCATGTTGTAGGTGCCCATCATCACTTCCACGCCGCGGCCGTAGGTCGAGTAGGTGTGGAACACGTCGCCGGCGTCGTCCTTGAAGAACACGCTGACGCCGGGCGCTTCCTCGCTCGGGAACGGCTGCTTCACGTAGTTGTAGGCGACCGCGCCGCTGGCCATTTCGTTGGGCGTGAAGCTCACGCCGAAATCGTGGTTGAAGTCGTTGTCGTGCGACGAGACCCAGGTGAACTGCCAGCCCATGCGACGGCGGAAAGCCTCGATGCGGGCCAGCGGCGCGCGCGAGACGGCCACCAGCGTGACGTCGCGGTGCGCGAGGTGCACGCGCATCCCGTCGGAATGGTCGGCCATGAACGAGCAGCTCTGGCAGCCCTGCTCCCAGTCGGGGCCGAACATGAAGTGCTGCACCAGCAACTGGCGGCGGCCTTCGAACAGGTCGGCGAGCGGGCGGCGGCCCTGGGGCGTGTCGAAGACGTAGGCCTTCTCGACGCGGGTCCACGGCAGCGCGCGGCGCTCTTCGGCGATGCGGTCGCGCAGCTGGGTCAGCTCCTTCTCGCGCGCCAGCAGCGATTTGCGCGCGTCGATCCAGCGCTCGGGGGTCACGACGGTGTGATTCATTGGGGTGTTCATGGTGTGCTCCTTGGCTTGCGTGTCGTTCAGGCCGTGGCCGTCTTCGGGCGCCGCACCGCGCGGACCTTGCTGGCCCGGCCGTCGCCGGCGTAGAAAAGCCCCGCGCCATCCGACTCGAGGCCGCTCACACCGACGCCGCTGGGCATTTCCAGCCGCGCGATCACGTCGCCGCTGGCGGGGTCGATGCGGCGGATGTCGCTCTGGTCGCCTTCCCAGGTGCCGTGCCAGAGTTCGCCGTCGACCCAGGTGACGCCGGTGACGAAGCGGTTCGATTCGATGGTGCGGCGGATCGCGCCGGTCGCCGGGTCGATCTGGTGGATCTTGCGGTCGCGGTACTCGCCCACCCAGAGGCTGCCTTCGGCCCAGGTGAGGCCCGAGTCGGAGCCGTTGCCGGGCGCGGGAATCGAGGCCAGCACCTTGCCGGTGGCGGCATCGATCTTGTCGATGCGCGCCTCGACGATCTGATAGAAGCAGGTGCCGTCGAAGGCGGTGCCGGCGTCGCAGGCGACGTCGATGCGGCGCGTGGCTTCGCCGCTCGCGGGGTCGAAGGCGACCAGTTGCCCGCCGGTGGCGGCCCACACCTGGTGGCCGTCGTGCGTCACGCCGTGGATGCGCTCCACGCCTTCGAACGGTCCGTATTCGCGCACGATCTGCGCGGCCTGCACCGCGCCTTCGAAACGGTCCTTGCCTGCCTTCTTGCTCTGACTGCTGTTGCTGCTGCTCATGGTGGGCTCCTGTAGGTGCGCCACGGGGTAGCGCATGAGCCCGACTCTATTCAATCGGCAGCGCGGCGGGGAGTAACAAGATCGTCGTGAATCCCGCCAGCGGCGGGGCCAGCCAGCGGCGCGCCCTGGCCTGCCCGATGGCGCGCACGCGCCGCTGCGCCTCGAGCTCGGCCAGCGCGCGCTGCACCGTGCGCTGGCTCGCGCCCAAGGCCAGTGCGAGGGCCGAGGTCGACCAGGCCGCGCCGTCGGACAGCAGCGCCACCAGCGAAGCCTGTTCGCCGTCGATGGGCGGTGCCAGCACCACCACCGGACGCGCATCCAGAGGCTGGAGGATGAAGCCCTGCGGCGTGGCCTCGATACGCGCCATCGGCTTGACGAGCGCGCGCAGCCGGCCGATCTCGACGCGCAGCCGCGCGCGGTGCGTTTCGTCGGGGTCGCGGGTGCGGAAGGCGTCGGCGATCAGCGCGTCGCGGTCGACATCGCCGGGCCAGGCCGCGGCCATCGCACGCGCCAGCGAGAACAGCACGGGCCGGCGTGCGAGCGAACGCCAGGTGTCGCCGCCTCCGACACCGCGGCGGCAGGCATCGACGACGAGCGCATCGGACGCGAGCAGCGCCTCGACCTCATCGAGGCGCAGGGCCTGTTCACCGCCGGCAGCGATGCGCCGGGCGGCGGGACGTTCGAGCGCGGCGCGCGCTTCCGCCACCTCGGCCAGCAGCGCCGGCACGCGCGCACGCAGGGCCGCGTCATGCGCGCGGGTGAGTGCCGCCCGTGCCGTACCGGTGCGCAGCGAACGCATTGCGAGTTCCGCCGATGCCAGCTCGGCCACCGCCGCCAGCAACGGCGGCAGGCTGTGCCCGTCGAGCAGCGACAGCGCGGCGGCGGCCTCGTCGAGCCGGCCGAGCAACAGCAACCGGCGTGCCGCGATGAGCCGCGCCTGCAGCGCATTGACCAGGTCGTCGCGCGCCTCGAGCGTGGCCGCCGCCGCGGTCAGCGCGCGCGGCGAGCCGCCCAGGTCGCGCATCGCCAGTGCCACCTCGGCCTCGGCGACGACGCAACGTGCGCGCGCCAGCTCTTCGTGCGCCCCGAAGCCGCTCGCGGCGCGCCGCAGCAGTTCGCGTGCACGCGGGTGCTCGCCGAGCTGGGCCATCGCGATGCCGCGCAGCGCAAGCGCCGGCGGGTCGTCGCGCAGGGCCACGCGCTTGAGGGCACCCAGCGCGTCGCCGGCAGCGAGCGCGCGCGCGGAGGCGGCGATGAGGGAATCCATGGGGCGACAGGCTACAACACCGCCGGTGCGCCGCGGCCCGACTCATCGCGAGGTGGCGTCTTCAGTCCAGCGAGATGCCGCGCTCACGGATCAGCGCGTGCCACTTCTTGGTCTCGGCGAAGGCATAGGTCTTCATCAACACGCTGTCGCTCGGCACCGGCTCCCACCCGCCTTCCTGCAGCCGCTTGCGCACGCCCTCGTTGGCCAGCGCGGCCTGCATCTCCTTGGAAAGGCGCTCCTGGATGGCGGCCGGCGTGCTGGCCGGCACCACCAGCCCTTGCCACGCGTAAGCTTCCGAATCCTTGAAGCCCTGTTCGCCCACCGTGGGCACGGCGGGAAGGATCGGCAGGCGCTTGGCGCTGAACGCCATCAGCGGAATGACCTTCCCTGCCTGGATGGCGCTGAGCCCCGAGGAGGTATCGACGACCATCAGCGGCACCTGTCCGCCCATCACGTCCTGCAGCGCAGGCGCGGCGCCGCGGTACGGCACATGCATCGTCGACAGGCCGCTGCGGCTCAGGAACAGTTCCATCGCCAGGTGGTGCGGGCTGCCGTTGCCCGGCGAGGCGTACGACAGCGTGCCCGGCTTGCTCTTGAGCTGCTCCATCAGGGCGCCGATGGTCTTGAGGTTCGTCGACGGTGCCGCCACGAGCACGAGGGGCGTGCGCGCCATCAGGCCGAGCATCGCGAAGTCGCGGTCGACGGCATAGGGCAGCTTCTTGTAGAGCGCGGGGTTGTACACCAGCACACCGTTGTCGGCCGTGAACACGGTGTAGCCGTCGCCGGGCGACCGGGCCGTGACCTCGGCGCCGATGATGGCGCCAGCACCGGCGCGGTTGTCGACGATCACCGGCTGGCCGGCCTGGACCGACATCTGCGCGCCGATGGTGCGGGCCAGGAAGTCACTGCCGCCACCGGCGGGGTAGCCGACGATCCACTTGATCGGCTTGGACGGAAAGGCCTGCGCCTGCGCTTGCGCGGGAGCCCCCGCGAAAGCAAATGCAGCGGCCACGAGCGAAAGAAAACCGCGGCGCGCAAGGCGATGAGAAACGGGCATGAACGATGTCTCCTGGCAGTGGTTGTTGTGATGGCGCTGCGATTGGATGCGAGCTTCATTCATGGTTCAATCAGATATTTCTTTCCCACTTATCGGACAAACCGATGAATGTCACGCTGCGCCAATTGCGCGCCTTCATCGCGGTGGCCCGCGCCGGCAGCGTGACCGAGGCCGCCCTGCGGCTGCACATCACGCAGTCGGCGCTGAGCGGCCTCATCAAGGACCTGGAGTCGAACCTGGGCGTGCAGATGCTTCACCGCACGACGCGCAAGCTGCAGCTGTCCAGCGCAGGCGAAGTGTTCCTGCCGATGGCCGAACGCATCCTCCAGGACCTGGGCATGGCGCTCGATGCGGTGTCCGACCTGCGCGAGCTGCGCACCGGCACCGTGCGCATCGCAGTGCCGCAGGTGATGGCGTGCACGGTCATGCCGGAAATCATGGCGGCCTTCGCCCGCAAGTACCCCGGCATCCGCGTGCGATTGCAGGACTCGATGGTCGAAAGCGTGCTGGGCCGGCTCATCAACGGCGACGTCGACCTGGCCATCGGCCCCGAGCGCGACGCGCCCGCCAACGTGGTGGCGCGCACGCTGTTCACCCTGCCCTTCCTCGCGGTGCTGCCCCCGGGGCATCCGCTCACCAAAAAGCAAAGGGTCGCCTGGAGCGACCTGGTCCGCTACCCCGTGATCTCGCTGCAGGGCGAATACACGCAGCTGCTCAGCGCCGAGCTCTATGCGTCGCCGGGCCGGCTGGAGTTCAGCCCGACGCATGAAGTCGCCTTCCTGACCACGGCGCTGAGCATGGTCGAGCACGGCCTGGGCGTGACCACCTGCCTGCCGTATGCGGGCGAGCTGCTGCAGCGTCAGCAGCTCGAATTCCGCCCCCTCGTCACGCCCGTGCTCAGCCGCAAGTTCCAGGTGTGGCTGAACAAGGACCGGGGACTCTCGCCGTCGGCGCAGGAGTTTCTCGACTTCCTGCTGCAGCACATCGAAGACCATCCGGCGCCCGAGGTGCGCGCGTTCCGCAAGGCGCGCTGATCACGCGCCAGCGGGACTCAGCTGCTGCCAGCGCCTGCCACGGGTGCCTGCACCCTCGCCGCCAACCGCGTGCCGCCATCGCCCGCATCGATCTGCAGCGTGCCGCCGATGCGGGCCATGCGCGCCTGCATGCTGCGCAGGCCCAGTCCGCCGATCGATGAGGCCATGGCCACCGCATCGAAGCCCACGCCGTCGTCCTCGACGCTCAGCAGCACGCCCGCCTCGCCGTCGGCCATCAGCTGCACGCGCAGGGTGCGCGCACGGCTGTGCTTCACCACGTTGGCCAGCGCCTCCTCGAGCAGGCGCGTAAGGCCCAGCACCTGGCGCGCGGACAGCGCACAGGGCCAGGCCGCGGGCGTCTGCCAGTGGCTGCGCACGCCCATCTCCTCGAACAGGCGGCCGAAGCGGTGGCGCATCGGCGCCAGCCATTGCGTGGGCGTGGCGGCCACCGGGGCCGCGCCGCCACTGTGGGTGTCGATGATCTGGCGCAGGTCGTCGCGCAGCGACTTGAACATCGACAGGTACTGCGGCCGCTGCAGCGCCTCGCCCGACTGTTCCACCAGCGCGATCGAGCGCACCAGCGAACTGCCCAGGCCGTCGTGCAGGTCGTGCGCCACGCTCAGGCGCTCGTGCAGCCGCACGTTGTCGAGTTCGAGCTGGTGTTCGCGGCTGAGCGTGTCGGCCAGCTCGGTGCGTGCCCCGCGCACTTCGCGCGCCAGCTCGTCGTTGAAACTTTCGACACGGCGCAGGCTGCGCGTGAAGCCACCCGCCAGGATCAGCGACATGCCGATCATGATCAGCGGCGCCGTGACCACGGTGTAGCCGAAGCGGTCGTCGATGACGCGCAGGATCATCAGCGCGTCGTGCACCGCGGCCACCAGGAAGCCGAAGGCGCACAGGGCCAGCAGCAGGTGCTCGGTCTTCTTCGTGTCGAGTGCGCGCAGGATGAACTGCACGCACACGGCCATGAAGAGCAGCGAATACACGATGAACACCGCCAGCGTCGCGACCGACAGCGCGGGCTGCGGCAGCAGTGCGATCGCCGCCACGGCCAGCGCGGCCATCGTCCACAGCGCGCGGCTCAAGCGCGGAAAGCGCTGGCCGCCGAAGTGCCACATGAACATGCAGAAGCAGCTCACGTACAGGACCATCCAGGCCGTGATCCAGCGCGACCAGGCGTCGGTGGAGGCGAACGGCCACGGCAAGGTGCTGACCACGGTGTTGCTCGCGAACACCAGCCAGGCAATGGCGCTGAGCGCGTACCAGCCGTAGGCAACCTCCTGCCGGCGCATGACCCACAGCACGAGGAAGAAACAGCCCAGCGTGATCGAGATGACGAGGTTGACCGCGGGCAGCACGCGCGCGAACAGGCGGCGTTCATCGTGGTACGCCACCGCCGCGTCCGCCGTGCCGAGCACCACGCGGCCCAGCCCCGAGCCGTACATGCTGCCGCCCACCACCTGCACCCACAGCGTGTTGGTGCCGGGGTTCAACGCGGCGGCCGGCAGGAAGAAGACGCGCGGCGTGTTCCAGCTGCGGCTCAGCGGCTCGACCAGGCTGGCGTCGCGCCAGAGCAGGTTGTCGTTCAGCGAGATCGCTCCGGCCATGCTCAGGTAATCGAAGGCCACGCCCAGCTGCGGCGCGTCGTCGCGACCGGCGCAGGGGCGCTGCCAGTCGATGCGGTACCACACGATGCCTTCGAAGCCGGGCCAGCGCGTGGCCCAGTGGTCGGGCAGCGACACCGGCTGCCAGCCGTCGATGGGCGGCGGTGCTTCAGGCCCCGCGCCGGCGGCGGCGCGCACGGCCCGCACGCTGTCGATGTGCGGCACGCACGCCTCGACCGCCGCAGCTGCGTGCGCGAACAACCACCACAGGCTCAGGCCAGCAAGCCACGCGAACGCGCTGCGAAAACGGCGCGCGTGCGCGAGGAAACGGTGAGCTTGCGGTAGATGTTCTTGATGTGGCATTCGACGGTGTGCCGCGACAGGAAGATCTGCTCGGCTATCTCGCGGTTGGTCAAGCCTTCGGCAACCAGCTGGAGGATCTGCAGCTCGCGCGAGGTCAGCACATCTTCGCCGACGCGCCCCGGCGTGGCCGGCGGCGCCTGCGTCAGGTCAAGGATGCGGCGCGCAATGAACGGATCGATCGGCGCCCCGCCGCGCAGCACGCTGCGGATCGACAGCAGCAGCTCCAGGTCGTCGCGCTCCTTGAGCACGTAGCCGGTGGCGCCGGCGCGCAGCGCGTTGAGGATCAGGTCGTCGGTGCTCCAGGCGGAGATCACGAGGATGCCGGGGCCATCGTCGGCGTTCATTGCCGCACCGGTCGGCGCGCTCATCTGCGCGATCAGTTCCACGCCGTTGCCGTCGGGCAGGCCCAGGTCGACCAGCGCGAGCGCGAACGACTGGCGCGCGAGTTCGATGCGCGCATCGGCCAGCGTGGCCGCGAGCACCAGCACGTCGTTGCCGTAGCCCAGTTGGTTCAGGATGCCGACGATGCGCCGCTGCATCAGCGCGTCGTCCTCGACGATGAGCACGGGCGCCGGCAGGTCGGGGCTGGGCGGCGGCGTCATCGCCGGACCTTCGGGCTGGGGAGAGAAAGCGGACATCAGGACGGTTCGGACAAGGGGGCAAGCATGCCCGAATCATCACCCAGGCTTCGCGCGCGAGGCTGCAGTGTCCCCTCGCGGCGGCGCTGCGGCCATCACCAGATCTGGGGGTTCTGGCGGCGCGGCGCGGCATCGGTCGGCCTTCGCCTACAGACAGGCGCCATGCGAGCGGACATGGTGAGGCCATGACACATCCGATCGAACTCATCATCGACGAGCCGGCTCCCGGATCTTTTGTCTGGCGGCTGCTCGAAACCGACACCGACGGTGCGCATCCCACCGTCCTTCGCTGCGCCTTCGACCCGGTCGAGAGCTACGAGCTCGCCCTGGCCTCGGGACAGCGCGCCCTGCGCAGCGAGATGCGCGCGCAGGCTACAACGGAAGGCCACTGAGCGTCAGCATGCGCTGACGGCGGCTTCGCGAGGCGTCCTACCGCTCTCGCGCCGTCGGTTCCTAGGATGGTTTTCGGGCGCCGGTTCTCTTGCGCTTGTCGCAATGAGGCAACCGCCGGCGCCTTCAAGGAGATGACCATGCAAAGAAAGCTCGTGTGGATGTGCGCCGTTGCCGTGTCCTGTCTCACGGCCGTCTCGGCGCAAGCGCAAGTGAACCCGCCGCCCGCGGCCACGGTCGATCCGGCGGTCGCCGAATACAAGGCGGCCCGCGACAAGATCTCGGCCGACTACAAGACCGACCGCGCCGCGTGCGATCCCATGAAGGACAACGCCAAGGACGTCTGCGTCGAGGAAGCCAAGGGCAAGGAAAAGATCGCCAAGGCCGAGCTCGACCAGAAGATGAAGCCCAGCGACGGCAACGCCCGCAAGTTGGCCGAAGCCAAGGTGGAAGTGACCTACAGCGTCGCCAAGGAAAAATGCGACGACCAGAAGGGCGAAGCCAAGTCGACCTGCGTGAAGCAGGCCAAGGCCGACGAAAGCAAGGGCATGGCCGAAGTCAAGGCGATGAAGAAGTAACCAACCGCGCCGCAGCCCTTCCCGTTGGCGCTGGCCGGGGGCGGTCGCATACTCGACAGATGCCCTCCTCTTCCACGCGTCCACGGGTCTACCTTGCCGGCCCCGACGTGTTCCGGCCCGACGCCGCGCAGTACTTTGCCGCGCTGGCATTGGCCTGCGACGCGCTCGGCATGACGGCCGTGCCGCCGTTCGACGGCAAGGCGGCCGGCCCCGACCCCGCGCGCCGGATCTACGAGGAAAACATGACGCTGCTGCGGTCGGCGGACGGCGTCATTGCCAACCTCGCGCCGTTTCGCGGGCTGGAGCCCGACTCGGGCACGGTGTTCGAGGTCGGCGTGGCCATCGCGCTGGGCCTTCCGGTGGCCGCCTACGGCGTTCCGCCAGGCACCTATGCGCAGCGCGCCGCCACGGCAGGCGTCGTCGGCCGCGACCCGGACGGCAGCCTGCGCGACCCCGAGGGCACGCTGATCGAAGATTTCGGGCTGCCGCTGAACCTCATGCTGGCCTGCTCGGTGCGCTTTGCGGACCTGGCGACCGACGCTTTGCGGGTGCTGGCCGAGGTGCTGGGGTCTGCGCCCGCTCAGCGCCAGTGAGTCGAAATTCGTGAAATAAGTCACGAATCGAAGGCGGGGCATCACCAATTCTGGGGAGCGATCCTCTCGAAGTAAGCCTTTCAGCCTCTTTTTGCGTTGGACATGCCAACGCCCCAAAAAGGAGGCCCGGATGCCCCCCTCAGATCAACAAGCAGTTTTCGAAGCGGCGGGCCGCCTGGGTTCCATGGAGGTCCTGACCACGCAGACCAGCGCCGTCGTCTCGATGCTGCGCGCGCTGTACGCCGCGCACCCCGAGCCGGCCAAGGTCCGCTACCACTTCGACCGGCTGATCGGCCAGCTGCTGACCAGCCCCTACCTCAGCCACGACCCGGATCACGCGCTGATCCTGCAAGACACGGCCGCGACGCTGGTGCGGCCACCGCTCGAATCCGACCCGGTGCGCTGAGCATCGGATGCACACCCAGGAGACACTGAAATGAGTTTTGAAAAAATCAAGCTCCGGTTCGGCCGGTCGTTCCGTCGCGGCGATCGCGTCGTCTGCGAAGGCCGGCTCGGCACCATCACCGGAGCGACCTATCCGCACGTGCGGGTACGTTTCGACGGCCGGCAGATTGCGGTGCCTTGCGATCCTTGCGAACTGCATGTGGGCACGGCGCCGATCGCGACGCTGCCCGTGCTCGGACCGCAGCCGTCCTGAAGACATCGCTTCGCCATTTCGGCGGAGCGGTCGCGCGTTGCGCGCAGACGCAAAAAAGCCCCGACTGGCGGGGCTTTTTTGGGCTGTTTGATCACTGCAAGGTGATCAGGAAGCCAATCCTGGCGGAACCGGAGGGATTCGAACCCTCGATGAGGCTCTACACCCCATACTCCCTTAGCAGGGGAGCACCTTCGGCCACTCGGTCACAGTTCCTGAAAGCAACCGCAATTATGCCATTACTTAAGCGCTCGGTTGGTCCAGATCGAACGCTTTATGCAGTGCGCGCACTGCCAATTCCATATATTTTTCGTCGATCACGACCGAGGTCTTGATTTCGCTGGTCGAGATCATCTGGATGTTGATCCCCTCTTCGCTCAACACACGGAACATCTTGCTCGCGACACCCACGTGGCTGCGCATGCCGATGCCCACGATGCTGACCTTGCAGATCTTGGTGTCGCCCACGATTTCGGTGGCGCCCAGCGAAGGCATCACCTTCGACTCCAGCAGCTCGACCGTGCGCGCGAACTCGTTGCGATGCACGGTGAAGCTGAAGTCGGTCTTGCCGTCCTTGCTGAGGTTCTGGATGATCACGTCGACTTCGATGTTCGCGTCTGCCACGGCACCGAGGATGTGATACGCGATGCCCGGCTTGTCGGGCACGCCGAGCACCGAGATCTTGGCTTCGTCGCGATTGAATGCGATGCCGGATACGACGGCTTGTTCCATGTTTTCGTCTTCCTCGAAAGTGATCAGCGTGCCGGACTTGGCCTCTTCATTGATGTCGATGTCCCATGCGGTGAAGCTCGAGAGCACACGCAGCGGCACCTTGTACTTGCCGGCGAATTCCACCGAGCGGATTTGCAGCACCTTGGAGCCCAGGCTGGCCATCTCGAGCATCTCCTCGAAGCTCACGGTGGTCAGGCGGCGCGCGTCGGGCTCGACGCGCGGGTCGGTGGTGTAGACGCCGTCGACGTCGGTGTAGATCAGGCACTCGCTGGCCTTCATGGCCGCCGCGATGGCCACGGCCGAGGTGTCGCTGCCGCCACGACCCAGCGTGGTGATGTTGCCCTCGTCGTCCACGCCCTGGAAGCCGGTGATGACCACCACGCGACCGGCTGCGAGGTCGGCGCGCACCTTGGCGTCGTCGATGCTCTCGATGCGGGCCTTGGTGTACGAGTTGTCGGTGCGCACCGACACCTGCCAGCCCGCGTAGCTCACCGACTCCACGCCCTCGGCCTGCAGCGCCATGGCCAGCAGTGCCGACGATGCCTGTTCGCCGGTGGAGGCGAGCATGTCGAGTTCGCGGTGATAGGCCACGCCGGGTTTGCCCGGGGAGAGCTCCTTGGCAAGACCGAGCAGGCGGTTGGTTTCGCCGCTCATGGCGCTGGGCACCACGATCATCTGGTGACCCGCACGCGCCCATTTGGCGACGCGCTTGGCGACATTGCGGATGCGCTCGGTCGAGCCCATCGACGTGCCGCCGTATTTGTGAACGATCAATGCCATGGATGAAATCAGAGAAAGATAAAGGGCCGCCTGGAAAGCGGCGCCCTGCAAGCCGTCAGAGCGAAGTCTTCAGCGAGGGCGGGGCATTGTACCAATGCAGCCGCTCTCCCCTGCGCTCGGCGAAGCCCGCGCCCACCTTGAGGTGGATGCGGTGGCCGCGCGTGGTGCAGGCGCGGACCTGGTCCAGCAGCTGGTCGAGCTGCGCCGCGCTCGGTGCACAGCCGTGCGACTGCATGAGCCAGTGGCGCAGCACGTTGGCCTGGCGCGCCCGAGACAGCGCCTGCAGCGTCCGGATCTGCGGCGGTTCGCCCACCGCGGCGAGGTCCTGCGACGCCAGTTCGCCCAGCAGCTGCTGGGCCTGCGCCGCGTGGCCGATGCTGCGCGCGAAGGTGGCGCGGAACTGCGGAAAGGCTTCTGCCAATGCAGGCAGCAGCACGGCGCGGATGCGGTTGCGGGTGTAGCGCGCGTCGGCGTTGCTCGGGTCTTCGATCCACGGCAACTGCTGCTGCGCCAGCCAGCTGCGGATGTCGGCCGCCGGTACCGCGAGCAGCGGCCGATGGATGTTCAATCCGTCGCGCACGGCATGCGCAGGCATCGCGGCCAGGCCCGGCAGGCCGGCGCCGCGCGACAGCGCCAGCAGCAGCGTTTCGACCTGGTCATCGGCATGGTGCCCGAGCGCGATGGACGACACCGCAGGCCGCGCGCCGTCGGCCCGTGCCATGGCCGCATACGCGTCATAACGTGCGCGCCGCGCCGCATCCTCGGGGCTGTCGCCCGGCGCATGCCGCGCATCGACGCGGTGTGTGACCAACGGCACACCGAGCCGCTCGCAGACCTGCGCGCACTGCCGCTCGAAGTCGTCGGCCGCCGCCTGCAGGCCGTGATGCACATGGAAGGCGATCACCTGCCCCGGCCATCGCGCCGCGCAGGCCGCGAGCAAGGCGGTCGAATCCGCGCCGCCGCTGAAGCCGACGGCCAGCGGCAGGCTCGCCGGTTCGAACGCGGCCATGGCGCGTTCGAAGGCTTCGCTCATGATGGAAAAGGGAAAGCCGCTCAGCGGCTGTTGTCGGCCTTGGTGTCGTTGAACCGGCCGTAGCTCTGCAGGCGCTCGTAGCGGCGGTCCAGCAGTTCCTTCGTCTTCAGGTCGCTGACCTGGCGGAAGGCGTCGTTGAGCGCGCGCTTGAGGAACGCGGCCATCTGGCGATGGTCGCGGTGCGCACCGCCGACGGGTTCGTTGACGATCTTGTCGACCAGGCCCAGCGCCTTCAGGCGGTGCGCCGTGATGCCCAGTGCATCTGCGGCTTCCTGCGCCTTGTCGCTGGTCTTCCAGAGAATGGACGCGCAGCCTTCGGGGCTGATCACCGAGTAGATCGAGTACTGCAGCATCACGAGCTGGTCGCCGACTGAAATGGCCAGCGCGCCGCCCGAACCGCCTTCACCGATGATGGTGACGATGATGGGTACCTCGAGCTGCGCCATCTCGAAGATGTTGCGGCCGATGGCTTCCGACTGGCCGCGCTCTTCGGCGTCGATGCCGGGGTAGGCGCCGGGCGTATCGACGAAGGTGAACACCGGCAGCTTGAATTTCTCGGCCGTCTTCATGAGACGCAGCGCCTTGCGGTAACCCTCGGGCTTGCTCATGCCGAAGTTGCGCGCGGTGCGCTCCTTCGTGTCGCGACCCTTCTGGTGACCGAGCACCATGCAGGGCACGCCGTTGAAGCGTGCAAGGCCACCGACGATCGACAGGTCGTCCGAGAAATGGCGGTCGCCATGCAGCTCGACGAAGTCCGTGAAGATTTCGTTGACGTAGTCGAGCGTGTACGGGCGCTCCGGATGCCGTGCGATCTTGGTGATCTGCCAGGGCGTCAGGTCGCTGTAGATGTCTTTGGTGAGTTGCTGGCTTTTCTTGCCGAGCTGATCGATTTCTTCCGAGATGTCGACCGCCGATTCGGTCTGTACATAACGCAGTTCTTCGATCTTTGTTTCGAGTTCAGCAATGGGCTGCTCGAAGTCGAGGAAGGTTCGTTTCGCCAACGTCTTCTCCTGTTTATTTCATCAATTGACCGGCCATCCGGCTCTTTTGCATTTATTCCAGAAACACCGAGGAACCGGCTTTGCCGGGCCTGCGGTGTTGCCCCCTCGAAGGGGGTTGGCGAAGCGACACGAAGTGCGCGAAGCCTGGGGGTGATCCTTAGTAAACGACCGGCACGGGGTCCAGCGATCGCCAAATATACCAAGTCGCCACGCTGCAATACGGCGCCCAGGCCACGGCGACATCGCGGGCATCGCTGCGGCTGACCGGGTCGCCCGAAAAATAGTTCACGCTGATGCCGTTGAGCAGGCCCTGGTCGTCGACCGGCAGCACGTTCGGGCGCATCAGGTGAAAGATGAGGAACATTTCGGCGGTCCAGCGGCTGATGCCACGGATGGCCACGAGCTCTTCGATGATGAGCTCGTCCGACATGTCTTTCCAGCGGTCGACATGCACGGTGCCCGAATCGAAATTCAGGGCCAGGTCGACCAGATATTCGATCTTGCGCGCCGACAGCCCGGCGCCGCGCATGTCATCGACCTTGAGCTTGAGCACGTTGGCCGGCGTCAGCTTGCGCGGCAGCGCCGCGAACTTGTCCCAGGTCGACTGCGCGGCCTTCACCGAGATCTGCTGGCCCACGATGCTGCGCGCCAGCGTGGTGAAGGCGTCGCCGCGCGATTCGAGGCAGGCCTCGCCGAACTTCGGAATGAGCCGCTTCATCACGCGGTCTTTCTTGGCCAGGTGCTTGCAGGCTTCCTCCCAATAGTCCGGCGTGTAGATGCGCACGCTGGTCTGCTGGGTGGCGGGTACGGGGTTCGTCGTTCCGTTCACTGTGCAGCCGCCCAGGTCGTTCCCGTGGGCGAATCCTTGAGCACGATGCCCTGCTCGAGGAGTTCCTGGCGAATGCGATCGGCTTCGGCGAAATTCTTCGCCGCCTTGGCCGCCGCGCGTGCCTCGATCTTCGCCTGGATGGTGGCTTCGTCGAGCGTGGTGCCCGCCTGCAGGAACGCCTTCGGATCGCCTTGCAGCAAGCCCAGCGTGCCGGCCAGCGCCTTGAGCAGGCCCGCGGTGTCTGCGGACTTCGTGCGATTGACTTCGCCGGCCAGCTCGAACAGCACGGCGATGGCTTCGGGCGTGCCGAAATCTTCGTCCATCGCCGCCTTGAAACGCGCCGCGTGGGGCTGCGTCCAGTCGATGGTCACGGCCCCTGGCGCCACCAGGTCGAGGGCGGTGTACAGGCGCTTGAGCGAGTTGCGGGCGTCGTCGAGGTGCGCGTCGCTGTAGTTCAGCGCGCTGCGGTAATGCGTGCGCACGAGGAAGAAACGCAGGCTCTCGGCGTCGTACTTCTGCAGCACTTCGCGGATGGTGAAGAAGTTGCCCAGGCTCTTGGACATCTTCTCGTTGTCCACGCGCACGAAGCCGTTGTGCACCCAGAAGCGCGACAGCGGCTTGCCGTTGGCGCCTTCGCTCTGCGCGATTTCGTTCTCGTGGTGCGGGAACTGCAGGTCGGCACCGCCGCCATGGATGTCGAAAGTCTCGCCGAGCGTGGCGCAGCTCATGGCCGAGCACTCGATGTGCCAGCCCGGGCGACCGGTGCCGAAGGGGCTGTCCCACTTGGCGTCGTCGGGCTCGGTCGGCTTGGCGGATTTCCAGAGCACGAAGTCGAGCGGGTCCTGCTTGCCGTCGAGCACCGCGACGCGCTCGCCGGCGTGCAGTTCGTCGAGCGACTTGCCCGAGAGCTTGCCGTAGCCGGTGAACTTGCGCACGGCGTAGTTCACGTCGCCGTTGTCCGAGCGGTAGGCCAGGCCCTTGCGTTCCAGCGTCTCGATGATGCCGAGCATCTGCGGCACGTATTCGGTGGCGCGCGGCTCGATGGTGGGCGGTTCGATGCGCAGCGCACCGATGTCCTCGTGCATGGCCGCGATCACCTCGTCGGTCAGCGCGCGGATGGTGATGCCGCGCTGGACCGCGCGGGCGATGATCTTGTCGTCGATGTCGGTGATGTTGCGCACGTAGGTCACGGCATAGCCGCTGGCGCGCAGCCAGCGCTGCACCACGTCGAACGCCATCATCATGCGGGCGTGGCCGATGTGGCACAGGTCATAGACGGTCATGCCGCACACGTACATGCGAACCTGTCCAGGTTGCAGGGGGGAGAAATCCTCCAATTCACGCGACAGCGTGTTGTAGATGCGCAGACTCATGGGACTCGGAAAGCGTTGATTCGCGCACGTGCGGTACGGGCGAGCAACGGTGTATTTCAGGGGTGACGGGGGGTGTGGCTACGAGGGGTTCGACGTGGCCCCTCGGCTACAATGCGACGCAGTATAAACGGCTGCCGCCGCGCAGCATCCGGGTGTTCTCCAGGCCCCCGCTCTCCCCCAATCCTGCCGAGGCTTCATGAAGCACGCCGCGTTCTCCAGACTCCCCATCGCCTTTGCACTGCTGTTCGGTCTGTGGGGCTTCGCCGCGCACGCCAACGACTACGACGACGTCAACCTTTTGCTGCGCCAGGGCAAGTCCGCCGAGGCGCTGGCCAAGGCCGACACCTACATCGCCGGCAAGCCGCGCGACCCGCAGATGCGCTTCCTGCGCGGCGTGATCCTCACCGAGCAGAACAAGACCGCCGACGCGATCACCGCGTTCACGCAGCTCACGCAGGACTTCCCTGAACTGCCCGAGCCGTACAACAACCTCGCGGCCCTGTACGCGTCGCAAAGCAAGTTCGACCAGGCCCGCGCCGCGCTCGAAACCGCGCTCAAGCTCAGCCCCAACTACGCCACCGCGCACGAGAACCTCGGCGACGTGTATGCACGCCTGGCGGCCCAGGAATACCAGCGCGCCCAGCAGTTCGCCACCACCAATGCGAGCGTCGCGCCCAAGCTCGCGCTGATCCGCCAGATCTTCACGCCCAAGGCCGCGGCCGATGCGGCCGTGCTGCCGGCCGCGCCGCCCGAAGTGCGCAAGCCCGTGGGCCGCACGACCAAGTAACAGCCTCTTGCAATCCGGCGGTGCGCACACAGTTGCCTCCCAACCTGCGCCCTCGCAGGCCCATCGCCCTCCCCTCCACCTGCACACGGAGCCTCATTTGACGACCTCTGCACTTTCCCGTTTCAGCCGCCGCGGCGCCCTCGCACTGGCCGCGGCCCTGGCCTTCGGCGCCGCCGCCGGCGCGCACGCCCAGCAGGCCGCGCCGCGCGTCAAGCTCGCCACCTCGGCGGGCGACATCGTGGTCGAGCTCGATGCGGCCAAGGCCCCCAAGACGGTCGAAAACTTCCTGCAGTACGTCAAGGACAAGCACTACGACGGCACGGTGTTCCACCGCGTCATCGACGGCTTCATGATCCAGGGCGGCGGCTTCACGGCCGACCTGCAGCAAAAGCCCACGCGCCCGCCGATCCCGCTCGAGGCCAACAACGGCCTGAAGAACGACAAGTACACGATCGCGATGGCCCGCACCGGCAACCCCAATTCGGCCACCTCGCAGTTCTTCATCAACGTGAAGAACAACGACTCGCTCAACGCGCCCAACCCCGACGGCTACGGCTACACCGTGTTCGGCAAGGTCGTCGCCGGCACCGACGTGGTCGACAAGATCCGCGCCGTGCAGACCGGCAACAAGGGCGGCATGCAGAACGTGCCCGTCGAAACCCTCACCATCAAGTCCGCCACGCTGGCGAAGTAATCCCGTTTCCGAAGAAGGAGCTAACTCATGAGCAACCCCCAAGTCGAACTGCACATCAAGAACTACGGCGTCATCACGCTCGAACTCGACGGCGTGAAGGCACCGAAGTCGACCGCCAACTTCATCGAGTACGTGAAGAAGGGCCACTACGACAACACGGTGTTCCACCGCGTGATCCCCGGCTTCATGGTGCAAGGCGGCGGTTTCGAGCCCGGCATGAAGCAAAAGCCCACCGGCGCCGAGATCGAGAACGAAGCCAACAACGGCCTCAAGAACGCCAACTACACCGTGGCCATGGCCCGCACGAGCGCACCGCACTCGGCCACCGCCCAGTTCTTCATCAACGTGGCCGACAACGGCTTCCTGAACCACACCGCCCCCTCGGCCCAGGGCTGGGGCTATGCGGTGTTCGGCAAGGTCACGGGCGGCACCGATGTCGTCGACAAGATCAAGGCCGTGAAGACGGGCCGCAAGGGCTTCCATGACGACGTGCCCCTCGAGGACGTCGTGATCGAAAAGGCAGTCGTCACTGTCGAGTGATGCACCTCAGGCACGGCGCAGCGGCATGACCCCGGTGGCGAACCCGGCTTTCTCCGAGCTGGTGGCGTCGCCCGCGTGGCGCACCGTCGACCTGATTTCCGACCTGCACCTGCAGGCCAGCGAGCTGGCCACCTTCGAGGCCTGGCAGGGCTACCTGCAGACCACGCCGGCCGATGCGCTGGTCATCCTCGGCGACCTGTTCGAGGTGTGGGTGGGCGACGATGCCGCCGCCCAGCCCGGCTTCGAGGCGCAGTGCGCCGAACTGCTGCAGCGCACCGCGCAACGCATGCCGGTGTTCTTCATGCACGGCAACCGCGACTTCCTCGTCGGCAAGGCCTTTGCCGCGCAATGCGGCCTGACCTTGCTTGACGACCCCACGGTGCTGGTGCTGCACGGCGAACGCTGGCTGCTCAGCCATGGCGACGCGCTCTGCCTCGAAGACACCGACTACCTCCAGTTTCGCGCCCAGGTGCGCACGCCCGAATGGCAGGCCGCGTTCCTCGCGCGCCCGCTGGAAGAGCGCCGCGCCCTCGCCCGCGCCATCCGCGCACAGAGCGAAGACCGCAAGCGCGATCCCTCGACCCTCTGGGCCGATGTGGACGCCGACGCTGCCCGCCAATGGCTGCAGCACGCGGGCGCCAGCGCGCTGATCCACGGCCACACCCACCGCCCCGCCGTCCACGACCTGGGCCACGGCCTGCGTCGCATCGTGCTGAGCGACTGGGACGCCGCCGCCCATCCGGCGCGCGCGCAACTGCTGTGCCTGTCGGCCGCCGGCGCGCAGCGCGTCGACCTGCGCTAGGCGCACCGCCCGCCGATGTTCAAGTGGCTGCGCCGGCTGCGCGCCCTGCCCCCGATTCCCGACGCCGCCTGGCACGCCACGCTCACGCGCTACGCCTTCCTGGGCGCGTTGCCGTCCGAACAGCAGCAACAGCTGCGCACGCTGGCGGCCGAGTTCCTGCGGGACAAGGAATTCCACGGCACGCAGGGCTTCGTCATCACCGACGAGGTGGCGCTGGCCATCGCGGCGCAGGCCGTGCTGCCGGTGTTGCATCTGAAGGACGGGCTCGACTGGTACGACGATTTCGTCGGCATCGTGGTGCATCCGTCCGAGGTGGTGGCGCCACGCAAGGTCGTCGATGACGCGCTGGTCGTGCACGAATACGAAGAGGTCGTCGCCGGCGAGGCGATGGACCAGGGCCCCGTCATGCTCAGCTGGCAGGACGTGCTCGCGAGCAGCGTCAGCAGCGAGGGCGGCTACAACGTCGTGATCCACGAGTTCGCCCACAAGATCGACATGCGCAACGGCATCGCCGACGGCTGCCCGCCGCTGCCGGCCGGCTTCATGGGCCGGCGCAGTGCGCGCGAGGCCCGCGCGGCCTGGATGGCCGTGCTGCAGCCGGCCTACGACGACTTCCGCGAGAAGACCATCCTTGCCGAACGCTTCGGCGCCGAGCCGCCCTGGCTCGACGATTACGGTGCGACCTCGATCAGCGAGTTCTTCGCGGTGGCCTGCGAGGCCTACTTCGTGAACCGGCCGAACTTCGCGCGGGACTTCCCGGGAGTGCTGGTTCTCTTCGATGCGTTCTTTCGGCCTGCGCAAGCCTGACCGCCCCTCACATCTGGTTTCCTTGCTTGCGCGCGCGATCGCGGTCCGCATACCTCGTCCTGAGTAGGCGTTGATCGGGGGCGCCTTGCCTTTGCAGGCCCCAGGCGTAGCATCGCTGCGGCCATCGCCCTCCACAGCGTCGCTGCGCGCCTGATGACCTGGAGCGTCGCCATCGGGGGCGGCGTTGCTTCATGTGATTCGCCCCCGCGGATAACAACACAGGAGCAGAAAATGGTGACCTATATCGGCATGCTGAGCTTCACGGACAAGGGCATCCAGAGCGTCAAGGAAACCACCAAACGCGCTGCCGCCGCCAAGGAAACCGCCCAGAAGCTCGGCGTCAACATGCGCGAGATCTTCTGGACCATGGGCGACTGCGATGTGGTCTGCGTGCTGGAGTCCGAGGACGAGCAGGCGCTCTGTGCATTCAGCCTGGCCATCGCCATGCAGGGCAATGTGCGCACGCGCTCCCTGCGCGCCTATACCGCCGGTGAAATGGACAAGATCCTGGCCAAATTGCATTGAGCCGGGACGGGTCGACACACATGAAAAAGCCCGCACGCGGCGGGCTCTTTCTCATGAATGCGCGCTGGCGCCTTACTTGCGCAGCAAGGCCTTCAGTGCGTTCTGCAGACGGCGCGCAGTGGCGGCGTCGTGCGCGGCGGCGAGCACCTTGCCGGCGTCCTGACCCCAGGTCTGGGCCGGCGTCGGATCGCCACGCTTCGTCAGCAGCTTGAGCTGCAGCGCGCGGCGTGCATCGAGTTGCTCGGCGGGCGTCGGCACTTCGGCGGCCATCTCGAGGCGCAGCAGCGCTTCTGCGGCATCGCTCGCGCCGGCCGTCGGTGCGGCACCCACGGCTTGCGACCATTGCGTGCGCACGGCCGGCGTCACGGCACGGCCCAGTTCCTGCACGCTCGGCAGGCGGGCGGCATCGCGCTGCTCCCAGGCGCCGAGCACCTGCGTGAGCGCTTCGCCGTGGGCCTGCGCGGCCAGCTTGCGCAGCGCCATGTCGGCACGCTCGAGCGCTTCGCGTTGCGCGCGGAAGGCGGCATCGCCCAGACGCGGGCCGCGGTCTTCGCGCGGCGGACGGTCGCCGAAACGGCCACCGCCCGGTGCGCCGCGATCGCCACCACGGGCATCAGGACGCGGGCCGCCACGGTCGTTCGGACGGCCGGGGCCGCCGGCACCAGGACGACCGCCGTCGCGGCGATCACCGAAGCGACCCGTGCCGCGGGCGGCCGGTGCGGCTTCGGCCTTCTTGCTGCTGGGCCGGTCGTCGCCACGCATGGCGACCACGGGCTTGGGTGCGGGCTTCGGCGGCGCGGCCGGCGCGACGCTTGCGGCTTCACCTGCTTCGTGCGCGGCGCTATCGCTGCGGGCCGAGGCATCCGCGCCGTCTGCGGGAGCGACCAGGTCGGGCGCGTCCGCCACTGCTGCCGCTGGTGCGGACGGCGTGGCTTCGGCATCGCTCGAACCCGGCGTCTGCTCGGCGCTCTCGCCGAACTCGGCGGCAGCCTGGCCGGGGGCTTCGACACCGGTTGCGCCGACCGAAGGACCGTCGCTCGTGGTGGCGGGTGCCGATGCAGGCGCCGGCACTTCACCGCGCAGCGCGGCTTCGAGGCCGGCGATGGCGGCGCGGATCTTCTGTGCGTCGCCACCGGCATTGGCCGCGTCGAGCGCCTTGGACGCGTCGAGCACGTAGCGATCGTGCTCGCTCATGGCGGCCGATGCCTTTTCGCGCTCGACCGTCTTGCGGTTGAAGGCTTCGTCGATGGGTGCGCGGAACGCGTCCCACAGCTTCTGTTCGTGGCGGCGGTCGAGCGGCACGCTCTGCGCCTCGTGCTGCCAGCGCTGCTGCAGCGCCTTGACGGCGTCGATGCGCAGCATCGGCTGGGCGCCCAGCTCGGTGGCTTCGGCGATCATGGCCTGGCGACGTTCGACGCTGGCCTTCTGCGCGGTTTCGAACGGTGCGCGGGCGGCGCCGAAGGCCTCATTCCACAGCGGTTGCAGCTCGGCGAACACCTTCTCGCCCACGTGGCCGGCATCGCGCCAGCGGTCGGCGAACTGGTGCAGCGCGCGATTGTGCGCCTTCAGGTCGGTGGCGCCGGCATGGGCGGCAGCCCAGGCCTTGACCTCTTCGATCAGCGCGACGCGCAGGCCGCGGTGCTCGGCGGCATCGGCGCGTACCTTCTCAAGCCACGCTTCGACGACCTTGTGCGCTTCGTTGCAGGCTTCGTCGAAACGCTTCCACAGCGCGTGGTTCGGCACGCCGCCCTGGTCGGCCTGCTTCCACTGGTCGCGCAGGGCGCGCAGGGTTTCCTGCATCTTGCGGCCACCAAGGGCCTGGCCTTCGGGGCGCTTGAGCAGGCCTTCGGCCTTGGCGACGAGGTCTTCGCGCACCTTGTCGGCGCTCCAGCGCTGCCAGCCTTCGAGTTCGCCGGCGGCGACCAGTGCGGCATGCACGCGGGCTTCGAGCGGCGCGTCGACCAGCTTGCCGTGTTCCTTGAGCACGGCGCGCAGCGCAGCGGCGGCGCCGGCACTGGCCTTGCCGTGGCCTTCGGCGGTTTCCTGTTCGAGCTTGGCGAGGGCGGCCTGCACGGCGTCTTGCGCCGCGGCGCGCACGGCCGGGTCGACCTTGGGTGCGGCGGGACGGGCGGGCGCGGCGGGCTTGGGGGCCACCACTTCGCCGCGCGCGGCGCGCAGTTCATCGGCCCAGACGGGCACCGGGGGCAAAGGCGCGGCGGCATCGGCGGCTGCGGCCACGGCCTGCGCCAGCGCGCCGTGGAACGAATCGGACACCACGAGCAGTTGCGACTTGGAAGCTTCGAGCTGGGGGGCGAACTTGGCGTCGAGGCTGTTCCAGTTGGCATCGGCCACGATGTCGGCGGCCTGCTGCTGCCAGTGGGTCACGTCGGCGCGCAGCGATTCCTCGGCGGCCTGGGCGTCCTTCCAGCCCTTGGTGGACAGCACTTCGAAGCGCTGCGCCAGCAAGACGGCGGCTT
Organism: Variovorax sp. GW821-FHT06D12; assembly: GCF_059419205.1. Classification (NCBI taxonomy): domain Bacteria; kingdom Pseudomonadati; phylum Pseudomonadota; class Betaproteobacteria; order Burkholderiales; family Comamonadaceae; genus Variovorax; species Variovorax sp. GW821-FHT06D12. Next base: position 279,366 of record NZ_JBWKRI010000008.1, on the reverse strand, counting down.
CGCGGTGGACCTGCGCGCGGTGCTGCAGGTCTTCGATGCCCTTGACGCGCTCGGCCAGCTGGGCCTTCAGCCCGGCCAGCGGTTCGCGCGACAACGGCGCGCCGGCCTTGGCGGCGTCACGCTGCCAAGCCAGTGCGTCGGCGATGTTGAGCTTGGACTGCGCCAGCAGCGTCTCGGCCTTCTGCGCCCATTCGGCCGCGATGGCTTCCTGGCCCTTGGCGCGTTTGATTTCGTCGAGTTTTTCGCGCAGCAGGCGCGCGGCGCCCTTGTCGCGGCCGCTCAACTCCTTGAAGACCTCTTGCATCTGCTCGGACGAAGGGTTGCCCGCGAGCCAGTCGCGGATGCGCGCGGCGCGCTCGCCCGAGGTCGGCGCGGTGAAGGCGCCGCCGGTGAGCGTGTCGAGGGCCTGGAGGTCGTGTGGCTTGGAAGAAGTAGAGGTCACTGCGCGAAATCGTTGTCTTGGTAGAGAAAGCGAAGGCGCCGGCAAAGGCCGGCGCACATCGACATTTTCACCCAGTTGGCGAACAGCCCGCCGAATTCCGTGTCGGAACTGCGGCGCGCACCGTTCGGCGGGCTGAAAAGGGCCCGCAGGATCTATGGCAAGGCGAGGCGAAAAGCCAAGCCCCGCCGGCTATTTCATGGTCAGGCTCAGCTCGGCGCCGGGCTTCCAGTCGCTGCCGCTGGCCGTGGTGCGCACGGCCCCCAGGAACAGGCGCTCGCTCGGCAGCTTCTGCGCCAGCAGGTAGTCGCGCACCACGGCGCCGCGCTCGACGGCGAGCTGGCGCATCGATTCCTCGTCGACCGGCACGCTGGCCAGCAGCAGGTTTTCCATTTCCTTCACCGGCAGGTCCTTGGCCAGGCCAACCATGTTGCGCGGCTTGGTGATGTCGGAGCGCTTGTAGACGGCCGTGAGCAGCTCCGGGTATTCGGCATCGGTCACCGGCGCCACCTCGGTGCCGGTCTGGCCGCCGCGCACGGCGACGCGGCGCTTCTCGGCCTGGGTCAGCTGGCGCAGGCGCTGACGCTGGTAGGCGTCGCGCTCCTTCTCGAGGCTGGAGGTACCCACCACCGTCATCTGCAGCGTCGGGCGCTCGGTCAGGGCCTTCACGACCTTGTCCAGGCTTTCTTTCGCGCCGCTGCTGAGCGTGGAACTGCCAGGCTCGAAGGTGATGGCGCTCGAGTCGCCGCTGCCGCCACCGCCCAGGCCGCCGGTCAGCAGGCTGAACGGCGCGGTCACGGCCTTGACGATCAGGTTGACCACCGCCTTGAAGATCAGCGGGCCGATGCTGAACTGCGGGTCGTTGAGCGAGCCGCGCAGCGGCAGGTCGACGTCGATCACGCCGTTGCGGTCGGCCAGCAGGGTCACGGCCAGGCGCACGGGCAGGCTGTTGGGCGCGCCGGCCACCTCGTCGCCGAACTTCAGCTGGTTGAGCACCAGCTTGTTGGTGGCGGTGAGCTGGCCGTCGGGCGCGATCTTGTAGTTGACGTCCATGCTCATCTTGCCGCGCTCGATGCCGTGGCCCGCGTAGCGCACCGAGTACGGCGACAGCGGCGCCAGGTCGAGGTCGCGCATCTTGGCCGTGATGTCGAGTTCGAGCGGCTTGGCCAGCGGGTTGAGCTTGCCGGTGATTTCCAGCGCCGCGGTCTGCTGCGCCTTGCCGCGCAGCTCGAGGTCGGCCAGCGCCGGTCGACCGCCCTGCCCGTTCGGCGGGTTCGACGAGAAGGAACTGAGCTTGCCGGTCAGCTCGCTCAGGTCGGCCGAGTAGTTGGGCTTGACGAACAGGTCGGTGAAATCGATCTTGCCGTTGACCAGGCTCATCGGACCGAAGTTGATGACGGGCGCCGGGCCGCTGTCGGCCGCAGGCGCGGCAGCCACGACGGGTGCGGACGCAGCCGGCGCAGGCTCGGGCGCGCCGCCGACCATGGCTTCGGCCGACACCGGCGCACCGCCCGAAGCCCGCTGCGGTGCCGAGGCGGCCGGCGCGCGGGTCGTGGTGGTCGTGCCACCCGGGCCCTTCCTGGTGCTGGCTTCGGTGGCGGCGGCCGCGGCGGCCTTCGAGGCTTCCTCGCCCTTCTTGGTCAGGCTCAGCAGGTTCAGGCGGCCGGTGGGGTCGACGATCACGCGGGCGAAGAAGTCGGTCAGCGTGGTTTCGCGCACGTCCACGGTCGGGGCCGCGTTGGGTGCGAGGCTGACCTGCAGGCCGCGCAGGCTCAGGGTCTTCCAGCTCAACAGCTGGCTGTTGTTGCGGTCGAAGCCCGGCGACTGGGTCAGCGAGACGCTGTTGGCGCGGAAGTCGTCCAGCGCGGTGTCGCCGGCCAGCTTCAGGCTCATGCCGGCCGGCGCGCTCGCGTAGCGCACCGTGCCGCGGTAGTTCGCGAAGGCGCGGCGGATGTCGACATTGAGCGCGTCGGCGTAGTAGGCCTTGAAGGCATGCGCCGGGAACGACGCCACCTCGAGCCGCCCCTCGGCCGCCAGCGGCTTGAGCACGATGTTGCCCTTGTAGTCGAAGCGCCCCGGGTCCGCGCGGCGGCCGGAGCCGATGCGGCCCGACACCTGCAGCGGCGAGACGGTGTTGGTGTCGGGTGCGATCTTCTGGGCCAGCAGCTTGAAGGCCGTGACCTCGATCGCCACCGGCGCCGAGCCGGCCTTGTCCGCATAGGACAGGCTGCCGTTGTCGACCGCCAGCGTGCCCAGGGTCAGCGCCCAGGGCTTGGTGTTGGCGCTATTCGGGCGCGCCGCGCCGGCGTCGGCCGGCTTGGGCGCCGCCACCTTGGCGCCGCCGGCCGGGGTCTTGAGCCAGCGCTCGAACATCCAGCGCTTCTCGTTGTCGCGCTCGACGCTCACCTTGGGGTTGGTCGCGGTGAACGACGCGATGTTCAGGGTGTGCCTGGTCATGTCGACCTCGGCGTCGACCAGCTCGAAGCGCCCGACGCTGGCCAGCGCGGTCTTTGCCTGGGTCAGCGCCAGGCCGTCGGCGGCCAAGCGGCGCGCCTTGAACTTCAGGTCGGGCTGGGCCCAGGACACGTCGATCTGGCCGCTGAGCTTGCCGTCGAGCGTGGGCTCCAGGCTCTGCGCCAGGTAGGGCGCGGCCAGCAACAGCGGCAGCGCCTCGACCTCGGTCTGCACGTCAGCGACCTTGTCGGTGGCGTTGCCCTTGAACTTCAGCGTGGCGCCCGCGACGGCGGTGCTGCCGTCGAACTGCGCGGGCTTTTCCATGGGCCAGGTGACGGCCGTGAGGTTGATGCCGAGGTCGGTGAGGTCGATGGCTGCGGCGGGCTTGACGGTTTCGTCGCGCCAGCCGACACGGCCGCCGTCGAGCGCGATCTTGTCGACCTGCACCTTGAGCTTGGGCTTCTCGGCGGCCGGATTGCCGCCCGGGGCGCTGGCGGCGGGCGCGGGCAGCGGCGCCGCCTTTTCGGCCGCGCCGGTCGCCGGGTCGGTGGCCATCAGGTTGAGCTGGCCGGCGGCGTCGCGCGCCACCACCAGCTGCGGCTTGGCCAGCGCGACCTCGCTCAGGTGGAACACCGACTCCAGCGGTCGCACGTCGGCCAGCGCCAGCTTGAGCGAGTCGAAGCTCAGCAGGTCGCGCCCGCGCGCGTCGCCCAGCTTGGCGCCATGGGCCTCGACCGTGCCCGTGATCTTCAGGCCGATGGTGTTGGTCTGCTGGAAATCGATCTTCAGGTCGGCATCCAGGCTGCCGGCCTGCAGCTTCGCGGGCAGGCCGCCGGGGATGTAGCCCAGGTAGGGCACGAGGTCGAGCCCCTTGAACTGCACGTGGGCGTCGGTCTTGCGGCTTTGCGCGAACGGGGTCGTGAAGGCGGCCGAGTCGAACTGGCTGCCGTTGAGCGCGAAGGCCAGCTTGGGCTCGGTCTTGATCTCGCGCTTGGAGGCGAGGTTGCTCAGGAACGGCACGTTCAGCATGAAGCCGCGCAGCTCGTGCCGGCGCTTGACGGTCTGGTCGTCGAAGTCGACCGCGCCGTCCTTGATCGAGATGTTGTAGATCGCGAAGCGCGCGGGCTCGGCCTTCGGATCGGGCGGCGGGCCCGAGGCCAGCTTGGCCAGAATGTCGTCGATGTCGTACTTGCCGTCGGCCAGGTGCGTGAGCAGCACCGCGGGCGCCTCGACCGTCACCGCGTCGATCACGGGCGCCAGGCGGAACAGCGATTGCAATTCAGCGTCGGCATAGATGCGCTTGATGGCCACCTGCGGCTGCTTGCCGTCGGCGGTGGCGATGCGCAGGTCATTCAGTGCGAGCTCGAGCGTCCAGGGCTTGAAGTCGATCTTGCCGACGGTGACCTGCCGGCCCAGTTTCTCGCTCGCGATCTTCTGGAGTTGGCTCTTGGCGATCGGCGGCACCGCCAGCCACGCGATGGCCCACAGGGCCAACACCACCAGCAACGCGACGACCCCACGCCGCACCCATTTGTTCTGTTTGATCGAAGCAGCATCCATCCGCAGAAGTGTGCCGCAAACAGATGCCAACAAAGTCTGCGGAAACGTGAATGCGTTCCCTTTTGGCGAGGCGTTGTGATGCGAAGGCAATCACCGCCAGCGTGGATAGGCCGAAAGTGCGCGCCCCGAAAACAAGAAAGCCCGGTGAGTCGACGAAGTGTCTTGTCACCGGGCTTGATGGCGGGCTCAAAACCCATGCCATCGATTCGCGCGACCGGAAGTAATGGTTCCCGCCGTGCTGGCAGCAAGAGATTGCCGCCGTGGAGTCCTCCATCGTTCGAGTCCTTGACTTGCACCTCGGACTGCCTGACTTCGGAAAAACGCCTGAAACCTCAGGCCCGTCCAGATTAGGCGTCTCACCCTTCCTTTGCAAATCCCTTTTTCCAAGGGATTTCCCGTAGGCCCGCGCCCCCTGGAGCCCCCTCGAACGAGGGGATTCTTCAAGCACTTATTAACATATGAAACCAAATCCTTATGCTTGACCGTGTATTTAGCCACGATAGAATCCCGCCTGCCTTGCTGCCGGACGCAGCAGGGCCTTCCCTGAATCCGCTGCCGAATTCCACCGGCGTGATCAGGCCGCCGCGCTCCCTACCCCACACACCCTCCATGCGCGGAGCCTGATTCGTACATACCAATCCAAGCGCCGCTGCCTTCATCCACCGCCCTTTCAGGCGCTGCATGCCAGGTGCCGCACAGAAAGGAAAAAAGCGATGAGCAAGGCGTTTGATGCCACAGCCCGCGGGCTACGGACCTTCGTGTCCGATGTGGCAGACGGCTTTTTTGAAATCACCCACAACGGGTTTGCGTTGGTCGGCCTGGCCATCGTGTTCGCGGCCCTCGCCCTCGTGGCGCGCCCCGACCTGCGCAAGACCGGCGAGGAACAACTGATGGGCTGGCTGCAGTCGCGCAAGCCCGCGCCCGAACCCACCGACCTGGAACCGACCGCCATCGAGCGCACCACGGCCGCAAGCCCCGACGAGTTGCCCAAGCAGCAGGCGGCGGTGGCCTACTGGCTCAGCAAGAAGTACCGCGTCGCGGCCGAGCCGCTGAGCGTGCTGGTCTCCGAGGCCTACCAGATCGGCAAGCGCACCAAGCTCGACCCGACGCTGATCCTGGCCATCATGGCCATCGAGTCCAGCTTCAACCCGTTCGCGCAAAGCCACGTCGGCGCCCAGGGCCTGATGCAGGTCATGACCCGCGTTCACGGCGACAAGTACGAAAGCGCGGGCGGCACGCTCACCGCCTTCGACCCCGTGACCAACATGCGCGTCGGCGTGAAGGTGCTGCAGGAATGCATCGCCCGCGCCGGCTCGCTCGAAGGCGGCCTGCGCTACTACGTGGGCGCCGCCAACCTCGACGACGACGGCGGCTATGCCGCCAAGGTGCTGGCCGAACACGAGCGCCTGCGCCAGGTCGCCGCCGGCCGTGCGCCGTCGACGATGGTCGTGCCGCCGCCGACCACGGCGCGCGCACAGCCGATTCCGGTCGTGGCACCGGCCAAGCCTGCAGGCGAAGAGCCCGCCACCGGCAGCGAACCGGCCAAGGTCGCCCTGCTCTCCGCAGTTTCCTGAGGCCTTGCCGGCCCTCCCGGCCCGGATGCGTGCGGGCCTGCGCTACACTCGGCCTGTACGCGACTGGCGATAGGCGCAGCACCCTGAAAAAGGTGCCACGCGCTGACGTGGAATACCACTGGGAAGCGTGCCGCCTGGCCACAACAGGCGTTCAGCCGTTCGCCTGGGCAGCCCTTGTTTGGTTGAACAAGGACCTCGTCTTCAAAGGACTGCCATGTACCAACGCAATATCCTGGTCGAACAGACCGATCCCGAAATCTGGGCCGCGATTCAAGCCGAAAACGCGCGCCAGGAACATCACATCGAGCTGATCGCCAGCGAGAACTACGCCTCGCCGGCCGTCATGCAGGCCCAGGGCTCGCAGCTCACCAACAAGTACGCCGAAGGCTACCCGGGCAAGCGCTACTACGGCGGCTGCGAGCACGTCGACGTGGCCGAGCAACTGGCCATCGACCGCGTCAAGCAGATCTTCGGCGCCGACGCCGCCAACGTGCAGCCGCACTGCGGTGCCTCGGCCAACGAAGCCGTGATGCTCGCCTTCCTGAAGCCCGGCGACACCATCATGGGCATGAGCCTGGCCGAAGGCGGCCACCTGACCCACGGCATGCCGCTGAACATGAGCGGCAAGTGGTTCAACGTCGTGAGCTATGGCCTGGACGCCAACGAAGCCATCGACTACGACGCGATGGAACGCAAGGCGCACGAGCACATGCCCAAGCTGATCATCGCGGGCGCCTCGGCCTACTCGCTGCACATCGACTTCGAGCGTTTCGCCAAGGTCGCCAACGACGTCGGCGCGATCTTCATGGTCGACATCGCCCACTACGCCGGCCTCGTGGCCGCGGGCGTGTACCCCAACCCGGTGCCGCACGCCGACATCGTCACCTCGACCACGCACAAGAGCCTGCGCGGCCCGCGCGGCGGCATCATCCTGATGAAGTCGCAGCACGAGAAGGCGATCAACAGCGCCATCTTCCCCGGCCTGCAAGGCGGCCCGCTGATGCACGTGATCGCCGCCAAGGCCGTCGCGTTCAAGGAAGCCCTGACGCCCGAGTTCAAGGCCTACCAGCAACAGGTGGTCAAGAACGCCCAGATCGTGGCCGACACCCTCACCGCGCGCGGCCTGCGCATCGTGAGCGGACGCACCGAAAGCCACGTCATGCTGGTCGACCTGCGTTCGAAGGGCATCACCGGCAAGGAAGCCGAAGCCGTGCTGGGCGCCGCCCACATGACGATCAACAAGAACGCGATCCCCAACGACCCGGAAAAGCCGATGGTCACCAGCGGCGTGCGCATCGGCACCCCCGCCATGACCACGCGCGGCTTCAAGGACGAAGAGGCCCGCATCACGGCGAACCTGGTGGCCGACGTGCTCGAGAACCCGCGCGACGCGGCGAACATCGACGCGGTGCGCGCCAAGGTCCACGCCTTGACGAGCCGCTTCCCTGTCTACCGTTGATTTCGTAATCAGAAGAAGAGAAGCACTGGCCGCATGAAATGCCCTTTTTGCGGTCATCTCGAAACGCAGGTCGTCGAAACCCGCGTTTCGGAAGACGCCGACTTCGTCCGCAGGCGCCGCCAATGCAGCGCCTGCGACAAGCGCTTCACCACGTATGAGCGCCCCGACGTCAACTTCCCCGTCGTGGTCAAGAAGGACGGCAGCCGCGCCGACTTCGACTCGACCAAGGTGCGCGCCTCGATGATGCTGGCGCTGCGCAAGCGCCCCGTGAGCATCGAGCAGATCGACAACGCCCTGCTGCGCATCGAACAAAAGCTGCTGGCCAGTGGCCTGCGCGAAATCGATTCGACGAAGGTCGGCGAACTCGTGATGCGCGAACTCAAGAAACTCGACAAGGTCGCCTACGTGCGCTTTGCCTCGGTGTACCGCAGCTTCGAGGACGTGGACGAGTTCCGGCAGCTGCTGCGCGATATCTGACCTCCGAGAAGGCGTGAACGAACCCGGCATGTCCTCTTCCCAACACGACGCCTCCCACATCGCGACCGCTCTGCGGCTCGCCGCCTCCGCGATCCGCCTGACCGACCCGAACCCGCGCGTCGGCTGCGTGCTGTGCGACGCCGACGGCCGCGTGATCGGCCAGGGCCACACCCAACAAGCCGGCGGCCCGCATGCCGAGGTGATGGCGCTGCGCGACGCGCAGGCCCAAGGCCATTCGACTGCGGGCGCCACCGCCTACGTCACGCTCGAACCCTGCTCGCACCACGGCCGCACCGGCCCCTGCTGCGACGCACTGATCGCCGCCGGCGTACGCCGCGTCGTGGCCTCGCTCGCCGACCCGAACCCGCTGGTGGCGGGACAGGGCTTCGAGCGCCTGCGTGCGGCGGGCGTCGAGGTCGAAGTCGGGCCGGGCGCCGACGAATCCCGCGAACTCAACATCGGCTTCTTCAGCCGCATGATCCGCAAGCAGCCCTGGGTTCGAATGAAGATCGCCGCCTCGATCGACGGCCGCACCGGCCTGCACAACGGCGTGAGCCAGTGGATCACCGGCGAGGCCGCGCGCGCCGACGGCCACGCCTGGCGGGCCCGCACCGGTGCCGTGCTGACCGGCGTCGGCACGCTGCTCGAAGACAACCCGCGCCTGGACGTGCGCCTGGTCGACACGCCGCGCCAGCCCCACCTCGTGGTGGTCGATAGCCATCTCCAGACCTCGCCCGACGCTCACATTTTCATAGCTGGCCGCGCCGTCTGGATCTACGCCGCCAGCCGGCACAACGAAGAAAAGGCAGCCGCGCTCGAAGCCCGCGGCGCCACCATCACCTGCCTGCCCAACCTGCACGGCAAGGTCGACCTGCCCGCGATGCTCAAAGACCTCGCGGCGCGCGGCGTCAACGAACTGCACGTCGAATCGGGCCACAAGCTCAACGGCTCGCTGCTGCGCGAAGGCTGCGTGGACGAACTGTTGGTGTACCTGGCGCCCAAGCTGATCGGCAGCGGGCTCGACATCGCCAGCCACCTGCATGCCGAGGGCCCGCTCACCTCGCTGGCGGGTGCGCTGCCGCTCGAATTCAAGTCGGTCGACATGCTGGGGCCCGACCTGCGCATCGTCGCGCGCGTCGCCGGCCGCGACCGCTTCTGAGCCGCCGCCGACGCGGCGCGGCACATTCGCAGCCGCAAACCGGCCCTTCGGGCCGAAGACCCCTCGATGTCTGCGAAAATGTGGAAATGTTCACCGGAATCATCACCGGCGTGGGGCGCATCGCCGCCATCCACGACCTCGGCACCTCCTCCTCCTACGGCAAGCGACTCAGCATCGAGGTGCCCGACGGCTACCTCGACGACGTCGGGCTCGGCGACAGCATCGCGCTCAACGGCGCCTGCATGACGGTCACCACGCTCGCACCTGAACGCGGGCAATTCACCATCGACATTTCCGCGGAGTCCCTCGACAAGACGGCCGGCCTGACCGACGAGGGCAGCCGCATCAACCTCGAGAAGGCCCTGCGCGCGAGCGACCGCCTCGGCGGCCACATCGTCTCGGGCCACGTGGACGGCATCGGCCACGTGAGCTTCTTCGCGCCGGTCGGCGAAAGCTGGGAGCTGCGCGTGGTCGCACCGCCCGCGCTGGCGCGCTTCCTGGCCTACAAGGGCTCGATCACCATCAACGGCGTGAGCCTCACGGTCAACAGCGTGAGCGACATCGCCGAGGGTGCCGAGGTCAGCATCAACCTGATCCCGCACACCGTGGAAAACACCTCCCTCGGCGGCCTGAAGGCCGGCTCGAAGGTCAACCTCGAAATCGACACCGTGGCGCGCTACGTGGAGCGCATGCTTCAGGCCGGCATGCTCACACCCTCTCTGACGTCTTCCACGTCTCCCAAGGACACTTCGAAATGAACGCCTCCGTCACGCCGATCGGCGCCCCGCGCGCCGACCGTGCACCCGCACCGATCTCCCCGGTCGAAGACATCGTGGCCGAGCTGGCCGCCGGCCGCATGGTCATCCTCGTGGACGAGGAAGATCGCGAGAACGAAGGCGACATCGTCATCGCCGCCGACCACATCACCGCCGAATCCATCAACTTCATGGCCCGCCACGCGCGCGGCCTGATCTGCCTCACGCTCTCGCGCGAGATGTGCGAGCGGCTGCAGCTGCCGCCGATGGTCCAGCGCAACGGCGCCAAGCATTCGACCGCCTTCACCGTCTCCATCGAGGCAGCCGAAGGCGTGACCACCGGCATCTCGGCCGCCGACCGCGCCCGCACTGTGCAGGCCGCCGTGGCACGCAACGCCGTGGCCGCCGACCTGGTGCAGCCCGGCCACATCTTCCCGCTGCAGGCGGTGGACGGCGGCGTGCTCATGCGCGCTGGCCACACCGAAGCCGGCTGCGACCTGGCCGCCATGGCCGGCTGCTCGCCCGCCTCGGTGATCTGCGAGGTGATGAACGAAGACGGCACGATGGCCCGCCTGCCCGACCTGCAGATCTTCGCGGCCGAGCACGGCATCAAGATCGGCACCATCGCCGCACTCATCGAGCACCGCAGCCGCGTCGAATCGCTGGTCGAAAAAGTCGGCTGCCGCGAGATCCAGACCAACTGGGGCGCCTTCACGGCCCACGCCTTCATCGACAAGCCCAGCCGCGGCGTGCACCTGGCACTGGTGCGCGGCCAGTGGGCACCCGAAGAGACGGTGTCGGTGCGCGTGCACGAGCCGCTGTCGGTGCTCGACGCGCTCGAGGTCAACCGCCCGATGCACTCCTGGAGCCTGGACGCCAGCCTTTCGCACATCGCGAACGAAGGCAAGGGCGTGGCCGTGCTGCTGAACTGCGGCGAAACCGCGGCCGAGCTGCTCGCGCAGTTCGACGGCACCGCGCGCCCCGCGCAAGCGCCCGAGCGCGGCCGCATGGACCTGCGCAACTACGGCATCGGCGCGCAGATCCTGCGCGAATGCGGCGTGCACAAGATGAACCTGCTCGGCGCGCCGCGTCGCATGCCGAGCATGGCCGCCGGCTTCGGCCTCGAGATCGCCGGTTACCTCACGAAAGACTGAACGACCATGCAAGGTTCCAACAAGGGCGAGATCACCCTCAACGGCAAAGGCCTGCGCATCGGCATCGTGCAGGCGCGCTTCAACGCCGACATCACCGACGCACTGGCCGCGGCCTGCCTGTCGGAGCTCGAGGCTCTCGGCGTGGCCGCGTCCGACATCCATCACGTGCAGGTGCCCGGTGCGCTCGAAGTGCCCGTGGCGCTGCAGGCGCTCGCCGAGCGCGGCGGCTACCACGCGCTCGTGGCGCTGGGCTGCATCATCCGCGGCGAGACCTACCACTTCGAACTGGTGGCCAACGAATCGGGCGCGAGCGTGAGCCGCGTCGCGCTCGACTACCGCCTGCCCATCGCCAACGCGATCCTCACGACCGAAAACCTCGAACAGGCCGTCGCCCGTCAGACCGACAAGGGCCGCGACGCAGCCCAGGTGGCGGTCGAGATGGCACAACTGCTGGCCACCCTTTCATGACCGAAGACACCTCCAAGTCCGCCAAGCCCCGCCAGTCGCGCACCGGCCTCACCAGCACGGGCGCACGCAAGGCCGCGGCCAAGTCGAACCGCAGCCGCGCACGCGAGTTCGCGCTGCAGGCGCTCTACCAGCACCTGGTGGGCCGCAACGACCCGACCGACATCGACCACTTCACGCGCGACCTCGCGGGCTTCCACAAGGCCGACGCGGCGCACTACGACGCGCTGCTGCACGGCTCGATCAACGGTGCCGAACAGCTCGACGCGCTGATCCTGCCGCTGCTGGACCGCAAGTTCGCAGAGATCTCGCCCATCGAACACGCCGTGATGTGGATCGGCGTGTACGAGTTCCAGAACTGCCCCGACGTGCCCTGGCGCGTGGTGCTCAACGAGTGCATCGAGCTTGCCAAGGAATTCGGCGGCACCGACGGCCACAAGTACGTGAACGCCGTGCTCAACGGCCTGGCGCCGCAGCTGCGTCCGCTCGAAGTGGAAGCCGACCGGGCCACCGGCAAGGCGCGCCCATGAGGATCTCGACGCGCGCGCAGCGCATCGAACCGTTTTACGTGATGGAGGTCGCCAAGGCGGCTGGGGTGCTGGCCCGTGAAGTGGCCCACACCGACCGTCCGATGATCTTCCTGAACATCGGCGAGCCTGACTTCACCGCCCCGCCCCTGGTGCAGGAAGCGGCCGCCCGCGCCGTGCGCGCCGGCGCCACGCAGTACACGCAGGCCACCGGCCTGGACCACCTGCGCGAGCGCATCAGCGGCTGGTACAAGCAGCGCTTCAATGTCGACGTGCCGGCCCGCCGCATCGTCGTCACGGCCGGTGCCTCGGCCGCGTTGCAGCTGGCCTGCCTCGCGCTGATCGAATCGGGCGACGAGATCCTGATGCCCGACCCGAGCTACCCCTGCAACCGCCACTTCGTGAGCGCGGCAGACGGCAAGGCGGTGCTGGTACCGACCACGGCCGAGGAGCGCTTCCAGCTCACCGCCTCCAAGGTCGAAGCCGCCTGGACCGACAAGACCCGCGGCGTGCTGCTGGCCTCGCCCTCGAACCCGACCGGCACCTCGATCGCGCCCGACGAGCTGCGCCGCATCCACGAGGTGGTGTCGCAGCGCGGCGGCATCACGCTGATCGACGAGATCTACCTGGGCCTGTCGTACGACGATGCCTTCGGGCAGACGGCGCTGGCCATCGACGACAACGTCATCAGCATCAACAGCTTCAGCAAGTACTTCAACATGACCGGCTGGCGACTGGGCTGGCTGGTGGTGCCCGAAGTGCTGGTGCCGGTGGTCGAGCGCCTGGCGCAGAACCTCTTCATCTGCGCGAGCACCGTGTCGCAGTACGCCGCGCTGGCCTGCTTCGAGGCCGAGAGCATCGCCGAGTACGAACGCCGCCGCGCCGAGTTCAAGGCGCGCCGCGACTGGTTCATTCCGCAACTGAACGCCCTGGGCCTGAACGTGCCCGTGGTGCCCGACGGCGCCTTCTACGCCTGGGCCGACTGCACGAGCGTGGCCGACAAGCTCGGCATCTCGGGCAGCTGGGACTTCGCCTTCGAGACCATGAAGCGCGCCCACCTCGCCGTCACGCCGGGCCGCGATTTCGGCACGGCCGAAACCGCGAAGTTCGTGCGCTTCTCCACCGCCAGCTCGATGGCGCACCTGCAGGAATCGGTCGAGCGCCTGCGGGCCATGATCGCCCAATGAGCGTAGCGCCGGGCCGCCCCAAGCAAGCTCGCGCCGCAGTGCGAAGCACGGAGGCATGCAAGTGACTTTCGAGTTTCCGATCCGCGTCTACTGGGAAGACACCGATGCCGGCGGCATCGTGTTCTACGCCAACTACCTGAAGTTCATGGAGCGCGGTCGCACCGAGTGGCTGCGCTCCCTGGGTGTCGAGCAGCGCAAGCTCAAGGAAGCCACCGGCGGCCAGTTCGTGGTGAGCGAAACGCAGCTCAAATACCATCGGCCCTCGCGGCTGGACGACGAACTGCTGGTTACAGCCGAGCTGCGGCAACTGGGCACCGCGTCGTTGATAATCGGTCAGCGCGTGCTATCAAAAACAGAGCAAGAACGCACCGGGGCCGCGGCACCGGTCTTGCTGTGCGAAGGCACGATCCGCATCGGCTGGGTGGACGCCGCCACCTTGCGCCCTGCGCGCATTCCGGCCCAAGTTTCGGGAACCCTCGAGCACTCCAGCGGCTCCATGACTCAACCTTTCAAGCCATGAACCAAGATCTCTCCATCATCAATCTTCTGCTCCACGCCAGCTTCGTGGTGCAACTGGTCGTGCTGCTGCTGGTGATCGTGTCGGTCGCCAGCTGGGCCGCCATCATCCGCAAGTACTTTGCCCTCAAGCGCATCCGCGTGCTCAACGACGACTTCGAGCGCGAGTTCTGGTCGGGCACCAGCCTGAACGAACTGTTCGCCTCGGCGGCGCAGAACGCCAAGTTCGCCGGCCCCATGGAGCGCATCTTTGCCTCCGGCATGCGCGAGTACCAGAAGCTGCGCGAGCGCCACGTGACCGACGCGGCCACGCTGCTCGACGGCGCCCGCCGCGCGATGCGCGCGAGCTTCCAGCGTGAACTCGACGCGGCCGAGCAGAACCTGTCGTTCCTGGCCACCGTCGGCTCGGTGTCGCCGTACGTGGGCCTCTTCGGCACGGTCTGGGGGATCATGCATGCCTTCACCGGCCTGGCCGCCCTCACGCAGGTGACGCTGGCCACCGTGGCGCCCGGCATCGCCGAAGCGCTGGTGGCCACGGCCATCGGCCTGTTCGCCGCCATCCCTGCAGTGGTCGGCTACAACCGCTTCGCGCGCGAGATCGACAAGATCGCCATCGCCCTGGAGACCTACATCGAAGAGTTCTCCAACATCCTGCAGCGCAACCTCTCGGCCAACCCCGGCGCCGTGACGCCCGCCGCCTCGGTCACCGCCGCGAACCGCTGAAGAGCGGCGCGCACAAGACAAAGGACGCGACGACATGCCCGCCGTTTCATCCCGGGGCCGCGGCCGCCGCACGATCAACGAGATCAACATGGTCCCGTTCATCGACGTGATGCTGGTGCTGCTGATCATCTTTATGGTCACGGCCCCGCTCATCACGCCGAGTGTGATCAACCTGCCGACGGTCGATCGGGCCAACAAGCAGCCGGACAAGCCCATCGAGATCGTCATCAAGAGCGACGACGAAGTGCAGATCAAGAAAGACCCGTCCACCGGCACCGGCGGCGCGTCGATTCCCATGACGCAGATCGGCTCGGCCGCCAAGGCCGCGCAAGGCGGCGACGCCCAGCGCCCCGTGGTCATCAGCGCCGACAAGTCGGTGAAGTACGAAACCGTCGTGAAGGCGATGAACCAGCTCAAGCGCAGCGGCATCGAGCGCGTGGGGCTGTCGGTCACGACCACGGGCGGCAAATAAGGCATGTCGCTCGCCCTGGATCGCCCCGAGTTCGCGCCGCCGCCGCAACGCGGCACGCCCCGCGCGGTTGCGCTCGCCCTCATTGCCCATGCGCTGCTGATCGCCGCCCTCACCTGGGGCGTGCGCTGGCGCAGCGAAGCCGACGACGGCGCGGTCGATGCCGAGCTGTGGTCCACCACGGTGATGCAGGCCGCCCCGCGCCTGTCGGTGCCGGAGCCGCCGGCCCCCGTGCCCGCACCGCCGCCGCCTGCACCCGCTCCGCCCCCGCCGCCTCCCCCGGCCGTCAGGCCACCCGAGCCGGCGCCCGCCCCTGCCCCCGACATCGCGCTGGAGCGCGAGAAGAAGCTCAAGGAGCAGAAGGCGCAGAAGGAGCGCGAGCTCGAGCAGCAGCGCGTGCAGCAGCAAAAGAAGAAGGAGCTCGAGGCCAAGGAGCGCGCCGAGGAAGAGGCCGAGCGCAAGAAAGAGCAGCAGAAGAAACTGGCCGAGCAGAAGAAGCAGCAGGAAGCCGAGGCCAAGCAGGCCGAAGCGAAGAAGGCAGAGGCAGCCGCCAAGCAGGCCGCCGCCGACCGCGCTGCGACGCTCAAGCGCATGCAGGGCATGGCCGGTGCCAGCGGCAGCGACGATGCCAAGGGCAACGCCCAGCGATCGTCCGGCCCGTCCAGCGGCTATGCCGGCCGCATCGCCGCCGCCGTGCGCCCGAACATCACCTTCCCCGATGCCGACAGCGTGAACGGCAACCCCGAGGCCGAGTTCGAAGTGCGGCTGGCACCCGACGGCACCATCGTCGGCGTCAAGCTCGCCAAGTCCAGCGGCCTGCCGGCCTGGGACGAAGCGGCCGAACGCGGCCTGCGCAAGACCGACAAGTTGCCGCGCGACACGGACGGGCGCATCTTCCCGTCGCTCATCGTCACGCTCAAGCCCAAGCGTTGACCCCCGCAATCACCCACATCGTGGGTGATTGCAAGCGACGCCACCCGCTCGTTTAGGATCGTCGGCAACTCATTGTTGCTGGCGCTCCTGACATGGTCGACTCTTTCCCTGCCGTTCGCCTCCAAGACCTGACGCCGCTGCCCTACCAGCAGGCACTGGCCGCCCACCTCCAGGCGAACGAACCCGAGGCTTGGCGCTGGGCCGCTTCGGCCGAAGCGCGCGAAGAACACACGGCCGCCATGCGTGCCGAATTGCTGCGCAGCGCCTACCGCCTCGACGCCGACGCGCACCCCGACCTGCATGCCGACGCCACCCTGGCCGCGCAGCGGCTGGGCGTCACGGCGCGCATCACGCTCTACCAGGCGCCGTCCGGCGACGGCGCGGCCATGAACGCCGCGATCTACGTCGTGCCGGGCGAGGCGCACATCGTGCTCTCGGGCCCGCTGCTCGAAAAACTGCAGCCGCCCGAGCGCCAGGCCGTGCTCGGCCACGAGCTGGCGCACTACCTGCTGTGGGAGCGCGACGGCGGCAAGCACCACGTCGTCGACCGCCTGCTGCACGCCACAGCGTCCGACCCGCGCGCCGACGCGAGCCACCTGCAGGCCGCGCGGCGCCATGCGCTGTACACCGAGGCCTTTGCCGACCGCGGCGGCTGCGTGGCCTGCGGCGCGCTCGAGCCCGCCGTGAGCGCGCTCATCAAGATCGAGACCGGCCTCACGCAGGTCAACGTGGCGAGCTACCTGGCGCAGGCCGAGGAAATCTGCGCAGACCCCGGCAACAAGGCATTGCAGACGCGCGGCGTGAGCCACCCCGAAGTGTTCGTGCGCGCCCGCGCGCTGCGCCTGTGGGCCGGCCGCGAGCACGACGCCGACGAATGGCTGGCCGCCGCGCTCGAAGGTCCGCTCGACCTGTCCACGCTCGACATGCTCGGCCAACAACGCGTGAGCGCGCTCACGCGCGGCACCCTGGCGCAGCTGCTGCAGCGGCCCGTGCTGCAGTCGGACTCGCTGCTCGCGCATGCGCGCCGCTTCTTCCCCGACTTCACGCCGCCCACGTCGGCGATGCCGCTGCCCGAGCCCGCGCCCGCCGGCTTGCACGACTACCTGGCCAGCGTGCTGGTCGACTTCGTCGCCGCCGATCCCGAGATGGACGACGTCACCCTCGCCGCCGCGCTGGGCCTGGCCGATGCACTCGGCTGCGATGCGCCTTTCGAACAGCGCGTGCTGAAGGACCTGGGTCTTTCCAAGCGCAATTTCACCCGCGTCAAGCGCGATGCCGCCGCCTTGCTCGACAAGGCCGCCACTTCTTCTTCGCAGGCCGCCGCCGCATGACCCTCGCTCCCGCCCCGCTCCTGCAACTGCTCGCCACCGCCGAGGCCCACGGCGGCCTGCAGACCGACGACGTGCTCAAGCTCGTGCTGCCGCTGCTGCGCGAGGTCTCGGCCCTGCACGAACTCGGCCACGTCGCCGCGCTCGGCAACGTTTTTGCCTACCGCGTGACCGACGCGCCCGCCGAACCCGCGCTGGCACTCGCGCAGCCCGAAGGCACCGCGCCGCGCCGCCACCCCGAGGCCATCGCGCCGCTCGAACAACCCGCCGCCTCAGTGCTGCGCGTGGTCGGCGAAACGCGCCTGACCGTCGATGCCGAAGCCGGCGTGGCGCTCGAGAACCTCGCGGTGATGCCCGAGGCCGGGCCCGACACCGTGCCCACGCGCCCCGTCTACCTGCCCGGCTACGCCGCGTGGGAACTGCGCCTGGGCCACCACGACGCGCTCGGCGACATCCTGTGCCTGGGCCAGGTGCTGGCCAGCCTGTCGTGCGGGCTCGACTTCACCGACGGCGACGACCTGACCCGCTTCGCCACGCACCGCGGCAATCTGTTCGAACTGAACCGCCGGCTGCACCCGGTGGTCGCCGCCGTGATCTTCGAGATGACCGCGCTCGACCGCCACGAGCGCGCACGCGACCTGCCTTCGGTCATCCGCCGCCTCGAGACCTACCGCGACCAGCCGGTCGACCTCGGCCTGGACCGCATCGCGCCGGCAAGGGACGGCGCGGGCCAGCGCCGCCAGGCGATCCAGCTGCACCTGCGCGACCGGCTGTTCGACCTCTCGCGGCGCAACCGCCTGCTGTACTTCAAGCCGACGCAAGCGCATGTGAATCTCACCGTCGCCAGCGTGCCGCTGGTGGTCGACCTCAACAGCATCCGCACCGACCAGCTGTGCGTGTGGGACGGCCGCTTTGCCGCCGACATCGCCAGTTGCGACCCCGTGCCGCTCGCGCGCTGGCTGCGCTTCGAAGACCAGCCCTACCTGCCCGGCGCGCTCGACCGCATCCTGCAGGAGGCGCGGCGCGACCGGGCCGAGTACGGCTTCTCGCAGCTGTCGCTGGTGATCGCCTTCCTGCGCTGGCACAACCTCAAGGAGGGCGAGGCCGAACGCGCCGAGCGCATCGCCTCGCCGCTGCTGATGCTGCCGGTCGAACTCACGCGCAAGAAAGGCGTGCGCGACCAGTACCTGCTCGAAGCCTCGGCCAGCGAGGCGCAGGTGAACCCCACGCTGCGCCACCACCTGCGCCAGCTCTACGGCATCGCGCTGCCCGAGACGGTCGACCTGCGCGAGACCTCGCTCGAACAGTTCCACGCCCAGCTGTCGGCGCAGATCGCGCAGAGCGAGCCCGGCGTGCAGCTGCGGCTCGTGAAGCAGCCCGAGATCGCCGTGATGCACCAGCGCGCGCGCCAGCGGCTCGAACAGTTCAAGCGCCGCACCCGCGTGCGCTCGCCCTCGGCGGTACCAGTGGCCGCGCAAGATTTCAGCTACGCGCAGGACGACTTCCGCCCGCGCGGGCTGCAGCTGTTCCATGCGCGCGTGCGCCCCGTGCCGCTGCCGGTGCGCGAGGCCGTCGGCGGCGCGCCCCAGCCGCGCGCGCCGCAGATGGCGGCCACCGCGGTCGACGACACCGAGCGCAAGACCTTCGCGCTGCGCGAGAGCAGCGGCAACCCCTACCAGTGGGACATCGACCTCACGGCCGTGACGCTCGGCAACTTCAACCACCGCAAGATGTCGCTGGTGCGCGACTACTCGGGGCTGGCCGAATCCGACCTGGCGAGCGAGGCTTTCGACCGCGTGTTCTCGCTGCAGCCGCGCCGCGTCGACGGCGAGACGCCGCCCGCCCTGCCACTGGCCGACCAGTGGCCCGTGGTGCAGGCCGACGCCACGCAGACCGCTGCGGTGGCGCTGGCGCGCACCGGCACCAGCTACATCATCCAGGGCCCGCCGGGCACGGGGAAGTCGCAGACCATCACCAACCTGATCGCCGACTACGTGGGCCGCGGCCAGCGTGTGCTCTTCGTCTGCGAGAAGCGCGCCGCCATCGACGTCGTGTTCCACCGCCTGCGCCAGCAGGGGCTGGACGAGCTGTGCTGCATGATCCACGACTCGCAGGGCGACAAGAAGGCCTTCGTGCAGAACCTGCGCAAGACCTACGAGCTGTGGCTCGAAGCACCCGGCACGCTGGCGCAGGAAAGCACCGAGCGCACGCGGGTGCTCGACGCCATGGACCTCGACCTGCGCGCGCTCGAGCGCTTCGACGCCGCCATGCACGACGTGCCCGAACACATCGCGGTGACGCTGCGCGAACTGCTGTCGCGGCTGGTGGCGCTCAAGGCCGGCGACCCGTCGCTCACGCCGCTGCAAGCCGAAGCACTGCCCGCCTTCGCGGCTTGGCGCCGGCATGCGGAGCTGGTGTCGCGCCTGCACCTGGCCGTGACCGAAAGCCTGGGCGCGCCCAGCTTCGCGCAGCATGTGTTCGCGCAGCTCGCGCCCTCGCTGCTGGCGCAGGAGAAACCGCTGGCGCGGCTGGTCGAGCGCAGCGAACGCGCCATCGACCTGAGCGCCCCCTGCCGCGACGCGCTGGTCGATGCCTGGCCACCGCTGGCCGAGGCCGGCGTGCTGTGGCGCGATGCGCTCGCCGTGGTGGCCGATTCGCGCAGCGTCGCGGCACTGGCCGCGCGCGGCCAGCTGGCGCTGCTCGACGCGGCGCACCCGAGCAGCCTCGCGCTCGGCAACGCACTGAACGAAAGACGCACGCTGCAGCAGGCGCTCGACGCGCAGCTGCAGCGCACCGCCCACTGGCGCGACAAGCTCTCGCCCGGCGACACCGAAGCTGCCTTGGCGCAGGCCCGCACGCAGCAAGGCTCGCTGCTGCGCTGGCTGCAGCCCTCGTGGTGGCGCCTGTCGGGCGAACTCAAGCGCCGCTACGACTTCGCCGCGCATGCCGTGCGTCCGCAGCCCAGCCAGATCCTCGAGGACCTGCGCGCCGAACAGGCCGCGCGCACCGCGCTCGACCAGCAGGCGGCGCGCCTCGAGGCCGACTACGGCTGCACCGACGCCGAGGCTTTCGCGCAGCAGCTGCAGGCGATGCGCGGCATCGACGCCGGCGCCGGCCTGCGCGCAGCGTTCCAGGCCCACCTGCGCACCGACGCGGGCCGCCGCAGCGTCGAACAGCTCGTCGCCGCCGCACCGCGCGTCGACACGCTCGACGCCCTCTGGCGCGACCTGTTGCACGACGCTGGCGCGCAACCGCTGGACGCGCTCGACGCCCTGGCCCGCACGCTGCGCGACCAGGCCGACGCGCTGCCGTCGGTGCTCCAGCCGCTGCAGGAACTGGCCGACGCCGACCCGGCCGTGGCCGCCGCGCTGCGCACCCTGCCGCTGCCGCCCGAGGCCATCGAGTACGCCGTCGCTCGCGAAGGGCTGGAGCGCGTCTACCGTACCGAACGCTGGCTGCCGCGCTTCGACGGCGCCACGCTGGCACGCCATGCGCAGCGCCTGGGCGAAGGCGAACGCAAGCTGCTCGAGCGCAATGCGCGCACGCTCGCCGCCGCGGTGCGCCAGCGTTTCCGCGACCATGTGCAAAAGAGCGCCCTGCCCGCCAGCCAGCTCGACGCCGACGGCAAGGTCTTCAAGAAGAGCTACAACGCCGGCCGCCGCGAGCTCGAGCACGAGTTCGGCAAGACCATGCGCTACAAGGCGATCCGCGAACTGGCCAGCGGCGACACCGGCCGCGTGGTGCGCGACATGAAGCCGATCTGGCTCATGAGCCCGCTGTCGGTCTCCGACACGCTGCCGCTCGCGGCCGACCTGTTCGACGTCGTGATCTTCGACGAGGCCAGCCAGATCCCGGTCGAGGAAGCCGTGCCCGCGCTGTACCGCGCGCCGCAGATCATCGTGGTGGGCGACGAGATGCAGCTGCCGCCCACGAGCTTCTTCTCGTCGGGCCGCGATGCCGAGGAAGACACCGTGTCGGTGGCAGGCGACGACGCGGAGAACGGCGAGGAAGGCGAGCGCATCGCCGTCGTGCTCGACGCCGACAGCCTGCTGAACCAGGGCGCGCGCAACCTGCCGGCCACGCTGCTGGCCTGGCACTACCGCAGCCGCTACGAATCGCTCATCGGTTTTTCGAACGCGGCCTTCTACGCGGGCAACCTGTACACCATTCCCGACCGCAGCCTGCCCGCGCCCGAACGCGGCGAGATCGTGGTGCAGTCGCGCAGCCCGAGCGACGAATCGGTGAAGGCGCAGGTCGACGCCCTGCTCTCGCGCGCCATCAGCTTCCACCGCGTGGCCGATGCGGTGTACGAGAACCGCATCAACGACGGCGAGGCGCGCCACATCGCGCAGCTGGTGCGCGAGCTGCTGCGCCGCGAGACCGGGCGCAGCCTGGGCATCGTGGCGTTCTCGGAAGCGCAACAGGGCGAGATCGAGGAGGAGCTGAACGCGCTCGGCGCGGTCGATGCCGACTTCGCGGCGCGGCTGGAGGCCGAGTACGTGCGCGAGGAAGACGACCAGTTCTGCGGCCTCTTCATCAAGAATCTGGAGAACGTGCAGGGCGACGAGCGCGACATCATCATCCTCAGCATCTGCTACGGCCCCAACCCCGAGGGCCGCATGCTGATGAACTTCGGCCCGATCAACCAGCGCGGCGGCGAGAAGCGGCTGAACGTGATCTTCAGCCGCGCCAAGCACCACATGGCGGTGGTCTCGACCATCCGCCACGAGGCGATCACCAACGACCACAACGAAGGCGCGGCGGCGCTGAAGAACTTCCTGCGCTATGCCGAGTGCCTGTCACGCGGCGACGAGGACACGGCGCGGCGCGTGCTCGAAGGCATGAACCCGCTGGCGCGCGGCCACGTGGCGCGGCATGCGCGCACGGACGAGGTCACAGCGCAGATCGCGCAGGCGCTGCGCGCGCGCGGCCATGCGGTGGACGAACAGGTGGGGCAGTCGCGTTTTCGCTGCGACCTCGCGGTGCGCGCAGCGGGCCAGGGCCACTATGCGCTGGGCCTCCTCGTGGACGGTGCGGCGCAGGAAGGCACGCGCCACAACGTGCTGGAACGCTATGTCTCGCGTCCGCGCATCCTCGACGCGTTCGGCTGGCAGGTGATGCAGGTGCTGGCCAAGGACTGGCTGCACACCCCCGAGGCCGTGCTCGACCAGGTCGAGCAGGCGCTCGGGAAAAAGGCGGGGGTCAGCGCAGGACGGTGATGACGCGCTTGACGTCGAGTTCGGTCTTGCCGGTGAGCCGGTCCTTGTCGAACTCGCCGCTGAGCTCGACGCGCACCTTGTCGTCGATCTTCACGCCCGGCGGGAAGTACTTGGCGTCGATCTCGACCTTCAGGCGCCCCGTGTCGTCGGCAAAGGTGTAGTGCTCGCCGCCGTCGTGCGAAACGATGAAGCCGCGCACCGTGGCGTGCTGGTCGTCCTGGCCGGTCTCGATCAGCTGCTTGACCGTCAGGTTCGGCACCGAGCTCGGGCCGGCGTACTGGGCCCAGGCCGCGGCCATGGGCAGCGCCACGCCGAACGTCAACGCGGTGGTCTTGAGGATCTTCTTGAAATGCATGCGGTCGTTCCTCCTGTGAGTGGCCCAAGGCCAGGTTGCAACAGACTGATGGACCGCGCACGGGCCCCGAGGTTCCCCGGGGCCGCGCGATCCGATCAATCGTAGATGACCTGCGCCTTGCCGGCCTCGGCCTGGGCGGTCCAGCTCGCGAGCGCCGCGTCGGTCGGGAAGAACTTGGCGCGCTCGCCCAACTGCAGCTCGACCTGCGCCCCGCCCCGTGCCATCGACAGGCGCACGGGCAGGCCGTGCACCAGGTCGCCGACCTCGGTCTGCTCGGTGCGCGCCGGAAAGTCCTTCAACAGGCGCGCGATCTCTGGCACCTTGCCGTTGACCGCCACGCGCAGGAACTTGCCGAAGCGGCAGCGCGCCGAGGCCAGGTCCCACACCTGCTGCACCTGGAAGCGTGCCTCGAAACCGCCGCGCGCCGGCTGCAGCTTGCCGCTCACGATGACGAGCTCGTCGTCCTTCAGCGTGTTGCGGTTGGCGTTGATGAGCGCCTCGTCGGCCGTGGCGTCGATCGACTCCGACTTGTCGTCGAGCTTGAAGATCGCCAGCCGGCCGCGCTGGCCGTTGATGACGCGGAAGTCGCTCACGATGCCGGCGATGACCTGCGGATCGCGGCTGTCGAGCAGGTCGCCGATCTCGCGCTTGCAGAAGCGCCGCACCTCGTGCGAAACCTCGTCGAAGAGGTGGCCCGACAGGTAGAAGCCGACGGCCGTCTTCTCGAAGGTCAGGCGCTCTTTCACGCCCCAGGGCGTGGCGTCGACCAGGTCGGGCTCCTGCGTGGCCGAGCCGTGCTCGCAGTCGCCGAAGATGTCGGCCTGCGAGGCGTTGGCCGCCGTGGCAATGGCGAACTCGAAGGCGCGGTCGACCGAGGCGATGAGCGAGGCGCGGTTCTGCTGGATGGCGTCGAACGCGCCGGCCTTGATGAGCGCTTCGACTGTGCGCTTGTTGATGCGCTGGCGGTCGATGCGCACGCAGAAGTCGTACAGGCTCTTGAACGGTCCGCCCTCTTCACGCGCCCGCACCACGGCCTCGACCGCGAGCTGGCCCGTGCCCTTCACGGCGCCCAGGCCATACCGGATGATCCGGTTGGTGACGGGCTCGAAGCGGTAGTTGCCGCGGTTCACGTCCGGCGGCTCGAAGGTGATGTTGAAGTTCTTCTGGGCGTCTTCGAACAAGAGCTTGAGCTTGTCCGTGTCGTCCATTTCCACGGTCATGTTGGCGCAGAAGAACTCGGCCGTGTAGTGGACCTTGAGCCAGCCCGTGTGGTACGCCAGCAGCGAGTAGGCGGCGGCGTGCGACTTGTTGAAGCCGTAGCCCGCGAACTTCTCCATCAAGTCGAAGATTTCGTCGGCCTTGTCCTGCACGATGCCATGCGTGGCCAGGGCACCCGCGCGGAACTTCTCGCGGTGCTCGGCCATTTCCTCGAGCTTCTTCTTGCCCATCGCGCGGCGCAGCAAGTCGGCGCCGCCCAGCGAGTAGCCGCCCAGGATCTGCGCGGTCTGCATCACCTGCTCCTGGTAGACCATGATCCCGTAGGTCTCGGAGAGCATCTCGGCCACGGCCGGGTGCGGGTACTCCACGTCTTCGCGGCCGTGCTTGCGCGCCACGAAGCTGGGAATCAGGTCCATCGGGCCCGGGCGATACAGCGCGTTCAGCGCGATCAGGTCTTCCAGGCGCGTGGGCCGCGCATCTTTCAGCATGCCCTGCATGCCGCGGGATTCGAACTGGAACACGGCCTCGGTCTTGCCGTCGGAGAACAGACGGTAGGTCGGCCCGTCGTTCAGCGGGATGTTCTCGAACGCGAAGTTCTCCTGGCCCTTGTGGCGCTTCATGATGAACTCGCGCGCGATCTCCAGGATCGTGAGCGTGGCCAGGCCCAAGAAGTCGAACTTCACGAGGCCGATGGCTTCGACGTCGTCCTTGTCGTACTGGCTCACGGCCGATTCGCTGCCGGGCTGCTGGTACAGCGGGCAGAAGTCGGTGAGCTTGCCCGGCGCAATGAGCACGCCGCCGGCGTGCATGCCGATGTTGCGGGTCATGCCTTCGAGCTTCTGCGCGAGCTCGACCAGCATGCGCACTTCTTCTTCCTTCTCGATGCGCTCCGCGAGCTGCGGCTCCATCTCGATGGCGTAGTTGTTCTTGTCGCCTTCGATCTTGGTCGCGGGGGGGTACTGCAGCGTGACCGACATGCCCGGCTTGTTCGGAATCAGCTTGCTGATGCCGTCGCAGAACATGTAGCTCATGTCGAGCACGCGGCCCACGTCGCGGATGGCCGCGCGCGCGGCCATGGTGCCGAAGGTGGCGATCTGGCTCACGGCGTTGCGGCCGTACTTGTCTTTCACGTAGTCGATCACGCGGTCCCGGTTGCCCTGGCAGAAGTCGATGTCGAAGTCGGGCATCGAGACGCGTTCGGGGTTCAGGAAACGTTCGAACAGCAGCTTGTATTCGAGCGGGTCGAGGTCGGTGATCTTCAGCGCGTAGGCCACGAGCGAGCCGGCACCCGAGCCCCGGCCCGGGCCCACGGGGCAGCCGTTTTCCTTGGCCCACTTGATGAAGTCGCCCACGATCAGGAAGTAGCCGGGGAAGCCCATGTTCAGGATCGTGTTGATCTCGAACTCCAGGCGCTCCACGTAGCGTGCCCGTTCGGCCTCGCGCTTGGCTTCGTCGGGGTACAGGTGCTTCAGCCGCACCTCCAGCCCGTCGAACGACTCCTGGCGGAAGAACTCGCCGATCGGCATGCGCACGCCTTCGCTGATGAAGGGCGTGGGAAAGTCGGGCAGCTGCGGCTTGCCGAGCACCAGCGTGAGGTTGCAGCGCTTGGCGATTTCGACCGTGTTGGCCAGCGCGCTCGGCACGTCGGCAAAGAGCGCCTGCATCTCGGCGCTCGACTTGAAGTACTGCTCTTCGGTGAACTTGCGCACGCGGCGCGGGTTGCCGAGGATTTCGCCTTCGGAAATGCACACGCGCGCCTCGTGCGCCTCGTAGTCCTGACGTTCAGCGAACTGCACCGGGTGCGTGGCGACCACCGGCAGCTTCAGCCGAGCGGCGAGCTTCACGGCCGCAATCACATGCGGCTCGTCCTCGGGACGGCCGGCGCGCTGCAGCTCGATGTAGAAACGGTGCGGGAACATGCCCGCGAGCTGCAACGCCAGTTCGGCGGCGCGCTCCTCCTGGCCCTGCAGCAGCGGCTGGCCCAGCGGCCCGGCCTGTGCGCCCGACAGCGCGATCAGCCCGCCCTGCAGCTCCTGCAGCCATTCGAGCTTGCAGGCCGCCTGCGACTGGCCGCGGCCCACGTTCTGCGTCCAGGCGCGGGCCAGCAGCTCCGACAGGTTGAGGTAGCCCTCCATGCTCTGCACCAGCAGAATGAGGCGGGTCAGCGCGCCGGGCTCCTTGCCCAGCCCGTCGATGAAGATTTCAGCGCCGATGACGGGCTTGACGCCCTTGCCCCGGCCCTGCTTGTAGAACTTGACCGTCCCGAACAGGTTGTTCAGGTCGGTGATGGCCAGCGCGGGCTGCTTGTCGGCAGCGGCGGCCTTGATGACTTCGTCGATTCGATTCGTGCCATCGACGACGGAAAACTCGGTATGCAGACGCAGGTGAACAAACATCCGTCGATTGTAGGAAGCCGCCCTCCACGATGTGGTGTGGCGATCCCTACAATCCCGCCCCGTGCAAGAGATTTTGAATATCGCCGCCTACAAGTTCGTAGGCATCAACGACAGCCCCGTGCTGCGTGAGACCCTGCGCGAGCGCGCGCAGGCCCTGGGCCTGATGGGCACGATCCTGCTGGCGCCCGAAGGTATCAACCTGTTTCTGGCGGGGACGGCGCAGGCCATCCACGCCTTCCTGGCCGACCTGCGCGCCGACGCGCGCTTTGCCGACCTCGAAACCAAGGAAAGCTGGTCGGCCACGCAGCCCTTCCGGCGCATGCTGGTGAAGCTCAAGCGCGAGATCATCCGCATGGACCACCCCGCGATCCAGCCCGCCGCCGGCCGCGCGCCCGGCGTGGACGCGCCCACGCTCAAGCGCTGGCTCGACCAGGGCCACGACGACGAGGGCCGCGAGATCGTGATGCTGGACACGCGCAACGACTTCGAGGTCGACGAAGGCACCTTCGACGGCGCGATCGACTGGCGCATCACCAAGTTCACCGAGTTTCCGCCCGCATTGAAGGCGCACCGCGCCGACTTCGAGGGCAAGACGGTGGTGAGCTTCTGCACCGGCGGCATCCGCTGCGAGAAGGCGGCCATCCTCATGCGCGAGGAAGGCGTGGAGCACGTGCTGCAGCTCGAAGGCGGCATCCTCAAGTACTTCGAGGACGTCGGCGGCGCGCACTACCACGGCGACTGCTTCGTGTTCGACGGCCGCCGGGCCCTGGCGCCCGACCTCAGCGCGCGCGCATCGGACGCCAGCGCCCGGGCCTCGGAAGACCCGGACATCGGCATCAAGCAATAAACAGAAGGCTCAGACCGGCGTCGTGCCCGTGTCGGGCTCGCGCACACCGAAGGGCTTACCCGGCAGCGGAATGAACTCGGTCTCGCCGGGCACGTGGCCCATGCGCTGCGCGGCCCAGTCGGCGCCGGCTTCGAGGATGCGCTCGCGCCGGCTCGAGACGAAATTCCAGGTGATGTAACGCGGGCCGTCGAGTGGCTCGCCGCCGATCACCATCAGGCGCACGGCCGTGTCGGCAGTGAACACCGCGCCCTGCCCGTCGGGCAGCACCGCCATCGTGTGAGCGGGGGCGGGCTCGCCGTTCACGCTCGCATCGCCGTCGACCATGTAGACCGCCAGTTCGGGCGCCAGCGCGGGCAGCTCGAAACGGCCGCCGGCCGGCAGCGCGATGTCCAGGTAGACCGTCTGCGCCAGCGTCTTCACCGGCGAGCGCACGCCGAAGGCCTCGCCCACCAGCACGCGCACGGGCACACCTTGCACCGTCAGTTCGGGAATGGCGTCGGCCGGCGTGTGCTCGAAGCTGGGTTCGACCTCTTCATGGGCCTGCGGCAGCGCGGCCCACAGCTGCAGGCCGTGGTTCACGAAAGTGTCAGCCAGCAGGCGCTCGGGCTTGCGCTCGGAGTGCACGATGCCGCGCCCCGCGGTCATCCAGTTGATGGCGCCGGGCTGGATCTCCTGCACGCTGCCGAGGCTGTCGCGGTGCATCATCGCGCCCTCGAACAGGTAGGTGACCGTCGACAGGCCGATGTGCGGATGCGGGCGCACGTCGTGCGCGTTGCCGGGCTGCTCGGTGGCCGGACCGAAGTGGTCGAAGAACACGAAGGGCCCGACCGAGCGGCGCTGCGCCGCCGGCAGCACACGCCGCACGTTGAAGCCACCGCCCAGGTCCTTGTCGTGGGGCCGCAGCAATTGGATTTCGGGGATGGTGTCGGTCATCGTGGTGTCCTTGTGGGCGAGGTTCGGTGGGGCGTTATGCGCGTGATCTTGCCACTGCACCCACGCGCTCGCCGAAGGCTCGCGCGGTTTCCAGGTCGCCCTTGGGCATCTCGGCCGGGCTCGCGTCCGAGGGCGACTGCGTGAGCAGGCCGCCGTAGCCGCCGACGTAGTTCATGGCGTCGCGCGTGGCCGCCTTGTTGTTGGTCGGCAGGATGCCCATGCTGACCCAGATGCCGCTGTGCTGCATGGCCAGCGTCCACAGGTAGGTCATGGTCGTGACCTTGTCGCCGTTCATCGTGGCGCTGTTGGTGAAGCCGGCGAAGAGCTTGTCTTTCCAGCCTTGCGTGTACCAGACCTTGGACGACGCATCGGCGAATTTCTTGAACTGCCAGCTGACGCCGCCCATGTAGGTCGGCGAGCCGAAGATGATCGCGTCGGCTGCGGCCAGCGTCTCCCAGCCATCGGCCGGCAGGTTGCCGTCGGCGTCGATGGCGAGCAGCTGCGCGCCCGCCCCGTCGGCCACGGCCTGGGCCACGCGCTGGGTATGGCCGTAGCCGGAATGGAAGACAACGACGATGTTTGCCATGAAACGGATTTCCTCAAGGAAGCGATGAAGTCGTCAGGCCGCGCCCACGAGGTGTGCGCGGCCTGAGGGGAGCGAGCTTACTTTTTATCGATGCTGAAACGGCCAGCACCGAAGGCCGCGAAGGCCAGCAGACCGCCTGCGATGGCAATGTTCTTGAAGAACATCAGCTGGTTCACGAAGGCCTTGTCGGCGGGCATGGCCCAGTAGTTGTGGAACATC
Organism: Variovorax sp. GW821-FHT06D12; assembly: GCF_059419205.1. Taxonomy (NCBI): domain Bacteria; kingdom Pseudomonadati; phylum Pseudomonadota; class Betaproteobacteria; order Burkholderiales; family Comamonadaceae; genus Variovorax; species Variovorax sp. GW821-FHT06D12. The sequence goes on along the minus strand of NZ_JBWKRI010000008.1, from coordinate 250,414 downwards.
ACGGCCGCGGCCACGGTGAAGATCGCCAGCACGATCGCCGACACGCGCGTCTTGAAGCCGACCAGCAGCAGCAGGCCGAGCCCCAGCTCCACGACGATCGCGATGACCGCCGCGACCTGCGGCAGCGGTGCGCCCACCGAGGAGATGTACCCCACGGTGCCGGCGAAGCCCATGAGCTTGCCGAAGCCTGCGGGCACGAACAGCGCAGCGATCAGCACGCGGCCGATGAGCGCCAGCGTGTCCTGGGCGGCGTTGGGGGCGGTGGTTGTGGTGGTAATGGCCATGGTGAAACTCCTCGTTGGTTGTTGAAGCGAAAGGAACAAAGAAAAGAAAAAAGACGCCGTCTCAGGCCGTCAGGTCGAACACCAGCACTTCGGCATCGGTGCCGGCGCCGAGCGTGAGTTGCGATTCGCCTTCGAGCATCGCGGCGTCGCCGCCCACGAGCTTCTGGCCGTTGACTTCGAGCTCGCCGCGCACCAGGTGCACGTAGCTCTTGCGTTGCGGGTCGAGCGCCAGGCTGGCGGTTTCGCTGCCGTCGAACAGGCCGGCGAACAGGCGCGCGTCGGCGTTCACCGTCACCGAGCCGTCGCGGCCGTCGGGCGAGGCCACCAGGCGCAGGGTGCCGCGCTTTTCGGCGTCGCTGAACTGCTTCTGCTCGTAGCCGGGGGTGATGCCGCGTTCCTTGGGCTCGATCCAGATCTGCAGGAAGTGCGTGGTCTGGTCGGCCTTGTGGTTGAACTCGCTGTGCATCACGCCACGGCCGGCGCTCATGCGCTGCACGTCGCCCGGCGGAATGGATTCGATGTTGCCCATGCTGTCCTTGTGCGCGAGTTCGCCCGAGAGCACGTAGCTGATGATCTCCATGTCCCGGTGGCCGTGGGTGCCGAAGCCGGCGCCCGCCGCCACGCGGTCTTCGTTGATCACCCGCAGGTTGCCGAAGCCCATGTAGGCCGGATCGTAGTACCCCGCGAAGGAAAAGCTGTGGAACGAGCGCAGCCAGCCATGGTCGGCATAACCGCGTTCCTGGGATTTACGCACTTGCAACATATCGAACTCCTTGCTGCCCCACCCGGTTCGGGCGCCGGGGCTTTCGTCGTGGGCCGCGCCGGATGCGCAGCGGATGAGAAGAATTCTGGACCTCCATCCCCCTCTGAAAGATGCCCGGTTTTGATGGCATCATTCAAATTATTTGAATGATGGAGCCCGCCCCATGACGAGCGCCCGAGACGTCCTCACCCCCGACGCGCTGGCCATGCTGCAGACGGTGGCCACCACCGGCAGCTTCGCCGCCGCCGCGCGCGCGCTCGGCCTGGTGCCCAGCGCGCTGAGCTACCGCGTGCGCCAGATCGAGGACGCGCTCGACGTGCTGCTGTTCGACCGCAGCGCGCGCCAGGCCCGCATCACCGAGGCCGGCGCCGAACTGCTGCGCGAGGCCGCGCGCCTGCTCGGCGAGATCGACGCCGTGGCCAACCGCGTGAAGCGCGTGGCCACCGGCTGGGAGCCGATGCTGACCATCGCGGTCGACAGCGTGATCGCACGCGACCCGCTGCTCGACCTGTGCACCGCCTTCTTCGCGCTCGAGCCGCCCACGCGCCTGAAGCTGCGCGACGAAACGCTGCTCGGCACCATCGAGGCGCTGACCAGCGGCGAGGCCGACCTGGCGATCGGCGCGGTGCTCGATGCCGCGAGCCTGGCCTTCACCGCCACCGGCATCCGCAGCCGGCCGATCGGCGAACTGCGCTTCGTGTTCGCGGTGGCGCCGCACCATCCGCTCGCGCGCCTGCCGCAGCCGCTGAGCGACGCGGTGCTGCGCCAGCACCGCGCGGTGGCCGCGGCCGACTCGGTGCGCAGCGGGCCGAGCATGACGGTGAACCTCGTCGGCGGGCAGGACGTGCTCACCGTGCCCAGCATGCAGGCCAAGATCGCCGCGCAGCTGCACGGCCTGGGCGGCGGCTTCTTGCCCGAGCCGATGGCGCGGCCCTACATCGAGGCCGGCCACCTCGTCGAGCTGCAGACCGAACGCCAGCCGCCGCTGGGCACCATGCACTGCGCGTGGCGCGTGCGCAGCGCGGGCAAGCCGGGGCGCGCGCTCGAATGGTGGCTCGCGCAGTTCGAGCACGAGGGCACGCGCAAGGCGCTGCTCGAACGGCACCGCGGCCGTTGAAGGCCACTCGATGACGGCGTCATAAGGGTCGCCCCCAGCCCGGCGACGCGCGCAGACCGAGGTAGAGTGTGCACGGCCTCCTCAGTCATCACCCTGTCAAAAGAAAAGAGTCCGCCATGCCCAAAGCCAAAGCCCGCGCCACCGCCGACCGCCACCGAACTCCCGCCGCCGCCCGCCATTTCGCCGTGATCGGCGCCGGCATTGCCGGCGTGGCCTGTGCCCGCACGCTGATGCAGGCCGGGCACCGTGTCACGGTGTTCGAACGCGAGGCCACGCCGGGCGGGCGGATGGCGAGCATCGACACCGCCTTCGGCCGCTTCGACAGCGGCGCGCAGTACTTCACCGTGCGCGATCCGCGCTTTGCACAGGTGCTGGCCACCACGCCCGCGCTGTGCCGCCCCTGGAGCGCCAACCTCGTGCGCGTGCTCGACGCCCACGGCCGCGTGGCCGAAGCGGCGCTGCCTTCGCTGGAGCCGCACTGGGTCGCCCAGCCCGGCATGGACGCACTCGTGGCCCACTGGGCCGCGCCGCTGGACGAACACCTCGTCACCGGCACGCAGGTCACCCGCATCGAGCCCGACGCGCTCGACGCCACCCGCTGGCAGCTGCGCACCGCCGGCGCCGACGATTCGCAGCACGTTTACTCCGGCTTCGACGCCGTGCTGCTGGCCGTGCCGCCCGCACGCACCCGCGAGCTGCTCGCCGGCGGCGACCGCTCGGCCACGCTGAGCCGCAAGATCGAACCCGTGCGCATCGCGCCCTGCTGGACGCTGATGATCGCCTTCCCCCAGGCCAACCAGGCCAACATGTCGCACCTCGGCCCGCAATGGAACGTGGCGCGCAGCACCCACCACCGCGTGGCGTGGCTGGCGCGCGAATCGTCCAAGCCCGGCCGCGAGCGCGTCGAGCGCTGGACCCTGCAGGCCAGCGCCAAGTGGTCGGAAGAACACCTGCGCGACACGCCCGCGCGCATCGAAGCCAAGCTGCTGCGCGCCTTCTCGGAGATCACCGGCATCCACGCCACGCCCAGCCACGCCAAGGCGCGCTGCTGGCCCGAGGCGCAGACGCAGGTGCCCGTGGGCCAGACCCACCTGTGGGACGCCAAGGCGCGCATCGGCATCGCGGGTGACTGGTGCATCGGCCACCGCGTGGAAGACGGTTTCGTGTCGGGCCTGTCGCTGGCCCTGGCCGTTCTCTAAGTCCTCCAAGAAAGGATGCGGGCCACCGGCCGCTTCGCCCCCTCGCCCACCGGCCCGCTGCACGCCGGCTCGCTGGTGGCCGCGCTCGCGAGCTGGCTCGACGTGCGCGCGCGCGGCGACAGTGCGCGCTGGCTGGTCCGCATCGAGGACGCCGACACCGAGCGCTGCCTGCCCGGCATGGGCGAGCACATCCTGCGGCAACTCGCCGATTGCGCCCTGCTTCCCGACGAACCGCCCGAGTGGCAGACGCAGCGCACCGCGCACTACGAGGCGGCGCTGGCCGCGCTGCAGGCGCGCGGCCTCACCTACCCCTGCGGCTGCTCGCGCAAGGACATCGACCTGGCCCTGGCCCGGCTCGGCCATGCGCACGAACGCCACGGCGAGCGCGTCTACCCCGGCACCTGCCGCGACGGCCTGCACGGCAAACCCGCACGCGCCTGGCGCTTTGCCGCGCACCGCATGCCGGCCGGCGACCTGCACTGGCACGACCGCCGCCTCGGCCCGCAGCGGCAGGACGTGCAGCGCGAGGTCGGCGACTTCGTGCTGCGCCGCGCCGACGGCCCCTGGGCCTACCAACTGGCCGTGGTGGTCGACGACGCCGAACAGGGCGTGACCGACGTGGTGCGCGGCGAAGACCTGGCCGACAACACGGCGCGCCAGATCCTGCTGCAGCAGGCGCTCGGCCTGCCCACACCGAGCTACCTGCACACGCCGCTGGTGCGCGGCGCCGACGGCGACAAGCTCTCCAAGCAGAACGGCGCCACGGCCATCGACACCGCCACGCCGCAGGCCGCGCTGGCCGCGCTCGATGCCGCCGCGCGCGCGCTCGGGCTGCGCCCCACCGCCGCCGGCCACTGCACCGCCGCCCTGGCCGGCTGGGTGCCCGAATGGCGCGATCTCTACAATTCGCGGCCCTCATGAACATTCCCGACACCGTGTCCAACGACCTCCCGCCCGGCGACGACCTGCCCGCATCCCCCGAAGACGACGCCACCGACGGCAAGCCGCACCCGCTGCACCGCCGCCTCAAGAGCTTCGTGAAGCGCGCCGGCCGCACCACCGACGGCCAGGCCCGCGCCTTCGCCGAGCTGGGCCCGCTGTTCCTCGTGCCCTACACGCCCGAGCGGCTCGACCTCACGGCGGCCTTCGGCGGCCGCGCGGGCCCGACGGTGCTGGAGATCGGCTTCGGCATGGGCGAGGCCACGGCCCACATCGCCACGGTGCTGCCCGAGACCAACTTCCTGTGCTGCGAGGTGCACGAGCCCGGCGTGGGCGCGCTGCTCAAGCGCATCGGCGAGCAGTCGATCTCGAACATCCGCATCTGCGCGCACGACGCGGTCGACGTGATCGACCACATGCTGCAGCCCGGCACGCTGGCCGGCGTGCACGTGTTCTTTCCCGACCCGTGGCACAAGAAGCGCCACAACAAGCGCCGTCTGATCCAGCCCGAGTTCGTGACCAAGCTGGCGCAGCACCTGCGCCCCGGCGGCTACATCCATTGCGCCACCGACTGGCAGCCTTACGCCGAGCAGATGCTCGAAGTGCTGGGCGCCGAGCCGCTGCTGCGCAACACCGCGCCGGACACCGGCTACGCGCCCAAGCCGGCGTACCGCCCGCTCACGAAGTTCGAGAACCGCGGCCTCAAGCTGGGCCACGGCGTGTGGGACCTGGTGTTCGAAAAACGCGCCTGAGCGCGCGTCACCTTCCCCCGCTCACTCGACGAGCTTGAAGCGGAACGGCAGCCGCATGCGGGCGCGCACCGCACGCCCGTCCGCCGTGCGCGCCGGGTCGAAGCGCCATCCCTTGAGCGAATCGGTCGCCGCCTGCGACAGCAGCGGGTGCGGCGAGCGTTCGACGCGGATGTCTTCGGGCTTGCCATCCACGCCGACGAAGAAGGCCGTTACCACCAGGCCCTCGATGCCCTCTTCCACCAGCGCGGACGGGTAGCTGGGATAACGGCGCTGGCGGATCACCGGCTCCGTCACGACCGCGTCCGCCGCGGCCCGCGGATCGGCGCGCGGCGCCGCCATGAGGGTCGGCCCCGACGGCAATGCCATCGGCGGCCCCGCCAGTGGCAGCGGTGGCGGCTCGATCGTCGATGGCGGCGGCAGGGGCGGCGGCTCGATCCTCGGTTGCGGCGGCTGCGGCGCAGCCACGGGCACAAAGACCTCCGGCGCGGGCAGCGCCTTTTCCACCACCTTCGATGGGGGCGATACGACGCAACCGGCGAGCGCCGCGCACATCCCTCCCAGAACCCAGGACACAGTTGTTTTCATCAGGGCAATTCTGGAGCACCCGCGCCTTCCGCCCTGGCCTCGAAATTGCTACACTTTTTTACTATTGTTAGCAAAAGGTAGCCAATGAACGCGTCTCGCAGGACATGGCTGGGAAAAGCCTCCGCAATGCTGCTTCTGGGAAGCGGCCTCTGCATCACCCGTCCCTTGCTGGCACAGACGCCACGCCCGGCCGCCGCCGGGGCCCGCGTCGTCCTGCTCGGCCAGTCGGTGCCGCTCACCGGCAGCGCCAACGAGATCGGCAACGCCTTCGCGGCCGGCAGCCGGCTCGCCGTGAGCGACTTCAACACGCGCAACGCCGCCACCGGCCTGCAGCTGAAGCTGCTGCAACTGGACGACGGCTACGACGCCGCGCGCGCCACCACCAACGCCCGCACGCTGCTGGGCGCGAACAAGGCCGACATGCTGTTCGGCTTTGTCGGCACCGCCAGCAGCGAGGCCGGCGCCAAGGTCGCCACGCAGCAGGGCAGCCTGCTGTTCGCGCCCTTCGCCGCCTCCGACACGCTGCGCGGCCCCGAGCACCCGAACGTGTTCCATGTGCGCCCCGGCATGATCGACGAGGCCCTCAAGATCGTGCGCCAGTGCGCCACCGTGGGGCAAAAGCGCATCGCGCTGGTGGGCGACGACGACGCCATGGGCCGCGCCGGCCTGGCCGCCGTGCAGCAGGCCGTCACCGAACTCAAGCTGCCGCCGCTGGTCGCCAGCGCGCTGGTGCCCGCCGGCGCCGACAAGCTCGACGCCGCGCTGAAGACCGTGCAGCAGCAGACGCCCCAGGCCATCGTGCTGGTGTCGCTCTCGGGCACCACGGCCAGTGCCATCCGCAAGCTGCGCAAGAGCGGCTACACGGGCAACTTCATGGCCTTCTCGATCGTGGGCATCGACCCGCTCTACGCCGAGCTGGGCAAGGACATCGGCGGCATCGTGATCTCGCAGGTCGTGCCCTCGCCGCGCCCCTCGGCCATTCCGATCGTCAAGGAGTACCTCGCGGCCGTCGACAACTCCGACCAGACCGCGTCGTACGAAGGGCTCGAGGGCTTCATCGCCGCCAAGGCCGCGGGCGAGGCGGTGCGCCGCGCGGGCCGCGGCTTCAACACCGCCACCCTGCTGCGCACGATGACGGCGATGACCGACTACGACGTGGGCGGCTTCCGCATCAACCTGCGCCCCGGCCTGCGCGACAACGTGCGCAGCATCGACCTCATCAGCATCTCCGCCGACGGTCGCGTGCTCCGCTGACGCGCCTCACACGGCGCCGTCCCCCAGCAGCTCGGTGAAGCGCTGCTGCACATACAGCGCCGTCGCGCCGAGCGGCCGCCCCTGCAGCCACAGCATGCGCACCGACAAGCGAGGCAAGGCCAGCGACGGGCATGGCACTTCCTTCAGCGCCTTGCTGAAGCCCTCGTAGCGCGCGATGTTGATGGGCAGCACGGCCCAGCCCAGGTTGTCGGCCACCATCTCGGCCGTGCTGTAGAAGCTGTCGGAGCGCCACACGCGCGGGCTGTAGGCCACCTCGTGCACGTCGTCCGCGTGCATCAGCAGCTGGCGTTGCCGCGCCAGGTCCTGGCGCCGCACCGTGCGGCCGTCGGCCAGCGGATGGTCGCTGGCCACGAACACGCCCTGGCGCACGCTGCCGATGTGGCGCTGGTCGAAGCTCGCGCGCACCGGGCCGCGGTCGAAGTGGAAGGCCACGCTGGCGCGCTCCTGCTCGACGTAGTCGGCCACCTCGGTCGCGGTGCCGTTCAGCAGCGTGAGCTCGAGGCTCGGAAACTTCACCGACAGCTCGCGCATCAGCGTGCCGATGGCGGTGTACGGCAGGGCTTCGTCCAGCGCCAGCGACAGCGCGGCCTCGTCGCCTGCGTGCAGCGAGCGGGCGCGCTGATCGAGCTGCTCGGCCTGCCGCAGCAACTCGCGCGCCTCCAGCAGCAGCACCCGGCCCGCGTCCGACAGCTGCGCGTTGCGCCGCGAGCGGTCGAACAGCGCCACGCCGAGGTCGACCTCGAGCAGCCCGATGGCGGTGCTCACGGCCGACTGGGCCTTGCCCAGGTGGCGCGCCGCGGCCGAGAACGAGCCGCACTCGGCGGTCGTCACGAACTGGCGCAATTGGTCGACGGTCCATTCCATTTCGGCCACCTACTCATCTATTTATCAGATGAATTTCATCTTTATTCATTCATTTTAATGGCGCAACATGGCGCCATGACGAATGCAAACAACAAGACGACACCGGCGTTCGAACTGAGCTGGTGCAGCGATCCTTCCCAGGCACAGGCGTTGACCGCCCTGTTCCTGCAGCAACTTTCCCCTGCCTACATCTCCCACTCGGAACTGCAGGAGCAGCGCGCCGTGGCCCTGGGCGAATGGCGCGCCGACCTGCCCGCCGTCTTCATGGCGCAAGTGCGCGAGACCCTGGCGCTGGACCCGGCCACGGCCCACGCCCGCGTGGCCGTCGCACGAGCCGACGGCGCACTGGCCGGCTTCGCGCTGGTGTCCATCGACGACACCCGCCGCGCCGCGCGCAGCTTCGCGACGCTCGACGACCTCGTCGTCGACGCGCGCTTCCAGGGCCTGGGCCTGGGCGGTCGGCTCTTCGACTGGGTCTGCGCCGAGCTGCAGCGCCACGGCATCCAGCGCCTCTTTCTCGAAAGCGGCATCGGCAACGCCCGCGCGCACGACTTCTTCCACGGACGCGGCTGCGAGACCGTCTCGGTGACGATGCTCAAGGAACTGGACGGCACCACCGCGCAGTCGCACGACCGGAGGGCCACGCCATGAACGGCCTGAACCCCACCGCAAAGAAATGGATCACGCTCGGCATCGTCTCGATGGCGCTGCTGCTGATCGTGGTCGACATGACCGTGCTCTACACGGCGCTGCCCACGCTCACGCACGACCTGGCCGCGTCGGCCACCGAGAAGCTCTGGATCCTCAACGCCTACACCGTGGTCGTCTCCGGCTTCCTGCTGGGCATGGGCGCGCTGGGCGACCGCGTGGGCTACCGGCGCATGTTCGTCGCGGGTCTTTCCGTATTCGGCGTGGCCTCGCTGTGCGCGGCCTACGCGCCGAACCCGGCCGTCCTCATCGCCGCGCGGGCCCTCCTGGGCGTGGGCGCGTCGATGATGATGCCGGCCACGCTGGCGATCCTGCGGCTGGTGTTCACCGACGAGCGCGAGCGCGCGGTGGCCATCGGCGTGTGGGCCTCGGTGGCCTCGGGCGGCGCAGCACTCGGGCCGGTCGTGGGCGGCGTGCTGCTCGAATACTTCTGGTGGGGTTCGGTGTTCCTCATCAACGTGCCCGTGGTGGTGCTCGCGCTGGTGCTGGCCCTGTGGCTGCTGCCGACGCAGAAGAACACCGGCACGCGCCCGTGGGACTTCATCGGCTCGGTGCAGGTGCTGGCGGGGCTGGTCTTTCTCGTGCTGACCATCAAGGAACTCACCAAGTTCGCGCCCTCGGTCACGACAGCCGCCATCACCGGCGCACTCGCCGTGGTGGCCATGGCCCTGTTCGTGCGGCGCCAGCGGCGCAGCAGCGCGCCGCTGATCGACTTTCGCCTGTTCCGCAACGCGTACTTCTCGGGCGGCGTGATCGCGGCCATCGTGGCCTCGGTGGCGCTGATCGGTGTCGAGCTGGTGTTCAGCCAGCGGCTCCAGCTGGTGGTCGGCCTCACGCCGTTGCAAGCCGGCCTCACTCTGCTGCCGCTGCCGCTGGCCGCGTTCGTGGCGGGGCCGCTCGCGGGCCTGCTGCTGGCACGCATCGGCTCGCGCCCCGTCATCCTGGGCGGCCTCGTGACCACGGCGCTGGCGCTGTGCGCGCTGGCACTGGCGGTCGATGCCGCGGGCCTGCTCAAGCCGGCCATCCTGGTGCTGCTGGGGCTGGGCGTGGGCGCGACCATCACGGCGGCGTCCAACGCGGTCATGAACAACGCGCCCGTCGAGCACGCCGGCATGGCGGCGTCGATCGAGGAGGTGTCGTACGAACTCGGCGGCGTGCTGGGCATCGCGCTGCTGGGCAGCGTGCTCTCGGCGAGCTACACCGCCGCGCTGGTGATTCCCGACGGCCTGGCCGTGCCGGCCTCGGCCGGCGACAGCATCGACGCCGCGCTGCTGGCCGCCGAGACGCTGCCCGCGCCCGTCGCCTCGCAGCTCGTGGCGCTCGCGCACACGGCCTTCGACCAGGCCTTCTTCTCGGTGATGGGCGTGGCCGTGGCGATCGTCATCGCAGCGGCCTGCGCCGTGGCGATCCTCGGCTGGCGGGCCCGCCCGACGGCTGCGCAGCGCACCGAGCGCTGCGCGTAGCCGGCCTCAGGCAGCGCTCGCGGCTTCGTCGATGAGCGCCGCCACGGCCTGCGGCTGCGAGGCCAGCGAGGCGTGGCTGGCCGCCAGCGTGATGACCTTCTTCGCGCCCAGGCGCGCCGACATGCGCTCCTGGTTCACCGGCGAGATCATGCGGTCCTCGCTCGAGATCTGGTACCACGACGGCTTCTTCTTCCAGGCCGGCGCCGTGATGGTGTCGCCGAAGGTGCTGGCCAGCGGCGCCTTCTGCGTGAGGCCCATCACCAGGCCTTCTTCGGCGCTCAGGTCCTGGCAGAAGCTCTCGTGGTATTTCTCGGGTATCACCCACAGGTAGCCATCGCTGTCGGGCGCCAGGTTGGGCACGGCCACGGGCGGATGCTCCTGCGTGATGCCGCCGGGGCTTTCGCCCGCGTCGGGCGCGAAGGCGGCGATGTAGACCAGCCCGACCACGTTGGGCAGGTCGCCGGCCTGCGTGATCACCGCGCCGCCGTACGAGTGGCCGACCAGCAAGACCGGCCCCTGCACCTGCGCCACCATCTTGCGCGTGCGCTCGGCGTCGTCGGCCAGCGAGGTCAGCGGCAGCTCGACCGCGCGGATGGCCGTGTGGCCCTTGCGCAGCAGCTCCACGATGACGTTGTGCCAGTGCGCCGCACCACCCCAGAAACCATGGACCAGGACGACCGTCGGTTTGTTGTTGCTCATGATTCGCCACCTTCCAGTGAAGAAATAAGACACCGGGCCGCCGGAATGACGGGCCGGGAAAGTCTTATACGCCTGCGCCCTGCCCGCGCTGTGACAAGACCCTCAGCCCGTGCGCACCAACCCCTGCAGTGCCTCGAGCGACAGCAGTTCGATGCGCCCGTAGCCCAGCGACACCACGCCTTCGGTGGCCAGCGCATTGAGCTCCTTGGACAGCGTCTGGCGTGTCACGCCGAGCATCATGGCCAGCGCCTCCTGCGACAGCATGAGTTCGTGCCGCAGGTGCACCGACTGCGTGGCATCGCCGCGCGCCAGCACCAGCAGCCGGTGCGCCACGCGCGCGCGCAGGCTGCGCAAGGTCGCGTCTTCGGCCAGGCCGTAGAGCATGCGCACGCGCGCGGCCAGCATGGCGGCGATGGCGTTGGAAAACACCACGTCGCGCATCTGCCGCACGAAGGCCTCGGGCGGCACCACCAGCAGGTCGAGCGCTTCGAGCGCGGTAGCGTCGTGCGTGCGCGGCGAGCCGTCGATGAGCGTGATCTCGCCGAACCAGTTGCCCGGCTCCAGCACCGCCAGGATGGCCTCGCGCCCGTCCTGGCGCAGCGACGAGATCTTGATCGTGCCCGCCACCAGCCCGTAGAAACCGCCGCCCGCCGCATGGATCGGGTCGCCCTGGCGGAACACCATGGTGCCGCGCCGCACGTGCAGCAGCTCGGCCGCGCCCAGCAGCGCGTCGCGCTGTGCGCGCGGCATGCTGGTGAACCAGGGGTTGCCGTCGAGCGCGGCGCGGTGCGCGGCCGACAGGCGCGGCTTGGTCGAGGTGGCCATAGAGGGAAAAAAGGCGCCTGAGGCGGGTTTACCAGAACCTCGCATTGTCAAATTCTTGACAGTTGAAGGTCAAGCGCAGGTCTACAGTGGCCGCCATCCCCCAGAACGGAGACCCCACACGATGAACGCACGGGCAAGTTTCAAGCGCATGCAGGACAGCACGCGCGAAGACTGGCAACTGATCGGCGGCGAGTTCATGCAGTTCGCGGGCGGCCTGCCCGCGCGCGTGATCAAGCACCTGCAGATCCTCGAAGGCGACTACGGCGGCTTTCCGGTCGACCGCTACACGCACTCGCTGCAGACCGCCACGCGCGCGCTGCGCGACGGCCGCGACGAGGAGTACGTGGTGTGCGCGCTGCTGCACGATATCGGCGACACGCTGGGCAGCTTCAACCACCCCGACATCGCCGCTGCCATCCTCAAGCCCTTCGTGAGCGAGGCCAACCACTGGATGGTGCAGAACCACGGCATCTTCCAGGGCCATTACTTCTTCCACCACATCGGGCTGGACCGCGACATGCGCGACACCTTCAAGGACCACCCGCACTACGAGCGCACGGCCGAGTTCTGTGCGCTCTACGACAACCCGGCCTTCGACCCCAAGGCCGAGACCCTGCCCATCAGCGAGTTCGAGCCCATGCTGCGCCGCCTGATGGCGCAGCCCAAGCAGAGCGTCTACAAGACCGTGCTGCAAGAGCCGACCACCGCTTGATCAAGACAAAGGACACCCCCATGAACGCCACCTCCGCCTCCGAAATCCAGAAGCTCGTCTCCGCCGAAGAATGGCAGCTGCGCGTCGACCTCGCCGCCTGCTACCGCCTGGTGGCGCTGTACGGCTGGAGCGACCTCGTCTTCACGCACATCAGCGCGCGCGTGCCCGGCCCCGAGCACCACTTCCTGATCAACCCCTACGGCCTGATGTTCGACGAGATCACGGCGTCGAGCCTGGTCAAGGTCGACCAGCAGTGCAACAAGATCATCGACTCGCCCTACCCCGTGAACCCGGCCGGCTTCGTGATCCACAGCGCCGTGCATGCCGCGCGCGAGGACATCCAATGCGTGCTGCACACCCACACCCGGGCCGGCATCGCCGTGAGCGCGCAGAAGAACGGCGTGCTGCCCATCAGCCAGCAGTCGACCTTCGTCCTGGCCTCGCTGGCCTACCACGACTACGAAGGCGTGGCCTTCCGCGACGACGAGAAGCCGCGCCTGCAGGCCGACATGGGCCACGCCAACTTCCTCATGCTGCGCAACCACGGCCTGCTGACCTGCGGCAAGACCATTGCCGACGCCTTCCTTTCGATGTACACCTTCGAGAACACCTGCCAGATCCAGATCGCCGCGCAGGCCGGCGGCGGTGAACTCACGCACGTGGACCCGAAGATCATCGACGGCGTGGGCCAGGCCATGAAGGTGCAAAGCGGCGGCCTGGGCGGCATGTTCGTCTGGCCTTCGCTGATCCGCAAACTCGACCGCATCGACGACAGCTACAAACAATAAGACAGACGTCGATCCCGGTTTCCACGGCTGCCAGCGCCCGCGCGACGGGTGCCGGCAGCCATTTTTTTAAGCAGAAGAATCCAAGAGGAGACACCACCGCATGGACACCACGCTCATCGTGACCCGGTTCCTGTTCGGCGCGCTCGCGCTCGTGATGTTCGGGCTGGGGCTGTCGCTCTCGCTCGAGGACTTCCGGCGCCTGTTCAAGCACCCGAAGGCCGTGACCCTCGCGCTCGTGCTGCAGGTCATCGGCCTGCCGCTGGCCTGCTACGCGATCATCGTGGGCTTCGGCCTGTCACCGGTGTTCGCCATCGGGCTCATGCTGCTGGCGGCCTCGCCGGGCGGCATCTCGGCCAACCTGTTCTCGCACCTGTTCGGCGGCAACGTGGCAATGAACATCTCGCTCACGGCCGTGAACACGCTGCTGTCGATCGTCACGCTGCCGCTCATCGCCAACTGGGCCATCGGCCACTTCGCGCAGAGCGGCCAGGTGGTGCCGCTGCAGACGCGCAAGCTGGTCGAGGTGATCGCCATCGTGCTGGTGCCGGTGGCCATCGGCATGGTGGTCGCGTCGCGAAAGCCCGGCTTCGCGGCACGCATGGAAAAACCGACCAAGATCTTCAGCGCCGTGGTGCTCGCGGTGGTCACGGTGCTCGCCATTGCCAACGAGTGGAAGAACATCACCACCACCTTCGCCGAGATCGGCGTGCCGGTGCTGCTGTTCAACCTCGTGAGCCTGCTGGCCGGCTACTACCTGAGCCGCGCGGCCGGCCTGGACAAGCCGCTGGCCACCGCCATCAGCTACGAGATCGGCATCCACAACTCCACGCTGGCCATCTTCATCGCGGTGAGCGTGCTCGGGAGCTTTCCGCTCGCGCTGCCGGCCGCCATCTACTCGGTCGTGATGTACATCACCGCCCCACTGTTCGGATGGCTGTTGCTGCGGCGCGGTCAGCCCGCCGCCGTGCCTGCGCCATGATGCGCGGATGGAACTGAGACAACTGCGCTACTTCGTCAAGGTCTGCGAGCTGCGCAGCATGGGCCGCGCGGCGGTGGAACTGGGGGTGGTGACCTCGGCGCTGAGCCAGCAGATCAGCCGGCTCGAAAGCGAACTCTCGACCCGGCTGCTGCGCCGCCATTCGACCGGCGTCATGCCCACCGACGCGGGCCTGGCCTTCCTGCACCAGGCGCAACTCACCTTGCGCCACGCCGACGACGCCGTGCGCGCGGCGCAGCAGGCGCGGCTCTCAGGCCATGTGAGCGTGGGCCTGGCGCCCACCACCGCCACCGTGCTGGGCGTGCCGCTCATGCAAGCGATGCAGGCGCGCTACCCCGAGGTGCGGCTGCACATGGTCGAGGCGCTGTCGGGCCACCTCACGACGATGCTGCATGCGCGCCAGCTTGATCTGGCCGTGCTGTTCCAGACCGACACGCCACGGCGCTGGAGCGTGGCGCCGCTGCTGGCCGAAAAGCTCTTCGTGATCGCGTCGCCCGCACTCACGCCGCGCCCCACCGGCAAGAAGGTGCGCCTGTCACAGCTGGCCGAGGTGCCGCTGATCCTGCCCAGCGGCAGCCACGGCCTGCGCGCCACGTTGATGGCCGCCTTTGCGCGGGCGCGCGTGGCGCCGCGCATCGTGGCCGAGGTCGACGGCCTGGCGCTGCTGATGGACGCGGTGCGTGCCGGCCACGGCGCCACCATCCAGCCCGGTGCCGCCACGGCGCGGCACGACCGCGACGACCTCGCGCTCACGCAGATTGCCGATGCGCATGTCGGGCGCCGCAACCTGCTCGTGAGCCTGTCGGACGACGAGCTCTCGCCCGCCGCGCTGGCCGCGCGCGTGGTGGTGGCCGAAACGGCGCGCACGCTGGTGAGCGAAGGCCGCTGGACCGGTGCAAGTCTTCTCGAAAGCTGAACACCTGTTGCCTCTTTCGGCCTTTCGCGTGAAGGCCATGCTCCCTAAAGTCTCCTGCATTCCAAGGAGACCCACGAGTGATAGACGTACTGGTTGTCGGTGGCGGCAATGCCGCGCTGTGCGCCGCGCTGATGGCGCGCGAGGCCGGCGCATCGGTGCTGCTGCTGGAGGCCTCGCCCAAAGCATGGCGCGGCGGCAATTCGCAGCACACCCGCAACCTGCGCTGCATGCACGACGCGCCGCAGGACGTGCTGGTCGAGGCCTACCCTGAAGAGGAGTACTGGCAAGACCTGCTGAAGGTGACCGGCGGCCTCACCGACGAGCACCTCGCCCGCCTCGTGATCCGCGCCTCGTCGAACTGCCGCGACTGGATGCGCCGCCACGGCGTGCGCTTTCAGCCGCCGCTGTCGGGCGCGCTGCACGTGGCGCGCACCAACGCCTTCTTCATGGGCGGCGGCAAGGCGCTCGTCAACGCCTACTACCGCAGCGCCGAAACGCTCGGCGTGCAGATCCGCTACGACACGCCCGTGGCTTCGGTCGAACTCGACGGCGACCGCTTCGTGGCCGTGCGCACCGAGACTGGCGAGCGCATCGCGGCGAAGAGCTGCGTGCTCGCCTCGGGCGGTTTCGAATCGAACCGCGACTGGCTGCGCGAAGCCTGGGGGCAAAACGAACGCGGCGAGTGGCCGGCCGACAACTTCCTCATCCGCGGCACGCGCTTCAACCAGGGCGTGCTGCTCAGGCACATGATCGACGCGGGCGCCGACAGCATCGGCGATCCGTCGCAGGGCCACATGGTCGCCATCGACGCGCGCGCGCCGCTGTACGACGGCGGCATCTGCACGCGCATCGACTGCGTGTCGCTCGGCGTGGTGGTCAACCGCGACGCGCAGCGCTTCTACGACGAAGGCGAAGACTTCTGGCCCAAGCGCTATGCGATCTGGGGCCGGCTCGTGGCGCAGCAGCCGGGGCAGATCGCGTGGTCGGTCATCGACCAGCAGGCGGTCGGGCGCTTCATGCCGCCCGTGTTCCCCGGCACGCAGGCGAACACGCTCGGCGAACTGGCGCAGAAGATCGGCCTGGACGAAGCCACCTTCGTGCGCACCGTGCAGGACTACAACGCCGCCTGCCGCGTTGGCCGCTTCGATCACACGGCGCTGGACGACTGCCACACCGAAGGCCTCGCGCCCGCCAAGACGCACTGGGCGCGCCCGATCGACACGGCGCCCTTATACGCCTACCCCGTGCGCCCCGGCATCACCTTCACGTACCTCGGCCTGAAGGTGGACGAGACCGCCGCGGTGCGCTTCGGCGGACGGCCCAGCCCAAACCTCTTCGTGGCCGGCGAAATGATGGCCGGCAACGTGCTGGGCAAGGGCTACACGGCCGGCGTGGGCATGAGCATCGGCACGGCCTTCGGGCGCATCGCCGGGACGCAGGCCGCGAAGGCCGCCAAGAACGTTTCAAAGAAATCCCCGGAGACCGCCCTTGCAGCAGCTCACTGACCTCGTCGCACGCGCCCGTGCGGATGCCGATGGCATCGGCAGCAACCCGTCGCGCGTCATACCGATCCAGCCCGCCCTGCCGTTGACCGCCTCCGAAGGCGAAGTCGCGCGCATCCTGCAGATCTGCAACGCCTGCCGCTACTGCGAGGGCTTCTGCGCCGTGTTCCCCGCCATGACGCGCCGGCTCGAGTTCGGCAAGGCCGACACGCACTACCTCGCCAACCTGTGCCACAACTGCGGCGCCTGCCTGCATGCCTGCCAGTACGCACCGCCGCACGAATTCGCCGTGAACGTGCCGCAGGCGATGGCGCAGGTGCGCCTGCAGACCTACCACGACTACGCCTGGCCGCCCGCGATGGGCGCGCTCTACAAGCGGGCCGGGCTCACCGTCGCATTGGCACTGGCGGGCGGGCTCGCGCTGTTCCTCGTGCTGGCCGTGGCGATGTCGGGTTCGCTCGTGCACGCGCCGCTCGCGGGCAACTTCTACGCGATCTTTCCGCACAACTTCCTCGCGCTGGTGTTCGGCGCGGTGTTCCTGTTCGTGATGTTCGCGCTGGCGATGGGCACGCGCCGCTTCTGGCGCGAGGTTTCCCCCGCGAACGACCCGGGCAACGCGCCCGACCTGCCGGGCGTGCGCCGCGCAGCCAGCGCCGAAGCCGCGCACGACGCGCTGCGCCTGAAGTATCTCGATGGCGGCCATGGCGAAGGCTGCAACAACGAAGACGACCGCTTCACGCTCTGGCGCCGACGCTTCCATCACTTCACCTTCTACGGCTTCATGCTGTGCTTCGCCTCCACCTGCGTGGCGACGCTGTACCACTACCTGTTCGACCTGCATGCGCCCTATGCGCTCACGAGCCTGCCGGTGCTGCTGGGCACCACGGGCGGCATCGGCCTCGTGATCGGCCCTGTCGGCCTGCTGTGGCTCAACCTGCGGCGCCATGCGGCGCACGGCGACGTCGCTCAGCGGCCGATGGACCGCGGCTTCATCGCGCTGCTGTTGCTCACGAGCCTCACGGGCCTGGCCCTGCTCGCGTGGCGCGACACGCGCTTCATGGCGCTGCTGCTGGCGGTTCACCTGGGCGTGGTGATGGCGCTCTTTCTCACGCTGCCCTACGGCAAGTTCGCGCACGGCATCTTCCGCTGCGCGGCGCTGCTGAAGTTCGCGATCGAGAAGCGACTGCCCAGCCGGTTGCGCCTGGGTGCGGACTGACCGACATGGCCTGAAGCGGCCGGGGTCGGACAAGGCCCTACGCCCAGGGCGGAAACCCGCTGGCCGGGGCGGGCGGGGGTTGTCTGCAGAATAGGCGGCCATGCATGTTCGAAAAGCCGCCGTTCTCGCCCTCGTCCTGTCCGCCCTCTCCCTCCCCGCCATCGCGGCGTCCGTTCCGAAAAGCCTCCAGCCCTCCGACGCCGCCGAAGCCCGCATCGAATCGCTGATCGCGCGCATGACGCCGCAGGAAAAAGCCGGCCAGCTCAGCCTCTACGGCCCGGCGGACATCAACATCCCGAACAACCCGCAGGCCGGCTGGCGCAACGGGCAGCAGGAGACCGAGGACGTGCGCAACGGGCGCCTCACGGGCCTGTTCAACAACGCCGGCCTCGAAGGCAAGCGGCGGCTGCAGCAGGTGGCGGTGCGCGAATCGCGGCTGGGCATTCCGCTGATCTTCGGCGCCGACGTGATCCACGGCTTTCGCACCATCTTCCCGATGCCGCTGGCCGAGGCCTCGAGCTGGGAGCCCGCGCTGGCCGAGCGCACCGCGCGCGCGGCAGCGGTCGAGGCCACGGCCGACGGCTTCCGCTGGACCTTCGCCCCCATGGTCGACATCGCGCGCGATGCGCGCTGGGGCCGCGGCCTCGAAGGCGTGGGCGAAGACCCGTACCTGGCGCGCCAGTTCGCGGCGGCGCGTGTGCGCGGCTTCCAGGGCAGCAACCTCGCGAACGCCGACTCGATGCTGGCCACGCCCAAGCACTTCGCGGCCTACGGCGCGGCCGAGGGCGGGCTCGACTACAACACGAGCGAGATCTCGGAGCGCACGCTGCGCGAGGTCTACCTGCCGCCGTTTCGCGCGGCGATCGATGCGGGCGCGCTGTCGGTCATGAGCGCCTTCAACGAGATCGGCGGCGTTCCTTCGACCGCCAACCCCGCGCTGCTCACCGGCGTGCTGCGCGACGAGTGGAAGTTCAAGGGCTTCGTGGTGTCCGACTACACGGCCGACGAGGAGCTCATCGAGCACGGCCACGCCGCCAACGGCCGCGAGGCCGCCAAGCTGGCCTTCATGGCCGGCACCGACGTGAGCATGCAAAGCGGCCTGTACATCCGCCACCTGCCCGACCTCGTGACTTCGGGCGAGGTGCCGATGGCGCGGCTCGACGAGGCCGTGCGGCGCGTGCTGCGGGTCAAGCTCAAGCTCGGCCTCTTCGACGACCCGATGCGCGGCCTCGACGGTCCGCCGGCCGCACAGCGCGTGGAGAACCCCGAGTTCATCGCACTGGCCCGCGAGAGCGCGCGCCGCTCGATCGTGATGCTGAAGAACGAAGGCCAGCTGCTGCCGCTGGCCAAGACCGGCCCGCAGAAGATCGCGCTGATCGGCCCCTTCGCCGAAGGCACCAAGGATTTGATGGGCTCCTGGAGCCTTTTCCCGGGCCAGTCCGCGCCCGTGGGCATCGACGAAGGCCTGCATGCTGCGCTGGGCACCGAGGCCTCGCGATTGACCGTCACGCGCGGTGCGAACGTCGAATCGCCGCTGCCCGGCGGCATCGAGGCCGCCGTGGCCGCCGCGCGCGAGGCCGACGTGGTGGTGCTGGCCATCGGCGAGAGCCAGAAGATGTCGGGCGAGTCGCGCTCGCGCAGCGACATCGGCCTGCCGCAGGCGCAGCAGGACCTGGCCGAGGCCGTGGCCGCCACGGGCAAGCCGGTGGTCGTGCTGCTGAGCAACGGCCGCGCGATGGCGCTCAAGGGTGCGGTGCGCAACGCACGCGCCATCCTCGTGACCTGGTTCCTCGGCGTGCAGACCGGCCACGCGATCGCCGACGTGGTGTTCGGCGACGCCAATCCCTCGGGCCGCCTGCCCGTGAGCTTTCCACAGACTGCTGGCCAGGTGCCCTACTACTACGCCCACAAGCGCACCGGCCGCCCCTCGCCCGAAAGCGCACCAGGCACGGCCTTCAAGACCCGCTACCTGGACGCGACGAACGAGGCGCTGTACCCCTTCGGTTTCGGCATCGGCTATGCGCCGGTGCGCTACGACCAGGTCGAGTTGAGCAACGACCGCCTCGCCATCGGCCAGACGCTGCGTGTGCGCGCCACCGTCACCAACACGGGGACGCGCGAGGCGGAAGAAGTGGTGCAGCTGTACCTGGCGCAGCGCGCTGCGAGCGTGACGCGGCCGGTGCGCGAGCTGAAGAATTTCCGCAAGGTGCGGATTGCGCCGGGGGCGTCGGAGGTGGTCGAGTTCACTGTCGGCAATGACGAGCTGCAGTTTCTGGGGCGGGACATGAAGCCCGTGATTGAACCGGGTGAGATCGATCTGTGGGTTGCGCCTTCTGCTTCTGACGGGATTCGCAAGCGCTTCGTGTTGACGCGGGAGTGAGTTTCTTCAGGGCGCGTGCACAGGCCACCGGGTACTTCCCTCCGCGAATGTCCCCCGGGGCTGCGCCCCTCCTCCTTGATTTCGCTGCGGGAAGCACCCAGTGTCCTGTGCACGGGAAGCGGCTGTGGTGCGCTGGCCGATCAACGACTGCACTGAGGACGATCACGTCGATGGGGTGCCTTGCGCAGCGAAATTAAGGGGGAGGCCGCAGGCCGGAGGACATTCGCGGAGCAAGGCACCCCGTCGGCGGGATCGTCGCCCTGAGCATTCACAAGCTCAGTCGAACACCCCCGTGAACGCCACCCGGCTCACCACGCCCGAGCTGCTCGCGCCGACACCCAACGTCACGCTGTAGCGCCCATCCTGCGAAGTGCGACGGATCGATCCCCCCATCGCGCTTTCGCTTCGGAAGTTGCCCAAGCCCACGGCGTAGCTGATCTTCCCAGGCACGACCGGCGCAGCCTCCATGGCGGCAACGCCTGCGATACCGGCATAGGCACGCCGCGCGTTCTCGTCCATCTGGCTTTGCAGTCGCGCAGCAGTGAAGTCGGTGTAGGCCTTGCCCAGCGGCAGGCCCTGCGCGGCGACGCTGTCGGTGTAGGCGTTGGCAGTGCTCACACCTTGCTGCACCATGCCCTGCACCTGGCCTACGTTGGTCCCGTCGTCGGGTGCGCTGCCGGGCGCCACGCCGGTGAGCTGGCGGTTGCCCAGCGCCACCTCGCCAGCCGACGACTGCAGCCCGCTCATGCCCACGGCCACGTAGTTCGACTGCGCGCCGCGCGTGGTCGTGCTGCCCGCGCCGAGCGCCACGCTGTTGGCGTGAGAAGCCGATGCGTTGCTGCCCAGGGCAATGGCGTTGTCGGCACTCGCGCGCGCCGCGCTGCCCAGCGAGATCGCCTGGTTCGCGTTCACGTACACACCGGCGTCGGCGCCGATGGCGATGTTGCCGCTGCCCATCACGTTCTGGCCCGCGCCGCTGCCCTGCGCGATGTTGTGGCTGCCGACCACGCCCTGGCCGGCCGCCGTGCCCAGCGCCAGGTTCTGGTTACCCTGCACGCCGCCGCCCGCGGCCTGGCCCATGGCCACGTTGTTGCTGCCCGCCACCTGCGCGCCGGCCATCTGGCCCGAGGCCTGGTTGCCCGAGCCGGTGACGCCGCTGCCCGCGCCCTGCCCCGTGGCCAGGTTGTTGCTGCCGGTCACGTTGCGACCCGCATCGCCGCCGTAGGCCTGATTGGCGTTGCCGGTCACGTTGCGCCCGGCGTTGCTGCCGTAGGCCTCGTTGCCGTTGCCCTTCACGTCGGTGCCTGCCCAGAAGCCGACGGCGTT
Source organism: Variovorax sp. GW821-FHT06D12 (assembly GCF_059419205.1). Taxonomy (NCBI): domain Bacteria; kingdom Pseudomonadati; phylum Pseudomonadota; class Betaproteobacteria; order Burkholderiales; family Comamonadaceae; genus Variovorax; species Variovorax sp. GW821-FHT06D12. The sequence continues at coordinate 229,104 of NZ_JBWKRI010000008.1, read as the reverse complement.
GTTGTAGTCGCCGGTCACGTTCTGGCCCGCGCTGCGGCCCATCGACTGGTTCCAGCCGCCGACCACGTTGGTGCCCGCGTAGTAGCCGATGGCCTGGTTGGCGTTCTTGCCCGACACGCCGGTGCCGGCGCCCTCGCCGATGGCCAGGTTCCAGTTGGTGCTGACGTTGTTGCCCGCGCCCTTGCCGAAAGCCAGGTCGTTGCTGCCCGTGACGCCGGTGGTGCCGGCCTTGTCGCCGATGCCCAGGTTGCCCTTGGCCGGGTCCCAGGTGATCGGCTGGGCCGAGGCGATGCCCATGCCGGCCACCGAGCCGAAGGCCACGGCCAGTCCGAGCAGGGTGTGCGTGCTGTTCTTTCGCTTCATGACGCTCAGGCCTTCAGGTGCAGGGCCATGGCCGGATCGCTCACGCCGGGCTTGCCGGTCTCGACGCGGCCCGCGAAGCGGCGCTCGGTGTGCCCGGCGCTGACGGTGAAGTCGTACCAGTAGCCGCTCTTGTCCAGGCTCCAGTGCAGCATGCCGGTGGCACCCGGCGCGACCTCGAGCGTCCAGGGGCCGTCGTTGCGGTACGCATTGGCCGTCACCGTGACCTTGCCGGCCGCCTTGCCGTTGTTGTGCACCTTCAGGTAGACCTGCCCGTCGACCGGTTCGTAGCAGACCTGCACCTCGGGCTTGAAGCCGGCGGTGTCGAAGGCCAGTGCGTCGCCCTGGAAGCTGCGCACGTAGCCGTTGGTGCTGTAGACCCACAGGTCGTACTTGCCGCTGTCGCTGGCGCCGGTGTTCCAGTAGTCGGCCAGCTGCTTGCCGGCTTCGACCGTGTAGCGGCGCGGGATGCGGTCCAGGTGCAGCTTGTCGTACACATGGAACACGGCGCCCTGCGTGCCGGAGTTCGCGAACACCAGCTGCACCAGGCCGCGCGGCTCGACGCGTGCGCTGGTGTGCAACTCGTAGGGCAGCGCGCGCGAGAAGCGCGTGCCGGTCTCCTGGTACAGCGGCTGCGGCGTGGCGGGGGCGTTTCTCACGGGGGCCGTGGGCAACAGCCGCTGCGCCGCATTGATCGCGGGGAAGTTGCTCGTGTCGGGCAGCTTGGGAACGACCGGGTCGTTCGGGCTCACGAAGTCGAAGCAGGTCGTGAGGTCGCCGCACACGGCGCGGTGCCACGGGCTGATCGCATCCACGGTGATGTCGAAACGCTTCTCGAGGAAGCGGCCGACCGAGGTGTGGTCGAACACCTGCGAGTTGACCCAGCCGCCCTTGCTCCACGGCGACACCACGTACATCGGCACGCGCGAGCTCAGGCCCCAGGGGCGGATCTTGCCGGTGGTGGTGTTGTCGGCGGCGGCCAGGTAGCTGCCCACCGAGGCGTCGAAGTATTCGCCCTCCAGCGGCACGGTCGACTTGCCCATGAGCGTGCCGTTGGCGTCGTACGAGGGCACGGCCGGCATGGCCAGGTGATCGAAGAAACCGTCGTTCTCGTCGAAGGTCACGAACAGCGCGGTCTTGCTCCACACCGCCGGGTTGGACGTGAGCGCGTCCAGCACGTCGGCGATGAAGTCGGCCGCGCCGGCCGTGCCTTCGCTGCTGCCGGGGTGCTCGGCCAGCGCCTGCGTGGGCAGCACCCACGAGACGTCCGGCAATTTGCCCGTCATCACGTCCTGCTTGAGCTGGGCCAGGAAGTTGGTGGCGCCGTCGGCCGTGTCGGGGCCGCCCGTGAGGCCGTGCTCATAGATCGGCGAGCCCGGCTGCGCGGTGCGGAAGCTCTCGAAGGCCAGGCAGCCGTGCATGGCGCCCGTCCAGTTGTTGTTCATGTTCTGGTAGATGTGCCAGCTGACGCCCTTCTTCTGCAGCACGTCGGGCAGGGTGTCCCACTTGAAGGCGTTGTTGACGTACTTGTAGTTGTAGTCGCCCGTGATCGGGTCTTTCTGGCCGGAGCCGTCGGCCTCCTGCGGGCGGTTCGCCACCCAGTTGGACGGCTTGGGCCAGCAGCGCGAGTTCACGGGTTCGGAGTCGGTGTCGGTGCTGTTGATGCCCTTCTTGCGCAGCTCCGGGTTGAAGTTGGAGCCCGACCAGAACACGATGCGGTTCGGGTCGGTGCCGGTGAGGATGGAGCAGTGGTAGCCATCGCACACCGTGAAGGCATCGGCCAGCGCGAACTGGAACGGGATGTCCTCGCGCAGGTAGTAGCCCATCGTGGCCTGGTTCTTGAACTGGATCCAGCGGTCCATCTTTCCCTGGTTCCAAGCAGCCTGCTGGTCGGGAAAGTTGTGCGGCGTGCCCGAACCGATCAGCGCGTTGGCAATCGTCGAGTCGCGGCGGAACGGCGGAATCTCCGCGCCGCCCGCGGGGTTCGACTGGAAGTACACCGACTTGCCGTTGGCCAGCGGAATCGGAAAGCGGTCGCCGAAACCGCGCACGCCGCGCAGCGTGCCGAAGTAGTGGTCGAAGCTGCGGTTCTCCTGCATCAGGATCACGACGTGCTTGATGTCCTTGATGGTGCCGGTGTCGACCGCGGCCTCGACGGCGAGCGCCTTGCGGATCGTGGGCGGCAGCAGGGTGAGGGCCGAGGCCGCGCCGACGGCACCGGCCGACTTGCGGAAGAAATCGCGACGGTTGGAGGGGTTCATGGGGAGTCTTTCAACGCGAGGACAAAAACAGAAGAAATGGAAGGCGCGTGGATGAAGGCGGCGCGCGGCTCAGGGTGCGCACTTCAGCGCCGGCGTCGGGCCGGGCTGCTCCGGCGTGGTGGTCGGGGGCGTGGGGCCGGTGGGCGGCAGCACCGGCAGGCCGCCGCCACCGCCCCCTCCGCCGCCGCACGCGGCAAGGCTCAGGCACAGGAGAAAGCCCGCCGCAGCGAGGCCATACCGGGAAGAACGTGAGGTCATGAAGGTGTCCTTTTCTGGATCGAAGGGGCGTGGGAAGAAAAGCAGGGCGAAGCCGGGCCGTGCAGGCCTCGAAGGGCTTGCACCGGAACGGGAAGAAACGGAATGAAGTCGGGTGCCCGAAGTGGGCGCAGGGGTGGGTGTCAGCGCTCAGGCATAGCGGCTGCGCAGCCGGGCTGCGACCCTGTCGAGCACGAGCACCGTGAGGAAGATCGCGATCAGGATCGTTCCGACGTGTGCGTAGTTGTACATGTCGTAGCGGCCCTTCAGCTCCTGGCCGATGCCGCCCGCGCCCACCAGCCCCACCACGGTGGCCATGCGCACGTTGCGGTCGAGGATGTACAGCGTGTAGGCGATGAACTGCGGCATCACCTGCGGCAGCACCGCGAAGCGCATCACCTTCAACTTGCTGGCGCCGATGGCCCGCAGCGCCTCCTGCGGCTTGTCGTCGGCGGTCTCGATGTCTTCGGCGTAGAACTTGCCGAGGAAGCCCGCCGAATGCAGTGCCAATGCGAGCACGCCGGCAATCGGACCGAAGCCGTAGGCGAGCACCAGGAACAGCGCACTCACCAGCTCGGGCACCGCGCGGAACATGCCGACCACACCGCGCGCCAGCGTGTAGACGGCGCGGTTCGGCGTGTAGTTCTTCGCGCTGCACCAGGCCAGCGGCGCGCTCAGCACGATGGCCAGCAGCGTCGCCCAGATGGCGATCTCGAAGGTCTCCAGCATCTTCACCGCCACGTGCCAGAGGTAGCCGAAGGGCTCGACCAGCACCTCGCGCCGGTCGACCACCTCTTCCATCTGCAGCGTCTGCGGGTTGAGCTTGGGCTGGCGCGACTCCTCGGTCTCGACATGCGAGAACCACGGCAGCCGCTCGCGGTCGAAGCCCTCGATGCGCGACACCTCCGTGCGCTCCGACACCTGCGGCGGAAAGAGCGACTTGGCGATGGTGCCCAGGCCCGACAGCACCTGCGACTGGTCGCGCAAGCCGACGGCCGCGAGCACGCCCTCGCCCGTGAGCGACAGCATGCGGCCCATCTCCACGCGCTGGCCGGCGAAGAAGCCGACCACCACCACGAGCAGCAGCACGGCGAGGCTGCGCGCGCCGAAGGGGCGCGGCAGGTCCCAGGCGGATGCGGGGCGGCTCATGGCACCAGCTCCAGCGCGCCGGCATGCAGCGGCAACGGCGCTTCGGGCGCGGGCCGCGCGGGCGCCGGCGTGCGCCCGTAGACCGCGTCGAACACCTTCGGGTCGAAGGCCACGGGCGCACCGTCGAACACCACGGCGCCGTGGCGCAGCGCCACGATGCGGTCGGCGAACTCGCAGGCCAGTTCGATCTGGTGCAGGCTGCACAGCACGGTGGTGCCGCGCTCGCGGGCCTGCGTGCGCAGCAGCGACAGCACGTCGTGGCTGGTCTGCGGGTCGAGGCTGGCCACGGGCTCGTCGGCCAGCACCAGCGGCGGCTCGAGCATGAAGGCGCGCGCGATGCCCACGCGCTGCTGCTGGCCGCCCGAGAGTTCGCTCACGCGGCGCAGCAGGTGCTGCTCCTGCAGCCCGACCGATTCGATCAGCGCGCAGGCCTTGGCACGCTGCTCATCGGTGAACAGGCCGAGCAGCGCGCGCCATGTCGGCACCGCGGGCAGCGCACCGGCCAGCACGTTGTCGGCCACCGTGGAGCGCAGCACCAGGTTGAACTGCTGGTGGATCATGCCGATGCGCGGGCGGATGCGGGCCAGCGAGTGGGCAGCGATCTGCACGCCCTCGACCTGCACCGCGCCCTGCGTGGGCTTGACCAGCCCGTTGGCCATGCGCAGCAGCGTCGACTTGCCCGCGCCCGAGGCGCCCAGCACCACGCAGAACTGCCCCGCCGGCACCTGCAGCGACACGCCGTCGAGCGCGCGCGTGCCGTCGGCGTAGTGCATGGCGACCGATTCGAAATTCAGCATGGCGACGCTCAACGCTCGGCGGACTTGGCGAGGATGCGGCCCTTGAGCTCGTCGGTCAGCAGGCCGAGCTTTTCGGCGGCGACGTTGAACTCGGCTTCCGAGAACTTGGTGTCGTAGCCGTCGATCTTGCCGCCGCCGTAGCCGCGGATCATGTCGGGCGTGACGCCGGGGGCCTTGTTCACGGTCTGGAAGGCGTCCTTGAGCTTTGCCTTCAGCGGCTCGGGCAGCTTCGAGTTGAGCGCCAGCGGCGGGTACGGAATGGGCATGCTGCGTGCCACCACCTTCACCGTCTTCGGGTCGACCACGCCCTGCTTCACCGCCTTCTCGTAGGAGTCGAACGAGAGCGAGGCCACGTCGACCTGGTCCTGCACCAGCGCGGCCAGGCTGCTGGCGTGGCTGCCGGTCATGCGGATGGCGCCGAGGTCCTTGGCCGGGTCCATGCCGGCGTCGAGCAGCATCGCGACCTGGAAGGTGAAACTCGAGGCCGAGTTGACGTCGCCGAAGGCCACGCGCTTGCCCTTGAGGTCCTTGACCGAGGCGATGGGCGCGTTGGCCTTGGCGAACATGCCCGCGTAGTAGACCGAGGCGCCCTTCTCCACGCCCACGGCCAACAGCTGCGCGCAGCCGCGCTTGTTCGCCTGCACGTACGACACCGGGCCGAAGAAGGCGATGTCGGCGAGCTGGTTGCACATGCCCTCGACCACCGCGCCGTACGACTGGCCGACCTTGAGGTCGAAGTTCAGGCCGGTGCTGCGCGTGATGGCGTTGAACACCGGCGCGTAGTCGGCCTTGGTGCCCGACTCGGTGCCGCCGTCGGCCGGGATCAGCAGCACGCGCAGCGGCCGCTCGCGCGAGCCGTCGGCCACCGATTGGGCTTGCGCGGCCAGCGGCAGCGCGGCAGTCAGCGAGAGGGCGGCGGCCGCAAGGGCCAGGAGCTTTTTCATGGTCGGTTCCTTCGTTTGGAAAGCGGTGGGCGTGCGGTTGCAACGCCCCGATGAAGAGAACTTTAGGAGCCGCAGATGACAGGGAAATGAAATAAGCTCATTTCAAAATTCAAATACCACTGAGCAATATTCAATAGAATCCGCCGCCACGGCCGAGCCCCCACGACGGCCCCACTCCCGGAGATCCATGAGCACGCATCACACGACAACAGGGACCATGAACGGCAGCGGCATCCAGGCGCTGGCGCAGGCCCGCCACCTGCTGGTCGACCTCGACGGCACGCTGGTGCGCCAGCAGGAAGCCATCGACGGCGCGGCCCGCCTGCTGGCGCACTTTCACGACCGCTACGCCATCGTGTCCAACAACTCCACGCACACGGCACACGGCCTGTCGGTGCGGCTGCGCAAGCTGGGCCTGCGCGTGCCGCCCGAGCGCATCGTGCTGGCCGGCGAACTCGCGGTGCGCCAGCTGGCGCAGCAGCATCCGCAGGCGCGCGTGCTGCTGGCCGCCAGCCCTGCCCTGCAGCGCTACGCGCGCACACAGGGCTGCCGGCTGGTGTCCGTGGAGGCCGAGGCCGACGTCGTGCTGCTGGCGCTCGACATGCACTTCAGCCACGCGCGCCTGTCGGTCATCGCGAACGCACTGCGGCGCGGTGCCAGGCTGATGGTGACCAACGCCGACGCCACGCACCCGGGCCCGCACGGCCGCGTGGTGCCCGAGACCGGCGCGCTGCTCGCGGCCGTGGTCGCGGCCAGCGGCGTGCAGCCGTGGTGCGTGGTCGGCAAGCCCGCGCCGCTGCTGTTCGAGGAAGGCCTGCGCCGCCTCGGCGCGCACGCCGGGCGCACGGTGGTGGTCGGCGACAACCCGCTGACCGATGGCGAAGGCGCCGCTCGGCTTGGCCTGGCCTGCGTGCTGGTGGGTGAATCGCCGGGCGCGGTGGCGCCCACGGTCGCCGGACTGCTCGTGCCGCCCGTCTCAGAAGCAGTGGAACCCGCGCCTCAGTACCGCTTGAGCGAGAGCACGTCGAAGGTCTGGCGCAGCGTGCGCACCGAGGTGTCGTAGTCCGACAGCGCCAGGCAGGCGATCAGCACGTCGATGATCGCCAGCTGTGCCAGCCGGCTCGTCATCGCCTCGGTGCGGAAGTTGGTTTCCCGCGCCATGGTGAACAGCAGCACGTCGGCAAAGGCCTGGATCGGCGACTTGCCGAAGTTGGTGATGCACACCGTGGCCGCGCCCGCCTCCTTCGCGAGGCGCGTGGCCGTCACCGTCTCGTGCGTGCTGCCCGAATGCGAAATCGTCAGCACCGCCGTCTTCGCATTCGTGAGCGAGGCGCTGATGGCCTGCACGTGCGAATCGACCACCACCTTGGCATTGAGGCCGATGCGCAGCATGCGGTAGTGCGCGTCCTCGGCGATGGTGGCCGAGCTGCCGATGCCGTAGATCTCGATGCGCTCGGCCTTGCGAAACAGCTGCACCGCGCGCTCCATCGCCTTCGCGTCGAGCATCGACTGCGTGTCGTGCAGCGTCTGCACGTTGCTCTGGAAGATCTTGCGGATGACCGCGTCGGCCTTGTCCTGCGGGTCGAGGTCTTCGTGGATGAACTGCACCGGTCGCACGATCTCCTGCGCCAGCGCGATCTTGATCTGCTGGAAGCCCGTGGCGCCCAGGTTCTTGCACAGGCCGACGATGCTGCCTTCGCTGGAGCCGGTGCGCTCCGCCACCTCGCTCACCGACATGTGGACCACCTCGCGCGGGTTCTTCACGATGAAGTCGGCGATGCGCTGGCCCACGGGGCCGAGCGACGACCACAGGGTTTCGATGCGCGCCAGCACGGCCGACACCGGGACGTCGGATGCCTCGGCGGCGGGCGCCGCGGCAGCCTTGCCGCCGGTGGACTTGGACGTGCGGGGAGTGCTGTTGCGCTTCATGGGCCGCGAGCTTACCCGGCAACCATGGCGGTTTCGTGCGCTCGACCCGCGCGATCCGGCCAAACCGGGATGCCTATCATCGGCAACCCCTCCCGCGCCGAACCCGCACCCGCCCATGAAATCCGCGAAGCACCTCCTGCATGCCCTGCCCCTCCTGCTGGCCCTGGCGCAACCCCTTCACGCCCAGACCGCAACGGACGTCATCCACACGGACAAGGCCGGTCGCGTGCTGACCTTCGGCGATGTCAACGACAGCTTCAGTCGCCTCAGAAATGCCGCCCTGTTTCAAGGCAAGCCCTCCTCCAAGGCCTGGAGGCTGAAGGAGCTCGCTGACCGGGCCTCGCTGAAAAAGGACTACGAGACAGCGCGTCGCCACTACGAAGCTGCCGCTGAAGCCAGTCCCCAGTGGCCTTACCCGATCTACAGCTTGGCAGAGGACTACCTCGACGAAGGAAACGTTGCGAAGGCCTATGAGCTCCATCGCCGCGTCGACAGCCTGTCGCCCCGGGGCTTTCTCAGGACCTGGACGATCCTGCCCACGCTCCAGCTGGAGATGCAGGGGAAGCTGCCCCGCGGCACGGCCCAGCGGTTGTTCAGGCTCGAGTTCGAATGGATGCTCGAAAAGAAGGCATGGAAGCAGGCCGCCGTCGAGCTGAGCACCCACTATCCAGACTTCGCCCCAGGCTGGCAGGAAATGGCCCGCGTGGAAGACGATCCCGTGAAGCGCCTCCAGTTCATCGAAAAAGGATTGCGCAAGGATCCGGATCCCGAGACCAGGGGCTGGTTCCTGGTGACCAAGGCCAAAACCCTGGCCGAGCGCGGCGACAAGGCCACGGCGCTTCGGATGCTGGGCGACCTGGCCCTGGACCCCACGTCGACCGCGGAAACGGAGATGCTCGCCAAGCACGCCATCGAGACCATGCTCTCGAAGAAATGAGCGCAGCCGGCCCGATGTGAGAGGGCCCATGAAAAATGCCCCTCAGACAAACGCCTGAAGGGCATGTTTCGCGAACTCAGCGCAGGCTATTCACACAGCCTGCGAAGGCCCGATCTTTCCTTGCAGCTCTCGAGGAGCTGCCGTCGACCAATTACAGGCCAGCCTGGCGCGTGAACGACACGCTGGGCTTCTTGTACGCAGCCGGCACTTCGTCGCGGTAGAACGCGCGGCGGTCGAGGCTGGCGAGCGGGTCGTGGGCCTTGGCGACGGCTTCAGCGCGGATCGTCGAGCGGTCGGCGGTCGAGGTGAAGGTCTGTGCGCCAGCGGTGGCGCCGTCGCTGTACTCGTTGCCGGCGCGGGCGGCGGCCACGGCTTGCGACGCGACTTCCGAACGCGAGAGCGTCGAGTTCACGGTGTGCACGCCGTCATAGGTTTCAGCGTGGGCACCGGCAGCAGCCAAGAGCGAGAGGGCAACGGCGGCGAGGGTCTTCGAGGCATTCATTTCAATCTCCTTCAGGTGGTGTGTCGATGGAATGAAGTTTGAACCTGAAGCGCCCAAAAAAACGGCAGCAAAAGGAATCGCGGCGTTCACGGGATTGAAACAATCGCGCGTCGCTCGCGCATGCGATGCGGCGGCCGGAACCCTGCCCTCCAGAGGGAACGCACGAGAAAGTTCTCGTCATCGGCATTCTTTGCATGCGCCTGATGCATGCAAGGAATGCACGCCGCCCCCTCAGTGCGAGATCATCCAGGGCCGCCGCGACGGGGCCGATTTCGCGCCGTTCGGCGCGGTCTGCGTGGCACTGCGCCGCGACGATCCCGCGCAGCAACCGCAGCCCGAGGGATGCCGCAGCCGCGCATAGTCGCGCGAGCTCGAAGGCTCATGGCGTGCGCGTTCATTGGTCGCCATCGCGTGCCGCGTATCGGCGGCCATCAGCGCCAGGCGCGGCGCGGCCGTGAACACGCGCGGCGAAGCCGTGCCGCAATCGGGGCAGGCGGCGGGCTCGTCGCGCTGGCCCGAAGGCCGCAGCGATTCGAAGCCGCCGCACTTCCCGCAGGCGTAGTCGTAGGTCGGCATGGCGTCAACGCAGGTCGTGCGACAGCGGCATGTCGATGCTGCCGTCGATGAACTTCACCGGCCCCGACGCGTTCGGGTTGATGTCGAAGTCGAAGATGCCCGTGGGCAGCCACAGCGTGGCGCACGAGTTGGGCACGTCGACCACGCCGCTGATGTGGCCCTGCACCGGCGCCGTGCCCAGGATCGAATAGGCCTGCGCGCCCGAATAGCCGAACTTCTTCAGGTACTCGATGGCGTTCAGGCAGGCCTGGCGGTAGGCCACGTTCACGTCCAGGTAATGCTGCTTGCCGCTCTCGTCGACCGAGATGCCTTCGAAGATCAGGTAGTCGTTGTACTGCGGCGTGATCGGGCTGGGCTTGAAGATCGGGTTCTTGATGCCGTACTTGGCCATGCCGCCCTTGATGAGCGTGACCTTCATGTGCACCCAGCCGGCCATCTCGATGGCGCCGCAGAAGGTGATCTCGCCGTCGCCCTGGCTGAAGTGCAGGTCGCCCACGCTCAGGCCCGCGCCGTCGACATACACGGGGAAGAACACCTTCGAGCCACGCGACAGGTCCTTGATGTCGCAGTTGCCGCCGTGCTCGCGCGGCGGCACGGTGCGCGCGCCCTCGGCGGCGGCCTTCGCCCTCGCCTCGCCCGTCATCCTGCCCATGTGGGCGGTGCCGGCGAACGGCGGGTTGGCCAGGCCGGGCACGCGGTCCGGGTCGGTGGCGATGAGCTTGCCTTCGCGCTCGTTCCACATGTCGAGCATGGGCTTGTCGGGCAGGCAGCCGATGAGGCCCGGATGGATCAGGCCCGCGAAGTTCACGCCCGGAATGTGGCGCGAGCTGGTGAACATGCCCTTGAAGTCCCAGATCGATTTCTGCGCTTCGGGAAAGTGATCGGTCAAAAAGCCGCCGCCATTCTTCTTCGAGAAGAAGCCGTTGAAGCCCCACAGGCTGTCCTGCTTGGCGCCGATGTCGAGCAGGTCGACCACCAGCAGGTCGCCGGGCTCGGCACCCTTCACGCCCACCGGGCCCGAGAGGTAGTGCACCGTGCTCAGGTCGATGTCGCGCACGTCGTCGGCGCTGTCGTTGTTCTTGATGAAGCCGCCGGTCCAGTCGAAGGTCTCGAGGATGAAGTCGTCGCCCGGGTTGACCCAGCAGGCCATCGGAATGTCCGGATGCCAGCGGTTGTGGATGTTCTCGTTCTCCGTGGGCGGCTTGGTCAGGTCGACCTTGATCAGCGTGTCCGTCATGTGCAGTGGCTCCTGGGGTTGTGGTTAGACAGAGAGATAGGCTTTGATGTGTTCCACATCGGTCTTGTCGCGCGCGGTCTCGTGCACGAGGCGGCCGCCTTCGATGACGAACAGCCGGTCGGCCACGTCCATCGCGAAGCTCAGCACCTGCTCGGACACGACGATGGTGATGCCGCGCAGCTTGCGGATCTCGTTGAGCGCCTTGGCGATGTCCTTGATGATCGAAGGCTGGATGCCCTCGGTGGGCTCGTCGAGCAGCAGCACCTTGGGGTCGGTGACGAGCGCGCGCGCAATGGCGAGCTGCTGCTGCTGGCCGCCGGAGAGGTTGCCGCCCTTGCGGCTCTTCATGTCCCACAGCACGGGGAAGAGCGCGTAGATTTCTTCGGGGATGCGGCGGGTCTTCGAGTTCTCCAGGCCGGTCTGGATGTTCTCTTCCACGGTCAGCGTCGGGAAGATCATGCGGCCCTGCGGCACGTACGCGATGCCCTTGGCCACGCGGCGAAAGCTCTCGTCGCGCGACACGTCCTGCCCCGCCACTTCGATGCGCCCGCTCTTGATCGGCAGCACGCCCATGAGGCTCTTGAACAGCGTGGTCTTGCCCATGCCGTTGCGGCCCATGATGGCGATGGTTTCGTTGGCATGGCCCACGAACGAGATGCCGTGCAGCGCCTCGCTCTGGCCGTAGGCGGTGTGCAGGTCGTCGACCTTCAGCATGATGGTGCTCATGGTTCAGTGGCCCAGGTAGACGTCGATGACCTTCGGGTCCGCCTGCACCTTCTCCATCGGCCCTTCGGCGAGGATCTTTCCCTGGTGCATCACGGTGACCTTGTGCGCGATCTGCTTCACGAAGGCCATGTCGTGCTCGATGACGATCACGGCGCGGTTGCGGCAGATGCGCTGCAGCAGGTCGGCCGTGAGCTCGCGTTCGCGCGCACTCATGCCGGCAATGGGCTCGTCGAGCATCAGGAGCTCGGGCTCCTGCATCAGCAGCATGCCGATCTCCAGCCACTGCTTCTGGCCGTGGCTCAGGAGGCCCGCTTCGGTGCCGAGCTTGTCGGCCAGGCCGATCTCCGTGGCGATGGCCTGCACCTTGCCCTTGACCTCGTCGTCGCACTGGAAGGCCAGCGCGCCGAACACCGAGCGCCCCTTCGGAAAGGACACCTCCAGGTTCTGGAACACGCTGAGGTTCTCGTAGATCGACGGCGTCTGGAACTTGCGCCCGATGCCCAGCCGCACGCGCTTGTGCTCGGCCATCTTCGTGAGCTCGGTGTTCTTGAACTTGATGCTGCCGGCGCTGGCGCGCGTCTTGCCGCAGATCAGGTCCAGCAGCGTGGTCTTGCCGGCGCCGTTGGGGCCGATGATCACGCGCAGCTCGTTCCTGTCGATGTACAGCGTCAGGTCGTCGATGGCCTTGAAGCCGTCGAAGGAGACGCTGAGGTCTTCCACGGCGAGGGCGAAGTCGGTGTTGCTCATGGGGTGGGACTCCGGGTTCGGTCAAGCGCGCTGGCGGCCGATGCCTTCGGGCAGCACGGCCTCGGCCTGCGGCGCAGCGACGGGTGAAGGGGCCGACACGGCGGCGGGCGGTGGCTTCGTCGCGGCGTCGCGCAGGGCCTGGCGGCGCGAGGCCCACCACGGCTTGATCGTGTCTTCCCACAGACCCGCCAGGCCCATCGGGAAGGCCATGGTCACGCCGATGAAGAGCGCGGCCATCAGGAACAGCCACAGGTCGGGAAAGCTCTCGGAGAACAGCGTCTTGCCCGCGTTCACCAGCAGCGCGCCGTACACCGCGCCCACCAGGCTCATGCGGCCGCCGACGGCGCAGAAGATCACCATCTCGATCGAGGGCACGATGCCCACGAAGCTCGGCGACATGAAGCCCACCTGCAGCGCGAACATCGCGCCGCCGATGCCCGAGAGCCCGGCCGCCAGGCAGAAGGTGAAGACCTTGAAGTTCGACACGTCGTAGCCCGAGAAGCGCACGCGGTCTTCCTTGTCGCGCATGGCCAGCAGCAGCGTGCCCAGCTTGCTCGTCTGCACCCAGCGGCACAGCACGATGCTGGCCACCAGCAGGCCCACGCAGACGTAGTAGAGGATGTACTTGGCGCTGTCGGTGCGGGTGTCCCAGCCCAGCAGCGTCTTCAGGTCGGTCATGCCGTTCACGCCGCCCGTGTAGCCCTGCTGGCCGATGATGAGCACGGTGCAGATCAGCGCCACCGCCTGCGTGATGATCGCGAAGTACACGCCGCCCACGCGGCGCTTGAACATCGCGAAGCTGATGAGCCAGGCCAGCGCCATCGGTGCCAGCACCACCAGCGCCAGACTCAGCGGCAGGCTCTTGAACGGCAGCCACAGCGCGGGCAGCTCGGTGATCTGGTTCCAGTCCATGAAGTCCGGAATGCCGGGCGTCGACTGGATCTTGGTGGTGATCGGGTCGGAGGCTTCGAGCTTCAGGAACATCGCCATCGCGTAGCCGCCGATGCCGAAGAACACGCCCTGCCCCAGGCTCAGCACGCCGCCGTAGCCCCACACCATGACGAGGCCCACGGCCACGAAGGCGTAGCTGAGGTACTTGCCCACGAGGTTGAGGCGGAAGATGTCGAGCGACAGCGGCAGCACCACCGCGAGCAGCAGCACCAGCAGCAGGAGGCTGCCGAGCTGGTAGCGCCGGATCGAGGCCTTGAGGAAATTCATCGGGAGGTTCTCCGGGAAGGATTCGGGTTCAGCGACGGACCTTGACTGCGAAAAGTCCCTGCGGTCGCATCATGAGAATCAGCACGATCAGCGACAGCGTCAGCACCTTGGCCATCGAGCCGGTCATGAAGAACTCCGAGATCGACTGGGTCTGCGCAATGCCGAAGGCCGAGACCACCGTTCCCAGCAAGCTGGCCGCGCCGCCGAAAGTGACGACCAGGAAGGCGTCGACGATGTACAGCGACCCCGAGGTCGGCCCGGTCGAGCCGATGGTGGTGAAGGCCGCGCCCGCCACGCCCGCAATGCCGCAGCCGATGGCGAAGGTGAGGCGGTCGGTCTTCTTCGTGTCGATGCCGGTGGCGTTGGCCATCGTGCGGTTGGCCACGGTGGCGCGCACCCGCAGGCCCCAGCGGCTCTTGTGCAAGGCGATGAGCACGCCGCCCGTGACCAGCGCGGTGAGCGCCAGCACGAACAGGCCGTTGATCGGAATGTCCAGGCCTTCATGCGGCGTCCACGAGCCCATGAGCCACTCGGGCAGCGTGGGGCTCACTTCCTTCGGGCCGATGAAGGTGCGAAAGATCTGCTGCAGGCCCAGGCTCACGCCCCAGGTGGCGAGCAGCGTGTCGAGTGGCCGCTTGTACAGGTGGCGGATCAGCGCCCATTCCACGAGCCAGCCCGCGATGAAGGCGAACACGAAGGCCAGCCCGATCGCGATCGGGAAGTAGTACGGCATGAGCGAGGGCGCCATGCGCTCGGTCACCTGCGCGACCAGGAAGATCGAGTAGGCGCCGATGGTCATGAACTCGCCATGCGCCATGTTGATCACGCCCATCTGCCCGAAGATGATCGCGAGCCCGAGGCCCATGAGCAGCAGCACCGCGAAGAGGCTCAGCCCCGCGAAGCCCTGCATCAGGCCGATGTTCATCATGTCCGAGAGGCTCATTGCGCAATATCCGGTAAGGGTCAGGGAACAAGTCGTGAGACACCGCGGAACCGGCTTTGCCGGGCCGCTGGTGTCGCCCCCTTGAGGGGGAGGCGGCTACACGAAGTGAGCCGTTTCGGGGGAGTTACTGATACCCCTTGGGGAACGGATCGGGCTTGATCAGTTCGCCCGATTCGGCAACGACCTTGAAGCTGCCATCCAGCTGCCCTTGCCCGATGCGCGCCTTGCTCCACAGGTGGTGGTTGGCGTCGAGCTTCACGTAGCCCTCCGGCGCGGTCTTCAGCTCGATGCCCGGCGACGCCGCCACCACCTTGTCGATGTCGAAGCTGCCCGCCTTCTCCACCGCCGCCTTCCACAGCCACGGGCCGAGGTAGCCCGCCTGCGTCACGTCGCCGATCACCGCGTCCTTGCCGTACTTGGCCTTGAAGGCGGCCACGAACTTCTTGTTGTTCTCGTTGTCCAGCGTCTGGAAGTACTTCATCGACGAATAGAAGCCCGCGAAGTTCTCGCCGCCCACGCCGGTCATCTCGTCTTCGGTCACGGCCAGCGTCAGCAGGAACTGCTTGTCGCCCGTGATGCCCGCGGCCTTGAGCTGCTTGTAGAAGGCTACGTTCGAGCCGCCCACCACCCCCGCGAAGATGCAGTCGGGCTTGGCCACCTTGATCTTGTTGATCAGCGAGTTGAAGTTGGTATGGCCCAGCGGGTAGTACTCCTCGCCCTTGACCGAACCCTTCTGGAAGTTCTCGATGTGCTTGCGCGCGATCTTCATGGAGGTGCGCGGCCAGATGTAGTCGGAGCCGACCAGGAAGAAGGTCTTGGCCTTCTTCTCCTTCGCGCCCCAGTCGAGGCCCCAGATGATCTGCTGCGTGGCCTCTTGCCCCGTGTAGATCACGTTCTTGCTCTGCTCCAGGCCTTCGTAGAAGGTCGGGTAGTACAGCAGGCCGTTCTCTTTCTCGAACACCGGCAGCACGGCCTTGCGCGAGGCGCTGGTCCAGCAGCCGAACACGGCGGCGACCTTGTCGTTGACCAGCAGCTTCTTCGACTTCTCGGCGAAGGTCGGCCAGTCGGAGGCGCCGTCTTCCTTGATGACCTTGATCTTGCGGCCCAGGATGCCGCCCATCGCGTTGATCTGGTCGATGGCCAGTTGCTCGGCCTGGATGGAGCCGGTCTCCGAGATGGCCATGGTGCCGGTGGACGAATGCAGCTGGCCCACCGTGACTTCGGTGTCGGTCACCGCGAGCTTGGTGGTGTTGACCTTGGCCGTGGGGAACTGCCCCTGGCCGAAGCTCAGGCCGCTCAGGCCCATCACGGGCAGCGCGGCGGCGCCCTGCAACAGGCGACGGCGGCGCAGTGCCATGGCATCGAGAGAGGAAGGGTCGGAATCACGCGACATCAGGAACTCCAGGCAGGTTGAAAGAAGGGAGAGCCGCGCACCATCGCAGTGCATCGGACGGTGCCGCTAGCACCATGGCTGGTACTTTAGAAATCACTTGCCTCTGCGCGAATACGTCATTCAACGTAGCGGCGGTGCCCCGCCCCACCCGCAGACTCCCGAGCCAGACAACGCAGGAGACAGCAGGGAGCGCTTCTTGCTGTACCTGACGCATGCCACAGCCGCCGCCGCGAGAACCCGCCATGACATCCGTCTCCGGACAGAAGATCTTTCGCATCCGCCGCGACTACAACGCCTGGGTCGCGAACGAGACGCTGGAGGACTACGCGCTGCGCTACACGCCGCGCAGCTTTCGCAAGTGGTCGGAGTTCCGCGTGGCCAACGCGGCCTTCGGCGCCACCTCGTTCCTGGCACTGGAGGCCATCGGCGGCGCGATCGCGCTGAGCTACGGTTTCTCGAACGCGCTGTGGGCCATCCTGGTGGTGGGGCTCATCACCTTCCTGACCGGCCTGCCCATCTCGTATTACGCCGCGCGCCATGGCGTCGACATGGACCTGCTCACGCGCGGCGCGGGCTTCGGCTACCTGGGCTCCACGCTCACCTCGCTGATCTACGCGAGCTTCACCTTCATCTTCTTTGCGCTCGAAGCGGCCATCCTCGCGCTGGCGCTGCAGATGTACCTGGACTGGCCGCTGTGGCTGCTGTACCTGGTGTCGTCGATCGTGATCATTCCGCTGGTGGCGCGCGGCATCACGCTGATCTCGGGGCTGCAGCTGTGGACGCAGCCGATCTGGATCGTGCTGTTCGTCTGCCCCTTCATCGCGGTGATGGTGAAGAAGCCCGAGCTGTATGCCGACTTCACCGGCCTCGTGGGCCGCACCTCGGACAGCAGCGGCTTCGATCCGCTGATGTTCGGCGCGGCGGCCACGGTGGCCTTCTCGCTCGTGGTGCAGATCGGCGAACAGGTCGACTACCTGCGCTTTTTGCCCGAGAAGACCGCCGCCAACCGCGGGCGCTGGTGGACGGCAGTGCTGGTCGCCGGGCCAGGCTGGATCGTGCCGGGCATGCTGAAGATGATGGGAGGCGCGTTCCTCGCCTTCCTGGCGCTGCAGCACGAGATACCGGCCAACCACGCGATCGAGCCGACGCAGATGTACCTCACGGGCTTCTCGTACGTGCTGCGCGACCCGGCCTGGGTGCTGGGCATCACGGTGCTGTTCGTGGTGGTCTCGCAGATGAAGATCAACCTGACCAACGCCTATGCGGGGTCGCTGGCGTGGTCGAACTTCTTCGCGCGGCTCACGCACAGCCACCCGGGGCGCGTGGTGTGGCTGGTGTTCAACGTGGCCATCGCGATTTTGCTGATGGCGCTGGGCGTGTTCGCCGCGCTGGAGCACGTGCTGGGCTTCTACAGCAACATCGCCATCGCCTGGGTCGGCGCGCTGGTGGCCGACCTGGTCATCAACAAGCCGCTGGGCTGGAGCCCGAAGACCATCGAGTTCAAGCGCGCGCACCTGTACGACATCAACCCCGTGGGCCTGGTCGCGATGCTGGTGGCGGCGGCACTGGCGATGCTGGCCTACTCGGGCGCGCTGGGCCAGTGGGCGCGGGCCTTCTCGCCCTTCATCGCGCTGGCCACGGCCATGGCCGTGTCGCCGCTGCTCGCATGGCAGACGCGCGGGCGCTACTACCTGGCGCGCACCGACATCGACCGCTGGACGCCGGGCCAGAGCGTGAAGTGCTCGGTATGCGACAACAGCTTCGAGTCGGAAGACATGGCGCACTGCCCGGCCTACAGCGCGCCGATCTGCTCGCTGTGCTGCACGCTCGAGTCGCGCTGCCACGACCGCTGCAAGACCGACTCGCGCGCGGCCGAGCAGATGAGCGGCTGGCTGCAGGCGCTGCTGCCGCCCGCGCTGTCGGCACGGCTCAACTTCCGCGTGGCGCACTACCTGCTGGTCGCCACCTCGCTCATCGCGCTGCTGGCCACGGTGGTGGGCGTGGTCTACGCGCAGGAGGCCATCGCGGGCACCATCGATTCGGCGATGGCGACGGCCTTTTTGAAAGTGTTCGCGCTGCTCTCGGTGGTCGCCGCCGTGGCCGCGTGGTGGGTGGTGCTGGGCAGCGAGAGCCGGCAGATGGCGCAGGAAGAATCGAACCGCCACAACAACCTGCTGGCCCTGGAGATCGAAGCGCACCGCCGCACCGATGCCGCGCTGCAGACCGCCAAGGAAGCCGCCGAAGCCGCCAACCAGGCCAAGACGCGCTACGTGGCCGGCATGACGCACGAGCTGCGCACGCCGCTCAACAGCATCCTGGGCTACTCGCAGATCCTGCTCAAGGGCGGCGACTCGGCCCTGCCGCCGCGCGAGGCGGTGCAGACCATCCACCGCAGCGGCGAGCACATGCTGGGCCTCATCGACGGCCTGCTCGACCTCGCGCGCATCGAGGCCGGCCGGCTGCAGCTGGAGCCCTCGCCGCTGGCGCTGCCGGCCTTTCTCGACCAGGTGGTGCAGATGGTGCGACCGCAGGCCGAGGCCAAGGGCCTGGCGTTCGTCTACACGCACGCGGGCCGGCTGCCGCCGTGGGTGCATGCCGACGTGAAGTGGCTGCGCCAGATCCTCATCAACCTGCTGACCAACGCCGTGCGCTTCACCGACAGCGGCACCGTCACGCTGCATGTGGACGCGCGGCGCGAGGTGCTGCGCTTCGACGTGGTCGACACCGGCATCGGCGTGGCGCCGCAGGACCGCCAGCGCATCTTCCTGCCCTTCGAGCGCGGCGCCGCGGGCCGCCGGCGCGGCGAGCCGGGCACGGGGCTGGGCCTGACGATCACCGGGCTGCTCACCTCGCTCATGGGCGGCGAGCTCAAGCTGGCGTCGACCTCGTCGGCGGGCAGCACCTTCAGCGTGCGCGTGTACCTGCGTGAGGTGGCTGACCCCGGCCCGCAGGCGGGCTCGCGCGAACCGGTGTCGGGCTACCTGGGCGAGCGCCGCACGCTGCTGGTGGTGGACGACCAGCCGGTGCAGCGCCAGATGCTCGCCGGCATGCTCGCGCCGCTGGGCTTCACGGTGCGCGAGGCGGCCAGCGGCACCGAGTGCCTGGACAGCCTGCGCGAAGAGCTGCCCTCGGCCATCCTGCTGGACCTGACGATGGACGACATGGACGGCTGGCAGACCGCGCGCTCGGTGCGGGCCTCGGGCTTTGCCGAACTGCCGATCATCATCGTCTCGGCCAACATGTTCGAGAACCAGGCCGACCGGCTGCGCGCCGCGGGCTGCCAGGCCTTCGTGGGCAAGCCGGTGATCGAGTCGGAACTCATCGCCACGCTGGAACGGCACCTGGGCCTCGAATGGCTGGCGACCGGCGATGCGATGCCGCCGCCCGCCGACCCCGACCTCGCGCCGCCGCGCCCGCCCCTGCTCGCGCTCGGCGAAGACGACCGCGCCGACCTCATGCGCCTGGTGCAGATGGGCCATGTGCGCGGCCTGCACACCGCGCTCGACCGGCTGGCCGCGGCCTCGCCCGCGGCGGCGGCCACCTGCACCTGGCTGCGCGGCATGGTCGCGCGCTTCGAACTCGACAACCTCCGCAACGCACTGGCAGAAGATGCAGACACTCCCCTTGCCCGGTCATGAATCCGAACGCCCCGTCGTGCTGGTGGTGGACGACGCCCCCAGCAGCCTGGGCATGCTGTGCGACACGCTCGAGGCCAGCGGCTACACCGTGCTGGTGGCGGCCGACGGCGAGGCCGCGCTGCAGCGGCTCGAGCTGGTGGTGCCCGACGCGATCCTGCTCGACGGCCTGATGCCCGGCCTCTCGGGCTTCGAGACCTGCCGGCGCATCAAGGCCAACGCGGCGCTGGCGCACATTCCGGTGCTGTTCATGACGGGCCTGTCGGAAACCGCGCACGTGGTCGAGGGCTTCGAGTGCGGCGGCGTCGACTACGTGGTGAAGCCGATCCGCGCGCAGGAGGTGCTGGCGCGCCTGCACACGCACACGCGCAACGCCCGCATCACGCGCATGGCGCGCGACGCGGTCGACGTGGCGGGCATGGGCGTGGTGTTCGTCGACACGCGCGGGCGCATCGCCTGGCGCTCGCCGCAGGCCGCGCTGTGGCTGCACGCGCTCGAAGACCCGGTGGCGCCGGGGCGCCTGCCCGCGTCGGTGGAGCCTGCGCTGGCGCCGGGTGCATCGATCGCCATCGGCACCGCCACGGGCATGCGCCTGTCGGTGCGCAACCTGGGCGCGGCGGCGCTCGGCGAGACGATGCTGCTGTTCGCCATCCAGCGCGAAGGCCCGGCCGCGCGCCTGGCCGACGCGGCCCTCACGCCGCGCGAGACCGAGGTGCTGTCCTGGCTCGCCAAGGGCAAGACCAACCGCGACATCGGCGAGATCCTGGGCACCAGCCCACGCACGGTGAACAAGCACCTGGAGCACATCTTCGAGAAGCTGGGGGTGGAGACCCGCGCGGCGGCTGCGGCACTGGCGAGCGGCATGTAAAGCCCCACGGGGTAACCGCCCCCGCGGCGCTGGGCTATCGCCCCAAAGGCGCCGGTTGCGCTCAGAATGGGCAGAGCCACAGGAGAGAGACATGCTTTCAAGCCTGCTGACCTTCCCGCCCCGCGAAAGCGCCTACCGGCGCAAGTTCCTGAACAACACGGACGAGAACCTCTTCATGGGGTCGTTCGAGAGCTTCGAGGCGGCCGAGGCCGGCGCGCCGCCCTCCAAGGCCATCGGCTACGCCAACGCCGACGCGGGCGAGCTCTACAGCCCGCAGATCTATTTCTACGACTATCCCGGCCTCTTCTGGCTGGGCCGCTCCATCGATGCGGGCCTGACGCGCGTGTTCGACCTGGGCGGGCACGTCGGCATCAAGTACTACGCCTTCCGGCGCGTGCTGAGCTACCCCGACACCCTGCGCTGGACGGTGTGCGACGTGCCCGGCGTGGTCGAGAGCGGCCGCGCGATGGCCGTCAAGCGCGAGGCGACCGCGCAGCTCGGCTTCACCACCGACTACCGCGACGCGAGCGGCTGCGACGTGCTGTACGTGTCGGGCAGCCTGCAGTACCTGCCGATGCGCATGGACGCGATTCTTTCCGCGCTCGCCGTGAAGCCCCGGCGCATCGTCATGAACACCACGGCCGTGCACCCCGAGCGCACGATCTACACGCTCAACAGCATCGGCGTGGCCGTGTGCGCCTACCGCATCCAGCACCACGACGAGCTGCTGGCCGACCTGGCACGCGCCGGCTACCGCAAGCGCGACGTGTGGCGCAACGAGGGCAAGCCGATCGAGGTGCCCTTCGTCGATGGCGGCGACAAGCCGTACTACGCGGGCTGCTGCTTCGACCTGATCGCCTGATTCGACCTCGTCGCCTTGCGGGTGCCGCCCTATCGCACCTCGTAGTCTTCCATCGGCTTGTCGCTGGGGTTGGCCCAGGCGGCCCTGGTCAGGGCACTGGCCGGCAGCCCCACCTTCGCGCCGTGCGGCGCAATGGGTTGCATGAACCACTTGTCGTAGAGCCGCGCGGCCTCCCCGCTCCTTGCCAACGCCAGGACGCTTTGATCGACCAGCTTCTTGAACGCGGCATCGCCCTTGGGAATCATGATCGCGATCGGCTCGACGCTGAGCACCTGGTCGAGCAGCCGGTACTGCGCGGGCTCCTTGCTCCTGGAAATCAAGGTGGCAAGGATCTGCCCGTCGGCGACGAAGCCCTCCGCGCGGCCCGATTCGAGCAGCAGGAACCCTTCGCTGTTGTCCTTGGCGTACACCTCCGCAATCTCCGGGGCGTTGTCGCGCTTGAGTTTTCTCAGCAGCTGGACGGAGGTGCTCCCCGTCGTGACGGCCACCGCCTTGCCGGCGAGCTGAGCCGCCGAAGCAACGCCGGATGTCGCCTTGACCGCGATGCGAACCCCTTCGACATAGAGCGTCGGAGCGAACGCGACGTCTTTCTGGCGCGCCGCATTGTTGGTCGTGGTGCCGCACTCGATGTCGACCGTTCCGTTCTGCACGAGCGGCATGCGGTTCTGCGGCGTGACGAGCTGGTACTTCACGTGAATCTTGCCGATCTGCAACGCCTTCCCGATGTCGGCAATGACACGTTCGCAGACCTCGACGTGAAAGCCCGTGTAGCTGCCGGGCCCCAGGGTGAAGGACATGGCGCCCGAGGCGTCGCGCACACCCATGGTGATGGCGCCGGACTCCCTGATCTTCTTCAGCACGTCGGTTTGGGCGGATGCACGCCCGGCGCTCAGCAAGAGCGCCGCGGCCGTTGCGGCCGCCAGAAGGCAGTGGGTTGTTTTCACGTCGGCGCTTTCAGACGGCGAACAGCGAATCCAGGTCCGCAAAGGACTTCAGCTCGATGGCGTTGCCCGACGGGTCGAGAAAGAACATCGTCGCCTGTTCGCCGGGCTCGCCCTTGAACCGGATGTAGGGCTCGATCACGAATGGCGTCTGGCGTGCGATGAGCTTGTCGGCCATCGCCTGCCACAGGTCCATCGGCAGCACGGCGCCGAAGTGGCGCACGGGCACGTCATGGCCGTCCACGGCGCTGTGCGTCTTGTGGCCGCATTCGTCGGGCGCCAGGTGCGCCACGATCTGGTGGCCGTGGAAGTTGAAGTCGACCCACTCGGTCGAACTGCGGCCTTCGGGACATTCGAGCAACTCGCCGTAGAAGGCGCGCGCCTCGGCGATGTCGCGCACGGGAAAGGCCAGGTGGAACGGGATGCGTGCAGTGGGGGTGCTCATGGGGTTCATCGATCAAGGAGTTCAGGGTGAGCAAACTCTAAGCAGCGAGCCACATAACCGAAAACGATATATTTCATCGCTGAGCACCACCCATTTCGATGAATCCCGAATGATCACCGAGCTTCGAACCTTCATCGCCGTGTGTCGCCACGGCACATTCGCCGCGGCAGGAGAGCGCATCGGCCTCACGCAATCGGCCGTCAGCAGCCAGATCAAGCGGCTCGAGGAATCCCTGGGGTTCCAGCTCTTCGATCGCACGGGCCGCTCTGCCACCTTGAATGCGGCGGGCGAGACCACGCTGGGACGGGCGGAAGAAATCTGCGGCCTCTACGCCAAGCTCGGCGAGCTGCCCGACGACGCTGCGAACGCCGGGCTGCTGCGCATCGGCGCCATCGCGTCCGCGCAGCCGACACTGGTGGCGCGGGCGCTCGAGAAACTGCGCGCCGGCTTCCCCCTGCTGCGCGTGCACATCTCGCCCGGCGTGTCGATGCGGCTGATGGACGACCTGGACGCCGGCAGCATCGATGCGGCCGTGATCATCCGGCCGCCTTTCGGCATTCTTCCCGAGCTGACGTGGCAGACCCTGGTGCGCGAGCCCTATGTGCTCATTGCCCCCGCGAGCGTGCCGGGCAGGAACTGGCGCACCCTGCTGCAGGAACAGCCGTTCCTGCGCTACGACCGCGCATCGTTCGGCGGGCGCATGGTCGAACGATTCCTCCAGCGCGAAGGCCTCGTGGTCAGCGACGCCATCGAGGTCGACGAAATCTCCGGGCTCATCCACCTGGCCTCCAAGGGCCTGGGCGTTGCGCTCGTGCCGTGGGTCGAGGCCCACCTGCCGCTGCCGCCGGGCGTGCGCATGCTGTCCCTCGGCGAGGCCACGTTCCATCGCGAGATCGGCCTCCTGCAGCGCAAGCCACGCGCCAGCCCGCCCCTCGTCGCGCAGTTTGCGCAGTGCCTGCGCGAGGCAGCCGAACCGGTGAAGGCGAGCCGAAAGAAATCCTTGACGACCTCCAAAAAGATATTAAAGTGATATCACTTTCAACAGGAGGCCTTCATGCACGAGCAGACCCCGTCCATCCCTCGCCCGGTCCGCAGGGAGCGGCCGTACCGGTCCGTCAACGGATACGGCATCGTCGCCGTGGCGCTGCTGATCCTTGCGGTCGGCGCCTGGGTTCTCGTGCGGCGGATGATGCCGCTGCCCCTGAGCATCTTGCTGATCGTCGTCGGCGTCTCGCTGCTGCCGGGCCTGTACATGCTCAAGCCCAACGAGGGCATCATCCTCACGCTCTTTGGCAAGTACCAGGGCACCGACCGCAGCGAGGGACTGCGCTGGACCAACCCGTTCCAGTCGGGCCAGAAAATTTCGCTGCGCGCGCGCAACCTCAACACGCCGCCGCTGAAGGTGAACGACAAGCGCGGCAACCCGGTGGAGATCGGCGCGGCCGTGGTCTGGCGCGTGCACGACACGGCGCAGGCCGTGTTCGAGATCGACGACTACAACAAGTTCGTCGCCATCCAGTCCGAAGCCGCCATCCGCCACCTGGCCACGCTCTACGCCTACGACAGCGGCGACGACCTGCAAAGCGACGAGGTCACGCTGCGCGCCGGCCTGGACGTGGTGGCCGACGCCCTCAAGGCCGAGCTGAACCAGCGCTTCGCCAGCGCCGGCGTCGAGGTGCTCGATGCCAAGCTCACCCACCTGGCCTATGCGCCCGAGATCGCCCAGGTGATGCTGCGGCGCCAGCAGGCGGTGGCCATCGTGAGCGCGCGGCACCAGATCGTGGCGGGCGCGGTGGGCATGGTCGAGGCCGCCCTCAAGGGCCTGTCGGAGCGCAACCTCGTTGTGCTCGACGACGAGCGCAAGGCCTCGATGGTGTCGAACCTGCTGGTGGTACTGTGCTCGGACCGCGAAACCCAGCCCGTGGTCAACACGGGCACGCTCTATACCTGATGCATCCACGGCACCTGTTCACCGCCGCCACGTCGTTGTTCCCTGATGGCCAGTCCCGGTAAGAAGTCCTACCCGCTGCGCATCGATCCGGCCCTGTGGGCCGAGATCGAGCGGCTGGCGGCCCAGGAGCTGCGCAGCGCGAACGCGCAGGTCGAGTTCCTGCTGCGCGAAGGGCTGGCGAAGCGTGGGCGCCTGCCGGCGGCGGCTGCGCCCGCCAAGGACGCGGACCCGCCCAAGCCCTCGCGCTAGTAGTAACCCCGAATTTCCTGAAGGCCGATTGACAGCCTCGGCCCCTACGATGACACGGCACGATCTTCAGGAGACACACGCCGTGACAGCCTTCGCCTTCCCCCGTTCCGCCCTGACCCGCCGCGCCGCCCTGGCGCTGGCCGCCTCCTTCGCGCTCGCCGGTTGCGTCAGCACCCCACCCGCCGCCACAGGCGACATCCACGTCATGACCTCCGGCGGCTTCACCGCCGCCTACAACGAGCTGCGCCCCGGCTTCGAGCGCAGCACCGGGCGCAGCGTGAAGACGGCCTACGGCGCGTCGATGGGCAACGCCAGCGATTCGATTCCCAGCCGCCTGGGGCGCAACGAGCCGGCCGACGTCGTGATCCTGGCGCGCCCCGCGCTCGATGCGCTGGTGGCGCAGGGCAAGGTGGTGGCGGGCAGCCAGGTCGACCTGGTGCGTTCGTCGATCGGCTTCGCGGTGCGCAAGGGCGCGCCCAAGCCCGACATCGGCACGGTCGATGCGCTCAAGCGCACGCTGCTCGCGGCGCCGTCGATCGCCTATTCGGCGAGCGCGAGCGGCACCTACTACGAGACCGAGCTGCTCAAGACGCTGGGCATCGAGGACCAGGTGAAGCCCAAGAGCAAGCGCATCCTGAGCGAGCGCGTGGGCACGGTGGTGGCGCGCGGCGACGCGGCCCTCGGCCTGCAGCAGGTGAGCGAGCTGTTGCCCATCGAGGGCATCGACTACATCGGCCCGCTGCCCGCCGAGGTGCAGCGCGTGACGGTGTTCTCGGCCGGCGTGGCCGCGGCCTCGAAGCAGCCGGAGGCGGCGCGCCAGCTGATCCGCTACCTCAACGCGCCGGCCGCGGCGCCGACCATCGCGAAGACGGGGCTGGAGCCGCTCTCCGCGCGGTGAATGGCGCGCTGAACCGGCGGCCTCACGGCCCGTAAACTGGCGGCCTTCATCCCCTCCTTCCGCCTTCCCGACGAACGGACGCCATGACCACTTCGCCCTCTTCCGCCCTCGTGACCGCCTTCGCGCCCAGCGGCACGCTGCGCGCCTCGATCAACCTCGGCAATCCGATCCTCGCCAACAAGGACGCCACCACGGGCGAGCCGGTCGGCGTGTCGATCGACCTGGCCCGCGAGTTCGCGCGGCGGCTTGGCGTGGGCATCGAGCTGGTGGTGTTCGAGAAGGCCGCGGCCTCGGTGGACGCGGTGAAGAACGAGAAGGCCGACATCGGTTTCTTCGCGGTCGACCCGGCACGCAGCGAAGGCCTTCGCTTCACGGCGCCGTATGTGCTGATCGAAGGCAGCTACCTCGTGCCCGAATCCTCTGCGCTGACCGACAACGCGCAGGTCGATGCTGAAGGCCACCGCATCTCGGTCGGCTCTGGGAGCGCCTACGACCTGTTCCTCACGCGCGAGATCAAGGCGGCCGAGATCGTGCGCCTTCAGGGCGCGGGGCCTGCGCTCGCTGCATTGCGCGCGGGGCAGGTCGAGGTGGCGGCGGGCATTCGCCAGCTGCTCGAAGGCGAAGCGACTCGCGCGCCGGGCGTGCGTGTGCTGCCGGGGCGCTTCATGGTGATCCAGCAGGCGATGGGGACGCCGGCCAGCCGGGGGGCCGAGGCGCAGGCGCTGCTCTCTTCCTTTGTCGAAGAGATGAAGGCTTCGGGCTTTGTGGCCGATGCGTTGAAACGCCATCGCATCGAAGGCGCGATCGTCGCGCCCTGATCAAGCGCGCTCGTTCAGGGCGCGTGCACAGGCCACCGGGTACTTCCCTCCGCGAATGTCCCCCGGGGCTTCGCCCCTCCTCCTTGATTTCGCTGCGGGAAGCACCCAGTGTCCTGTGCCCGCTGGGTGCTGTCGTGGTGGTGGCGGCGGCCGATCAGAGCTTGTGGGCCTCCACCGGTCCCTGCGAATAGAACAGGAAGTAGCCCGTCTGGGTCTTGAAGCCGTTCTTCTGCCAACCGGGCGGCACCTTGAAGATACCGAGCTGGTCGCTCGAGATGCCGACGAAGGACGTGTTCTCCGTGTCGGTGGTGATGCGGCTCCAGCGCTCGCGCGTCACCGGCTGCAGCTGCATCTTCGGTTCGCTCCACTCGGGTGTGCGCACCTTGTCGCGCATGATGTAGCGGTCGCCGTCGCGCTCGATCTTGACGACCTCCTTGAGCACGCCGTTGCGTTCGACGGCGTAGACACCGACCAGTTCGGTCTCGGGCCCGCCGCGCGCGCCGCAGGCCGAGAGCAGTGACACACAGGCCACTGCCAGCAAAGAGTTCAGAAGCTTTTTCATGGGTTCGGATGAAGTGGTGACGCATGCGCCGCCGGGCGGCACATGCGAGGGTTCATGAAAGTGAGTTCAGTTCAACTCAACGCTTCTGGTTCTCGCGCAGCGGCAGCTTGCCCTGGAAGCGCAGCGCGTGCGGGTACTCTTCCTTGCCGCCCGCGTCCACCGCCGCCATCTTCTGCTGGCTCAGCTGCGTCTTGGCGAGCAGCGGCGCCGGCAGGTTGAGCACGCCCTTGATCTGGTCGTACTGCGCCTGCGTGATGCGCCCCACGCCCAGCAGGCGGAAGGCATCGCGCTCGATGTTCAGCAGCAGCGGCTTGTTGCCCGCGAAGTTCTGCACCTTGGCCAGCAGGTTGCTCCACGACGGCGCGCTGTAGTTGCTCACGTAGTAGTCCTGCCCCGTCGGCCCGGCCAGCACCGCGGTGCAACCCGGCAGCTCGACCTGCGTGGCGTTGTTCGACATCACGAAGGTCTCGCGCTTTTCCATCGCGTCGCCGTACGCCAGCGTGACGGGAATGGTCCACGTCGAGGCCGGGAACTGGTTCTGGTTGGGGAACGACTCCTGCGTGATGTTCACGTAGGTGCGGTCGCCGGCGCACTGCGCATCGACCGTGAGCAGCGGAATGCCGGTCTGGCGGATGAAGCTGTCGCCGATCTCGCTCACCTTCTTGCCGCCGGCGGCCTTCTCCAGCGAGGTCCACAACCGCGTGGGCGTGACGTTGCCGTACGCATAGTCCTTCAGGTAGATCTGCAGGCCCTTCTGCATCGCCTCTTCGCCGATGTAGTTCTGCACCATCTCCAGCACGTGGCTGCCCTTGTTGTAGACAAAGATCGCCGGGCTGATGAAGCCGAAGGAGCCCGCGTCGTTCAGGTTGCGCTGCACCGGCACGGCCGACGGCTTCAGGTCGGCCACGATCACGTTGTGCTTGTCCAGCACGTAGTCGGAGAAGCTGTAGTACTCGGGGTGGAACTTGATCGTGGTGCGCCGTTCGAACCAGCGCGCGAACGACTCGTTGAGCCACACGTTGTCCCACCAGTCGAGCGTGACGAGGTCGCCGAACCACTGGTGCGCCACCTCGTGCGTGACCACGGTCACCGAGTACAGCGTGGGCTTGTCGCCGGGCTTGGTGAGCACCGCATCGGCAAACTCGAAGATCGCACCCCAGTTCTCCATGCCGCCGAAGCCGGTGTTGGGCTTGTTGTCGTAGCTGTCGTTGGCGGCCACGGTGTCGAACTTCTTGAAGGGCAACGAGATGCCGGTGTACTTGTAGTAGTAGTCCATCGACACCTTGGTCCACTCCATCGCGAACTTGGCCCAGTCGGAGCGGCCCGGCGGCGTGAACCAGCGCAGCGCCATGTCGCTGCCATCGAGCGGGTTCTTGAAGGTGTCGGCCAGGATGTCGAACTTGCCGCCGCCGAAGAAGGCCAGGTACATCGGCATCGAAGGCGTCTTCTCGAAGGCCACGCGCTGGTAGCCGTCGGGCAGTTTCACGGCCTCGGTCTGCGCGCCGTTGGACACGGTCTTCCAGTCGCCCGGCACCTCGGCCGAGATCTCGAAGGTGTGGCGGAAGGCCGGCTCGTCCCAGCCTGGGAACCACTGGCGTGCGAAGTTGGTTTCGCCCTGCGTCACGATGGCGTCGCTGCTCACGCCCTCGGGCGTGGAAAGGCCCACCTTGAAGATGCCCGACGCGGCCGAGCACAGCGGGTTCTTCGCCATCACGTCCGGCGTGCAGTACTCGGCGTCGGAGAACTGGATCTTGCCGTCCCACTCCATGTGCAGCAGGTACTTGCCCTTGGCGATCTGGCCATCGTTCAGGCGCAGCTGCACGAAGTCGCCGCGCGTCTGCGGCGTTGGAATCAGCGGGATCACCTCGCCCGGCTTGGACACCTTGCGCAGCGTGGTGCGCCCGCGCGCAAAGTTGAGGTCGTGCGCGGCGACGACGATGGCGTCCACCGGCTTGAGCACGTCGATCTCCACGTCGGCGCGGCCCACGAACGTCTTGAGCGCCGCATCGGGGCGGAACCACAGCTTGTAGTTCACGGGCCAGACAGTGTCAGGCAGCTCCATCGGCCGGGCCGAACGATCGACCGCGGCCACCGCTGCATCGGATGCGGCGGGCACGCCGTCGTCGGGGGTCTTCTTGGTGGTGTCGCCGCTGTCGGCCGCGGGCGCGTTGGCCAGCGACGGCGCGTTCAGGCCGGAGCCGCCGAACGATGCGCCACCGCCGCTGTCTCCGCCGCCGCAGGCCGTCAGCGCGGCAAGGGTCACGGCCGTGAGGGCCAGGCAATGAACGACAGGTGTATTCAGTGATTTCATGATCGCCTCTGGGTACTCTTGGTAAGGAACATGCGCCGCACCGCAGGCACCGGCGGATAGCCGGTGATGCACGTGACGCGCGCGGGATGAGTGGAACGACAGATCACGGGCAGCACAGCGCCCTCCCGGCGAACAAACCGTTCGTCAGGAACGCAGGCTCAAGCCGGACCGCACCGCGTGTGCTGCGGTGGTCCCAGAATGCGCGGGGCGAGCGGCGCCATTCCCGTCAGGACGCGGGGTGTGGGGGGAGCGTGTGAACGCGGTGGGGTGTCGCGGGCCGGGCTCAGTGCCCGTGCATCGACGCGATGCGTTCACCCGTCAGGTGAACGGCCGGGGCCATGGCGAAAGCGATGGCGACGGCAAGACTGGCTGCGGCTCTTGTGGTTGATTTCACGCGCATTCCCTCGTCCGTTGAAGTGCACGCAGTTGTAGCTGATCGATGCAATGAGCTCAACGATCCGCGGAACTTTTCTCTCTCCAATTGTTCGCGCGCGATAGGCCGAATGGCGTCATGACATGCAACGCATGCCATGCACTACGAAGATGGTTCTGCGACCGAAACACCTGCTCACGCAGATGACAAAAACACGGGGCCTTCACTGTGACGAAGCGGCCACAGTACGAAGGTTCAAGCCGCGGCGAAGGCTACGAAAGCTGTGAACCAGAGACTGCAGCAGTGCGTTGCGCGCGCTCGCGCCACCACAGCAGAAAGCCGCACGCGAACACGACGACCTGCGTGCCGATGAGCAGTGCAAAGCCCGCGAAGAAACCCGCCGCCGACGAGGCCGCGGTGACCGCTGTGTGCGCTGCGCCACCACCGTGCGACACCGCGGTGATCACGCCGCCCATCAGCGCCGGCATGAAGCCCGCTACGAGGCTGCCCACGCCGTTGGTCACGCCGAAGGCGCTGGCCGTGTGCTCGGGCCGCGAGCAGTGCTGCACGGTGCTCGGAATGGCGGGGCTCTGCAGGCCCCAGAAGAAGTTCGCCGCTACGAGGCAGGTCGCGGCCATGTACGGGTCGCGCGCATTGATCGCCAGCAGCACCGACAGTGCCACGCCCGCGCTCGCGCCCATGAAGATGAAGGGCACGCGGTCGCGCCCCAGCTTGTCGATGAGCACGCCGCCCGTGAACACGGCGAGCACGGTGGCGTACTGCGGCAGCGAGGCGATCCAGCCCATCTCGCGCAGCGAGAAGCCGCGCGCCTCGCGCAGGTAAGTCGGCAGCCAGTTGCTGCTGCCCCAGAGGTAGGCCAGCGCCGCCGAGGTCAGCAGCGTGATGAGGAACAGGTGCCGCGTGTGCAGCGCACCTTTCACGATGCCCGCCACGCGCGATATCGCATCGCCCAGCGACGAGGGCTTGATGCCGTCGCCGTGCCCCGCAGGCATGCGCACGAAGGCCAGCACCAGCGGAATGCCCAGCACGATGTTGAGCACGCCCAGCACGTGGAACGAGCTGTCCCATTCGAACTGCGTGAGCAGGTAGCCCACCAGCGGATAGCCCACCGCCAGGCCCAGGCCCGTGCCCATGTTCACCAGCGCATTGGGCTTGCCGTTCTCGTCGCTCTTGAAGTGCGCCTTGATGTACGACGAAGCCAGCGAGAACAGCGGCCCCTCCGACACGCCCAGCAGCACGCGCGAGGCCAGCAGCAGGCCGTAGCTGTTGAACATGGGCGAGGCCCAGGTCACCACGCCCCACAGCACGAGGCCGTAGATCAGGCTGCGCCGCACGCCGAACAGCGCCGAGCAGAACGGCGTGAGCACGAAGGCCGAGATGCCGTAGCCCAGCATGAAGGCCGTGGCTAGGAGGCCCTGGCTCACGCGGTCGGAGGCGTCGAGGCCCACGTGCTTCAGAAAGGCCGCATCGGTGATCAGCACCGCGATGTTGATGCGGTCGACGTAAGAGATCGCCACGATCACGAACAGCGTGATGACGCCGTACCAACGGAAGTTCTTGCTCTGCATGACCGGGGCTCTCTCTTGCGGGGGTGGTGCGCGCTGTCTTGCCGCGCCTAGAACATATGGCGCATGCCGAACTCGACGCCGCTGGAGGCGCGGTTGGGCCGCGTGATGGCGCCGGCCAAAGCCTGCGTTGCGCCGTTCTTGTTGCTGATGCGGGCAATGGTTCCGTACACCGCCGTGCGCTTGGACAGGTTGTGCACGTAGCCCAGGGCCAGCTTCGACGTCGTGGGCTCGAGCACCGCATTGAGCGGCTCCAGCCTGTAGCGCGCGTACGAGGCCTTGATCTCGCCCGGCCCGATGGGCAGCTGGAAGCCGACCAGCACGCCCTTGGCGTCGGTGCTGCCCTTCGATTCCTTGTACAGCTCGCTCGTGAGCTTGAGGTTCATGAGCGCCGCATCGAAGGTGTAGGACGCGCCCAGGTTGGTCACGCGCAGGTCGCCGGCGGCGTAGCGCGTGCGGCCGGTGGCCAGCGCCACGTTGAGGCCGCCGCTCTGGTAGCCGAAGCGCGCGCCGGTGTGCTGGCCGTCGCGCTTGTTCGACACCTGGGTGCCGGGCAGCACCGAGTTCGAATCGTTCTCGCCCATCGCGTACATCACCTGGCCGTAGAAGCCGCCCAGGTTGGCCGGCAGGAAGTAGCCGATGCTGTTCGAGGCGCGCGTGCCGGTGGGCGCCACCAGGCCGCCCAGGCCCGAGAAGTAGATCTGGTTGGCGCCGATGCCGCCGCCGGTGCCGAAGGGGTCGAAGATCGCGGTGTTCCAGAAGGCGGGCACGTAGTCGCGGCCCAGGCGCACTTCGCCGAAGGGGCCGGCCAGGCTCACGGTCGAGCGGCGGTTGAAGCTCAGCACGCCGGGCGTGCCGTTGCCGCTGGCCTGGTTGTTCGAGTTCGACGGAAAGCCCGTGCCGCTGTCGTTCTGCAGGCCCATCTCGAGCCAGAAGTTGGCCGAGTAGCCGCCGCCGAGGTCTTCCGTGCCGCGAAAGCCGAGGCGGCTGAACATGTTGCCGCTGTTGCCCAGCTGCGTCTTGTGGGCCGATCCGTTGCCGCTGCCGCGCGTGTAGACCACGGAGGCGTCGACGACGCCGAAGAGCGTCACGGAAGATTGGGCCAGCGCTCCGCCAGCCGCGGTGGCCGCAGCCATCGCGATCAAGTACTTTTTCATTGAATGTCTCGGTTGGTTTTCTTCTCTCGGCCGTCTTTTGGGTTGTGGCCTTCTCGTTCAGATGTCCAGCACCAGCCGCTCGCCCTTGCAGCGAGAGACGCAGATCATCATGGTCTTGTTGGACGCACGTTCGATCTTGGTGAGGATGCCGTCGTGGTGATCGACTTCGCCCTCGAGCACCGCCGTTTCGCAGGCGCCGCAGACGCCTTCCTTGCAGCTGTGATCGGGGTTGAGGCCAGCGTCGATCAGGCTGTCGAGAATCGACTTGCCCGGAGGCACCTCGACGCTCTTGCCGCTCTTGGCGCACTGCACCACGCAGGTCTGCGTGGCGCTGGGCGCCTCCACATGCACGGCGGCGAAGCGTTCGATGTGGGCGTTGGCATAGCCCAGTTGCTCGCAGCTCTTTTCGAAGGCGTCGAGCATCGGCGTGGGGCCGCAGCAGTAGTAGTGGCTGGCGGCGCCCTTGCCGGCCAGCAGCGACGCGAGGTCGGGCGGCGCGCCCTTCTCGTCGTCGAAGTGCCAGGTGAGCTGCACCGATTTTTCGGTGGCCAGCGCCTCGATGGCGTCGCAGAAGGCGGCTTCCTTGCGGGTGCGCGCGCAGTACACGAACTCCACCGGCTTGCCGATGGCGATGAGCCGCTGCAGCATGCACCAGATGGGCGTCACGCCGATGCCGCCGGCCACGAGCACCGAGCGTTCGGCGCCCTCTTCCAGCTTGAAGTTGTTGCGCGGTGCCGAGATGGGCAGCGTCATGCCCACGCGCAGTTGCTGGTGCACGTAGCGCGAGCCGCCGCGGCTCTTGCGGTCGTTGAGCACGCCCACCACGTAGCGCTGGCGGTCGCTCGAGGGGTTGCACAGCGAGTAGCTGCGCACCAGCCCGTTGGGCAGGTGCAGGTCGATGTGGGAGCCGGCCTCGAAGGCGGGAAAGTCCACCGCCGGCGTGGCCGGCCGGAACTCGACGCTGACGATGCCGTCGGCCTCGTAGCGCATGGTGTGCACGAGGGCGTTCAGCGTGGGAGAAGACATGGCGATGCTCGCTTGCTTGCAGTTCAGGCCGTGGCGGCCTCGGCTTGCGCCAGCTGCGCCTGCGCCAGGTTGCGCATGTGGCGGCGCAGCCGGACGATGCCCAGGTCGTGCTGGTACAGGTTCTCGTGCTGGTTGGCGTCGGCTTCCATCTCTTCGAGCATCACGCGGTCTTGTTCCAGCACGTGCCAGTGGCGCGCCTCGAGGCGGTTCTTGTAGAGGAAGCGCCAGGTGTCGCGCTCCCAGCCCGGCGCCAGCTTGCGTGCGCGCCAGAAGAAGGTGGCCGTCATGCCGTTGGCCATCGGCGAGAAGGCGCCGATGATGATGAAGTTGCCGCCGGGGCCGCCGGTCTTCGGGTACGGAATCTCCAGGCGCATCCAGTGGATGCCGGTGTCGGCCCACTCGGTCCAGTCGAAGTTGACGTTGCGCTGGCCTTCCTTCTCGAACACGAAGCCGATGTCGGTCGGGCGCACGCCGAACTTGGCGCTCGAGTCGCCCTCGGCCATCGAGTGCGACTGCTTGTGCAGGTAGGTGCCGTGCAT
Organism: Variovorax sp. GW821-FHT06D12; assembly: GCF_059419205.1. Taxonomy (NCBI): domain Bacteria; kingdom Pseudomonadati; phylum Pseudomonadota; class Betaproteobacteria; order Burkholderiales; family Comamonadaceae; genus Variovorax; species Variovorax sp. GW821-FHT06D12. The sequence continues at coordinate 194,909 of NZ_JBWKRI010000008.1, read as the reverse complement.
CGGGTCCATCACGTTGTCCAGCACGTAGCGGTAGTCGCCCTTCCACTCCGTGTAGCACAGGAAGTTCGAATACTCGGCCTCGTCGGTCAGCTGCTCGGGCAGCACCAGCGGCGGCGGCACGTCGACCGGCTCCTTCGAGTTGTAGAGAAACACGGCGCCCGCGCGCTCCTGCACGTGGAAGTGGCGCGTGGCGCGCGAGCCTTCAAGCTTGCAGCCCGGGCTGCCGGGCACGCGCGTGACCACGCCGTCATGGCGCACTTCGACGCCGTGGTACGGGCACGAGAGCCGGTCGCCCAGCACCACGCCCTGCGACAGCGGCGCGCCGCGGTGCGGGCAGCGGTCTTCCAGCGCATGCAGCACGCCTTCGCCGTCGCGCCACAGCGCGATCTTGCGGCCGAGGCGGCGCAGGGAGATCGGGTTCTCCTTGATGAAGTGCGAGGGGCAGATCGGGTACCAGAGGTCCTTCAGGCCGATCTCGAGCAGGTGGTCGACCGGATCGGCGGGAACGGGATGGATGGCGATGGTCATGGTGGTTCTCCTCAGGCGGCCAGCGTGGCCATTTCCTTGCGGTACAGCGCCTCGGTCCATGCGAGGCCGCCCGGCGTGGCCAGGCCGCTGTCGTTCAGGCGCTGCACCAGGCCCGGCAGGTCATGGATGCCGTCGGCGTAGGCGCGTTCGATCACGTCGCCCAGCAGGTCTTCGTAGGTGGTCGCGGGGCGCTGGCGCGCCTGGTGCGGTTGGAGAAAGCGGTCTTGTTGCATCGTGAGCCTCCGTAAGCGAGGGGAAAAATTTCAGGCGGCGGCGACAGCGCCCTGCGCCGGCACGCCCAGCGGCACGGCCCAGGCGTCGTAGGCGTACACCCAGTCGGCGTTGCCGCCTTCGCGCAGCCAGTTGTTGCCGCGCGAGCCGAGCTGCACCTGGCTGGCGCGCTCGATGCGCGCGGTCTGGTAGGCCTGCAGCGCGGCGGGAATGCCGGCCATGGCCACGCCATCGAGGTGGCGCGACAGCACCACGGCGTCTTCGATGGCCATGCCGGCGCCCTGCGCCATGAAGGGCAGCATCGGGTGCGCGGCGTCGCCCAGCAGCGCCATGCGGCCCTGCGCCCAGGCGGGCATCGGGTCGCGCTCGTACAGCGCGGTCTTCAGCACCGTGTCGCAGGCGTCGAGCAGCGCGCGCGCCTCGGGGTGGTAGGCCACGTACTGCTCGCGCAGTTCGTCGACGCTGCCCGGCGCGGTCCACGACTCGAGGTGCCAGGTGTCCTGCGGCGTGGTGGCAAAGATGAAGATGTCCTTGCCGCGGTTCAGCGGGAAGGTGACGATCTGGCTCTGCGGGTTCGGGCCCCACCACTTGGTGAAGGCGCCCAGGTTGGGCACGCCGGCCACGCGCTCGGCGGGCACCACGGCGCGGTAGGCGACGATGCCCGTGAAGCGCGGGCTCTCGGCGCCGAACATCGCGGTGCGCACACCCGAGTGGATGCCGTCGGCACCGATGAGCGCGCCCACGCGAGCGCTGGTGCCGTCGCTGAACGACAGGGTCACGCCCTGGCCGTCGGCCGCGATGGTCTCGGCGCGCTTGCCCAGCGCCACGCGCTCGGCGGGGAACATGTCGGCCAGCGCGGCCAGCAGGTCGGCGCGGTGGATGGTGAGCTGCGGCGCGCCGTAGCGCTCTTCGGCCGAGTCGGCCATTTCGAGGCGCGAGGTTTCTTCGCCGCTGTCGTAGGTGCGGCTGATGCGGTGCGACGGGCGGGCCGCCGTCACGCGGGCGGCGTCGCCGACGCCCAGGCCGTCGAGTGCGCGCACGGCGTTCGGCGTGAGGTTGATGTCGGCGCCGACGCGAGCGAACTGCTTCGCCTGCTCGAACACGACCACGTCGTGCCCGGCGCGGCGCAGTGCGATGGCGGCGACCAGGCCGCCGATGCCGGCACCGACGATGCCGATGGTGGATTCGCTTGTCTGCATGGTCTCTGTCTCTCTTTGTTCTTGGGGGTGGCTCACTCGGCCACGATGTTGCGGGCCTTGATGATCCGGGCCCAGACGGCCGTCTCATCGCGGATATGGGTGGCGAACTCGGCGGGCTTCATGGCCGCGTCGGTCATGCCCTGTGCCTTCAGGCGTTCGCGCACGTCGGGCTGGGCCAGCATCTCGGCCGCGTCCTTGGCAAGCTGCTCGACCACGGCGGGCGGCGTGCCCTTGGGGGCCAAGAGGCCATACCAGGAGGTCACAGCCACGCCCTGGATGCCCTGCTCCGCCAGCGTGGGAATGTCGGGCGCGGCGGCGCTGCGCTTGGCTTCGGTCACGCCCAGCGCGACGAGCTTGCCGTTCTTGATGAAGGGCATGGTCGCGGGCAGGTTGCTGAACATCAGCGGCACCGAGCCGCCGAGCACGTCGTTGAGCGCGGGCGCCGTGCCTTTGTAGGGCACGTGCAGCAGGTCGATGCCGGCCTGCTGCTTGAACAGCTCGCCCGCCAGGTGCAGGCCGCTGCCCACGCCGGGCGAGGCATACGACAGCGTGTTGGGCTTGGCCTTGGCCATGGCCACGAGTTCCTTCGCGCTCTTGATGCCCGAGGCCGGCGCGGCCACCAGCACGTTGGGCGCCTTGGCGAGCATGGTGACGGGCACGAAGTCCTTCTCGATGTTGAACGGGAAGTTCGGCATCAGCGTCGGGTTGATCGTGAGGTTGCCGGCCGGCACCACGAGCAGCGTGTGGCCGTCGCCCTTCGCACGCTTGACCTTGTCGATGCCGATGTTGCCGGCCGCGCCCACCATGTTCTCGACCACGGCCGCTTGGCCGTAGCGCTTGGCCAGGCCGTCGGACAGGATGCGGGCCAGCGTGTCGACCGGGCCGCCGGGCGGGAACGGCGAGACGATGGTGAAGCGGTCGCTCGACAGCTGCTTGTGCGCGTCGCTCTGCGCGTGCGCGGGCAAGGCGATGGCCAGCGTCGCGGCGGCCAGCAGGGAGAAGGAAAAACGTCGTTGCATGAGGGTCACCGGGTTCACTTCTTCTCGGTCAGGAAAGCACCTTTCGGGCCTTCCGCGTTCTTCTGGCGGCGCGTGTGGCCATCGAGGCCGCCATCGACCGCCCATTCGGCGAACACGGTCGGGCCGGGTTCGAACTCGCGCGGCTGCCAGTCGGCGGTGAGCTGGTCTTCGTCGGCGTAGTACTCGATGAGGCCGCCGGCCGGGTTCTTGAAGTACCAGAAGTACGCGGACGACACGGGGTGGCGGCCCGGGCCCAGCTGGGTGTCCCAACCGCAGCGCGAAAAATGCAGGCCGCCGCCGAACACCTCGTGGATGTCGCGCACGGTGAAGGCCACGTGGTTGAGCCCGCGCTTGCCCGAGGGAATCTGCAGCAGGAACAGGTCATGGTGGCCGCCCTCGGGCGCGCAGCGCATGAAGGCACCGCGGTTCGGATAGCCGTCGGAGGACACGAAGCCGAAGCGCTGCGCGTAGAACGCGCTCGTGCCCTTCACGTCGCTCACGAAGAACACGACGTGGCCGACCTCGATCGGCGTGGCGCGTTCGTAGATGGGTGCGGGCTGGTTCACGCGCGGCTTGGCGTTCCAGGTGTTCATGGCGCCGCAGTCGACCTCGACCGCGCGCTTGCGGCTGACCTGCAGGCGCACGGCCAGGCCGTTGGGGTCGGTGCAGCCGATGCGGCGCGCGCCGTCGACCGTGGTGTCCACGAAGGCCGGGTCTTGCGCGATGGCGGCGGCGTAGCGGTCCAGGTCGGCGTCGCTTTCCACGCCCCACACCACTTCGCGCAGCGTCGGGCCCTCTTCCATCGCAGGCGGCAGGCCGGGCTTGTCCCACGCCGCAACGACCACCTTGCAGCCGTTGAGGCACTCGAAGACGAGTTCGTCGGCGGCTTCGGACACGAGTGAAAGGCCCCAGTCCTGGAAGAACTGGCGGCAGGCGGGCAGGTCGTCCGCGCCGTAGGTGATCTGGTCGATGCCAAGTACGCTCATGATCTTTTCGCTCTCGTTCAGTTCGCCCAAGGCAGGGGCTGTTCGTTCGTGCCCCAGTACATGCTCTTCTGTTCCATGTACTGGAAGATGCCTTCGCGGCCCTTCTCGCGGCCCAGGCCGCTGTCGCGCCAGCCGCCGAACGGCGTCGAAACCGAGAACTGCTTGTAGGTGTTGACCCAGACCGTGCCGGCCTGCACCGCGCGGCCCAGCTTCCAGGCGCGCTTGAAGTCGCGGCTCCACACGCCCGCGGCCAGCGCGTAGACGCTGTCGTTGGCCTGTGCGATCAGTTCTTCCTCGTTGTCGAACGGCATCGCGACCAGCACCGGGCCGAAGATTTCTTCCTGGCTGATGCGGGCGTTGTTGGTCAGGCCTTCGAGGATGGTCGGCTGGTAGAAGTAGCCCTTGTCGTAGTCGGCGCCGTGCGGGCGCACGCCGCCCGTGCGGATGCGCCCGCCCTCGGACACGCCCAGGTCCACGTAGCGCTCGATGCCCTCGCGGTGCTTGGCCGTGATGAGCGGCCCCATCTGCGTGCGCTCCGAGGCCGGGTCGCCCACGCGCAGCGCATTGGCGCCTTCGGCCAGCCGCGTGAGGAACTCGTCGTAGATGCCGCGTGCCACGAACAGGCGCGAGCCCGCGATGCACGACTCGCCCGACGAACTGAAGATGCCGTACAGCACGCCGTTCACCGCATGGTCGAGGTCGGCGTCATCCAGCACCATGGTGGGCGACTTGCCGCCGAGCTCGAGCGACACCGGCATCATCTTGTCGGCCGCGATGTGGGCGATGTGCTTGCCGGTGGTGGTGCCGCCGGTGAACGACACGCGCTTGACCAGCGGGTGCTTGGTGATGGCGTCGCCGATCACCGAGCCCTTGCCCGGCAGCACGCTCACGATGCCCTTGGGCACGCCGGCCAACTCGCAGATGCGCGCCAGTTCCAGCGCCATGAGCGGCGTGACTTCGGCGGGCTTCACGACCACCGCGTTGCCCGCGGCCAGCGCGGGCGCCAGCTTCTGGGCTTCGCTGGCGATGGGCGAGTTCCACGGCGTGATGGCCGCGACCACGCCCATGGGCTCGTGCACGCTCATCGTGACGAAGGCACCGCGCGAGGGGGTGATGGTTTCTTCGAGCGTCTCGAGCGCGGCGGCGAAGAACTGGAAGGTGCCCGCGGCGCTGGCCACGAGGTTGCGCGTTTCGCTGATCGGCTTGCCGTTGTCCAGGCGCTGCTTCTGCGCCAGCGACTCGCCCTCTTCGCGGATCAGCTGTGCCACGCGGTGCAGCACGGCGGCGCGCTCGTGCGGCAGGCGCTGGGCCCAGCCGCTGGTGCGAAAGGCGTGGTCGGCGCGCGTGATGGCTTCTTCGACATCGGCCAGGCTCGCGGCCTTCAGGCGCGCGATGGGCTCGCCGGTGGCCGGGTACAGGCTTTCGTAGACGTCGCCGCCGCCCAGGCGCCATTCGCCGGCGATGCAGATCGGAAGGAGTTCGGTGGAGATCATGGGGTGGCTCAGATGGCAAGGGCCGCGACGCGGTTGCGCAGCGCGCGCACGGCGCTGTACACGGTCAGGGCCGAGGTCTTGGGGTTGGCCGCGAGCGGCTTGTTGCGCATGGTCAGCGCGAAGCTGCCGAAGGCGCCTTCGGCTTCGACGGTGTGCACGTTCTCGGTGGTGGCCGGGTCGGCAATGAGGCGCACCAGCGTCTGGTCCAGGCCCAGGCCCGCGAGCGACACGGTGGCCGCCACGTTGGCGTTCTTCGGATAGAGCAAGGCGGCTTCGCGCGCACTGCCTTCGAAGATCACGGTTTCGTGGGCCAGCGTGTCCAGGTTGCGGCCCTGCTCGGCCGGCGTGCCCTTCCAGGCCTGCGGCGGCTTGCGGCCGGTGTAGCGCACGCTGTCCAGGCCGCCGATGCGGGCCGCGGCGAGCGCGTCGATGCCGCCGATGGCGCCGGGAATCAGCTGCACCTGCGTGCGGCCGGCGACGGCGGCGGCTTCGAGCTTCTCGGCGAAGCCCGTGGCCGACAGCGCGCCCACCGAGGCCACCACGCAGGGCGTGCCGCGTGCCAGCGCGGGCAGCACGTGCTCCTCGATGGCGGCATGGCCGGCGGTCTCGACCACGAGGTCGATGCCGTCGGCGGGCACGGCGCTGCCCACCTGCGCGTCGGGGGCGACCTTCTGCGCGGCGGCAATGCCTTCGGCCGGCACGACGATGGCCACCACCTTCAGGGCGGGATCGCCGCGCAGCAGTTCGAGCACCGAGGTGCCGATGGCTCCGCAGCCGACGAGGGCGATGCGCGTGATGGCAGTGGTCATGCGTGGGGCTCCGCGTTCGCTCACTTGGCCGCGCCGAGCGCGGGAATCTGCGTGACCGTGTTGGTCGGCGGGCCGGCGAAGCTGGTCTTGAAACCGCCGATCGACAGCATGTCGATCTCCAGCACGAACGGGCCGTCGGCGGCGAGCGCCTGGTCCAGTTGCGCCGGCAGGTCGGCCAGGTCTTTCACACGGGCGTGCGGCAGCGCGATCGACTTGCACAGCAGGTCGTAGTCGGGCGTGTGCAGCTCGGCGTAGCACTGGCGGCCGCCGTACTGCGCGTCCTGGATGTTCTTGATCACGCCGTAGCTCTTGTCGTTCATGAGCACGATGACCATGGGGGCCTTCTCCTGCACCATGCAGGCGAGCTCGCCCAGGTTCAGGATGAAGCCGCCGTCGCCGGCCAGGCAGAAGGTCTTGCGGCCCGAGCCCGTCACCGCCGCACCGATGGCCGCGCCGATGGCCATGGGCATGCCCTGGCCGATGCCGCCGCCCGTGGCGTGCACGCCGGCGCTGGGTTCGAACACGCGCAGCTCGCGGTTGCCCCAGGTGCTGTTGGACACCGTGACGTCGCGCACCCAGTTGAACTTGCGGCCGGCCACCGACTGCAGCTGGCGCACGAGCTCGGCGTACGGGCCGAGGCCGTCGCGCAGCGTGGCCACGGCCTGGTCGTGCGCGGCGCGCAGGTCGACCAGCAGCTGCGGGTCAGCCTGGTACTTCGCGGCTTCGAGGCGGTCGGCCAGGCCGTCGAGGGCCAGCGCGGAATCGCCGCAGACAAAGGCCTCGGATGCATAGCAGCGGCCTTCGGCGGCGGCATCGGCGTCGATGCGGTACAGCGGGCGCGGCAGCTTCAGTTCGTACTTGAGCGTCTCGTTGCCGCGCAGGCGCGAACCGACCACGAGCATCGCGTCGCAGGTTTGATAGAAGGCCTCGACGGGCTTCTGGATGTTGTAGGCGCCGAGCGAACCGGCGTCGTCCTCGGGCACCGTGCCGCGGCCCTGCGTGGTCGTGACCACGCCGAAGCCCAGCTTCTGCAGACGCTGGATCGCGCTGCGCGCATGGCGGGCACCGCCACCGACCCACAGCAGTGGGCGCTTGGCCGTGGCCAGGCGCGCGGCCAGTGCATCGAGGCCGGCGGCCGAAGGCACGGGACGCTCGATGGGCAGCGGCGACAGGTCGGCCGGCATGGTCGTGAGCGCCGACTGGATGTCGATCGGAATCTCCACGCTCACCGGGCCGGTCGGCGCCGTCATGGCGAGCTGCACCGCGCGCTTGAGCGTGCCCAGCACCGTCTCGACGCTGCGCACGCGCAGCGCGGCCTTCGACACCGCCTTGAGCATGGTGAGCTGGTCGGGCGCTTCGTGGATGTACGACATGCCCTTGTCCAGGTACGGCGTCTCGATCTGGCCGGTGATGTGCAGCAGCGGCGCGCCGGCCGTCAGTGCCTCGACCATGCTGCCGGCGATGTTGCCCGCGGCCGGGCCGGTGCTGGTGATGCACACGCCCAGGCTGGCGGTGGAGCGCGCATAGGCGTCGGCCATGTTGCCCGCGCCGGCTTCGCCGCGTGCCGAGATGAAGCGCACCGTGCCGCGCTGCGCGAAGGCATCGAGGATCGGCATGTTGTGGATCGAGATCACGCCGAAGGCTGCCTTGACGCCGCACTGCTCGAGGAACGCGGCGACGACGGCGCCGACCGTGACGGTGTTGTTGGGGTTATGCATGGCGGGAATGGCCTCCGGAGATGTCGATGTGGCTGCCGGTCGTGTACGACGCGAGCGGTGAAGCAAGGAAAAGGATCGCGCGCGCGGCTTCGGTCGGAAGCCCCAGGCGACCCAGCGGGATGTGTTTGGTGGTGGCGAGCTGGCGGCTCCAGGCGGCCCAGTCCTGCGACTTGTCTTCGCGCGCCTCGAAGCGGCGGCGCCACTGGCCCGACTCGACCAGGCCGATCAGGATGCCGTTGACTCGCACGCCCTGCGGCGCGAACTCGGTAGCCATGGAGCGCACCAGATTCAAGAGGCCCGCGCGCGCGGCCGAGGTGGCGACCATGTGCGGCTCGGGCTGGCGTGCCAGCAGCGAGTTGGCGCAGACGATGGCGGCATCGCCGAGCACCGCGCGCTGCGCCGTGAGCTGCGGCAGGAAGGCGCGCGTCGGGTGGATGACGGAGAAGAACTTCAGGTTCAGCTCTTGCATCCAGGCCGCGTCGTCGGTGTCGGCGAAGGTGGAGACACGCCCCTGCCCTGCGTTGTTGACCAGCATCGAGGCCGGGCCGAGCGCGGCCTCGCTGGCGGCGGCGAAGGCACGCACCGAGGCGGCGTCCAGCACGTCGCAGGTCTGCGCGAACAGCTTGGCGTCGGGGTATTGCGCACGCAGGCCGGCCACGGCGGCATCGAGCCGTTCGGCGTTGCGCCCGCACAGCGCCACGGCGGCGCCGCAGCCGAGCAGCAGTTCCACGGTGGCCAGGCCGATGCCCGACGACCCGCCCGTGACCACGGCCACGCGGCCGGCCAGTGCGTCGGCGGCGAAGAAGGAGGAGGAAGGGGCGAGGGTCGTCATGGTCGATCTGAAATCAGTCGTCAGGCGCTGCGCAGCGGCACCACCTTGCTGGTGCGCGCGGGCGAGTAATTGAGCAGGCCCGAGATCTCGTCGGCCGTGCCGCGCACGCGCTGCACCATCTCGTCCATGCGGTTCTCGTCGATGTGGCCCGAGGTGATGGTGGCGCCCAGCGCCGCCACGATGTGGCCGCTGTGGTCGCGCACCGGCGCGGCGATGGTCGAGATGTTCGATTCGAAGAAGCCCTCGCCCAGCACGTAGCCGCGCTGGCGGTCGGCCTGCACCATGTCGAACAGTTCGTTCACGGTCTTGGGTGTGCTCGGCGAGAAGGTCTCGAGCTTGTCTTCGGGGTACAGCGCGCGCAGCTGCGGCAGCGTGAGGTCTTCCAGCAGGATGCGGCCCAGCACCGTGGCGTGGGCCGGCAGGCGCGTGCCCACCGTGACCGAGCTGGCGAACGGCGTGGCCGGCGCCACCTTGGCGACGTAGACGATCGAGCGGCCGTCGCGCACCACCAGGTTGCAGGGCGTGCGCAGCTCGTCGCACAGGCGGTTGAGCAGCGGTGTGCCCAGCTGCGTGAGTTCCAGCGAGGCCAGGTATTCGAAGCCCAGGCGCAGCACGGCCAGGCCCAGGCGGTAGTCGCGCCCGCCCTCGGCGCGCTCGAGGAAGCCCATGTTCTCCAGCGTGGTGAGCAGGCGGAAGACGGTCGAGCGCGGCAGGTCAAAGCGGCGCGCCAGCTCGGGCGCGGAGAGCGTGCGGCTCTCGCGGCTGAACTCGCACAGCACGCGCAGGCCGCGCTCCAGCGCGGGCACGTTGTAGCGGTCCGCGCCCTCTTCCATCACTTCGTTGTCGGTGGCCATCTTGGAATTCCTCTCGGTTGTCTTGTTCGTGTCGGGTCAGCCGGCGAGCGATTCGCGCAGCAAGGCGGCGACGGCCTGCGGTTGTTCCACATAGCCGGCGTGACCCGCATCGTCCACCAATTCGAGGGGCACGCCGCAGCGGCGCGCGACTTCTTCGCAGGCAGCCGGCGGCGTGACGACGTCGAGCGCACCGCAGGCCACGCGCACGGGCATCGGCGGCGGCAGGTCGGCCAGCAGGTCGGCGTTGCACAGCAGCTCGACGGCCTGGCGGTAGCCGTGGTCGTTCAGGCGCGCCATGTTCCAGCGCACCCACTGGCGGGCGTGTTCGCTGGCGCCGTCGGACACGAGCCGGCCCGCACGCTTGGCGGCCATGCCGGCAATGCCGAGGTCGTCGAGCGTGGCCAGGCGTTCGGCGCGCACCTTGGCGCGGGCGTCGATGCGCCCGGCGGCGCCGTAGCCGATGGCAGGGCTCACGAGCACGAGGCGGCGGATGCGGGCACTGGCGCTCGCATCGCTGCGGGCGGCCGACGCGGCCACGATGGCGCCCAGCGAATGGCCGACGAGCACGCAGGAGCGGATCGACAGCGCATCGAGCATTTCTTCAAGGCGTGCGGCGTAGTCGGCGGCGGTCGGCGCGGCCGAGGCCAGCGGCGTCGAGCGGCCGTAGCCCGGTGCATCCCAGGCGATGAGGCAGGCCTGCGGCGCCAGCAGCGCTGCGGTGTCGAGCCACGAGGCCGCGCCCGAGCCGATGCCGTGCAGGCACACGATGACGGGACCCTGCCCGCATTCGCGCACCGACACCACCGCGCCGCCGCCGACCGCGACGTCGCGGGCCGGAAAGCGCGCGTCGAGCCGCGCCAGCTCGGAAGCCGGCAGGGTCTGCGCGGAGATGTCGACGGTGCTCATGGCCTGTTCGCTCGCTTGCTTGCTCGCTCGCTCAGCGCTTGATCTTGGCCAGCGGGTGGTCGGCGGGGTACGTCGGCGTGACCGGCTTCTTGGCGCCGAGCATCACGCACATCAGCGCGTCTTCGTCGCCGATGTTGATCTCTTCGCGGTACACGCCGGGCGGCACCGAGATCAGGTCGCGGTCGGTCATGATGGTTTCGAAGCGCTCGCCGTCCTTCTCGATGACGACCTTGAGCTTGCCGCGGATCAGGAAGAACACCTCTTCCACGTCGGTGTGGATGTGCGGCGGGCCTTCGTGGCCGGCCGGGATCACCATGGTCGAGAAGGTGAAGTGCTCCGAGGGCACGGTGTTGGTGTCGGCCGCGACACCGGTGCCGCCGGTGCCCACGTAGCGCATCTGCGCGCGGCGGAACTTGGGGTCGAAGTCGGCCTGGAACTTCAGCGCGTCCCAGTCGTACTTGCGAGTCTCGTAGCGGGCGATGCGGGTGTTCATCCACTCGGCCAGGCTGCTGCCCTCGGGCTGCGCCAGGGTGTTGTTGATCTTCTGCTGTTCGGACAAATCGCTCATGGGTGTACTCCTTGGTCGGGAAATTCGGTCGGTGGTGACTCGTTCAGTGCATCGCGAAGCCGCCGTTGACGGCGAGCAGCTGGCCGGTGACGAAGCGCGCCAGGCCGGACAGCAGGAACACGGTCGCGCCGCAGACGTCGGCCGCCTGCTGCTCGCGCGGGATGGCGCGGCCTTCGAGGTACTTCTGGTGGCGCGCCATCGGCACGTACTCGGTGGCCTCGACCAGCGTGAGGCCGGGCGCCACGGCGTTCACCGTGATGTTGTCGCCGCCCCATTCGCGCGCCAGCGAGCGCGTCATGGAAATGACGGCGCCCTTGCTCGAGGCATAGGCCAGCAGGTTGGGCGCGCCCCACAGCGCCGTGTCCGACGCCAGGTTGACGATGGCGCCACGGCCGCTGGCCGCCAGCGCGGGGCGGCAGGCGCGGCCCATGAGCCAGCTGCCGCGCACGTTGACGTTCATCACGCGGTCCCACATGTCGATCTCGAGCTGGTGCGCATCGCGCCCGCCCGAGTTGGTGATGGCGGCGTTGTTGACGAGGCCGTCGAGGCCGCCGAGCAGGCGCACTGCCTCGGCGGCGCCCGCCTCGATGGAGGCCGGGTCCGACAGGTCGATGGCCAGCGCGTGCGCCGTGCGGCCGGCCTCGCGCAGCGCCTTGGCCTCGGTCTCGGCCAGCTCGCCGAGGATGTCGGCCAGCACCACGCTCGCACCCGCCGCGGCCACGCACTGCGCGAACGCCAGGCCCAGGCCGCGCGCACCGCCGGTCACGAGCACGCGGCGGCCGGCCAGCAGGTTGGCGGGCATCTCGGCCAGCAGGGCCTGCAGGCTGGAGGGATCGGCGATGGCTTTGAGGTCGGTCATGGCGGGCGTCTCCGTGAGGTTCAGTCGGCCTGGATGCCGAGTTCCTTGATGACCTTGCCGAAGCGCGCGAAGTCGGCGGCGTTGGTCTTGGCCAGCACGTCGGCGTCGCCGCCCACGGGCGTGGTGCCCAGCACGGCCATGCGCGCGACGATCTCGGGCATCTTCAGGATCTCGTTGAAGTGGCCGTTGAGCGTCTTCACGATCTCGGGCGGCAGGTTGCGCGGGCCCCACAGGCCGTTCCAGGCGGTGAGCTCGACGTCCTTGTAGCCCAGCTCGGCGAAGGTCGGCACCTTGGGCGCCAGCGGCGAGCGCTCGCGCGAAGCCACGGCCAGCGGGACCATCTTGCCGTTGGGCATGTAGGGCGCCACCGGGCCCAGCGTGATGAAGGTCACCGGCACGTGGCCGCCGAGCACGTCGTTGACGGCGGGCGCCACGCCCTTGTAGGGCACGTGCGCCAGGCTGGTGCCCGAGGCGCGGGCGAACATCTCGCCCAGGATGTGCATCGGCGAGCCGCTGCCCGGGCTGGCGTAGCTCAGCGACTTGCCGCCCTTGGCCGCGGCCACCGCGTCCTTCAGGCCGGTGTAGCCCTTGGCGCCGCTGGCCACGAGGAAGAGCGGCAGGTTGCCGGTCTGCACGATCGGCGTGAAGCCGTTGAGCACGTCGTAGCCCGAGGTGCTGCCGGTCTTGAGCACCAGCTGCGCGATCGAGAAGGTGCTGGGCGCGAGCAGCAGCGTGTAGCCGTCGGGCGCGGCCTTCGACACGAAAGCGCTGCCGATGATGCCGCTGGCGCCGGGGCGGTTGTCGACCACCACGGGCTGGCCGACGCGGGCCGAGAGCTTTTCGGCATACAGGCGCGCCAGGGCGTCGGTGTCGCCACCCGCCGGATAGGCAACGACCAGCGTGATCGGCTTGCTGGGGTAGGTGTCTGCCCAGGCGAATCCGGAAGCGCAAGCGGCAGCCAGGGAGACGGCAGCGGCGATGGCGAGGCGGCGAGTGTGTGTCATCGGGGGTCCGTGGAATCGGTGGTTTGTTTCACTAACGAAACAACGATTTATTAATGGAACACCGCGAGAATACCGACGAAGACAACTTCATGACTAGGTAAAAACCCTAGTTGAGGTGAAGCCAGGCTGCGCGGCCCACGAAAAAAGGGCGGCCGTTTCGGGCCGCCCTTCGAGGGTGGAAGCGGGGTTGGGCTACCCGCCGTAGCGCGCGACGGTCAGGCCTTCCATGTCGATCTCGGGCGCCCTGCCCGCGACCAAGTCGGCCATCACGCGGCCCGTGCCGGCCGCCATGGTCCAGCCGAGCGTGCCGTGGCCGGTGCTCAGCAGCAGGTTGGGCACGCGGGTGGCGCCGATCACCGGCGTGCCGTCGGGCGTCATGGGCCGCAGGCCGGTCCAGAAGGAGGCGTCGCGCACCGGGCCGCCGCGCGGGAACAGGTCGGTCACGACGTGCTCGAGCGTGTCGCGCCGCCGCGCATCGAGCGCCAGGTCGAAGCCCGAGAGCTGCGCCGTGCCGCCCACGCGGATGCGATCGCCCAGGCGCGTGACGGCGACCTTGAAGGTCTCGTCCATCACGGTGGATTCGGGCGCGCCGCTCGCGTCGGTGATGGGCACCGTGATCGAGAAGCCCTTGACCGGGTACACCGGCAGATTGATGCCCAAGGGCCGCACCAGCGCGGGCGAGTAGCTGCCGAGCGCGACCACGTAGCGGTCGGCGGTGAAATGGCCCTGGTCGGTGCGCACGCCGGTCACGCCCTTCCCCGCTTCGTGTTCGAGGGCCTGGATGTTCACGCCGAAGCGGAATTGCACGCCTTCGGCTTCGGCCAGCTTGGCCAGCGCCTGCGTGAACTTGAAGCAGTCGCCGGTCTCGTCGCCCGGCAGGCGCAGGCCGCCGACGAACTTGTCCTTCACGGCGCCGAGCGCGGGCTCATGCAACACGCAGCCGTCGCGGTCGAGCACCTGGTAGGGCACGCCGGACGCCTTCAGCACCTCGACGTCCTTCGCGGTGCCGTCGAGCTGTGCCTGCGTGCGAAAGAGCTGCAACGTGCCCTGCATGCGCTCGTCGTAGCGGATGCCGGTGTCGGCGCGCAGCGCCTTCAGGCAGTCGCGGCTGTATTCGGCCAGCCGCACCATGCGGCCCTTGTTGAGTTCGTAGCGCGCCTGCGTGCAGTTGCGCAGCATCGACAGACCCCAGCGCCACATCGCCGGATCGAGCATCGGCTTGATGACCAGCGGGCTGTGCTGCATGAGCATCCACTTGATCGCCTTGACCGGCACGCCGGGCCCGGCCCAGGGCGCCGAGTAGCCGGGCGACACTTCGCCCGCATTGCCGAAGCTGGTTTCGAGCGCGGGCGCCGGCTGGCGCTCCAGCACCGTCACCGCATGCCCGGCGCGCGCCAGGTAGTACGCCACCGAGGTGCCGATGACACCGCTGCCGAGAATCAGGACCTGCATGACAACCCCTCCCTCTTGAAAGCCGCCATGGGCCGAGGGTACAGGGTCGGCACCTACAGGCCCAGCGAGTCCTGCAGTTCGCGCGCCGTCCAGCGCTTCGGCTGTTGCGGCCAGGCCTCAAGCAGCGCGACCATGCGCGCGTTGCGCGGGGCGCTCAGGCCATGTTCCTGCGCGAGCCGCACCACCTCGCCGCTGAGCGCGTCGATCTCGGTGCGACGGCCCAGGGCCAGGTCGTCGGCCATGCTCGAGCGCGCCTTGGCATCGATGCGCAGCATGCGCGCCGCGACGATGCGAAACAGCCAGTCGGGCAGCCGCAGCAGGCCCGGCAAGCGCCGCGCCGGCACGGCCGCGACCTGCGCGGGCACGATGCCGCCCGTGCGCAGCACGCCCAGCGTTTCGTCGATGAGCGCCGCGAAGCAGCGGCGGTAGCCGCGCTGCATGAGTTCGTCGCGCAGCGGCAGGCCCGACAGTGCGTTGACCGGGTTGTTGAGGTTGAGCAGCAGCTTGCCCCACTGCACCGGCAGCAGGTCGGCGTGCAGGTCGAGCGGCACACCGGCGCGCTCGAACACGGGCAGCCAGTCGCGCAGCGCGGGGTCGTCTTCCGCGGCCAGCCGGCCGGGCGTGCCGCGATGGAAGGCGCCGTCGTCGATCTCGGCCACGTTGTACGGCACCATGCCGGCGCGGATGTTCAGCGACGGGCCGGCCTGTCCTGCGGCGGCGCAGTTCGAGATGCCGTTCTGCAGCGAAACCACCGTGGTGCCGGCCGGCAGCGCAAAGGCCAGTTCGCGCGCCGCCTCGGCGGTGGCGCCGCTCTTCACGCACAGCAGCACCAGCGCGGGCCGCGCGCCCACCGGCACCTGCTCGCACAAGCGCAGCGTGGGCGCCGCCAGCTTGTGCCGGGCGCCGTCGAGGTCAGTGAGCGTGAGGCCGTGGCGCGCGAGCTTGTCGAGCACGCGCGGACGGCCGACGAAGGTGACGGGCACGCCCGCCGCCGCCAGGCTGCCGCCGATGAAGCAGCCGATGGTGCCCGCCCCCATCACGAGCACTTCACCGGGGATCGCGTCGGACATGAAGTGCTGTGTGGGTAGTGAGCGGAAAGGACCTCAGGTCCGTTGGGCGACCCAGGCCTGCACCGATTGCAGCGCGGCCGGCAGGCCCGCGGCGTCGGTGCCGCCGGCCATGGCCATGTCGGGCTTGCCGCCGCCCTTGCCACCGACCTGCTGGGCCACGAAGTTGACCAGCTCGCCGGCCTTGACCTTGGCGATGCTGTCGGCCGTGACGCCGGCGGCGATCTGCACCTTGTCGCCGTCGACGGCGGCCAGCACGATGGCGGCGGTCTTCAGCTTGTCCTTGAGCTTGTCCATGGTGTCGCGCAGCGTCTTGGCGTCGGCGCCGTCGAGCTTGGCCGCGAGCACCTTGATGCCGTTGACGTCCACCGCCTGCGCGATGAGCTCGTCACCCTTGGACGACGCGAGCTTGCCCTTGAGCGCGCCCACTTCGCGTTCGAGCGTCTTGACCTGCTCGAGCACCTGCGAGAGGCGGCCCTGCAGCTCGGCGGCCGGCGACTTGAGCGTGGCGGCCACGCTGTGCACGGTCGATTCGAGGTCCTGCAGGTACGACAGCGCGTTGGCGCCCGTGACGGCTTCGATGCGGCGCACGCCGGCGGCCACGCCGCCTTCGCTGACGATCTTGAACAGGCCGATGTCGCCCGTGCGGCCCACGTGGGTGCCGCCGCACAGTTCGCGGCTGGTGCCGATGTCGAGCACGCGCACGGTCTCGCCGTACTTCTCGCCGAACAGCATCATGGCGCCGGTCTTCTGGGCCGACTCAAGGTCCATCACGCGGGCCTGCGTGGGCGCGTTGTCCAGGATCTCGGCGTTGACGCGCTTTTCGATCTCGAGAATCTGCTCGCGCGTGACGGGGGCGTTGTGCGCGAAGTCGAAGCGCGTCTTGTCGGCGTCGACCAGCGAGCCCTTCTGCTGCACGTGGTCGCCGAGCACTTCGCGCAGGGCCTTGTGCATCAGGTGGGTGACCGAGTGGTTGCGCATGGTGGCGGCGCGGCGCGCGGTGTCGACCGCGGCCTTGACCGCGTCGCCGACCTTCAGCGTGCCTTGCGTTTGCGTGCCGTGGTGGCCGAACACGTCGGCCTTGATCTTCTGCGTGTCGTCGACGCCGAACTGCACGCCTTCGGCCACGAGCACGCCCTGGTCGCCGACCTGGCCGCCGCTTTCCGAATAGAACGGCGTGGTGTCGAGCACCACGATGCCGCTCTGGCCTTCCTTCAGCGCGTCGACGGCCACGCCGTCGAGGTACAGCGCGACGACCTTGGCGTTTTCTTCGAGGTGGTCGTAGCCGGTGAAGGTGTTGCCCGCGCCGGCGTACTCGACGTTGCGGTCCATCTTGAACTTGCCGGCGGCACGGCCCGCGGCCTTCTGCTTTTCCATCGCGGCGTGAAAGCCCGCTTCGTCGACGCTCAGGCCGCGCTCGCGGCACACGTCGGCCGACAGGTCGAGCGGGAAGCCGTAGGTGTCGTGCAGCTTGAAGGCGACGTCGCCCGGCAGCACCTTGGCATCGCCGGCCAGCGCCGCGTCGAGGATTTCCATGCCGTTGGCCAGCGTTTCGAAGAAGCGTTCTTCCTCGGCCTTCAGCGTGTCGATGATGCGCTTCTCGTCGGCCACCAGCTTGGGGTACGCGTCGCCCATGAGCTTCACGAGGTCGGGCACCAGCTTGTGGAAGAAGGGCTTCTTCTGGCCCAGCTTGTAGCCGTGGCGGATGGCGCGGCGCACGATGCGCCGCTGCACGTAGCCGCGGCCTTCGTTCGACGGAATCACGCCGTCGGCCACCAGGAAGGAGGTGGCGCGGATGTGGTCGGCGATCACGCGCAGCGAGTTGTTCGACAGATCCTGCGTGCCGGTCTCGCGGCCGGCGGCCTTGATGAGCGCGTCGAAGATGTCGATTTCGTAGTTGCTGTGCACGTGCTGCAGGATCGCCGCCAGGCGCTCCAGGCCCATGCCGGTGTCGACGCAGGGTGCGGGCAGCTTCTTGACCGAGCCGTCGGGCTGCATGTCGAACTGCATGAACACGTTGTTCCAGATCTCGATGTAGCGATCGCCGTCTTCATCGGGCGAGCCGGGCGGGCCGCCGGGGATCTCGGGGCCGTGGTCGTAGAAGATCTCGGAGCACGGACCGCAGGGGCCCGTGTCGGCCATCATCCAGAAGTTGTCGGACATGTAGCGCCCGCCCTTGTTGTCGCCGATGCGCACGACGCGCTCGGGCGGCAGGCCGATTTCCTTGGTCCAGATGTCGTAGGCCTCGTCGTCCTCGATGTAGACGGTGGCCCAGAGTTTGTCGGCCGGCAGCTTGTAGACCTGGGTCAGCAACTCGAAGGCCCACTTCAGCGAGTCGCGCTTGAAGTAGTCGCCGAAGCTCCAGTTGCCCAGCATCTCGAAGAAGGTGTGGTGGCGCGCGGTGTAGCCCACGTTCTCGAGGTCGTTGTGCTTGCCGCCGGCACGCAGGCAGGCCTGCACCGAGGCGGCGCGCACGTAGGGGCGCTTGTCTTCGCCGAGGAACACGTCCTTGAACTGGACCATGCCCGAGTTCGTGAACATGAGCGTCGGGTCGTTGCCCGGCACCAGCGAACTCGAAGGGACCACCGTGTGGCCCTTGGAGGCGAAGAAATCGAGAAAGGTCTTGCGGATGTCCGCGACCGTGAATGTGGGCTGGCTCATCTTTGGATTTCGTCTGCTGTCGGGGGCGGCCTGGCGATGGCGACCCTGCGTCGAAACCACTGCGTTGAACCGGCCTAACTGCTTGATTTGCTTGAACAATCGATTATAGGTTTGCGCATGGTGCCCGGGCCCGCCGCGGGCCTTGCGCACGCGCGATCCGGGAGCCGGGGCTAATATGGACGGCTGAAGCGGTGCGCGCCCTCCCCGGCTGCAGCCTGTTTCTTCCCTGTTTTCATCGGCAACATGAATCAAGGAGCACGCATGGCGGGTCAGGCGTCGGAACACTGGAAGATCGAAGACCTCGATTTCTCCCGCATCGCACGCGAGCAGGTGCGCACGGACGAGAACCTCTTCTACCTGGTGGCGTCGGCCTCCTTCATCGAGAGCGGCTCCGACCTGTACACGCAGAATCTGGTCGATTTCTTCCGGGGTGACGACGAGGTCACCGAGTGGCTGTCGAACCACTGGGAGCAGGAAGAGCTGCAGCACGGCCGGGCCCTGCGCGCCTACGTGGACCACGTCTGGCCCGAATTTCCCTGGGAAACCGCCTACCGCGGCTTTCTCGACGAATACGCCACCTACTGCAAGGTCGAGCTGCTGGCCCCGACCCGCGCCCTGGAAATGACCGCCCGCTGCGTGGTCGAGACCGGCACCGCCACCTACTACCGGGCCATGGCCCGCAGCACCACCGAGCCGGTGCTGCGCGACCTGGCCACCCGCATCGCGACCGACGAGGTCAACCACTACAAGCACTTCTACCGGTTCTTTCGCCGCTACCGCGCGCAGGAGCGGCTGAACCGTTTCCGCGTGATGGGCACCATCGGCCGGCGCACGCTGGAGCTGAAAAGCGAGGACGCCGACTGCGCCGTCCGCCACGTGCTGCAGGCCCGCGCCCCGCACCGCGCCGGCGACGCGGCCTACGTGCAGCAGCTGAGCGCGCACATGAACCGCACCATTCGCACCCACCTGAGCCCCGCCGCCACGCTGAAGATGCTGATGCGCCCGCTGGAGCTGCCGGCCCGGGTGCAGACGGTGATCCAGTACCCGATCCGGCAGTTCATGGAGCATGTCTTCCTGCGCTGACGGGCCAAAACCCCAGAAAACGCCAGAAAACGCGCAAAAAAAACCCAGCACGATGCTGGGCTGAATCTCTGGATTGCTGTCACGCACAGAGAACCCGCACTTGAAGCGAGTCCGCAAAATTTAGGGCCCGGGCCGCCCCCGGCTTGTCGGACAACACCGACAGTTCTGCACGATCGTGCGAACCGCGGGTATCCCCGGAAGCTCGAAAAAGTGCCAAATTCTTCACACTTTTTAACTTGTCCTACGGTTACGACATTTTTCAGCTGACATGCTGGGCGCGCGTCCTCGCCGAGGATGCACTTGCTGTCACGCAACAGGGCCGCAAAAGAAGAGCTCTCTGTTTGCCTTAGAGCGCGCCCCTTCGGGGGCCCCTCGAGATACCCGCTCCGGCGGGTATTTTTTTGCCCGCCACCGGGCCGGCCGTCGCCCTACCACATCGCCATGACGGGTTTTCCCAATCCGGTGGGGACAATGTTGTGGAAAACCGTGTGTGCAGCGCGCAAAACCGTTGCCTGGCGGGGCCTGCAACGCGGTGCCTGCGAAAGAGGCAGCGAAGGTAAAAAACCCGGAAAAATATTTTTCCCGCCCGTTTTCCCCGCCGAGCCCCGCCCGCCGCCGCCCCGAACGGCGCTGAAAGAATTCATCAGACTCCCACCCCGAAGCCCCCGCTAGCATCGAACGACCCGGGCGGCCAGCCTGCGCCGCGCCGGGGACCCAAGGGAGCAAAACATCGTGAAGTGGATCGTGGCTGGCTTTGTGGCGCTGGTTTTCTCAGTGCTGTCGTTCAACGCATTCATCGCCAACGACCTGAGCCGCCAGACCAGCGGCAACCGGCTCATCGCCATGCTGACCGACCTGTACGGCTGGCTGATGGGCACCCTGGGCGCCGTGCCGACGGGCGTGCTGTTCGCGGCGTGCGCCGTGGGCATCGTGGTGCTGGCGGTCCGGGACGGCAAGAAGGCGTCCTGAGCCATGCCGGTGACCACGCGCGTGGCCCTGCTCGACCCGCAAGGCACCACCGGACCCCAGCTGCTGCACAGCCTGCCCCGCCTGGGCTACGACACCCTGCGGTTCTCGAGTGCGGGCGACTTCTTTGCATTGCTGGACAGCGGCCAGCCGATCGACCTGCTGCTGCTGGTGGTCGAGAACGAGCTGGCTTCGCGCAGCCTCTTCGCCGCCTGCCGGGCGCTGAACATTCCGACGCTGCTCATCGTGCGCGACAGGCGCTGGGAGCAGCTCATGCCCTGGCGCGACGCGCCGGGCTGGGACGATTTCATCGAGCTGCACGGCGCCGGCATCGACGACGCCATCAACGAACTGGCCTGGCGCATGCGCACCCTGCTGCTGCGCGCCCGGCAGGCCGCGCAGACCGCCAGCCTCGGCGCGGCGAGCTGGGGCCCCTACCGCTTTCTCGACATGGCCCACACGGTGCTGCTGCACGAGCGGCGCATCCGCCTGCAGCCGCGCCAGTACGCCTTTGCCGTCACGCTGTTCCGCAACGCCGGGCAGGTGATCACGCGCGAGTGGCTGTGGCAATCGATCTGGGACAAGACCACGCCGTATGAAGGCACGCGCGTGCTCGACGTGTGCGCGGCCAACATCCGCAAGCGCCTGGACCTGTGCGCCGCGAACGGCTACGAGCTGCGCGCGGTCTACAAGCAGGGCTACCGGCTCGTGTCGGTGTTGCCCGGGCGCGAACCCGTCAAGGAGAGGGAGTTCACGCGAAGAGGCCGGCCACGCCATGCCGCCCTTGCCGTGAATTGCTGACAGGCCCGGCCCCGCAGCGGGCCGGGCCCCGGACGCGCGTCAGGCGTCCGCCCCCACGCGAATCAGCCGCGCTGGCTTCAGCCGGCCGTCCAGCGACGCCAGCCAGGCGCCCAGGTCCTCGTTCGACACGGGCGTCAGCAACAGCTCGAAGGAACGCTGCGCGCGCACCGCGACGGGCACCGACTCCACGCTCTCCAGCTCCGAGCGGTGCGTGAGGTACAGCAGCGGCAGCATCCAGTCGGCCGCCTGGTGCATCGCGGGCACGCGCGCCACCGTCTTCTGCGCGTCGGCGTGCAGCCCCACGATCACCCCGTCGAAGCGCTGGCCCACCTCCAGCGCCTGGATCAGGTCGGCGATGCGCACGAAGGGAATGAAGTCGGCCCCCAGCGCCGTCAGCGAGTTGCCGGTGCAGGCGCGCTGCAAGGCGTCGGAATCGACCAGCGCGATCCGGTAGCCCGAGGGAGCAGGCGCGTTCATCGTCACTGCTCCCCTGCGATGTCGAGCTCGACGCGCCGGTTGGGCTGCAGGCACTGCAGCAGCGCCGGCGTGCTGCGGCTGCCTTCGCAGTCGGACACCACCGGCTGGCGCTTGCCCATGCCCGCGGTGCGGATCAGCTTGCGGTCCAGCCCCTGCTGCACCAGCAGGTCGCGCACGGTGTTGGCGCGCTCCAGCGACAGCGCCTCGTTGTAGGCGTCGCCGCCCAGCCGGTCGGTGTGGCCCGTCACCACGATGTAGTGCAGCGAGCGGAAGTTGTTGCGCAGCTCGACGGCCAGGTGCTCCAGCCGCGTGCGGCCCGCGGGCTGCAGGTCGGTGAGCGAGGCGCCGTCGAAGCGGAACAGGCCGTCTGCATTGAGCGTGACCTTCTGCGGCGGCGCCAGCTTGGTGCTGGCCGGGATCGGCGTGGCCGCCGGCGGCTGCGCGAGCAAGGCGCAGTCGGGGTTCTTCCACCAACCGCCGGTCATCAGCTCGCTGCCGTTGAAACGCACCATGTACTGGCAGGTGACGTGCTCGCTGCCCTTGCCCGTGTAGAAGTGGAAGATGTAGTTCCACTCGCGCACGCCCCACAGCCCTTCGCTGAAATGCGGCCAGCCCAGCAGCTCGCGCAGCTGGTCTTTGCCCATGCCGGGGCGCACGCGCTGGAACTTCTCGGTACCCGGGAAGGCGCCCTGCTTCCACTTGGCGCTGTCCAGCGCCGGAAACTCCTCGGGCTTGGGCGCCGCGGGCTTCTCGGCCGCGGCGCGCGCCTGCGCGTCCTTGTCGATGGCGGCGCCGGGCGAGGCGCAGCCCTGCAGGGCCGCGAGCAAGGCCGCCAGTGCGACGGCGGACAGGGTTCGGTTCATCTGCTTCATTCTTTTTCTCTCCCGCTTCAATTGAAGACCCACTCGGCACCGACCGTGGCCGCGGCCCCGGCGCGGCTCATGCCCACGCCGCCGGTCACGCTCCAGCCATTGTTCTCGGCCGTGCGGCGGAAGCTGATGCCCACCGCGCTCTCGCCCTTGAACGTGCCGTAACCCACGCGCATCACCGTCTTGCCCGGCACCGAGGTGCCCGGCATCTGCACGGCCATGGCGGCGGCCACGCCGGCATACGCGTTCTTGGCGGTGTTGCGCAGCTCGTTGCCCAGCGCGTTGGTGCGCGCGTCGGTGTAGGCCATGCCGGCGGCACCGGCCTGGTTCAGCTGCTGCACGTTGACCGCGTCGGTGGGCGCCACGCCCGGCGCCACGTTCTGCACCGTGACCGGGCCGGTGGAGGCCCCGTTGCCCATGGTCACGCTGTTGTAGTTGACGCTGCCGTCCACGTTCGTGTCGTAGCGCACCGCGCTTTGCTGCACGGCCTGCAGCTGGCGCACGTTCACCGCGTCGGTGGCCTGCGTGCCACCGGCCACGTTGGTGATCTGGCGTTCGTTGCCGGCCGAACCGACCGACACCGCGCCCTGCGCCGACTGCACCACGGTGTTCGAGAACATCTCGCGCTGCCCGTTCATGCCCGCGCGGTTGGCCACCGCGCCGTCGCCCAGCGCCACGCTGTTGGCCGTGCTGGCCGTGCTGTTGGCACCCAGCGCGATGCTGCCGGCCGCCTTGGCCTGCGCGTTGTTGCCGGTGGCGATGGAGTTGTTGCCGGTCGCAACGGCCTTCGGTCCGATCGCCACACTCTCCGCGCCCTTGGCGTCCGAGTCGGCCGCCTTCGAGTTCGCGTGGAAGTACTTGATACCGCCACCACCCGTGGTCATGTTGTTGATCGCCTGGTTGGTCGCGTTGAGCTGGCTGCCGTTCACCGCGTCGGTGCTGGTGGCGCTGATCTCGCCGGCCGCGACGTTGGTGATCTGCCGCTCGGCATCCTTCGAACCGACGCTGACCACGCCCACCGGCTTGGTGCCGGCGAACTGGTAGGTCGTGCCCTGGAGCGTGACCTCTTCGGTGGGCTTGGCCTCCGCCGTGGTCGCGTCGTTGCCCAGCGCGACGCTGTTCTTCGTGGTGACCACGGCGCCGGTGCCGATGGCCACGCCCTGGTCGGCCTTGACGGCCGCGCCCGAGCCCACCGCCGTGCTGTCGGTGCCCGTGGACGTGGGCGCCACGTAGGTCGTCGGCGACCCGGTGATCCACTTGCTGCCCGCCGCCGCAGCCTGGCTGGCCACCGCCTGCAGCTGCGCCACGTTGACGGCGTCGCTCGGTGCGGAGCCGGCCGCCACGCCGGTGATCTGGCGGAACACGCCGTTGGCGGCGTCGCCCACGCCCACCGCACCCATGGTGCTGGTGGTGGCGGCGATGGCGTCCGCTTGTGCCGCGGTCGCCTCCGGCGGCACATAGCCCTTCACGCCGGCCGCGCGGTCGGCCACCGCGCCTGCGCCCAGGGCCGCACCACCGGCCGCGGTGGCCGTGCTGCCTGCGCCCACGGCCACGCTGACGTCGCCGGCCGCGGCGCTCAGCGCGCCCATTGCGACGCTTGCCACGCCCGAGGCGTTCGAGGCCATGCCCGCGGCCACGCTGCCGTTGCCAGCAGCCCGCGCCCAGGCGCCAAAGGCCGCGCTGTCGATGCCGTCGGCGGTCGAGAAGTAGCCCACCGCCGTGCTGCGGTCGCCCATCGCCCAGGCGGCATTGCCGATCGACGTGGCGCTGACGCCCGCGGCCTGCGCCGCCGTGCCCATTGCCACCGCGTTGACGGCCGTCGCTTGCGCGTCCTTGCCCGCGGCGATCGCGTCGGCGCCCGTGGCACCGTCGTTGTTCTCGTTGCCGCCGCCGGTCGAGTTCACGCTGTAGTACTTGGTCTTGCTCTCGGCGACCGTGTCCTTGAGCTGGCTGACGTTCACCGCGTCGGTGCCGGCCACGCCGGGTGCCACGTTGGTGATCACCTTGCCGCCCGCGTCGACCCCCGCCGTGGTCACGCTCGGACCGCCGACGATGGTCAGGCCGGTGGCGCCGAGCGTGACGTTCGGGCCGACGGTCACGCCGGCGTTGTTCATCACCGTGTCGCCGGTGGTCACGCTGTCGAACTTCACGTCCTTGGCCGTGGCCACGGTCAGCGTGTTGCCGTTGCGCGTGACGACCATGTTGTCGCCGTTGGCGAAGTTGGCCGTGCCGCCGGGCGCGATGTTCTGCGGCGTCGCCTCGCCGTTCGCGCTCAGGTTCCAGCCCTTGCTGGCCGTGGCATCGACCAGCTTGAGCTGCTCTTCGGTGGCTGCACGGCCCACGGTTGCGAAGCTCGGGTCGGTCAGCGTCTTGTTGCTCAGGCCCTGGATGTCGTTGCTGACACCGCTGAGCTTGACGGTGCCGCTGGTGACGCCGCCGGCGGCGACTGCGGTGGTGGTCGTGCCATTGTTGACCGTCAGGCCAGTGGTGTTGAGCACGCTCTGTCCCACGGTCACGCTGTTGTTGACCTTCACGTCGTCGGCCAGCTTGAAGTCGAGGTTCGTTCCGGTGCGCGTGATCGCGATGTTGCTGTCCGAGTTGCTGAAGTCGACCTTGCCGCCCGGCGCGACGTTGCCGCCGGTGGCTTCACCGTTGGCCGCGACATTCCAGCCTGCGCTGGCGGTGTCGTTGACCTGCTTCAGTTGCTCTTCCGTCGCAGCACGGCCCACAGTCGCGAAGCTCGGGTCGGTCAGCGTCTTGTTGCTCAGGCCCTGGATGTCATTGCTGACGCCGCTGAGCTTGACGGTGCCGCTGGTGACGCCACCCGCCGCGACGGCCGTGGTGGTCGTGCCGTCGTTCACCGTCAGGCCCGTCGTATTGAGCACGCTCTGGCCCACGGTCACGCTGTTGTTGACCTTCACGTCGTCAGCGAGCTTGAAGTCGAGGTTCGTGCCGGTGCGCGCGATGGCGATGTTGCTGTCCGAGTTGCTGAAGTCGACCTTGCCACCCGGTGCGACGTTGCCGCCCGTGGCTTCGCCGTTGGCTGCGACATTCCAGCCTGCGCTGGCGGTGTCGTTGACGATCTTGAGCTGTTCCTCAGTGGCCCCACGGCCCACCGTCGCGAAGCTCGGGTCGGTCAGCGTCTTGTTGCTCAGACCCTGGATATCGTTGGTCACGCCACTCAGGTTGACCGTCCCGCTGGTCACGCCGCCTGCCGCGACCGCAGTGGTGGTCGTGCCGTTGTTGACCGTCAGACCCGTGGTGTTGAGAACGCTCTGGCCCACGGTCACGCTGTTGTTGACCTTCACATCGTCAGCCAGCTTGAAGTCGAGGTTCGTGCCCGTGCGGGTGATCGCGATGTTGCTGTCCGAGTTGCTGAAGTCGACCTTGGCGCCCGGCGCAACGTTGCCGCCGGTGGCTTCGCCGTTGGCCGCGACATTCCAGCCTGCGCTGGCGGTGTCGTTGACCTTCTTCAGCTGCTCTTCGGTAGCTGCACGCCCCACCGTCGCGAAGCTCGGATCGGTCAATGTCGTATTGCTCAGGCCCTTGATGTCGTTGGTGACACCGCTGAGGTTCACGCTGCCGCTGGTCACGCCGCCTGCGGCCACCGCAGTGGTCGTGGTGCCGTTGTTGACCGTCAGGCCCGTGGTGTTGAGCACGCTTTGGCCTACGGTCACGCTGTTGTTGACCTTGACGTCATCGGCCAGCTTGAAGTCGAGATTCGTGCCCGTGCGCGTGATCGCGATGTTGCTGTCCGAATTGCTGAAGTCCACCTTGCCGCCCGGGGCGACATTGCCGCCCGTAGCCTCGCCGTTGGCAGCCACGTTCCAACCCGCGCTGGCCGTGTCATTGACGATCTTGAGCTGCTCTTCCGTGGCCCCACGGCCCACCGTTGCGAAGCTCGGATCAGTCAGCGTCTTGTTGCTCAGGCCCTGGATGTCGTTGCTGACGCCGCTGAGCTTGACCGTTCCGCTGGTCACGCCGCCGGCGGCAACCGCCGTGGTCGTCGTGCCGTTGTTGACCGTCAGACCCGTGGTGTTGAGCACGCTCTGGCCCACCGTCACGCTGCTGTTGACCTTCACATCGTCGGCCAGCTTGAAGTCCAGGTTCGTACCACTTCGCGTGATCGCGATGTTGCTGTCCGAATTGCTGAAGTCGACCTTGCCGCCCGGCGCGACATTGCCGCCCGTGGCTTCGCCGTTGGCTGCGACATTCCAGCCCGCGCTGGCCGTGTCGTTGACGATCTTGAGCTGCTCTTCGGTCGCCGCACGGCCCACCGTCGCGAAGCTCGGATCGGTCAGCGTCTTGTTGCTCAGACCCTGGATGTCGTTGCTCACCCCGCTCAGATTGACGGTCCCACTGGTCACGCCACCGGCAGCCACCGCCGTGGTGGTCGTGCCATTGGTCACGTTCGTGCCCGTCGCCGACGTCGTCGTGACATTGGCCGCCCCATCGTTCACGGTCAGGCCCGTGGTGTTGAGCACGCTCTGCCCCACCGTCACGCTGTTGTTGACCTTCACGTCATTCGCCAGCTTGAAGTCCAGGTCCGTGCCCGTGCGCGTGATCGTGACGTTGCTGTCCGAGTTGCTGAAATCGACCTTGCTGCCCGGCGCAACGTTGCCGCCCGTAGCCTCCCCGTTGGCCGCCACATTCCAGCCCGCATTCGCAACCTCGCGGACCGCCTTGAGTTGGCTCACGTTCACCGCGTCGCTGTCCGCGGCGCCTGCTGCCACATTGGTGATCTGGCGGAACTGGCCGTTGCCGCCCACGCTCACCGCCGCCAGCGTGCTGGTGGTGTTGGCGATCGCGGTGCCGCTCTGTGCGGCCACCCCGGTGCTCGGGTCGTAGCCGACGACGCCGGCGGGCGTGGAGGCTACGGAGTTGGCGCCCAGCGCCACGCCATTGCTGACGGTCGACTGCGCGTTGCTGCCCAGCACCGCAACGTTGTCGACGGTTCCGGGCACGCCGTTCTGCGCCCGGTTGCCGATGGCGACGTTGTTGCTGCCGTTGCTACCGGCCAGCGCGAAAGCGCCGAGGCCGAAGTTGCCGTCGCCCACGACATTCACACCCGACAGCTTTCCGATGAAGGTGTTGTCGTTGCCGTTGCTGCTCGCGCCGGCCTGCGAACCGATGGCCGTCAGCCCGTCGCCGGTGGCCGACTGGCCCGCCTTGGTGCCGAGGTTCAGGTTGCCGCCGGCCACGCCCGATTGCCCTGCGCCGGCCAGGCGGCCCATCGACACGGTGTCGTCGGTCGTGGCGTTTGCCTGGTAGCCCATGGCGACGCTTCGCAGCCCGTTTGCATTGGCCTGGAAGCCAGCAGCGACCGTGTAGTCGTTCCCGGCAACCGCCGCTTCGCCCATCGCGAAGGAGCTGATGCCCTCGGCGCGCGCGGTGACCCCGATGGCCGTGGCGTTCTGTCCCCCGGTGAATGCGCCAAGACCGATCGCGGTCGAGTTCGCCGCCGTCGCATTCGCGTCCACACCCAGCGCCACGGCGCTGCTGTTGGAGGTCTTGCTGCCCGCGCCGATGGCCACGCTTTTCGCAAAGCCGCCGAGCACCGCGGCCTTGGTGCCGATGGCAACCGAGTCGTTGGCCGAAGTGCCCGTCACGCTTGCGCCGTCGCCGATGGCGACGGACGAGTTGGAATCGACGAACGCATTCGGACCGACGGCGATCGCGTTGATGGCCTGGGCTCCGTTGTTGTTGTAGTTCCCTTGCGGCACGGCGTTGTCGAAGACGCTGAAGTAGTGCGTCTGCGCCGCCTTGAGCTGGCTCACGTTCACGGCGTCGGTATCGACCGCGCCGGCCGCGACGTTGGTGATGCGCCGCTCGGCGCTCACGCCGCCCACGGAAACCTCACCCACGGCGGTCGAGCCGGCGACGGCCGCGCCCGTCGGCTTGTAAGCCGCGTTCGCGTTCAACGTCGCCAGGTCCGAGGCCGTGGTGCTGTTGGCACCCAGTGCCACCGCGTTCGCGTAGGTGGCACTGGCATCGGTGCCGATGCTGACGCCGCTGTCGCCCGTCGCCTTGGCACGGTTGCCGATGGCGACGGTGTTGCTGGCGCTGATGCTCTCGCCCGCGTTCAAGCCGATCGCGACGTTGGCGCTGCCCTGGACCCCGCCGCCGGAAAGACCACCCAGCGCCACGTTGAAGGCGCCGGTGGTGCCCTGCCCCGCGGAACTTCCGATGCCCACGTTGGAGAAACCGGTCGTGACCGCCCCGCCATTCACGCCGATGCCGATGTTGGAGTCCCCGGTGACGCGGGCGCCCGCGCTCAACCCGAGCGCGGTGTTGTTCCCGCCCGTCACCGACACGCCGGCGCTGTTGCCGACGGCCGTGTTGTCCGCTCCCGCAACCTGCCGGCCCGCGGCGTACCCGACGAAGGTGTTGTGCGAGTTGCCAGCCGCCGTGCTGCCCGAGCCGGCCAAGTTGCCGACCGCCACGGTGCCCACGCCCGCGGCCACGGCATCCACGCCTGCCGCGATCGCATTGATGCCGGTCGCGCCCTTGTTGTCGTAGTTGCCGCCCTGCGTGCCGTTGTCGTTCACGCTGTAGTAGTGCGTCTGCGCGGAGGTGAGCTGCGCCACGTTCACCGCATCGGTCTCGGCGGTGCCCGCTGCCACGCCGGTGATCTGCCGGGTGTCGGTGCCGTTGCCCACGCTGACCGCGCCCAGGGTGCTCTTCCAGGTCGGGGTGGAGGCCGTGCTGAACGTGCCGGTGCGCGGGTCGAAGCCCGGCTCGCCGGCGGCCCTGTCGGCCACCGATCCGCTACCCAGCGCCACGCCGTCGGCCACGTTGGCACGCGAGTTCGCGCCGAGTGCCATGGCGTTCTCGGCGTTGTCCACGCGTGCCGCCCAACCCAGGGCCACGGTGTTGTCGCCCTGGGCCTGCCCACCGATGGCGATGGCGCTGAAGCCTTCGGCCCTGGCCGTGCCGCTGGAGGCCCCACCAATCGCCACCGCCGCCGTGCCGTTGGCAATGCCGTTGATGGCGGTGGATTGAGTGCCGGTCGCCTGGCCATTGATCGCCACGGCCGTGGAACCGTCAGCGCGCGCGCTGCTGCCGATCGCGGTGGCGCTGTTCTGCAGTGCCGTCGCCGAGGGACCGACCGCCACGCTCTCTTCAGCCTGCGCACTGGCGTCGGTTCCCACGGCCACCGCGCGCCGCGCGCCGGTCGCGGTGCTGGCGTTCACGCCAGCGGCCAGCGAGTTCTGTCCGAGTGCGCCGTCGTTCTTGTAGTTCGCGCCTGGCGTCCCGTTGTCGTTCACGCTGTAGTAGTGCGTCTGCGCCGCCTTGAGCTGGCTCACGTTCACTGCGTCGGTGTCGTCCGATCCGGCGGCCACGTTGGTGATGCGCCGCTCCTTGCCCGCGCTGCCCACCGACACCTCGCCCACCGGCACGGCGCCGGCCACGGCCGTCGCGCCTGCCGGCACATAGGCGTTCTTGAGCGCCAGCGCGGCTGCGTCCTGCGTCGCCTTCGAATCCGCGCCCAGCGCGACACCGTTGGCCGCACTGGCCTGCGCCTGGCGGCCGATGGCAACGCCGTCGTTCTTGCTGGCCACGGCACTGTTGCCGATGCTCACCGTGTTGTCGGCGGCGATGCCACTCAACGTCGCGGGATCGACCACGCCCGCCAGGGTGCCGATGGCGACGTTGCTGTTGCCCTTGGTACCGGCGCCCGCCGCCGCGCCGATGCCGACGTTCGTGTCACCGACGACGGAGGAGCCCGACAGGTCGCCCATGGCGATGTTGTCGTTGCCGTTCACGGCCTGGCCCGCGCTGCCGCCGATCGCGGTGTTGTAGGTGCCCTTGGTCCCGATGCCGCTGTAGACACCCATCGCCAGGTTGTAGTCGCCCTGGACGCCCTGGCCCGCCGCGATGCCGAACGCCGCGTTCGAGCTGCCCGCCACGTCCTTGCCCGCAGCGGACCCCACGGCGGTGTTGCTGGACCCCACGACACCGCCACCCGCTTCGGTGCCGATGCCCACGTTGTTCTGGCCGGCCAGGCCGGCGCTGGCACCCACGCCGGCCTGGTAGCCAATGGACACGCTGCGCTCGCCGTTGGCTTGGGCGCCCACGCCCGCCGCCAGTGCGTTGATGCCGGTGGCGCCGTCGTTGGCGTAATTGCCGCCCTGCACGCCGTTGTCGTTCACGCTGTAGTAGTGCGTCTGTCCCGCCTTCAGCTGCGCGACGTTCACCGCATCGGTGGCTTGCGTGCCCGCCGCCACGTTCGTGATCTGCCGCGTCTGGCCATTGCCGCCCACGCTCACCGCACCCAGCGTGCTCTTCCACGTGGCCGAGGTGTCCGTCGAGGCCAGGCCCGTGGCCGGGTCGAAGCCCGCCACGCCCTTGTCCGTGCTCGCCACCGATTTGCTGCCCAGCGCCACGCCATCAGCCACCGTCACGCTGGTCGAATCGCCCAGTGCCGTGGCATTGGCCACGTTGACATTGACGTTGTTGCCCAGCACGAAGGTGTTGTTCGCCGCAGCGCCCAGCGTGTTGTTGTTGCCCACGCTGTAGCTGTTGGCGCCGTCGATCGTGCTCGGGTCGCCGATGGCGCCGCTGTTGTTGCCGTTGACGATGTTGCCGGTGCCGATGCTGATCGACTGCGTGCCGTTGGCCTGGGCACCCTTGCCCATGGCGATGGAGGCTTCGCCCTTCGCAAAGGCGCTGTCGCCCACCGCCACGCTGGACACACCGAACGCCTTGCTCGCCGTGCCGATGGCCACGGCGGCCTTGTCGCCGGCGACCGCCGACGAGCCCAGCGCCACGGCGTCGTCGCCGGTGGCGCGCGACAGGTGGCCGATGGCCGTCGTGCGGCTGGCGTCGATGCCGGCCACGCCGTTGCGCTGGAATGCCTGGGTGACCGAGGTCTGCAGCTCGGCGGCGGTGACCAGCACGTTGCCGCTGCTGGCCTCGATGACGTTGCCGCTGGCGTCCAGGGTGTAGGTGCCGTCGGCCAGGCCGGCCTCGGTCACGCCGCGCGTGGCCAGAAAGCCCATGTATTCGGTCTGCGCCGCCAGGCTCGCCGCCTGCACAGCGGCCTGGGAGATCGGGGCGTTCGGGTCCTGCGCGGCCAGCGCCAGGTTGGCGCTCGCCAGGGTGCCGAGCGCGATGTTGTTGCTGCCCTTGGCCTGAAAGCCCGCCATCGTGCCCTGGTTGATGTTCTGGTCGCCCGTCACGAACTGGCCGGCGCGCTGGCCCACCGCGACGTTGCGGTTGCCGCTCGACAGCCCGCCCGCGCCGTAGCCCATGCCGGCGTTCTCGTCGCCCTGCACCACAAGGCCCGCCTGGTTGCCAACGTAGGAATTGCGGGCGCCATTGCCGCTCGCACCCGAGCCGCTGCCGACAAAGGTGTTGAGCGAGTTGCTGAAATCGTTGGGGTCGGCCTTGGCGGGGCGGCCCGTGCCCGCGAACGTGCCGATCGCGACGGTGTCGTAGCCGGCTTCGGCGCGCGAACCCAGCGCGGTGCCGCGTCCCTCGGCCTTGGCCGAGCCGCCCAAGGCGACGGAGTTGCCTTCGGTGGCGGAGGCATAGGTGCCGACCGCCACGGAACTCCAGTTCTCGGTCGGTCCGGTCAGGCGGTCGCCGCCGCTTGCAATGGCGGCGCGGCCGATGGCGATGTCGCCGAGCTTGTGCGCCTCGGCGCCGTTGCCCATGGCCACGGTGTCGTTCGCGAGCGCCTTGGCATCCGGCCCGATCGCCACGCTGTTGGCGCCGATGGCGCCCGAGTTGGCCTGGGTCGAATTGCCGACAGCCGTCGAATTCACATGCAGGTACGGCGTCTCGTCGACATTCACCCAACGACCGTTCTTCCAGGTCATCAGCCCGACGCCGAGGCCGTTGGCCGAGGTGCCTGCCGTGGTGTTGAAGACGACCATGCCTTCCACCGGCGTGGGCGCGGCGAGGCCCCAGGTCGTGGCGTCGGTCAAGGCGGCACGCGGCATCAGCACGCCCTTGTTCGGCACACCCGCGCCCGGCTCCGGTCCGATGGTCAGCCAGGAACTGGGGTCCGGGGACGGCGTGCCGACCCCGACCTGCGCAAGCGCCGGCCCGCCCAACAGGAGCATGCCCAGGCCCAGCGCGGCCAGCTGGCGTTGCGCGCTGCGGCTCTTCTTGCCTCGGGCCGAGGCGATTTCCGACGCGGCAACCCAAGCGCCCAGCGCCTCATTCCAGATGGATCGATAAGACTTGTTCATTTCCCCTGTTCCTCGGATGCAAGCCGGCTGTACCCCGCAGGATCGCGACATGGCGAGCGGAGATGACCGGAGATGTGGAGTGATCGGAGCGCCGGGTGGCGCTACAGGGGGCGGATGATGTCGACGGCCTTCGAGGGTCGAAGGGCCGGCGTGAGGTTTGGTCAGATTTGCAGCCAGCTTTAGGCTGCATTTGTGAATTTCTTTACTACTTCATAACCATCGCCAACAATGTTGCTAACGTTCACGCTACGGAATTCGTCAGATTTCGGGTGTGGATTCACTGTCAAAATTGCCGCCGCCACCCCTGGAGTCCATGCGCATCGCCATCCTTGAAGACGACCCGAACCAGCTCTCGCATCTCGTGCGGACACTCGAACAGCTGTTAACAATTGGCGAGACGAATGTGACCTGCATCACGTTTTCGAACGGGTCGACCTTGCAACAGGCACTGCGGCGCGAAAGCTTCGATCTGCTGGTGCTCGACTGGAACGTGCCCGGCCTCGCCGGCGTCGAACTGCTGCAGTGGCTGCGCAAGTGGCAGACCGACAAGGTGCCGGTGCTCATGCTGAGTTCACGCGCTTCCGAGCACGACGTGGTGCAGGCGCTGAACCTCGGCGCCGACGACTACATCGTCAAACCTTTCCGACCGCTGGAGTTGCGTGCGCGCGTGCAGCGCCTGATGGCCCGGCGCGTGCCGCTCGCGCCGTCCGACGGCGAGCGCTTCGGCCGCTGGGAGTTCGAACGGGTGTCGCAAAGCGTCCTGATCCACCCGGCCCCGGGCGATGACGCCGCGCCGCAACGGCATGCCCTCACCGACCGCGAATTCAAGCTCGCGCTGACGCTGTTCCAGCACATGGGCGACACGGTATCGCGCGCGCATCTGCTCGAAAGCGCCGGCTACAGCAACGAAGAGCTGCCTTCGCGCACGCTGGACAGCCACATCTACCGGCTGCGCAGCAAGCTCGGCCTCGAAGCCGAAAGCGGACTGAGCCTGCGCACGGTGTACGGCCGCGGCTACCGGCTCGAGGCCACGCAACACGCACCGCAGGCGGATTCCTGATGGCGACGACGCACCAACCATCGTTCCGCCTGCACCGCCTCCTGGCCTGCGCCGCACTGCTCGTCGCCACAGCGGCGGGCGCGCAGTCGCCGCACGTGGTGAAGCCCGGCGAAACCTTGTGGGGCATCTCGGGCCAGCAGCTGGACACGCCGCTGCGCTGGCCCGAAGTGCAGCAGCGCAACCAGGTGGGCGAGCCGCGCCTGCTCCAACCGGGCACGGTGCTCTACTTTGCCGACGGCCGGCTCGTGCCCGAGGGCGCGGCGGTGGTCACCGCGGTCGAAGGCCGGGCCTCGCGCAAGCGCGCGGGTGTGCCTGAACAGGTCCTCACGCCCGGCCTGCCGATCCAGGCCGGCGACACGCTCATCACCGGCACCGATGCCTTCGTGACCCTCGGGGTGGCGGGCGGCAGCCGCGTCGTGCTGCCCTCGCGCAGCGCGCTGGAGGTGCTGGCCATCGATGCCAATACCGTGCGGCTGCGGCTCATCGAAGGTCGCGTCGAATCGCAGGTGCACAAGCAGCAGCCGAACCAGCAGTTCGAGATCCGCGCGCGGTCGATGGGCCTGGGCGTGCGCGGCACGCACTTTCGCGTGCGCGACGAAGACGGCGTGCTGACCGGCGAAGTGATTTCGGGCGAAGTGGTGGTGCAGCGCACCGCGCAGGCCGAACCGCCGCTCGTGCTGCGCGAAGGCCGCGGCGCGGTGCTGCTGGAGAGCGGCCCGTCGCAAGCGCAGGGCCTGCTGCCGGCGCCCCAGCTGGTGCCCGAGACGACAGCGCGCAACGACCGCACGTTCCGCTTCACGCCCGTTGCGGGCGCGCAAACCTACCGCCTGCAACTGGCGCGCGACGAGCGCTTCCTGCTGCCGGTGTATGAACAACGCGGCCCGGGACCTTCCTTCACGGTGCCGGCGGAACTGCCATCGGGCCTGTACCAGCTGCGCCTCACGGCCTTCGATGCCGCCCGGCTCGAAGGGCTGCCGGGCGACGGCACGGTCTACCTGCCCACGGTCGAAGGCGGCGCGGGCGGCCAGAGCACGTCGACCGCACTGCCCGACGGGCGCGTGGAGGTCCGCTGGCCGGGCATCGCGGGCCAGCGCTACACCTTCGAACTCTCGCGCAGCCCTGACTTCGCCGTGTTGCTGGTCAACGAGCCCGCGGTCTATGCCACCGGCATGACGGTCGGCCCCTTCGCGCTCGGCGGGCGCTACCACTGGCGCGCGCGCCAGGCCACCCCCGACGGTGCTGCGTCCGCAGCAACCGGTTTCGGCGGAAGCTTCGACATCCCGGCGCGCTGAAGCGGGGCCACGCGCATGCGCCTCGTCGTCGAACGCCTGCTGATGGCGCTGCTGCTGCCGCTGGCCATGCTCGGCCTGGCGCACCGCCCGGGCCTGCTGCAGATGGATGCGTACATCCACGACCGCCTGCTGATCCTGGCCTCGCACCGGGCGTCGGCCGACATCCTGATCATCGCCATCGACGAACACAGCCTGCGCGAACTCGGGCGCTGGCCCTGGAGCCGCGCGACCCACGCGCGCCTGCTCGAACGGCTCGCGCCGGCGGCACCGCGCGCGGTGCTGCTCGACCTCTTCCTGACCGAGCCGAGCGCCGACCCGCGCGAAGACGCGCACCTGGCGCGGGCCATGGGCCTGCTGCCCGTGTACCTGCCGCTACTGCACGCGAGCCCCCTGGCTTTCACGAGCCACGAATGGCCGGGCTTCCTGCCGCCGCTGCCGGACTTTGCCGCCCAGGCCCGCGGCGTCGGGCATGCCGGCCTCGCGCCCGACACCGACGGCGTGGCGCGCACGCTGTACCTGCTCGAGGGCTATCCGAACCAACTGCAGCCCTACGTGGGCGCGCTGATGGCGCAGCGCGTCCCGCCGGCCGTGGTCGACCCCGAAGCGACGCCGGTCGACTGGCTGCGCCAGAACCCCCTGCGCCTGCTGTTCGCCGGCCCGCGCGGCAGCTACCGCACCGTGCCCTACGTGAGCGTGCTGCGCGGCGAAGTGCCCGCCGAGCTGCTGCGCGACAAGCTGCTGCTCGTGGGCGCCACCGCGCCCGGCCTCGGCGACCAGACGCTCACGCCCAACGCCGGCATCCGCGGCGTGCTGCCCGGCGTGGAAGTGCATGCCAATGCCATCGACAACCTGATGCACGGCCGCAACGTGAGCGTATCGCCGCCGCTGTGGCACGCAGCCTGGACCGTGGTGCCGCTGTGGCTCGCGCTGTGGCTGCTGGTCCGGCGGGGCCGGCACGCGCTGCCGATCGCCGCCGGCCTCGCGAGCGCGTGCCTGCTGATCAGCGGCATCGCCATGCTGGCGTGGCACCACTGGCTGCCGCCTGTGGCGCCGATGCTCGGCCTGGCCATCCTCTACCTGCTGTGGAGCTGGCGCCGACTCGAATCGCAGTTCGTCTACCTGCGCAAGCGCGCGCAGGTGCTCGACGCCCTGCCCGGCGGCACCTTCGAAGTCATGCCGGCCCGCTCGCCGGCGCCCGCCGATCCGGCGGAGCATCCCAAGCAGGCGCTCGACCGCGCCATTGCACGCCTGCGGCGCATGCAGCAGCTCATGGACAAGGCCATGCAGGCGATGCCCGTGGCCATGCTGATCTGCGACGAAGAGGGGCGCATCGGGTCGGGCAACGCCGCGGCCTTCCGGCTCCTGGGCGCCGGTGTCATGCCATCGCACGAGAACGATGGCATGGCACCGCCCGCGCTGCGCGGCGTGCGCCTGCCCGAGCTGATCGCGCCGCTGGCCGTGCCGCCCGCCAGCGGTGTGCCGCCCCGCACGGACGCCGCCCACTGGACCGACCGGTTGCACGGCGAGTACGCCACCCCCGACGCGCGCGTGTTCCGCCTGGAGGCCGCGGCCTTCAGCGGCGACGCGCCCGAAGACCGGGGCTGGGTCGTGATGCTGCCCGAGCTCACGGCCGAGCGTGAAGCGCAGCGCCAGCGCGACGAGTGGCGCCAGTTCCTGTCGCACGACCTGCGCAGCCCGCAGGTCACGATCCTCAGCATCCTGTCGATGCACTCCACGGCCGATGCCGACATGCGTTCGGCCATCGGCCGCGAAGCCGAGCGCACCCTGGCGATGGCCGAGGGCTTCATGGATTTCGCGCTGGCCGAATCGGACGACTACCGCTTTGCGGACACGCACGTCGGCGCCGTGCTGCTCGATGCCAGGGACCAGGTGTGGCACTACGCGCAGTCCCATGGCGTGCGCGTCGAAGCCCGCATCGACGACGCCGCCGGCGACACGATCCTGCGCGCCGACGGGGCCTTACTGACCCGCGCCATCGTCAACCTGCTGAACAACGCCATCCGCCACAGCCCGTCCGGCCGCCGCGTGGAATTGGGCATGACCATCGAACCCGGCGCCAACGGCGCGGACGCGGCCAGCGTCCGGATCTCCGTCAGCGACCAGGGCTCGGGCATGACGCCCGGACAGCTCGACGCCCTGCTCCATGCACCGCGCGGCCGGCGCGCGCCCACCGTGCCGGAAGCCGCCCCCGGCGAGACCAAGGGCACGGGCACACGGCGCATGGGCCTGGGCTTTTCCGTCGTGCGCGCGGTGGTCCAGAAACACAACGGCACCCTGGGCGCGGACAGCACGCCCGGTGCCGGCACCACCGTCTGGCTGCGGCTGCCCCTGCCCGGTTCGCGCCTTAGCACATCGAAGTGACGGGTTTTCCAATCCCGATGGGGACAATGTTGTGGAAAACCGTGTGCGCAGCGCGCGAAACCCTTGCCTGGCGGGGCCTGCAACACGGTGCCTGCGAAACAGGCAGCGACGCTGAAAAACCTGGAGAAATATTTTTCTCGGCGTTTTCGCCACACTTCCGGCGCCGAATCGGGACGCGCCGCAGCCCCGGCGGGACCACCGCGGCGCTCAGTCCGAGGGCTCGCTCGCCGCGCCGTCGGCGAGCATGGCCGCGATGGTCGGCGCCTCCAGCCCGGCTTCGGCCAGGAGGCGGCGTGTGTCCGCGCCGCGACGCACCGGCGCGCGCAGCGAAGGCGTCAGCGGCTCGCTGGACGTGAAGCCGATGCCTGGCACCGGCACCCGTCGCGCGCCGTTCGGCAACGACAGCTCCACGTGCGGCCAGTCGCGCGCCATCTGTGCCGCCGCCTGTGCGGGGCGCACCACCGGCGTGGCGGGCACGCCGTGGCGGGTCAGCAGCGCATCCCATTCGGCCGTGGTCCTTCCACCCAGCGCCTGGCCCAGCAGCGCCTGCGCGCGCGGCACGTCGCGCAGCTCGGCGGCTTCGTGCAGCGACGAGAGCAGCGAGGCGTCCGTGCCGGTTTCGCGCAGCGCGTTCAGCAACCCCCTTGCCTGGTCGGCCGCATTGCAGACGATGGCCAGCTGGCCGTCGGCCACCTCGAAAGTGCCCGACAGCGGGCTGCCTGAAAACGCGGTCGATGCGCTGCGCGGCATCTCCATGCCGCTGACCAGCGGCCCCGCGTAGGTGGGCGCCATCAGCGTGAGCGCCGCGCCCATCATCGACACCTGAAGCCATTCGCCGCGCGTGCGCGTCTCGCCGTTCGGCCGGTCGCGCCGGTAGAGCGCGCTCATCACCGCCAGCGCCGCCTGCTGGCCCACGGCGTAGTCGACGAGCGGGAAACCCACCCGCTGCGGCTTGCCGTCGCGGTCGGCGTTGGCCGCCATGAGCCCGCTCGCGGCCTGGATCACGTGGTCGTAGGCGCGCCGGTCCGATGCGGGGCCGAAGCCGGTGATCGAGCAGACGACCAGCTGCGGATGGCGCGCGATCAGTTGCTGCGGATCGAAGCCGAGCGCCGCCAGCTTGCCGGGGCGGAAGTTCTCCAGCAGCACGTCCGCGCTGCCGATCAGTTCGCTCAGCGCCTCTTTGGCCCGCGGGTCGCGCGCATCGATGGCCAGCGAGCGCTTGCCCGCGCCCTGCGTCACGAAGGTCTCGCCCAGTCCGAGGGCGGTCAGTTCGGCGTCCAGGCCCTTGGCGCGGATCATGTCGTCGCCGTCGGCGCGCTCGATGCGGATCACCTCGGCGCCGAGCAGGCCGAGCTGGTAGCCGGCGAAGGGGCCGGCCAGCACATGGGTCCAGTCGATGACGCGCAAGCCGGCCAGGGGTGTGGGGGTCGATGTCATCGCGTCACTCCGGCTTGACGCCACTGTTCTTCACATAGCGCGCCCAGCGGGCGATTTCTTCCCTGGCGAAGCGGCGGCTCTCTTCCAGATTGAACGCCAGCGGCTGCGTTCCGCTGCTGGCGCGCAGTTGCACCGACTCGGGCGATGCCGACGACTTGCGGATGGCCGCATGCAGCGTCTCGACGATGGGCGCGGGCGTGCCCGCGGGCACGAACACGGCGGTCCATCCGGTGATCTCGAAATCGGCAATGCCTTGTTCGCGGAACGTGCCGACGTCCGGCGTGGCCGGATAGCGCCGCGCGGCGGCCACGGCCAGCGGCTTCAGCTTGTTCCCGTCGATGAAGACCTTGGCCACCGACGCGTCGGAAAACGCGAAGTCGATGTGCCCGCCGGCCAGGTCCGCCAGCGATTGCGGGTTCGACTTGTAGGGAACCGTGACGGCGTCGATGCCCGCCGACTTGCGAAAGGTCTCGCAGGCCACCTGCGTCACCGCGTTGCCGCTGCCGCACCTGAGCGCGTTCGGATGGGCCTTGCCGTAGGCCATCAGGTCGGCCAGGTTGCGCCACTTGGCGTTGGCCGCGACGTACAGCGAGATCGGGCTGGCGCCCAGGCCCGCCACCATCTCGAACGACCCGGGTTCATAGCCGAGCCTGGCCGGGAAGAACGAGAAATTGACGGCGTTGGTCGTGGCCGAGCCGATCAGCAATGTGTACCCGTCGGGCTTCGCGCGCGCGGCCGCCGCCGTTCCCAGCGCACCGTTGGCGCCCTGCCTGTTGTCGACGATGACGGGCGTCTTCAGGATGTCCGTCAGGTCCTTGGCCAGCACGCGCGCGCCGATGTCGGTGCCGCTGCCCGCGGCGAACGGAACCACCAGCGTGATGGGGCGCGAAGGATAGGCCGCTTGTGCGCAGGCCGAGGCAGTCCCCAGGGCCCAGAAGGCGCACAGGGCGCCCAGGAAGAAAGAACTGCGAAGCATGATGGGT
This sequence comes from Variovorax sp. GW821-FHT06D12, assembly GCF_059419205.1. Lineage (NCBI taxonomy): Bacteria > Pseudomonadati > Pseudomonadota > Betaproteobacteria > Burkholderiales > Comamonadaceae > Variovorax > Variovorax sp. GW821-FHT06D12. Next base: position 155,174 of record NZ_JBWKRI010000008.1, on the reverse strand, counting down.
GTGTCTCCTGGTGGTGTCCGGGCTGAACGATAGGTTGCCGCCCGGCGCGCAGCAACCTACATTCCGTGGCGACCTTTTCCACTTTGGAAAACCATGAACTTGAACGACCTCCATCTGGCCGTGGTGATCGCGCGCGAAGGCGGGCTGAGCCATGCCTCGGCCTGTCTCGGCATTTCACCGGGCACCCTGAGCAAGGCCGTGACGCGGCTCGAGCGCGCCACCAAGGTCAAGCTGTTCGAACGGCTGGCCCGGGGCATGCGCCCGACCGAGCTGGGCCAGGCCTTCCTGAAGCGGGCGCAGCGCATCGACCTGGACGCCGCCGACCTGCATGCGGAACTGCGCGACCTGCGGCAGGCGCGCACCGGCGTGCTGCGCTGCGGTGTCGGCGACGGCATTCCCGACCGCTGGGTGCTGCCGGTGGTGGCCGCGCTCATCGAGCGCGGGATCCGCGTGGACCTGTCGGGTGGCAACTCCGACTCGCTCACGCGGGCCGTCGCCATGGGCGAGCTGGAGTTCGCCCTGACCGGCCTGCACAAGAAGCCGACGGCCGCGCTGGCATGGGAAGGCCTGCGGGACGACCCGTTGCTGCCCATGGCGCCGATCGGCCATCCGCTGGCACGCACCAGACGCGAGGTGGGCTGGGACCAGCTCGCGCAGGCGCGGTGGATCGTCATGGCGCCCGGCACGTCGACGCACACCGAGTTCGAAGCGAACTTCCGCGCGCACCGGCTCGACCCGCCCGAGCCGGTGGGCACCTCGCGTTCGTCCCAGCGCGAGCTGGCGTTGGTGCGCTCGCTGGGCGCCTTGATGCCGGTGCCGCGTTCGGTGCTGAAAGAGCCGCCGGTCGCGGCGCAGTTCGTGCCGGTCAGCCCCGTCGGCGGATGGCGATCGACCCGCCGCGTGGGCATCGTGCGGCGTGCCGGCGGCTACCTCAGCCCCTCGGCATCGCAGGCGATGGAGGCGCTGGAAGCCATCTTGCGCAAGGAGCGCTGACGACTGGAGGCGCAAGGCATGGCGCGCCGCGTGCGTTAGGCTCCACGATCCCTTCAACCCCTCCTCCCATGCACATCGAAGAACGCATCCACATCGCCGTCCCGCCCCGGGTCATCGACCGCATCTGGAGCGAGGTCGACCGATGGCACCTGTGGGACCCGGACACCAAGCAGGCCCGGCTCGACGGCCCCTTCGCCGTGGGCACCAAGGGCCGGATCGTTCCGCAAAAAGGCATGGGTGTTCCGATGGTGGTCACGGAGCGCTCCGAGGGCCAGTCGTTCACCGCGCAGGGCTACATCCCCCTGTTCCGCATGCACTTCAAGCACACGGTGTCTGCAACGGACAGCGGCTCGGACGTGGTGCACCGCGTGTGGTTCACCGGCGCCCTGGCCTTCCTGTTCGGGCCGGGCGTCGCCAAGCAGGTTCGACACGGACTGCCCCGGACCATGCGGTCGCTGAAGGCCTACGCCGAGCAGCGCCACGCCACGTCGGGGTCCGGCGACGCCCCCTGAAAGCCGCCGCGCGCTGGCATCGCACCGCGAATTCCCGCACGCTGGCGAATGAAGGCGCATCATGGGCCGATGAACATCCAGCTCGGTTTCGAGATCGCCTACCAGTTTCCCCGGCCGACGCCGATGATCCTGGCCCTCAGCATTCACTACTCGCGCGCCTCGGACCTCCTGCGCCCCGACCACCTGCTCACGAAACCGGCCGTTCCCACCACCGCGTACCGTGACCTGTTCGGGAACTGGTGCACACGCCTGGTCGCCCCCGCGGGCCGCTTCGTGCTGAGCACCGACACCGTGGTCCACGACAGTGGCGCACCCGACATCGTCGTGCTCTCGGCGCCGCAGGTGCCGGTGGAGTACCTGCCCGAGTCCACCCTGCTCTACCTGCTGGGCAGCCGGTACTGCGAAACCGACCTGCTGTCCGACTTCGCCTGGCAGCGTTTCGGCAACGGCCCGACCGGCTGGGGCCGCGTGCAGGCGGTGTGCGACTTCGTGCACCAGCACATCGAGTTCGGCTACCCGCATGCGCGGCGCACCCGCTCGGCGTTCGAAGCCTTCAAGGAAGGGCAAGGCGTGTGCCGCGACTACGCGCACCTGGCCATCACGCTGTGCCGCTGCCTGAACATTCCGGCCCGCTATTGCAGCGGCTACCTCGGCGATGTCGGCACCCCGCCGCCGCACGGCACGATGGATTTCGCGGGCTGGTTCGAGGCCTTCCTGGGCGACCGCTGGTACACCTTCGACGCGCGCAACAACGTGCCCCGCATCGGCCGCGTGCTGATCGCGCAAGGGCGCGACGCCAGCGACGTCGCACTGTCCAACACCTTCGGGCCCAACGAACTGGATGGGTTCAGGGTGTGGTGCGACGAGGTGCAGTGAACTGAATCGCCGCTCTTCGCCGACGCCACGCACTCCGCACTACGCGCTACGCGCTGCCCCAGCCCCCGCCCAGCGCCTTGTACAGGTTCACGGTGTTCACCGCCGCCTTGAGCTGCAGTTCGATCAGCTGCTGCTGCCCGGTATACAGCTCGCGCTGCGCGTCCTGGCTCGAGAAGTAGTCTTCCATGCCGCTGCGAAAGCGCGTGCGCGAGATGCCGGCCACCTTCTCGAGCACCTGCACGCGCGCCTGTTGCGCCTCCAGCTGCGGCTGCAGGTGGTCGCTGGCGATCAGCGCGTGGGCCACCTCGCGAAAGGCGACCTGCGCCGCCGATTCGTAGCCGGCCATCGCGGCGGATAGACGCTCTTCACTGGCGCTGACGTTGGCCGACCGTCGGCCCCAGTCGAAGATCGGCAGCGACACGCCCAGCACGCCGGCCCAGCTGCTGTTGCCGCTGTTGAGCAAGGTCGACAGCTCCTTGCTGACACCGCCGGCCAGCGCCGTGAGCGAGATGGTCGGCAGCATCGCGGCCTTGGCCGCGCCCACGCCGGCGTTGGCGGCCTCGACGCGCGCATAGGCCGCGAGCAGGTCGGGCCGGCGCTGCAGCAGGCTCGACGGCAGGCCGGCCGCGACCTGCGCCGTGGAACGCTCGGGCCAGGGCCGCGCGCTGCCCGTCTCGGGCGGCACGGGGCGCCCGACCAGCACGTTGAGCCACTGCAGGTCCTGCGCGACACGCATGCGGTATTCCTCCTGCCGCACGCGCGCGGTCTGCAGCAGCGACTGCACCCGGTACACGTCGAGCTGCGCGGCGCCGCCCACGGCGCGGGCGCGACCGATCGTGTCGGCATTGGCGTTCAGCGCGGCCTCGTTGGACTCGGCCAGCGCGAGCAAGGCGCGGTCGGCGCGCAGCGTGAGGTAGGCGTTCGACACCTCGCCCACCAGGTTCATGCGCGCGGCCGCGTGGTCCTTGTCGCCGGCCTCGGCGAGCGCGCCGCTTTGTTGCGCGGTGCTCTGCTGCCGGCCGAAGAAATCCAGCTCGTACGACATCACGCCCGCCTGCACGTCGAAGCTGTTGGACACGCGCCCGTCCGACGGCAGGTTGCCGACCGGGCTGAGCGAGCCCTGTGGCGTGGTCTGCGCGCGCTGGGCATGCGCCGACAGGCCCAGCGCCGGGAACAGCGAAGCGCGGTTGCCCGCATAGTTCGCGCGCGCCTCGCGGGCCTTCGCGGCATAGGCGCGCAGGTCGCGGTTCTGTTCGAGCGCGGTGGCGATCAGGCCGCGCAGCTCCTCGTCCTGCACGAAGCTGCGCCAGTCCACGGGCTGCGCGCCCGGCGCCGTCGTGCCCGCGGGCCATTGCGACGGCACCGACAGGTCGGGGTCCTTGAGCGGCGGCGTGAGGTTGCACCCGGTCGTCACCAGCACGATGCACACCGCCAGCACCGCGAAGAGCAGGCGCAGCGACAGGCGCGCGAAGCCCGCGCCCGGCGCGCGCATGCCCGCACTCGCGAACAGCGCCGACGCCGCCTGCCAGGGCCGCACCTGCACGGCCACGTGGCTCGGCGGCACGTTGAAGACGTGGCGCACCAGGTCTTCGCGCTGCGCCTCGGTGGCGGCGAACTTCAGCTCGGCGCCCGCCCTGCCGCGCGCGGCGAGGTGGGCCGGCAGCCAGCCGACCGGGTCGACATGCACCTCCAGCGGCTGCCCGACGCGCAGGCGCTTGAGCGGACCCCGGCCTTCGAGCAGCGCGCCGTCGGCCGCGATGTTGACGAAGCGCGACTCGCCCTCGCCCGCCGCCGTGCGCACCCGTGCCCGCGCACGCCAGGGAAAGCGCTCTTCCTGCTGCGGGCGCGGCAGGTCGACGCAGGCCATGAGCGCGCTCAGGCACAGCACCAGCGCGATGCCGGTCCACACGAGGTTGAGCTGGTCGCCCGGCGTGAGCGCCTCGCCGCCCAGGGCCGCCATCGCGGCCGCGCCCTGCAGCGCCACCAGCAGGCCGCCGAAGACGGCCACCAGCTTCCAGTGCACCACCGTGCGCGAGCGGTCCAGCCCCTTGGCCGTCACCTTGAACGGATGGCCGAAGGGCTTCAGCATCGCGCGCGCCAGCGTGCCGCTCACGGCCATCGCCGCCACCAGCTGGCTCACCTCGCTGAACACGGGCAGGCAGCGGCGCTGGCTGACCCAGTAGCTGTAGGCCCAGAACATCACGAGCGACGGCAGGCCGTAGGCCGCAAAGGCCTGCGGCGTGGCATGGAAGGCCGAGACGCCGGCATACCAGTACAGCGCCGGCGCCAGCAGCACCAGCACCATGAAAGGCTTGCCCAGCCAGTGCAGCAGCCCGTGCAGGAAGTGCAGCCGCGCCGACAGGCTGTAGCCCGGGCCGCGCAGGGGCCCGTCGGGCAGCAGCGCGAGCTGCACCGTGCCCAGGCACCAGCGGCTGCGCTGGTTGATGTAGTCGATGATGCTCTCGGCCGACAGCCCGTTGGACAGCCGCTCACCCAGCCAGCGCGTGATGCGGCCGTGGCGCAGCAGCAGGTAGGTGGTGTGGATGTCTTCGCACACGCTGCCGACCGGGAACCCGCCGGCCTCGGTGATCGCGTCGCGCCGCACGATGAACGAGGTGCCCACGCAGAACGCCGAATCGACCGCGTCCTTGGCGGGCTGCAGCACGTCGAAGAACACGCGCTGCTCGTCGACCCAGCTGTCGGTGGCGCGCAGGTTGTGCTGGATGGGGTCGGCGTTGTAATAGAACTGCGGCGTCTGCACCAGCCCCACGCGGCGGTCCTCGAACAGGCCGAGCATGCGGTAGACGATCTGGCGCTGCGGCGCGAAGTCGGCGTCGAGCACGAGGATGAAGGGCGCGTCGGTCACGCCTGCGGACAGCCGCAGGCCGTTGTTGAGGTTGCCGGCCTTGGCATGGCGGTTGTCGGGCCGCCGCGCGTAGTGCACGCCGCGGCGCTCGCAGTACTCGCGCAGCCAGTCGCGCCGCGTGTCGTCGAGCACCCAGACGTTCAGCCGCGGGTAGTCGATGGCCTGCGCGGCGATGATGGTCTTCTCGAGCACGGCCAGCTCTTCGTTGTAGGTGCAGATGAAGACATCGACGGCCGGCACCTCCTCGCCACGCGCATGGCGTTCGCGCAGCGCGGCCTCGCCCCGGTCGGCCTGCGCGCGGTTGTCGCGGCGCCGCATGAGCATGTGGATCGACATCAGCGTGTAGACGATGGCCGTGAGCTCGAAGCCCAGGAACACCCAGGCGAACAGGGTCTCGAAGCCCAGGTCCGAGGGCGGCATGGTGGCCACGATGCGCCAGACGGCGTAGCGCAGCAGCAGCAGCGCCGTGAGCGCGCCGAACAGCACGCGGTGGGTGACGCGCTCGACCCTGGCCCAGGTCATGAGGAGCAAGGCGAGCCCCCCGACCAGGGCGTTGAGCTGGAATTCCGGTGTGGCGATCAGGCTGGACATGAGGGAACTTCCGATGCGGCGGTCTTGCCGGTGAAGGGGTTGAAACCCGTGGCGGCCAGGGCGATCCAGGCGGTCGCGCCCAGGTGCGGCCAGCGGTAGTAAAAGAAATCGGCACCGGTCGAATCGGGACCGATGGCCAGGCCGGTGGCGATGCGCGCGCTCGGCGTGGCGTAGTACAGGCCGTTGCCGGCGCGCTGCGAGGCCAGCAGCTGCCACAGCGCCTCGGGCGCCGCACCCTTGCGGGCCACCAGCGTGGCGGCGGCCTGTGCGCTGCCTTCGGTCCAGATGCCGTCGGGCTCGCGCGAGAAACCGTAGCCCGCGCCGACGCGGTGGTGCTTCTCGACCCAGTCGAGGCTGCGCACCCAGGCGCAGGAGCCCTCGGGCGCCGCAAGCACCGGCCACAGCTGCGCATCGAGGCCGGAGCCTTCGGTGGAGATCGTGGCGCCATCTTCCTTGGTGCCGATGTGAAAGCGCTGCTCCGACGGGTTCCACATGCGGCCCACGAAGTCGAGCGCGGTGCGCGCCTGGCGCGGCTCGGGGCCGTCCGGCTGGCCGTCGGCGCGCACGGCCCGCGCGGTCCACGCCGCCGCCATGGCGATGTCCAGGTTGTGCTCCGTCGACTTCCAGGTCTGCGCGCGCTGCGCGTTGTCCCAGCCGTGGCGCCCGCCGTTGTAGCCGTCGGGGCCGTTCCTGGCGCGCGTGTTCTGTTCTGTCCAGGCCAGCAGCCGTCGCGCGGTCGCCAGGTAGGCGGGCGTGGGTTCGGCCTGGTGCAGGTTCAGCAGCAGCAACGCGGCCCAGGCCACGTTGCCGGTGGCGGTGCTGACCTGGTAGGCGTCGGCGATCCACTGCTTGCGCCCGGCGTCCCAGCGGCCAGGCAGCGCGGGCTTTTCCTCGGTGACTGGCCCGGCGCGGTAGGCATTGCGCACGCGCCCGTCGGGCATCGTCTGGTCGTGCGCCACGGCCCGCACCACGGCGTCGCCGATGCGCCGCGCGGCGGCGCGCTCGCCGCACGCCAGCAGCGCGATGCCGGCCAGCGCGTTGTCGTAGGTGAAGGCGGCGCCCGCCAGCGCGGGCTCGAACGGCGGTTCGCCCTGTGCATTCGCCGGGCGGTAGCTGGTCAGGAACAGCGGCCCCGACGTCGCGCCGCCCTGGTCGTGCGCGACGACGCGGCGCAGCCCGTCGCAGCTCTCGCGCGCAAGGGCCTGCTGCGTGGCGCTGGGTGAAGGCGAAGGCGCAGCTGCAGCGACGCCGGCAAGCGCCATCGATGCGGCGGCGCACCGTGCCACGGCACGGAAAGAGAAAGGGATCGACATGGCGTTCTCGGTGGGCTGCGCGACATGCTTTTTCAAGCCTTGGCGAGGCTGGCCGAGACCACCTTGCCCGGCACGCACAGGGTCTGACGGCTGCCGTCTTCCGAGGGCGGCGGCTCGGGCGCCTCGATGCGCGCCACCGCATAGATCGAGCCCTGCTCGGCAAAGGGGAAGGGCACGCTGTACGTGCTCTGCAGTGCGTCGGAGGCCACGGGCAGCAGCTGCTCGACGCGCGCCTGCACGTCGACGTTCTGCGCCACCTTCACGTCGAGCTTGGAGCCGACGCTCAGGCGCTTGGCCAGCCGCGCGGGAAACACGGCGACCACGCCGATCCGGCTGCAGTCGGTCACGCGCACCAGCGAGGAGCCCGCCGTGACATACGCGCCCTCGGGCGCCAGCACCGTGTGCACCATGCCGGGCTGGCTCGCCTTGACCTCGTAGGCGGCGAGCTTGTCGACGCGGCGACGCTCTTCGTCCTCGAGCTGCGTGATCTGCGCGAGCTGCTTGACGATCGCAGTGCCGTCCTGGCGCGCGCGGTCGCTGCTGTTGCGCAGCGCTTCGCGCCGGCTCGCGAGCGTCTGGAACAGGCTGTTGCCGCTGGTGCCCACGAAGGCGCCCTGCCCCGCGCTCGCCACCGTCTGCGCCTGTCCCGCGAAGGCCTGCTCGGCCACCGCCGCATTGGCACGCGCGGTGCTCAGCTGGGCCTCGGACGCGTTCATCACCTGTTCGCTGATGGCGCCTTCTTTCAGCAGCGCCTCGTTGGTGCGCACCTTGTTCTCCTGCTCGGCCACCACGCTGTGCGCCACGTCGCGCTGGCGCTGCGCGATCTCCCACGCGTCCCAGGTCTGCGCCAGCGAGGCCTGACGGGTCACCTGCGCCTGCTGGCCGATGGAGCGCATCTCCTGGCTGTCGGACCTGTACTGGTTGCCCAGCTGCGACAGCTGGCTTTGCAGGGCCAGGCGCTGCGTGGTCAGCGTGGTGAGGATCTCCTGGCTGACGGTCGGGTTGCGCACCGTGGCCACCAGCGTGCCGGGCGCCACCGCATCGCGCGTGCGCACCGCCATCTGCGTCACCACGCCATTGATCGGCGACGTGACGATGCCGACCGGGGCCTGCAACACGGCCCGCGTGGCCTGCGAGGACAGGAGTGGCTCGACCAGCGTGGCGACCATCAGCCACAGCACGAAGGCCAGCAGCGCATAGGCCGCCAGCTTGGGAACGAAGGCGCCCCGCTGGCGCCGGGCACTTCCGGCACCCGGGGCGCGCGGTCGGCCCGGTTCCGACGGAAAAGGAATGGGTCTGGACACTCGCATAACCACCTCTTGGAAACATCGACGGCATGCCGGCGAACGGCATGCCGTCTGGTGAAGAAAGAGACTCGAATCAACCTCCCGACCCCTCGGTCCGCGCCTCGATTTGTCGTGCTGCGGTGCAATAAAGGTACGCCCAAAGCGCGGCCGACCCTGCTTCCGGGAGAAACAAGATGTGCGAACTTCACATCTACTTTTCGGCCACGGACCGGGCGAAGTCCTACATAGGTATTGCGGCGGTGGGGGTTGACACGGGCTGGGCGTGTCGGCACGCACGGAACAGCGTGTGATCGCGTTTGTCTCGAAGGCCCACGGGCATCGCACGGGGCCAGGTCCGATGAAGCGGCCCGCTGCGCGCGCGGCGTCGAGAACGCGGCTTCGGCGTCGCGTTCAACAGGCCGTAACGATATTGCCGCGATTGGTCACAGCCGCCGCGGGGGCGCTGTGGCGGGCACGCATCAGCGACGGTCATCAACCCCGGCGAGCCCCATGCCCTTCGCGACATGGGGACACGCCCAGGCTGCGGCATGCGCGCGTTCTTCCTTTGCACCACCGGCTTTTCGGCGGTTGTCCTACACCTTGGGCCGCGCAGAAGACTAGACCTGTACCTGCGCCGGATCAGTGCCGTGCGCACCCCTTTTCCTGCCGTGGACCACGGCCGCCCAACTTACTTTTTCTTCAAAGGATTCCAGATGCGAAAAGTCAACGCTGTGATGACCCGCGATGTCGAGGTCATCAGTCCCGACGCCACCATCGCGGAGGCCGCCAGGCGCATGCGCGACGGCGACTTCGGGATGATGCCGGTGGGCGAGAACGACCGCATGATCGGCGCGATCTCGGACCGCGACATTGCCGTGCGCGGCATCGCCGAGGGACACGACGGCAACGCCAAGGTGCGCGACGTCATGTCGGACGGCATCCGCTGGGCCTACGAGGACGACGCCGTCGATCATGCGGCGCAGCTCATGGCCGAGCACCAGATCCGGCGCCTGCCCATCGTCAACCGCGACAAACGGCTGGTGGGCATCCTGGCGCTGGCCGATGTCGCGGTGAAGGAGCCCAAGGTCAAGCCGGCCGCCGAGGCGCTGTGCGGCATCTCGCAACCCGTCGAGGCCTGAGAAGGTCTGACCAGGCGAGGTCCTTCACCCCGATTCACTGTCCCTTCCCTTTCTTCCTGGAGGACTTGCCATGCACGTCGCACCTTTCCACCTGCTCGCAGCCGCCGCCATCGCGGCGAGCCTCGCCGTGACCGGTTGCACGGTCACCCGCCCCTCCGGCGCGGCGAACGACATCCCGGCCTCGTCGGCATCGGCCATCGACGCCCAGGTCGACGCGTCGCTGGCCCGGCTCTATGACACCGTCGCCGGTTCGCGCGCGCTCGTCGCTGGCGCGCAGGGCGTGCTGGTGTTCCCGTCCGTGGTGGGCGGAAGCTTCGGCATCGGCGCCGACTATGGCCGCGGTGCCCTGCGCAGCGGCGGCCGCACGCAGAGCTACTACAGCACGACCGCCGGCTCCATCGGCTTCCAGGCCGGTGCGCAGTCGAAGGCCGTGTTCTACGTGTTCACCTCCAGGGAGGCGCTGGACAAATTCCGCCAGAGCCGGGGCTGGACGGTGGGCGTCGACGCGACGGTGGCGCTGGCACGCTACGGTGCCAACGGCGTCGTCGACAGCAGCACCTTCCGGCAACCCGTGGTCGCCTTCGTGATGACCAATGTGGGCCTGGAGGCGGGTGCGTCGGTGCAGGGTGCGAAGGTCACCGAAATTCGACCTTGATACGGGCATGGCATGACGGGCATCCGGTCGGAAACGCCATCGACAAGGAGTGCCCGTCATCATGCTCAACGGAGCCGAAGCCCACCCGATCCAATCCGCGACGCGCGCGTTGTTCGACCGCTATGAGCGGGAATTTAATGCGGGACTGACCGGCGAAGCCGACCTCGAGGCCGTGGCGACGCTGTACGCCGCGTGCTTCATTGCCGCCTCGCCCGCCGGCGTCTTCACGGGCAAGAACGATGAAGAACTCAGGAGCGTGTCCGCGAAGGGGTTCAAGCATTACCGCGACACCGGCGTGCAGCGGATGACCGTGCGCAACCTGGACATCTCGGCCATCGACGATTTGCACGGGCTCGCCCGCGTGGCGTGGAGAGCGATCTACAAGGTCGAGGGCGCGCAGAAGGTGATCGACTTCACCAATGTCTATCTGGTGCGGCTCGAGGGCGGCACCGCGAAGGTGTTCGGCTGGATCACCGGCGATGAGGCCGAGGTGCTGCGGCAGCACGGCATCGCTTGAGAGGCTGCCGGGCGCCGAGGAATGTTGGCTGGAGCGGGTGAAGGGAATCGAACCCTCGTCAGTTGCTTGGGAAGCAACAGCTCTACCATTGAGCTACACCCGCGGCAGGCGCGGATTCTAACGTCAGTTCACTCGCACACGGCGCACGCTCAGGTCTGCAGCGCATCCCTTCGCAGCCGCAGCGCCGCGCGCCCTTGCGGCGTGATGAGCAGGACGACGGCGACGCGCGGGCCCGTGCCGCTGGCGGCCGGTGGCAGCACGGCTTCGATGAGGTGCGCGGCGACCAGCATGGTCGCGCAGTGGATGTCGGCTTCGTCGCGGACCGCCATCGGGAACGACGCGTCTTCGATGCGCTCCAGAAAGTCCATGGGCATGGGAAGGCTCCTGAGGAAACGAGGCGCAGTCTAGGTCGTTGCGCCCCCGAAATGCGGGTCCAGATAGGTCGCTTTTGTAACCAAATCGACAGGTCGCACGGTGCGAGCGCCGTGCGAGAACTTTCGCCCGACAGCGCCTCGCCACCCGCGTCTCAGCGCGGTGCATGCATCCGTGCGAAATCGCCGCAGGCCAGCACGATGGGCCCGTGCGGATCGGCCCTGAAGCGCGCTACCGCCGCCGCCGAGATCACGTCGAAATGCCGCTTGCAGGCATGCAGCGTGTGCTCGCCGATTTCCTGCGCGCCGAGCGCATCGTGCAGCACGTCTTGCGAAATCTGCGCCAGCACGCGCGCGCCGTCGGGACCGTCGGGGTACACGGCGAAACGCACCGTGGCCGTATCGAAGCAGTAGATGCCTTCGAAGTCCATCTCTTTGTCTCCGTCACCATGGGGTCAGGATTCGGCGCGCGCGACGCGACGCGTGGTGATGGACTGGCACGCATGTTCGGGAAGGAAGCGGCCTACAGCCTCGGCGCGTGCCTCAGGCCGAGCCGCTCATCACCGGCCTGGTGAGCGTCGACGTCGCCTTGGCGCCCAGCGTCATCTCGGTGATCCACGACACGAGCAGCGCGCCATAGGCCTGGCGCGATTCCAGGCGCGACAGCGCGTGGTCCGCGCCGGACAAGGTGCGGTAGGTCGCCGAGCGCACGCGCTTGAAGGCCGCGAGGTAGTTCTCGATGACGGGGTGCGGCACGATCTGGTCGTCTTCCGATTCGACGATGAGCACGTCGCCGGTGAAGGCCGCGCAGGCCGCGAGCGCGCGGTTGTCGTCGGGCCCGACCAGCGTGCGGCGGTAGGCCACGAGGTCGGAGCGGCTCAGCAGGCCCTTGGGTGTGTCCCACTCGCCGTCGCGGTACAGCGCGGGCGCGCGCAGCGCGAGCCAGCGCACGGGCCGCATCGCACTGACGAGCGCGGCCAGGTAGCCGCCGTAGCTGCTGCCGACGATGGCGACGGCCGCGGGGTCGACGGTCGGGTGGCCCACCAGCGCGTCGTAGGCGGCGAGCACGTCGCGCAGGTTGTCTTCGCGCGTCACCTGCTGGCGCAGCCCTTCATGGCGCGCATGGCCGCGCAGGTCGAAGGTCAGGCAGACGCAGCCAAGCGCTGCAATCTCCTGCGCGCGCTTGAGGTACTGCTCCTGGCTGCCATCCCAGCCGTGCACCAGCAGCACGCCCGGCACCATGCTGGACGCGGCGAACAGCGTGCCCTCGATGTGATGGCCGTCCACGGGAATGTCGATGGAACTATGGCGTGTCGGCATGCGGGGTGGCGGTGGTTTCGATCACCGTGTATTTGCACAGCGGCCCGGTCTCGGGGTCGTTGCCCTGGTAGGCCACGATGGCGCCGGCGGGCACGCACGCAGCCTCGCCGTACACCTCGAAGCAGGATGCGTGCACGCGCTGGCACGCCGGGTCCTGGTGGAAGGCTTCGAGCGCCGCGATCTCCGCGCCGGTGGCGCCGCCGACGCGCCACGACTGCTCCAGCACGCCCGAGCGCCAGTCGCCCCGACCGTCGAGCCCTTGCGCCACGTCGTAGTTCACGCGCGAGGCGAAGAAGTCGGGGTAGCAGTCGATCACCGCGCGGTGGTAGCGCCGCGCCTGCTCGATCGCGCGGCGCAGCGGCGGCGGCGGATCGACGCGGGCCAGCAGCGCGTCGAAGTCGCCGCGCACCAGCAGCAGGTCGGAGCCGCCGTAGACCTCCTGCCCGGCGTTGTCGCGCGTGAGGCGCTGCTCGCCGCAGTAGCTGACGAGACGCTGCGCCACGATCAGCTGCCCGACGCTGTAGGTCTGGGGTTGTTCCAGGTTGGTTTCGAGCACAAGGCCTTCGGTGGCGATCGCGCGGTCGTCCATCGCATCGAGACAGCGCTCGAGCGCATCGATGCCGTCGACCACCTGCTGGCCGCGCCCGCCGGTCGCCGTCACGGGCTTCAGGCGCACGCGGCCGATGTCGAGCAGCGCCCTCCCCGCAACGCGCGCCTCGTCCAGGCTGAAGCAGGTGAAGCCGGGCAAGGCGGCATCGGCGATCTCCACCGCGATCCGGGCCGACCAGCCCAAGGGCCGCACGGCGTCGGGGCCGATGAGCGGATGGCTGATCGCCTTGGTGGCGACGAAGGCATGGGGCACCACGCCGCCGAAGAGGTCGTCCACGCCGGCGATGCCCATGGCGCGCGCCTGGTGCGGGTCGGTGAGCGTGTCGCTCGGCACGAAGTAGAGCGGGTCCGGCCCCGGTTGGCTGGCGTCGTAGGCGCCCGCGAACGCCCAGCCCTGGAGCGCCGCCAGGCGCTGCGCAACGTTGGCGCGCGTGGCGTGCTCGTGTTCGCTGCAGTAGCCCTGCGGACGCACGTCCCAGGTGACGACGCGGCGCGTGGCCGGGCCGGTGGCGGGTTCCGCGGCCATGACGGTGTTCAGGCGCAGGTCCATCGGGGCCTCAGGCGTCGGCCTTCTTGTTCTCGTCCTTCTTGTTCTTGTCCGCATCGCCCGATGGCAGCTTGACCTTCGTGACGGTGACCGACACCGGGTCGCTCGCCGGAAAGGACTCTTCCACGCCGCTGTCGAGCGCTTCTTCGCTGGACGGCTGCTCGGTCGGCTTCGCAGGCTCGGCCGGTGGCTTGTCGTGGTTCTCGGACGTGGGAAACGGAAACTTCTCCGGCGGGTTCTGGTCCGGGCTCGCCGGCTTCGGGTCGGGGGTCTGCTTCGAAGTCATGGGGTCTCCTTGGTGCGATGCACACGGGCTCACATGGCTGCCTCCTCCGGGTTGGCGGCTGCAGTGCCTCCATGTTCTGCGGATCGCACGGCACGCCGGTCGGAGGGCACAGCGCCTGCGCGTGGGACCCGTCTGGCACCCGGCTGCGCCTACGCCTCGCCCCGCCTTCGCCCACGCGTGCGGCCTTGGCCCACACGAAGACCGGACACCTGGCCGATGCGGCGCGGCCCGAATGCGGGCACACCAGAGGGCATGGCCCGTTCCGACACGCCCCTCGCAACCTACCAGGCGAAGCGCGACTTCGCCGTCACCGACGAACCCGCCGAAGGCGGCAAGGCCCGTCCACACGCGCCCGCGTTCGTGATCCAGAAGCACGCGGCGCGGCGGCTGCACTACGACTTCCGGCTCGAACTCGACGGCGTGCTGGTGTCATGGGCCGTGCCCAAGGGGCCGAGCCTCGACCCCGCGCACAAGCGCATGGCCGTGCATGTGGAAGACCATCCGCTGTCGTACGCCGGCTTCGAGGGCACGATTCCGGAAGGCCACTACGGCGCGGGCGACGTCATCGTGTGGGACCACGGCACCTGGGAGCCCGTGGGCGATCCGCGCAAGGGCCTGGCCGCGGGCAAGCTCGCGTTCCGGCTGCACGGCCAGAAGCTCGAAGGGCTGTGGGAATTCGTCAGGATCGCCAAGGGCGGCGAGCGGCAGGCGCCCTGGCTGCTGTTCAAGAAGCGCGATGCCTTCGCGCGCTCGCATGCCGAGTACGACGTGGTGTCCGCGCTGCCCGACAGCGTGGCCGGGGCGCGCAAGAGCGCCAAGGCCAAGGCCGCGCCCACATCGCCCGCCTTGCCCGCAACGGGCGCGGTGAAGGCACGCCTGCCCGCCAGGCTTTCGCCGCAGCTCGCGACACTCGCCACCGGCGTGCCCGAAGGCGCACCCGGCGACTGGATCTTCGAGATCAAGTTCGACGGCTACCGCCTCATGGCGCGCATCGGCAACGGCAAGGCACGCCTGCTCACGCGCGGCGGCCACGACTGGAGTGCGAAGCTGCCGAAGCTGGTGGCCGAGCTGGAGCGACTGGGCCTCGGCAACGCCTGGCTCGACGGCGAGATCGTCGTGCCCGACCAGGACGGCACGCCCGACTTCAACGCGCTGCAGAACGCACTCGACCGCGAACGCGCCGACCCCATCGTGATGTTCCTGTTCGACGTGCCCTTCTTCGAGGGCTTCGACCTGCGCCACACGCCGCTCGCCGAACGCCGCCGGCTGCTCAAGCAACTGATGGACGCGCGTGCCACGCGCCGCCTGCGCTTCAGCAGCGACTTCGAGGCCGATGTCGACTCGATCCTGCAATCGGCCTGCCGCATGAACCTCGAGGGCGTGATCGCCAAGCGCGCCGACGCGCCGTATGTCTCGCGCCGCAGCGACACCTGGCTCAAGCTCAAGTGCATCCGGCGCCAGGAGTTCGTGGTGTGCGGCTACACGCTGCGCACCGACAGCCCGACGCGCATCGGCAGCCTGATGCTGGGCGTGCACGCGAAGAACGGCGAGCTGGTGTCGGTCGGCGGCGTCGGCACCGGCTGGAGCGACCGCGAGGCGCGCGACATCCGCCGCCAGCTCGCCGCGCTGGACACCGACCACGCGCCGTTCACCGGCGGCGAGGCCAAGCCCGGCCGCCGCCGGCCGGGCGGCACGCGGCACTGGGTGAAGCCGAAGCTCGTGGCCGAGGTGCGCTTCGCCGCATGGACGCCGGACGGGCAGGTCCGCCACGCGTCCTTCGTGGCGATGCGCGACGACAAGCCGGCCTCGGAGATCGTGCATGAAGAGCCCCGCGACATCGCACTTGTCTCCCATGAAAAGGGCACGAAGGCCATGAAGACACCGTCGAAGAAATCCGCCTCCACCGTCGGCGGCGTCGCCGTGAGCCACGGCGAGCGCGTGATCGATGCGGCCTCGGGTCGCACCAAGCTCGACCTCGTGCGCTACTACGAATCGGTGGCCGACGACATGCTGCCGCACCTGAAGGGCCGCCCCTGCTCGCTGGTGCGCGGGCCGCAGGGCGTGGGCGGCGAGATCTTCTTCCAGAAGCATGCCGAGAAGGTCCACATCGCCGGCGTGAAGCAACTCGACCCGGCCCTGTGGCCCGGCCATCCGTCGATGCTCGAGGTCGGCACGCTCGAGGCCTTGCTGAACGCAGCGCAGTTCAACGTGATCGAGTTCCACACCTCGAACGCGACCTCGACGCACTTCGAGCGGCCCAACCGCATGATCTTCGACCTCGACCCGGGCGAAGGCACGCCGTGGGCGCATGTGCAGGAAGGCGCGCTGCTGATGCGCACGCTGCTCACCGAGCTGGGCCTGGCGTCATGGCTCAAGACCAGCGGCGGCAAGGGCCTGCACGTGGTCGTGCCGCTGCGCATGCATTACGACAACGACACGGTGAAGGCCTTCTCGCGCGCCATCGTGCAGCACATGGCCCACGTGATCCCCTCGAAGTTCGTGGCCAAGAGCGGGCCCTCGAACCGCGTGGGCAAGCTTTTTGCCGACTACCTGCGCAACGGCGTGGGCGCGACCACCGTGGCGGCCTACTCGGCGCGGGCGCGGCCGGGCATGGGCGTGTCGATGCCGGTGCGCTGGGACGACCTCGCCGGTCTCAAGAGCGGCGCGCACTGGACCATCGCCACCGCGCGCGAACACCTGTCGTTCCAGTCCGAAGACCCCTGGGCCGCCTACTGGACCACGCGCCAGCCGCTGGGCGAGGCGATGAAGCGGCTCGGCTTCAAGCGATAGCCACGAACCCACGCACAAGGAAGGAAGCACACCATGGCCACGAGAACCCTCTGGAAAGGCGCCATCACCTTCGGGCTGGTCCACATCCCCGTGGGCCTGCACACCGCCAGCACCGAACAGGGCATCGACTTCGACTGGCTCGACAAGCGCAGCATGGACCCCGTGGGCTACAAGCGCATCAACAAGCGCACGGGCAAGGAGATCGCGCGCGAGCAGATCGTGAAGGGCTTCGAGTACGAAGACGGCAAGTACGTCGTGATCTCGCCCAAGGAGATCGAGGCCGTCTACCCGCGCACCACGCAGACCATCGAGATCCAGCGCTTTCTCGACGTGGGCGAAATTCCCTTCGTGTACCTGGAGAGGCCCTACTACCTCGCGCCGATCAACAAGGGCCAGAAGGTCTACGCACTGCTGCGCGAGGTGCTGGTGAAGACCGGCAAGGTCGGCCTGGCCAAGGTGGTGATCGCGACCAAGCAGCACCTGGCACTGCTGATTCCCTTCGGCAAGGTGCTGGTGCTCAACCTGCTGCGCTGGGGCGACGAGATCAAGGACGCCGACGGGCTCGACCTGCCGGCCGCCGGCATCAAGGGGGCGAAGCTGTCGGCCGCCGAGATGAAGATGGCCGAGCAGCTGGTCGGCGACATGTCGGGCCCGTGGAACCCCGACGAATTCAAGGACGAGTTCAAGCACGCCGTGATGAAGATCGTCGAGAAGAAGGTCAAGGCGGGCGACACGGAGACGGTGGTGCAGCCGGAAGAAGAAGCACCTGAGGGCGGCGCCGAGGTGATCGACCTGACCGAGCTGCTCGCGCGCAGCCTGCGCAGCGGCAAGCGCACGCCGCCTGCGGCGAAAAAGCGTGCGGCGAAGTCGACGGCTTCTGCACGCAAGACCGCGCACAAGCCTGCTGCGGCCAAACGCGCGAAGAGCGTGGCCCGCAAGGCGGCTTGACTAGCGCCGCGGCGCTTTCGCAGCCCCCGGCAGCGCCGCCACGCGCTGCGCCAGGAAGTCGACCAGCACCTGCACGCGCAGTGGGAGCTGCCGGCGCGGCGCATAGAGCAGGTGCAGCTCCTGCGCCGGCCCCGTGTGCCGCGCGAGCACGCGCACCAGCCGCCCCTGCGCAAGCAGGTCCGCGACCATCCACGTGGGTTGCAGCGACACGCCCGCGCCGGCGAGCACGCTGTCGAGCAACGCCACGGCGTTGTTGACGCGGTAGCGGCTGCGCACCGGCACGGTCACCGCACCGTCGGGGCCCGTGAGCAGCACGCCGTCGTCGCCCGCCGCGTAGCGCAGGTAGTCGTGCGCCAGCAGATCGTGCGGCGTGCGCGGCTTGCCGCGTGCAGCCACGTAGTCCGGTGACGCGACGAGCACGCGCGGCCAACTGCCGAGGTGGCGCGCGACGAGGTCGGGCGGCAGCACGCCGCCGACGCGCAGCGAGACGTCGATGCGTTCTTCGCGCGGATCGACGAAGCGGTCGTCGAGCACCAGCTCCAGTTCGATGTCGGGGTACAGCCGCAGGAACTCGACCGCCATCGCGTTGAGATGCCGCTGCCCCAGCGTGACCGGCGCGCTCAGGCGCAGCAGGCCGCGCGGCTGCTGCACCTGCGCGCGCGCATCGGCCACGGCGTCGCCGTAGTCCTCGAGCATGCGGCGCGCGCGTTCGTGAAAGCGCTGGCCCTCCTCCGTGAGGCTCAGGCCGGTGGCCGCGCGCCGCAGCAGCCGCACGCCCAGTGAACGCTCCAGCCCGGCGACCAGCTTGCTCACGGTGGGCTGCGTGGTGTCGAGCGCGCGGGCCGCGCCCGAGAGGCTGCCGAGCTCGACGCTGTGCACGAAGGCGGAGAGTGCGCGAAGGGTGTCCATGGGGTCATTCGAATTGGGAATGCAATGCATGCCATTCTGCCTTCTACCCCTCGCGATTCGAATGGAAGAAAGTTCGTCCATCGACACTTCTTTCACCTGAGGACATTCACATGACCGCTTCGCGACTCACCACCCTCCTGCGCCAGGGCGCGCTCGCCCTTTCCCTCGCGGGCGCCGCCACCGCCTCCGTTGCAGCGCCCACCCACTGGAGCCCCAGCTGGATGGCCGCCACCCAGCCGCTGTGGGACGAGAGCTTCGTGCTGCCCGTCGGCATTCCCGCCCGCTTCGAGCGGCAAACGCTGCGCCAGGTGGCACGCCTGAGCATCGGCGGCACGCGGCTGCGCGTGGTGATCAGCAACGAAGGCGGCACCACGCCGCTGCACATCGGCGCGGCGCGCGTGGCCCGCCATGCGAGCGGCTCGGCGGTCGTCGAAGGCACCGACCGCGTGCTGCGCTTCGGCGGCCGCAGCGACGTGACGCTGCCGCCCGGCGCGCGCCTCGTAAGCGACCCGGTCGACCTGCCGCTGCCCGCGCTGAGCGAAGTGGCCGTGTCGCTGTACCTGCCGGAACCCAGCCGGCCCGCGGGCTTTCACTTCGATGCGCGGCAGACGCTGTACATCGCCGACGGCGACCTGAGCGCCGCCGCACGACTGCCGGCCGCCGCCACCTCGTGGAGCACCCGCGTCTACGTGAGCGGCCTGATCGTCGAGACGCCGAAGGCGCCCGTCACCGTCGTCGCACTGGGCGACTCGATCACCGACGGCAACGGCTCGACGCCCGGCGCCCACACGCGCTGGCCCGACGCGCTGGCCGAGCGGCTCGCGCCGCGCGGCGTGGGCGTGCTCAACGCCGGCATCTCGGGCGGCCGGCTGCTGAAGGACGGCATGGGCCGCGCGGCACTCGAACGCGCGGGCCGCGACGTGTTCGCGCAGCCCGGCGTGCGCGCGATGGTCGTGCTGCTGGGCACCAACGACATCGGCTGGCCCGGCGGCCCCTTCGCACCGCAGGAGCCCGCGGTGCGCGCCGAGGCCGTGATCCAGGGCTTTCGCCAGCTGATCGAGATGGCCCATGCCCACAACGTGCGCATCGTGGGCGCCACCATTCCGCCCAACGAACGCGCACTCGAAGGCACGCCGCTGGCCGGCCACCACTCGCCCGAGAAAGACAAGGTGCGCCAGGCCGTCAACCGCTGGATCCGCGAAGGCGGCGCCTTCGATGCGGTGGTCGATGTCGACGCCCTGCTGCGCGACCCGGCCCGGCCGACCCGGCTGAAAGCCGCCATGGACTCGGGCGACCACCTGCATCCCGGCGACGCCGGCTACCGGGCGATGGCGGCGGCCATCGACCTCGACGCCCTGCTCGGCAACGATCTTCGATAGACTGCAAATATACTGTACATAAATACAGTCTTTTCTCTAGAATGGATCGTCTCCAAGAACAACATTCGAGGCGACGCCATGACCACCGCCAACCCGCCTGCGCCCTCGGCGCAGGTGCTTTTTTTCTCGTCGCGACAGCATCCGTTGCAGTCGCGTCCGCGCACCACCGCCACCACGGGCCGGATCTCGACCTGGCCCTTCAAGGTCACGCGCGACAAGAGCCCGGGCGACAACCTGGACATCCGCGCCCAAGCCGCACGCGTGCTGCAAACCACGGCCGCGCACTGGTGGCCGCCCGAGGCCTGAAGGTGATGCCGTGGCCGTCCGCCGCCAGCTCCTCATCGGCCTCTTTCCCACGACGAACGTGCGCGCCGAAATCCTGGCGCACCGCGAAGACTGGTGGTGGCCGCGTGGCTGCACCCTGTCTGCGGCGCAGGGGCTGCACCTCACGCTGTACTACCTGCCCGATCACCAGGGCGAAGCCGAGCAACGCCTGCGCGACACGCTGGCCCGGGTGCCGATGCCACCACTGGAACTCACGCTCGACAGCTCCGGCACCTGGCGCAACGACATCTCCGTGGTCCGTCCCGCGGCACACGACGGGCTGCGCGAATTCCACGACGCGCTGACGTGCGCGCTGCAGCAAGCCGGCTTCATTTCCTACGCTCGCGGCTGGACGCCTCACGTCACAATTGCGCGGAAAAGCGAGCGCGCCGCGTGCCCTGGGCAGTTGCCACCGATCCACTGGACGGTGCGCGAGTTCCGGCTGGTCCGCTCGCACTTCACGCATCCCTTTCGCCACGAACTCCTGGACGCCTACCCCGCATGCTGACGCCGCCCGCCTTGTCGAACGATGCCATCGCCGCCTGCCTCGCCAGCCACTGGGGCCTTCAAGATTCCCGCACCGAATTCCTGCCGCTGGGCGCAGACGTCGATTCGGCCGCGTTCCGCATCGAGGCATCGGACGGCCGCGCGTACTTCCTGAAGCTGCGCCGAGGCGGCTTCACGCCCGCCGTGGTCGATGTGCCGGCCGTGCTGCACCACACCTATGACATCGACGCCGTGATGGCGCCTCTGCTCACGCGCACGCGGCGGCTCAGCGTGCAGGACCATGGCTTCGACTGGGCGCTCTACCCCTTCTTCGATGGCGTCGACGGCTTCACGCGCGCACCGACCGACCGGCAATGGACCGCGCTCGGCACCGCGCTGAACGCCATCCATCGCACCGAGCTGCCCGAATCTCTGCGCGCGGGCCTGCCGCGCGAAAGCTATTCGCACCACTGGCGCGAAGGCGTGCGTGGCTACCAGCGCCGCTTCATCAACGGCGTGGCGGGCGACGATCTGGTCAAGCGCTTTCTGGCCTTCTGGGACGCGCACGACGAAGAGATCGATTCGATCGTCTACCGCAGCGAACAGCTCGCCTCGATCCTGCTCGAGAAGTCACTGCCGCAGGTGCTTTGCCATGCCGACCTGCATGCGGGCAACGTGCTGCTGGGCGACGACGATCGCCTGTACATCGTCGACTGGGACACGCTGATCCTCGCGCCGAAGGAGCGCGACCTGATGTTCATCGGCGGCGGGGTCGGCGGCGTGTGGAACCAGCCGCGCGAAGAAGCGCTGTTCTTCCAGGGCTACGGCACGAACGAGGCGGTCGACACGCTCGCCCTCGCCTACTACCGCCACGAACGCATCGTGCGCGACCTGCTCGAGTTCTGCGACCAGATGTTCGACCCGCAGGCCAGCCGCGAAGACCGCGAGGAAGGCCTGCGCCAGATGGCGAGCCAGTTCGAGCCGGGCAACGTGGTCGCCGTCGCGCACCGCGACTACGACGCCATCACCTGAAGCACCTGAAGGGCGCCGCTCAGATCAGCAGGTCCTGCGCGTCGTCCTCGAAGCCCGCCACGGGCTGCGCCTTGGCCAGCGCCAGCCACACCGAAAAAGGAATGCGCTCGAAGGCGCGGTGCACCGCGGCGCGCGCCACCACGAGGCGCTCGCCCTCGAGCACCATCACGCCGCATTCGGCCGGGATCTCGTCGGGCGACGCGATGCAGCGGCCCTTGGCGTCGTTGCCCAGCACGTACCAGCACTCGCCGCCCAGGTCGAGATACGCCGCGCGCTTGTCGGGCTTGCGCAGGTCGCCCAGCAGGTCGGCGCGGCTGACCTTCACCTCGTGCACGATGGGATGCGCATAGGCCTCGACGCTGGTGTTGCGGATCGAGAAAACGTCGGGCCGCGCCATGCACCAGCGCGGCT
Source organism: Variovorax sp. GW821-FHT06D12 (assembly GCF_059419205.1). NCBI lineage: Bacteria > Pseudomonadati > Pseudomonadota > Betaproteobacteria > Burkholderiales > Comamonadaceae > Variovorax > Variovorax sp. GW821-FHT06D12. Next base: position 133,014 of record NZ_JBWKRI010000008.1, on the reverse strand, counting down.
TGCCGCCCTCTTCCAGCGGCGGCAGGCGGGCGCGCAGGCCCAGGCCGCGCCAGGCGATGCGGCCGCCGCGCGTCATCTCGCGCGCCACGCGCTCCACCAGCGCCTCGTGCGGCGACAGCGCCGCGCGGTTGACCGTGAGCGTGGTGGCAATGCGCGCAATGCCCGCGTCGGTCACGCGCAGCGTCTCGTGGCCCAGCGCGCTGCGCACGCGTTCGAGAAAACCGCCCGCGAGCAGCTCGACCTCGATGGTGTCGCAGCAGGGCCAGCCGGCCGAGCGGTAGATCTCGCGCAGGCGCCGTGCGTGCGGCTTGCCGAAGGGCACGGCCGTCTGCAGGGGCGGTGGGTCGCTCACCGGCGGCGGAAAACCGGGGTCAGTCACCGGGGGCACGACCGGCGGCGGATCGCCTTCGGGCGGCAGCACGGGCGGCGGCGGTGGCGGCATGGGCACATCGGGCGCGGGCGGCGGCGGGCCGATCGGCGTGGCGACGACCTCATCGGCAAGGGCAAATCCGGCGGTTGCGGCGAGTGCGGACATGGGAAGAACAGGTTAGCGAAAAGTGAGGGTCGGCGCGAGGCATGGAACGATCGGTTGCATTCGCAATGCCTCAGTGGAAGTCGCGGCTGGTGTTGCTCTGCGCCAGCCGGCCCAGCAGCGGCGTGAGGTCCTTGAAGCCGGTGGCGATCAGGTGCTGCACCTTGCCGCCGCTGTCGTCGTCGCGCTGCCAGGTGCCCTGCACCGCGAGCAGGTGCGACTTGAGCAGCGGCTCGCGCCAGGCCTCGATGACGTGGCTCCACACGATCACGTTGACGTTGCCGGTCTCGTCCTCCAGCGTGACGAAGATGGTGCCGTTGGCGGTGCCGGGCCGCTGCCGGCCCTTGACGATGCCGCAGGCACGCACGGTCTGGCCGCTGCGTGCGGCGCGCAGCTCCACCGCGCTCATGAGATTCATGCGCGCCAGGCGCGGGCGCAGCAGCGCGAGCGGATGGCGGCGCAGCGTGAGGCCCAGCGCCGCGTAGTCGCCGACGATCTCTTCGCCCTCGGGCGCGGCCGGCAGCAGCAGCGCCTGTTCGTGGATCGGCACGCCCTTGAGCAGGGCCGACGAGCGATGCTGCGCCGTGGCATCCCACACCTGCTGGCGCCGATGGCCCGAGAGCGACATCAATGCATCGGCCGCGGCGAGCGCGGCCATGTCCTTGCCTTCGAGTTCGGCGCGCAGGGCCAGGTCTTCGGTGCTGGTGAAAGGCGCTTGTGCGCGCGCTGCGAGCAAACGCCTGGCGCCGGCTTCGCTGAGGCCCAGGACCCGGTTCAGGCCCAGCCGCACCGCCGGCTGGTTCTCGTTGCCCAGGCGCTCGGCGTAGCGCGTATCGGTGCCAGGCGGCATGCGCGGCGCGTCGGGCGTGCGGGCCTCGAGCGTGGTGTCGATCTCGCTGCACGTGACATCGACCGGCCGCACCTCAACGCCATGGCGTCGCGCGTCCTGCACCAGTTGCGAGGGGCTGTAGAAGCCCATCGGCTGCGAGTCGAGCAACGCGGCGAGGAAGCAGGCGGGCTCGTAGTTCTTGAGCCAGCTGCTGATGGTGACCAGCAGCGCGAAGCTCGCGGCGTGGCTTTCGGGAAAGCCGTAATCGCCGAAGCCGAGGATCTGCTTGAAGATGGCTTCGGCGAACTCCTTCGGGTACTTGTTGTCCACCATCCCATCCACGAGCTTCGCGTGAAACTTGTCGAGGCCGCCCTTGCGCTTCCACGCGGCCATGGCACGACGCAACTGATCGGCTTCGTCTGCGCTGAACTTCGCCGCGATCATGGCGATCTGCATCACCTGCTCCTGGAAGATCGGAATGCCCAGCGTGCGTTCCAGCGCCGGCTTCAGTTCCTCTTTTTCGTAGAGGATCGGCAAGCCCTTGCGCACCCGCTCGCGCTGCTTGAGGTACGGATGCACCATGCCACCCTGAATGGGCCCCGGCCGCACGATTGCGACCTCGATCACCAGGTCTTCATAGGTGCGCGGCTTCAGGCGCGGCAGCATCGACATCTGCGCGCGGCTCTCGATCTGGAACACGCCGATGGTGTCGGCGTCGCAGATCATGTCGAACACGTTCTGGTCGTCGTTGGGGATGTGGTGCATCTCCATCATCGAGCCCCGCCAGCGGTTCATGTGGTCGAGCCCGCGCCGGATGGCGCTGAGCATGCCCAGCGCGAGCACGTCGACCTTGAGCATGCCCATGGCCTCGAGGTCGTCTTTTTCCCACTGGATGACCGAGCGGTCTTTCATCGACGCCTTCTCGACCGGCACCAGCCGCGTGAGCTTGGTGTGCGTGAGCACGAAGCCGCCGACGTGCTGGCTCAGGTGGCGCGGAAAGCCCTTGAGCCGCTGCGTCATCTCGATCCATTGCACCAGCTTGAGCCGGTCTTCCTTCACCCCGACGCGCGCGGCGGCCTTGTCGAGCTGCTCGCCGAGCACGGTGTCGTCGAACCAGTAGTGGTCCTTGGCGAATTCGTCGACCAGCCGCTCGTCGATGCCGATGGCCTTGCCGACGTCGCGCAAGGCGCTGCGCGAGCGGTAGCAGATGACGACGGCGGCGATGGCGGCGCGCTCGCGGCCGTACTTTGCGTAGATGTACTGGATGACTTCTTCGCGCCGCTGGTGCTCGAAGTCAACGTCGATGTCGGGCGGTTCCTTGCGATGGCGGCTCAGGAAGCGCTCGAACAGCAGGTGGCCTTTTTCGGGGTCGATGGCGGTGATTTCGAGGCAATAGCAGACAGCGGAATTGGCCGATGACCCGCGACCCTGGCAAAGAATTTTCTGTGAGCGCGCAAAGCGGACGATGTTCTCTACGGTCAGGAAGAACATCTCGTATTCAAGCTCCCTGATCAGGTCCAGCTCTTTCTGCACCTGGGCTCGCACGCCATCAGGAATCCCGTTCGGGTAGCGCCTTTGCGCCCCTTCCCACGTCTTGCGCGCCAGCGTCTGCGTCGCCGTCTCGTTGCTGCCCAGAGTTTCCAGCGGGTACTTGTAGGTCTCGCGGATCACCTCGGGATCGAAACGGCACCGCTGCGCCACCTCCAGCGTGTTCGCCAGCATCGCGGGCAGGTACAGCTCGGCCAGCCGCACCCGCTGACGCAGGTGCCGCTCGGCGTTCGACTGCAGTGCAAAGCCGCACTCGGCCACCGTGCGGCCTTCGCGCACGGCCGTGAGCACGTCGTGCAGCGGCTTGCGGCCGCGCGCGTGCATGTGCACATCGCCGGCCGCGACCAGCGGCACGCCGGCCTGCTCGCCCGCCTGCATCAGCGTGACGAGCCAGAGGTCGTCGTCGAGTTCGTTGAACAGCTCCACGGCCAGCCAGAGGTTGTCGCCGTACAGCGCCCTGGCCGCTGCCAGGTCTTCCTGCAAGGAGGCTGCATCCGACATACCACCCGGCGGACGGTGCGGCACGAAGAGCACCTGGCAGTCCTGCAGCGAAGCCACGTCGCTGCCCTCCCAGCTCACGCGGTACTCGCCCTTGGGCAATTCGGTGTTGCGCGCAGCGGTGATGAACTCGCAGAGGTTGCCCCAGCCCTCGGTGTCGTTCGCGATCACCACAAGCTTGAAGCGCTCGAAGCGGAACTCGCTGCCGAACAACAGGCGGAATTCGGGGTGGCGCGGGATCGGTGGTTCGTCCGGGTGCTCGCGCTCGTAGGTGTCCAGCTTGGCGGGCAGGTCGCGCAACGCGACATGCGCGCGCACGATGCCGGCCACCGAGCATTCGTCGGTGATGGCCAGCGCCGCGTAGCCGAGGTGGTAGGCGCGCTCGACCACCTCTTCGGGCGTCGACGCGCCGCGCTGGAAGCTGAAGTTCGTGAGGCAGTGCAGCTCGGCATAGCCGGGCAGGCCCGGCGCCGGGCGCAGCCGCTGCGGCAGCACATGCACCTTGGCAGGCTGGCGCTTGCGCTCTTCCTTGCCGCTCAGGTCAGGCATAGAAGCCTTGCAGATACCAGCGCACCTCGCCCGACGAAAAGCGCGTGGCGGGCCGCTCGCGAAAGATCCACACCAGGCCGGCCTCGGGGCTTTCGGCCACGTAGTAGTCGCGCATCGCGGGCTGGCCGCCGTCTTCTTCGCCGCCCCACCAGCCGGCCTCGACGCGCTGCGGCCCGACCAGCTTGCGCAGCGGCCCGCAGTAGCACGGGCGCTCGCCGTCCATCTCGAGCCGCAAGGGCTCGGGCAGCAGCCAGGGCGGGTAGATCGCATCGGGCTGCGAGGCGGCGTCCTTGCGGGCCTTGTCGGGTGCCGGGGTTTTCTCTTTCTGCAGCGCGGGCCGCCACCGCTGCTGGCGCTCGGGCCGGTGGTCGGCCTGCGCGAGCGGCACCACCACCTGGTCGGCGCCGAGCCGCACGCTGAGCCGTTCGACCATCTCGTGCAGCTTGTCGCCCTTGCGGTTGTCTTCCGGCAGGAAGCTGGTGCTGGCGCCGGCCAGCGGATCGGTTTCGAGCGTGCGCAGCTTCAGCCAGCTCGCGGGCGCGGCCAGCGTGGTGAGCGCGAGTTTTTCGGACAGCAGGCGGCGCAGGTGCGCCATGTCCTGCGTGGGCTCGGCCGTGCGCACGGTGAGCTGCTGGTGCGGCGGCAGGGTCACGCCGTTGAGGCGCCGCAGGTCGAGCGTCCATTGCAGCTCGAGCGCACGCGCGCCGCGCTGGCGCGCGCGCAGCCAGATCTGCAGCGCCGACAGCAGGCGGTTGGCCGACCACATGAGTTCGGGCCCGGTTTCGGCCAGCGCGGGCAGTTCGAGCTTCTGCTCGAACACGTCGGGCAGCGTGAGCCAGGCGTGGCTTTCGGGGCGCAGGCCCCAGGCGATGTCGAGCGCCTCGCGCAGCCCGGCACCGAAGCGCCGCGCCAGCCCGCCGCGCGGCAGCGCCGCCACCTCGCCCCAGGTGCGGCAGCCCAGGCGCGCGAGCAGGTCGAGGTGGCCCTGCGCGGCCGTCAGCGTGTCCAGCGGCAGGCCGGCCGGCACCTCGGCGGGCCGGTGCTCGTTGCGCGCGAACAGGCGCAGCCGCGCCAGCGCGATCAGGCTGGTGGCGCCCTGCGCGCCGCGCATGCGCGCGTCGGGCGCGGGGTTCAGGGCCAGCAGCTGGCGCATCAGCGGCGCGCGACCGCCCCACAGGCGTTCGCAGGCCGAGACCTCGAGCATCAGCGCCTCGTCCTGCCAGGCGACATGCGGCGTGAACTGCAGCGCCCACCAGCCCAGGGCCTCGGGCGGGGGCATGTCGGGGGCGTCGGCTTCTTCGGACTCAGACGACCACTGCAAGGCGATCCAGTGCATCCGGGCCTCCTTTCCATGCGTCGATGCGCACCACCGTGGCCGACGGCGCGGCGGCCGGCGCCACGGGCGGCTGCAGGCGCAGTTGGCGCCGCACGCGGGCAGCGGCCAGCAGCGCGCTCATGCGGGCGTTGCGCGCCGGCACCCGCACCGGCGCGGCCAGCGGCGGCCCCCGGCGCTTGAGCAGGTGCAGCGCGATCTGCGCCGGGTCGTCCGGGCAGCGCTCGGCGCGCAGGCGCAGGCGCGCGGGCGAGGCCGACAGCGCCACCGACTCGGGCCGGCACACGAACAGCAGCACCTCGTGCTGTGCGGCCGCCAGTTGCAGCCGCCGCAGCTCGCCCACGCGGGCCTGCGGCAGCCAGGCGACGACGGCAGCGATCTCGGCGCAGCGCAGCGCCTGCTCGCAAGCCCACAGCCGCGCGGCCGGGGCGTCGCTGCGCACGCACATCAGCGCCTCCACCGGCAACCCCTGCGCCGCCAGCGCGGTGCCGCAGGGCTCGTAAGGCGCGCCGACCAGCACCACCGGCCCGCCGCGCGCTTCCACGGCCTGCGCCAGCGCGGGCAGCAGCAGGCGCCAGACATGGGCTTCGGGCGTGGCCTGCAGCAGCTCCGTCATCGCGCCCACAGGCCAGCCGCCGCCGGGCAGCTCGGCGTCGAGCGCGGCATGCCCGGTGGCCACGACCTGCGCGTCGGCCAGGCCGAGTTCGTCGGCATGCCAGACGCCGCGGCCCGCGGCGGTGGAAAAGGAGTCGAGGAAAGGGAGGCCCATGATTGCAGTTGTTAACTGTATTTTTATACAGTATTTCCCAGGTCGCAACCAGCGATCGATTTACCTGCGAAGGCCCGCGCCTTAAGATCGGTTTATTAACAATTAGTGACCATGAGACACAAAAAGATTCACCTGCGGTTTCTGGCCCTCGCCGCCCTCGTCTTCGCGGCGGCGCCCGCCTCGGCGCAGCCCGCCAAGCCGCTCCTGATCGGCCAGACCTACGTGCAGACCGGCCCGCTCGCGTCGCTGTCGACCGAGCCGCTGGTGGGCATCCGTGCCATGTTCACGGCGCTGAACGCGAGCGGCGGCGTCAACGGCCGCCCGGTCGAGCTGCGCCAGCTCGACGACGCCTACGACCCCGCCAAGGGCGCCGAGAACGTCAAGACCTTCGCGCGCGACGGCGCCATCGGCGTGCTGATGCCCATCGGCACCTCGTCGGCGGTCGGCGCGCTGAAGGCGGCCAACGAGCTGAAGATTCCCGTCGTCGGCCCCTACACGGGCGCGGGCCCGGTGGTGAAGTTCAGCGAGTTCGGTTTTCCGGTGCGCATCAGCTTCGACGAGGAATACAGCCGCATCGTGAACCACCTGTTCACCATCGGCCTGTCGCGCATCGCCTTCGCGCACAACGACAACCCCGGCGCGCGCTCGGCGATGGAGAGCACGCAGAAGTTCATTGCCGAACGCGGCGACAAGATGGTCGGCAGCGTGGCCATCAAGAACGACGGCTCCGACGCGGCCGAGCGCGCCGCCGAGCTGGCCAAGCTCAAGCCCAAGGCCGTGGTGCTGTCGGCCACCAACGACGTGGCGGCGAAATTCATCGCGGCCTACCGCGCGACCGGCGGCGAGACGGCGTTCTATTCGTTCTCGTTCCTGAATGGGCAAAAGCTGTTCCAGGACATCAAGAAGGACGCGGCCGGCGTGGTCATCTCGCAGGTCGTGCCCTACCCGTGGAACAGCGCGATGCCGGTGATTGCCGAGTACCAGGCGGCGATGAAGAAGATCGGCATGACCGAGTTCAGCTACGCCAGCCTGGAGGGCTACGTCACGGCCAAGGTCATGGTCGAAGGCCTGAAGCGCGCGGGCGCCAACCCCACGCCCGAGTCGCTGCAGAAGGGCCTGGAGTCGTTCAAGACGCTGGACCTCGGCGGCATCGCGGTGTCGTACCGGCCCGGCGAGCACCGCGGGCTGACCTTCTCCGAGCTGTCGATGCTCAAGGCCGACGGGCGCTACCTGCGCTGAGCCCTTCCGCCCGCCGGCATGGCGGGCGCAGAATTTCGTTCGTGACGCCCACCACGAACGCGCCCCTCCTTCCAGCCCTCACGCGCGCCCGGTTGCTCCGACTGGGCGCAGCCCTGTGCGCAGGTGCCGCGCTCCCCTCCTTCGCCCAGCAGCCACCCCGCAGGCCCGCGATGCAGATGACCACCCGCCCCATTCCCTCCACGAAGGAAGCCCTGCCGGTCGTCGGCTGCGGCACCTGGATCGGCTTCGACCAGCGTCCCGGCACCGACGAGTACCAGCGCCTGCCCGGCGTGCTCGACGCGCTTTTCGCGGCCGGCGGCACGGTGATCGACAGCTCGCCGATGTACGGCCGCTCCGAGGAAACCACCGGCGAACTGCTGGCCGCCGCGAAGCCGGGCGCGAAGCCCTTCCTCGCGACCAAGGTCTGGACCTCGGGCCGCGAAGCCGGCATCGCGCAGATGGAACAGTCGTTCACTCGGCTTCGCACGCAGCAGATCGACCTGATGCAGGTGCACAACCTCGTCGACTGGCGCACCCACCTCGCCACGCTGCGCGGCTGGAAAGAGAAAGGCCGCGTGCGCTACATCGGCATCACCCACTACACCGCCTCGGCCTACGACGAGGTCGAAGCGGTGCTGCGCGCCGAGACGCTCGACTTTGTGCAGATCAACTACTCGCTCGATGCGCGCGATGCCGAACAGCGCCTGCTGCCGCTCGCGGCCGAGCGCGGCGTGGCGGTGATCGTCAACATGCCCTTCGGCGGCGGTGGCTTGCTGCGGCGCCTGCGCGACAAGCCGCTGCCCGCCTGGGCCGGCGAGATCGGCTGCACAAGCTGGGCGCAGGTGCTGCTGAAGTTCGTGCTGAGCCATCCGGCCGTGACCTGCACGATCCCGGGCACGAGCCGCGCGGAGCACATGACGGACAACGCCGCGGCCGGCGCCGGCACCTTCCCCGATGCCGCCTTCTGGCGCCGCGAGGCCTCTTCTATTCGAACTTGACGTTGTGCTCCCGCACCGTCGCGCCGAAGGCGTCGTACTGCGTGCGGAAGAACTCAGCGAACTTCGCGGGGCTCATGCCGTAGCCCTCGAAGCCCTGCTGCACCAGTTGCGCATGCACGTCGGGCCGCTTGAGCGTGTTCTGCAGTTCCAGCGAGAGCCTGTCGGTGATCTCCTTCGGCAGCCCCGGCGGCCCGAAGAAGCCGGCCCAGGGCGTGATCGTGAGCTTGCCCAGCCCCAGCTCGCCGCCCGTGGGCACATCGGGCAGCAGGCCGCTGCGCTGCGGCAACAGCGTGACCAGCGCGCGGATGCGTCCCTCCTTCACGAACCCCGGCGCCAGCGTGCCGGTGGTGAACATCATCTGGATCTGCCCGCCCAGCAGGTCGGTCATGGCCTGCATGTCGCCCTTGTAGCGCGCGTTGACCACCTTGCGCTCGCCCAGCAGCTGCAGCATCGCGAGCTCCGAGGCGCTGTTGCTCGATGCCGAGTTGAGCGCCCCGGGCTTCGACGCCACGAGCGCCAGCAGCTCGTTCACGCTCTTCACCGGCAGGCTCGAAGGCACCACGAGGAACATCGAGAACTGCCCCGCCGAGCTGATCGGCGTGAAGGCCTTGAACGGGTCGTAGGGCGAGGTCGGCCGCAGCGTGGGCGCGGCGACCATCGCGGTGTTGGTGCCCATCAGCAGCGTGTAGCCGTCGGGCTTCGCAGATGAAGTGGCTTGCGCCGCAAGCACGCCGTCGGCACCGGGGCGGTTCTCCACGATCACCTGCTGGCCGAGCTGTCGCGACAGCCCTTCCGCAATGATCCGCGTGAGCGAATCGGCGCCGCCGCCGGGCGCGAAGCCGACGATCAGCCGCACGGGCTTGTTCGGATAGGCGTCGGCGCTCCAGGCCGCAGCGCCGGGCAGTGCCGTGGCGGCGAGGGCCGCGAGAGTCAAGGTTCTGCGTCGCATGAAAGCCTCCTTGTTCAGAAGAGGTGCCGCACACCGAACTCCCAGCCCGACGAGCGCATTCCGCCCGCCGGCGCGCTGCCGCCGCTCACCACGTAGCGCGCCTGCCCGCTGTTCATCAGCCGCGCGTAGGTGCCGTACAGCGCGGTGCGCCGGGAGAGGTTGTGCACGTAGCCGATGCCGAACTGGCGCGCGTCGTCGCGGTTGCGCGGCATGCCGTTGGCGTTGCGCAGGCTTTCGTCGCTGCGGTCGTCCAGGTAGGCGTAGCTCACGCGGATGCGCCCGACCTCGAAGGCCGGGATGTGCGCGCCGATCTCGACCGTGTTCTTGCGCACCGTGCCGGCCGCGAGCTTCACCGTCACCTTGTTGTAGAGCGCGAAGAACTTCGCGAAGCCCGCGTCCCACGAGCCGCCGATGTTGGCGTGCGTGTAGTTGCCGATGGTGGAGGTGGCGTTGAAGTGCGAGCGCGTCACGGCCGCCGCGATGTCGAACGCGCCCGAGGCGAAACCGAAGCGCGCGCCGCCGAAGTTGCCGTCGTCGCGGTTCGGCGCCGTGGAGTTGTTCTCGCCGGTGCCGACCATCGCCATGCCGTAGAAGCCGCCCAGCTTGGCCGGCAGCCAGTAGCTCACCGTGTTGCTGCCGGTGATGGCCGTGGGCAGCGGCCCGGTGCCCGCGCCCGCGAAGGTGAGGTTGCCCGCGCGCGCCACGCCGTTGGCGTTGAAGGGGTCGAAGTAGATGCTGTTGTAGTGCGTGGGAATGAAGTCGTGGCCCAGCCGCACTTCGCCCAGCGAATCGTGCGACAGGCTCACGAAGGACATGCGGTCGAAGGTGATCGGTCCCGCCGGGCCCGCGCCGCTCGTCTGGTTGTTGGTGTTGCTCGGCCGGCCGGTGCCCAGGTCGGGGTTCAGGCTGCCTTCGAGCCAGAACCCTGCGCGCAAGCCTCCGCCCAGGTCTTCGGTGCCGCGAAAGCCGATCCGGCTGGTCGAGAGACCGCCGTTCGACAGCGCCTTGATCGAGCCGCCGCCCTCGCCTTTCGTGTACTGGACGCCGAGGTCCATCACGCCGAACACGGTGACGCTGGATTGCGCGTGCGCCGCGCCGCTGCTGGCAAGGCCGATGGCCGACCACATCAAGATTCTCTTCATGGTTTTTTGTCTCCTGCTTCTTCTCTTTGGTTGAAAAACTCTGGAATCGCGCGCATGGCTGCGCCACCGGGTGCGCACGGGGGTGCGCACCGGTTGGCGAAGGCCGGGGTGAAAAAGGTCTAGCTGGCGGGCTGCGGGCGCTCGGTGCGCACGAGCACGGCCCCCTTGGACAGCGGGCTCACGTTGCGCCGGTACTGCTGCAGCCAGCCGGTGTCGAAGGCCGGCGGCGGCGCCTGCCAGTCGGCGCGGCGCGCGGCGAGTTCGGCGTCGGTCAATGCGATGTCGAGGCGGCGCGCGTCGAGGTCGATGGTGATCACGTCGCCATCGCGCACCAACCCGAGCGGACCACCCAGTGCCGCCTCGGGCGACACCTCGGCCACCACGAGCCCCTTGCAGACCAGGCCCGAGAGATGCCCGTCGGTCAGCAGCGCGACCTGGTCGCCCAGCCCCGCGCCATCGACCGCGAAGACCACGCGCGATGCGCCGCCACCCATGGCCGGCCCGCCGCACGCGCCGGCGCCGCGCATCACGACCACCTGGCCGGGAACGATCTCGTGGTTCTTGATCGCGGCGATGGCAGCGTCCGAAGTCCAGAAGCACACGGCCGGCCCGGTGAAGCGCCGCACCTTGCGCTCGGCGATGCCGGTCTTGATGAGGCCCGACTCGGGCGCGAGGTTGCCGCGCAGGAGCACGATGGCCGGCAGCGGCGCGACCGGACGGTCGATGGGGCGGATCACCTCGGCGTCCATTACTTCGGCGTGGCGCAGGTTGTCGGCGACGGTGCCGCCGGTCACCGTGAGCGCGCCCGTATCGAGCAAGGGCGCGAGCTGCTTCATCAGCGCACGGCAGCCGCCCGCCGCCTCGAAGGCCTCGATCGAATGCTCGCCGATGGGCCGCACACCGGCCAGCACTGGCGTCGTGGGGCCGAGGCTTTCGAAGAGGCCGTACACGTCGACGCCGCACTCGCCTTCGGTCGATATCGCCTGCAGGTGCTTGGCTGTGTTGAGCGAGCCGCCGACGGAGAGCACCGCCCGCACCGCGTTGGCGAAGGCGCCGGCCGAGAGGATGTCGCGCGGCTTCAGGTCGTCCAGCACCATCTGCACGATGCGCGTGCCGGCCGCGCGCACGTCGTCCATCATCTTCGGGCTCAGCGCGGCGACCGGCGCGCTGCCGGGCAAGGCCATGCCGAGCGCTTCGCACACGATGTGCATCGAGTTCGCCGTGCCCAGGCCTGAGCACACGCCCGGCCCGCGGATCGCCTCGCGGCTCATGCCCACGAGTTCTTCCACGGGCAGGTGGCCGGTGACCGCGTGCATCGCGCCGATGAACACCTCCTCGATGTCCATGTGCTTGCCGCGGTACTCGCCGCTCGGCTGGTAGCCGCAGGGCACGAGCAATGTCGGGATGTTGAGCCGCGCGGCCGCCATGAGCTGCCCCGGCACGGTCTTGTCGCACGAGGTGAGGCAGACCATGCCGTCGAGCTGCGCGCCTTCGACCGCCACTTCGATGTCGTTGGTCACGAGGTCGCGCGCGCCGAGCATGTAGGCGCCGCGTGCGCCCGCGCCGGTGATGAAGTCGCTGGGCGCGGCCGTACGAATCTCGAACGGCACGCCGCCCGCCGCGCGGATCGCTGTCTTGATTTCCGCCGCCACCTTGTCGAGGTGGCTGAAGCAGGCGGCCAGTTCCGAGGAGCTGTTGACGATGGCGATCTTGGGCTTCTCGCAATCCTCCTCGGGGATGCCGAGCGCGCGCCAGTGCGCGTTGCGCACCGACCAGAGGTAGGAGCCGCGCGGGAAGTTGCTGCGCAGGGGACGGGTCATGAACGGTCTCCGGTTTTGTCGTTGTTCTTCCTGGTGATCTCGATCACGCCGCGGTCGGCGTCCACGCGCACCCAGTCGCCGGTCTCGATGCATGCGAGCGGGTCGCGCTCGAAGTCGGTCATCGAGGGCGAGTGCGTCACCACGGCGCCGAGCGCCATCTTGGTCGTCATCTCGTTGAAAAGGAACGCCGCGGGCGCGGAGTTCATGAGCCGCGTCATGTGGAACATCGCGGACCATCCCGACGAGCCCTTGGCGCCCGGGAACACCAGCACCTTGCCGGCGAAGCTCTGGCCGCGCAGTTCGTGCCGCGTCTCGATGACGGTGCCGGTGCGCGGGTCGATGCCGCCCCAGCCCGAGATGCGGTCGCGCGTGACCAGCGCCTCGCCTTCGGCCACGCCGCCGACCACCTTGCGGCCGCGGATCACGATGGTGTTTTCTTCAGTCATGACGGCGGCGCTCATGCGTAGCCTCCGTTCCAGCGGCCGGTGCAGGCCGCATCGACGCATTCGGCCGTGCTGCCGAACCACGCCTGCACGCCGAGGATGGCGGGCAGGTAGTGCGCCTGCTTGGCGGAATCGAGTGCCACGGTCTTCGTGCCCTTGGGCACGGCGCGGCTCATGGCCGAGCAGCTGTCGGTCATGAGGATGCCGCCCGCGTCTTCGATGATCTTCGTGTAGCCGTTGCGGTCGGCCAGCGACTTGATGGCGCGCGGCGTGAAGATCCACAGCTCGCAGTCGGGGTGCACACGGCGCCCTTCGATGAGCTGCGCGGCCTCCCAGATCTGCTCGATGGTGTAGTGCGGGCAGCCGAGCATCACGTACTGGACTTCGCTGTCCTTGCCGGTGACGTTGATCTTTTCGTAGGTCGCGCGGCGCTCGGCCTCGCCGTAGCGCAGCACCTCGATGGGCGCCTTGCCGCCGAGCGCCTGCTCCAGCGTCAGCGCCTCGGGCGTGACGCCGGCGATGTGGTACATCTCCACGCCGCCCGAGGACGAGGCGGCCGCGCCGAAGTGCTTGAGCCGCGGCAAATTCGGCACGCGGCCGATGCCGCGCCGGCTGTGCACCACCGGCACGCGCTCCTGCACCTGCTCGCCGATGTAGTAGCCGAGCAGGCCCCAGTCCTGCACCGACTCGACCTCGATGTCGAGCTCGATCACATGGGTCGCGCGGCGGTTCTCTTCGAGGTGGTAGCCCCAGTACGGAATGCGCCCGGTGAGCATCGCCGCGCCCGTGCTCTCGCGGCCCTCGGTGTTGGTGCGCGCGCCAAGCACCGAGTTGCAATACACCACCGCCGACGATTCCATCCACGCACAGTGCTCGCCGCGCGTCGGGATGTTGCCCACCTGGTAGGGCGTGCAGGTGTTCATGATCTGCGCGCCGAGGCCGGCCGCATGGCGTTCGCTCTTGTTGTAGAACTGGACGATCTCCTCGCTCACGCCCATGCGCTCGGGCTGGCCGGGGTCGAAGCCCAGCTGCAGGTGGCTCGTGAAGACCTTGAACTTCGGGATCTCGACCGTCTCCTGGCTGTCGAGGCTGAATTCGGAGAACACCGCGTCCATGCCGCCGCCCTTGGCGAGCGCGAAGTCGCGCTGGAAGGGCGTGGTCGAGGTGATGGTGGCGCAGACGTTGCGCGTCTCGACCAGTCGCTCGGCGCCGAGGGCTTCGCCATAGCGCATCAGCAGGTCCATCGCCTTCTGCACGGCCGGTCCGTCGCGGCCGTCGTACATGGCTTTTTCTTCGTTGCTCAGGTGCATGACCTGTGTCTCCGTTCTTCTATGTCGTGGGGGATCGAACCCCGGCCGGGTTGCTAGCCCGGCAAGGGCGTGGGCACATGCCCGCCGATGTCGCGCGCGATGGTGAGCGCGATGTCGTGCAGGCGTGGTGCGAGTTCGTTGCGCAATCTGTCTTCGGTGAACACGAAGGCGGCGCCGCCGCCGTTGAGCGCCATCACCTCGCCGTCGGGGCCGATGAGCGGCACCGACACCGAGTTGATCTCGCGGTGGAATTCGCCCAGCGAGAGGCAGTAGCCCAGCCGCTTGGCTTCGCCGATGGCGCGCGTCATGGGCGCGGCGATGCCGTCCCACTCGGGGCCGCGCAGGAGACGCATCGAATCGACCAGCTGGTTGCGCTGCGCATCGGGCAGCGCCGAGAGGTACGCGCGGCCGAGCGCCGAGTTCGGCAGCGGCGCGCGCGAACCTACGTCGAGCCGCGCCGAGAGCATCGACGAGCGCGGGCGGCAGGCTTCGATCAGCACCATCTCCATGCCGTCGCGCACCGCGAGGTAGACGGAGGCGCCCACCTCCTCCGCCATCGCCTGCATGCTGGGCCGCGCGGCGGCGCGCACATCGAGGCTGCCGAGGAACACGCGCGAGAGCGAGACCACGCCCGGCCCGAGCATGAAGCGGTCGGGCGCCTGCGCGGGCTTGAGCATGCCCAGCGAAAGCAGCGTCGCGACCAGCCGGTTGACCGTGGGGCGCGGAATGCCGGTGATGCGCGCGACGTCGGCGTGGCCGAGCACCGGGCGGTCTTCGCTGAAGCAGCGCAGCACCGAGATGCCGCGCTCCAGCGCGCTCACGGTGTCGGAACGTTCGCCGCGCGAATCGGACGCATCGGCCGCGGAAAGAGAGCTGTCGTTTTTTTCGGTGGACATGGAAGGACCCTTTGAACCCTTTGCAAGACTCTGCAATGTAGAGGCTCGCGAAAGGAGGTCGTCCGGGTTCATGGCAAAAAGGGGGCCGGCTCAGGCGTTGGCTTCGGCTGCGACGGAGGCCACGCCCTGCCCGCCTTCAGCCCCGGCCCGCAGGTACACGCCCTGTGCCAGCAACGCGGACTGCAGTGCGCCGGTGTCGACGAAGCGCGGCGCGATGCCGCCCTGCGACGCCAGCGCCGCCGCCACGCCCGCGGCCTGCCCGGTGATCCAGCACTGCGGAATCTCGCGCATGAAGCCGTGCGAGTTGCGGTCGCACGAGATGTGGCGCCCGCACGCCACGAGGCCGTCGAGCTGCTGCGGCACCAGCGCGCCGTAGGGGATGGAGATGTTCGGGAATTTCGGCGACACCGCGGGCGTCACGCCGATCTCGTCCGCCAGCGCCACGCCGTCGGGCCACTGGCTGCGCAGCACCGCGCCCACGCCGGTGAGGCGCCGCGCATGGCGCACGCCGATCTGCGGCGCGCTCAGCATCAGGTAGGCATCCTCGAAGCCGGGCGCGTGCGCCTTGAAGTAGTCGAGGTGCGCGGCCATGGCGCGGTGCGAACGCACTTCGACGGCCGTGAGGTCGTCCACGTCGAGCGCCGAGTAGCCCGACTGGCGCGGCCCCATGAAGAGCGCCACGTCGTTGCGCCACGAGACGAAGGGCCGCTCGAAGAGGCCGAGCTGCTCGCGTCCGCGCGCCATGAAGCCGGCGAAGGCCTCGGGCTGGCCGGCCTTGAAGTCGATCCAGCGGTTCATGTCCACGCCGCCGAAGAGCCACGAGGTGTTCATGCAGTGGTGCACGTCGGCCTCTTCGATGTCGTTCACGTAGGCGGCGCCGGCGCGGGCGAACAGGTCGCCGTCGCCGGTGGCATCGACCACCACGTCGGCCATGATGGCCATGCGGCCTTCCTTGCTCTCGAAGACCACGCCCTTGACGACGCCGTCCTGCACGATCGGGATCGCGGCCCACGAGTGGTAGATGAGCTTGACCTTGCGCTCCAGCACGATTTCCTGCGAGAGCAGCTTCAGGCGCTCGGGGTCGATGGTGGGCGACCAGGTGACGATGCCGTGGTACGCGGCGGTGCGCTGCGACCAGTGCGCGGCCTTGGCCACGTCCTGCGAGCCCCAGTCCGCGCGCTGCGGGCCAGCGATGGCGTCGGCGGGCAGGCGGTCGAACAGCTCTTCGGCGAAGCCGCGGATCACCAGCTTGCCTTCCCAGTCGGTCATGCGGTCGATCCAGATCACGAGGCCGCCGGTCGACAGGCCGCCCAGGTGGTTGTAGCGCTCGAGCAGCGCCACGTCGGCGCCCGCACGGGCGGCGGCAGCGGCTGCGGCGGTGCCCGACGGGCCGCCGCCGACCACCAGCACGCCGCAGCGGTGATAGACCGGAATGTTCTTGCCGGGCTCGGCCCAGCTGCCGTGGTCAGGGCGCTTGACGCGGCTGTCGCGGTCGAAGATGTCGGAGGACAGGATGCGCTCGTCGGTGCGGACGACAGTTTTCATGAGATGGGTGTCTTGGATGGGCTGTTTCGTCGTATTTTGATTTCAATGTTCATTTTGTCAAACGCAAAGGCCGTGAAAAGGCCATTGTTCGGGGTATTCCCTAGTCAATCTGGATTTTTATGACTTTCTAAATCAATATCAGGAGAACATTCCAACGGAGACATCGATGAAGAAACTCAACGGCACCCGCCGTGCATTCGGCTCGGCCCTCGGCGCCGCGGCCTTGCTGGGCCTGGCGCCGCTCGCGTTCGCGCAGGACTTTCCGGCGCGCAACAAACCGATCCGCATCGTCGTGGGCTTCACCGCCGGCGGCGGCACCGACGCGCAGGCGCGCATCGTGGCGCAGAAGCTCGGCGAGGTGCTGGGCACCAGCGTGATCGTCGACAACAAGCCCGGCGCGAGCACCATGCTCGCGGCCAACGAGGTGTCGCGCGCCTTGCCCGACGGCTACACGCTGCTGTACGCGCCCTCTTCCACGATGGCGCAGAACCCGCACACCTTCGCGCAGGTGCCCTACGACCCGTTCAAGGACTTCACCGCCATCTCGATGGGCGGGCGCGGGCCGCTGGTGCTGTCGGTCAGCACCTCGGTGCCCGCCAACAACGTGAAGGAACTCGTGGCCTATGTGAAGGCCAACCCCGGCAAGGTGAGCTACGCCTCGTTCGGCGCGGGCACCTCGTCGCACATCTACGGCGAGGCCTTCGTGAAGAAGACCGGCGTCGATGCGGTGCACATCCCCTACAAGGGCGGCTCGGACGCGGCGAAGGACCTGATCGGCGGGCGCGTGCAGTACATGTTCGACTCGGCCTCGTCGGCCATCATCACCTCGGCCACGGGCAAGGTGAAGGTGCTGGCCATCGCGGCGAATGCGCGCATTCCGGCGCTGCCCGACGTGCCCACCTTCGCCGAACAAGGCTACGCTGGGCTGGACCTGCCGAGCTGGCTCGGCTTCTACGGGCCGGCGCGCATGCCGGCGCCGGTGGTCGCAAAGCTCAACGCGGCGCTCACGCAGGTGCTCGCGATGCCGCAGGTGCGCGAGTTCTATCGCACGGGCGGCTACGAAGCGGGCGCGACGACGCCGGAAGAATTCGCGGGCATCACGCGCACGACCTACGAGCGCTGGGGCGCGATGGTGCAGCAGGTAGGCTTGGCCAAGCAATGAGCCCTTCTTCTTTCATCACCCGACGCAGCGCGGCCGCATGGCTTGCGTTGGGCGCGATCGCCCTGCCGCCGTCTTCATTCGCAGCCTCACCGGCGGACTTTCCGGTCAAGGGCCGCAGCATCCGCATCGTGCTCGGCCTGGCGGCGGGCGGCGCCTCCGACGCGCAGGCGCGCTTCGTCGCCAACAAGCTCGGCGAGGTGCTGCAGACGCCGGTGATCGTGGAGAACCGGCCGGGCGCAAGCTTCATCCTCGCGACCGAGGAAGTGATCCGCGCGGCGCCCGACGGCTACACCTTCATGTACGCGCCCTCTTCCGTGGTGGCGCAGAACCCGCAGACGCTGGCGCAGGTGCGCTACGACCCGTTCAAGGACTTGACGCCCATCTCGCTCGGCGCGCGCGGCCCGTTGGTGCTGACGGTGCACACCAGCGTGCCGGCGCGCAACGTACAGGAGCTGGTGGCGTACATCAAGGCCAACCCGGGGAAGATGAGCTACGCCTCGTTCGGCACCGGCACCTCGTCGCACATCTACGGCGAGGCCTTCGCGCGGCAGGCCGGGCTCGACGTCGTGCATGTGCCCTACAAGGGCGGTGCCGATGCGGCGAAGGACTTCCTCGCGGGCCGCGTGCAGTACTACTTCGACGCGGCGCCCAACGCCATCCAGAACACGGCCACCGGCAAGGTGCGCATGCTCGCGGTGGCAGCGCCCAAACGCAGCGCGATGCTGCCCGACGTGCCCACGATGAGCGAGCAAGGCGTGAGCGGCGTCGACATGGCGAGCTGGCTCGGCTTCTACGGCCCGGCGCGCATGCCGGCGCCGGTGGTCGCGAAGCTCAATGCCGCGCTGGCGCAGGTGCTGGCGATGCCGGCCACGCGCGACTTCTTCCGCCAGGGTGCGTACGAAGCCGAATCGTCGACCCCGCAGCAGTTGGCCGACCTGACGCGCACGACCTACGACCAGTGGGCCGAGACCATCCGCAAGCTCGGCCTCACGAAGCAGTAACGGGTCGCGACGGCGAAGTTCAGCCGAAGAACTTCAGCAGCCGCGCATTGGTCTCGTCGGCGCGTTCGTACTGCACCCAGTGCCCCGCGCCGTCGATCACCACGCCTTCGCGGCCAGGACCTTCGCTGGCCAGTTGCGCCACCAGCGGACGCGAGTCGGCGGTGACGTCGAACTCGCCCCACAGCAGCAGCGTCGGCACACCCAGCGCGTCGATCGCGGCCTGCAGTCCGCCCGAGAGCGACACCTCCTTGCTGCGAAAGCGCGTGCCGTGGCACGAGAGGTCATGGATCTCGAAGGCCAGCGGGTCGATGGCGGCGGGCGCGTGCAGCATCAGCGCGCCCAGGTTGTGCATGAGCGCGGCGCGCTCGGTCTCGCGGTCGGGGGCGGCGCGCCAGTTGATCATCTCGACCGTCATGCGGCGCAAGGTGCCGTGGCCGCCGCTGCCCATCAGCGCCAGCCGGCGGATCGCGCCGCGCCGCACCGCGAAGCGCGCGGCGGTGAGCCCGCCGAACGAGAAGCCGCCCAGGTCGATGGGCGTGCCGGCGCCGATGAGCGCATCGAGCGTGCCGCCGAGCGCGGCCAGGAGCGGCACCAGCGCGTCTTCGCCGGGCGCCACGCGCGGCAGCGCGTCGGAATCGTGAAAGCCGGGCATGTCGGGCAGGAGCAGCGTGCGCTGCGCCGACAGCGCCTCGGCGTTGCGCAGCCAGTGCATCCAGCTGCCGTGGCCGCCGTGCAGCAGCACGATGGGCGGCTTCGTCGTGTCGGTGCCGAAGCGGCGCCAGCGCACGCGCACGCCGTCGTGCACCGGGTCGTGCGAGGTGGACAGGGCTTCGATGCGAGCGATCTGGCGCCGGGCTTCGGCGGATTCGTCGGGGGTGGGCAGAGCGGGCGTGGGCATGGCTTCATTCTGCCGCGCGGCCCGCGTGCCTTCAGGCGGCGCCGAACCGGTAGCTCGACACCACGAGCCCGCCCATGAAGGCGTCCTCGTGGTACACGCGCTCGCCGA
Source organism: Variovorax sp. GW821-FHT06D12 (assembly GCF_059419205.1). NCBI lineage: Bacteria > Pseudomonadati > Pseudomonadota > Betaproteobacteria > Burkholderiales > Comamonadaceae > Variovorax > Variovorax sp. GW821-FHT06D12. The sequence continues at coordinate 113,445 of NZ_JBWKRI010000008.1, read as the reverse complement.
CGTCGCCTTCGGCCGCGCCGACCGCGACCATCAGCGGAATCAGGTGCTCCTCGCGCGGGTGCGCCATGCGCGCCGACGGGGCCGAGGCCCAGTCCTGCAGGCGTTGCACGCGCGCCTGCGGCGTGGCCTGCACAGCCGTCTCGTCGAGCCAATCGCCGAAGGCCTTGGACACGCCGTGCGCCTGCGGGCCGAAGTTGCGCAGGTTGTGATAGCTCAGGCCGCTGCCGACGATGAGCACGTTCTCGTCGCGCAGTGGCGCAATCGCGCGGCCCAGCGCCAGGTGCTCGGCCGGGTCGAGCCCGCGCCGCAGCGACAGTTGCACCACCGGCACCTCGGCGTTCGGGTACATCGCGGCCATGGGCGAGAACATGCCGTGGTCGTAGCCCCGCTCGGGGTCGATCTGCGCCGGCAGGCCGGCGGCGGCGATCAGCGACTGCACGCGCTGCGCGAGTTCGGGCGAGCCGGGCGAGGCGTAGCGCACCTCGTAGGTGTGGGCCGGAAAGCCGCCGTAGTCGTAGATCATGGGCGGGCGCGGGTTGCCCTGCACCGTGAACACGGGCGACTCCCAATGCGCCGAGACCATGAGGATGGCGGCCGGCATGCGGCCGATCTGGCGCGGCATGTCGGCCAGCGAGGCGGCGAGCTGGTCGTAGGTGGCGCCCATCTCCTTCTTCATCCAGGGCCAGGGGCCGCCGCCGTGCGAGATGAAGTACGTGGGCAGGCGGGAAAGCGTGGTGTCGTGGGTCAAGTCGATGCTCCTTGAAGGCGTTGGATCGACTGTAGACATTTCCTTTCAGGAAATCGACAGGCTACGATGCATCGAATCATTTCTTCACAGGAAATCATCGATGGACCGCATGACCAGCCTGCGCGTGTTCCGCGAGGTCGTCGAGGCCGGCAGTTTCGTGGCCGCGGCCGAGCGCCTGGGCCTGTCGGCGCCGATGGCCAGCAAGCACGTGGCGCAGCTCGAGAAATCGCTGGGTGCGCGACTGCTGCACCGCTCGAGCCGCCACCTGAGCCTCACCGAGGCCGGCACCGCCTGGTACGAACAGAGCCGCCGCGCGCTCGACCTGCTCGATGCGGCCGAGGCCGCCATCGGCCAGACAAGCGACGCGCCGCGCGGCCAGCTCAAGGTGAGCGCGCCCGTGTGGTGCGCCACGCCGCGCTTTGCGCGCGTGCTGGCCGACTACCGTGCGGCGTACCCTGAGGTGCTGGTCGACATGCACCTGGAGAACCGCAAGGTCGATCTTGCAGCCGACGGCTACGACCTGGCCTTGCGCGCCACGCAGGAGCCCTCGCCCGCGCTCATCGCGCGGCCGCTGTGCCGCGTGCCCTTTCATCTTGCAGGCACGCCGGCCTACCTGAAGCGCCACGGCGCCATGCCCGCGGTGCCGGCCGACCTCGCGAAGCTGGGCGCGATCGTGCCCAGCTACGTGAACCTGGACAACCTTGCGCTCAAGGGGCCGGGCGGGCGCATGTTCCCGCTGCGGCTCACGCCCGCGATGCGCTCGGACGACACCACGCTCACGCTGCACGCGGTGCGCGCCGACATGGGCATTGCGTACCTGCCCGTGTGGCTCATCGACGACGACCTGGCGCAGGGCCGGCTGGTGCGGCTGCTGCCCGCGTTCGAGGCCACGCCGGTCACGCTGTTCGCCGTGTACACGAGCCGGCAGTACATGTCGCCCAAGCTGCGAACTTTCATCGACTTCCTGAGCGAGCGGCTGGGAGGCATGGAAACAAAGGCAGCACGGGCCGACGACAGTAAGGTGCGTCGCAGCTGAAGGGTTGCTGAAGGCACCGGCCACGAACGCACCTTTTCGGGGCAAGGTCATGCATGCAGGGCTACATTCGAAGGCTCTGCTGGAGACCGATTCCTTGTTCCGCTTTTTCGAAAAACTCCTTCCCCCGTACCCCGCCGCCGAACCGACGCTGCCGCCCCAGGGCTTCTTTGCCTTCCTGTGGGCCTGCACGCACGGCGTGCGCGGCAAGATCGCCGCGATGGCGGTGCTCACGGCGGTGATGTCGACCTTCGAGGCCGCGCTGTTCGCGATCCTCGGACGCATCGTCGACTGGCTCGGCGGCCAGGAGCCCTCGCGGCTGTGGGCCGAGCGCGGCGACACGCTGCTGTGGCTGGCCGCGTTCCTGGTGATCAGCATCGGCGTGGTGGCGCTGCAGACCATCGTGAAGCACCAGACGCTGGCAGTGAACCTGCCGATGCGCCTGCGCTGGAACTTCCACCGCCTGATGCTGGGCCAGAGCATGGCCTTCTACCAGGACGAGTTCGCGGGCCGCATCACGGCCAAGGTGATGCAGACCGCGCTGGCCGTGCGCGAGACCGTGTTCGTTCTGGCCGACGTGCTCGTGGCCATGGGCGTGTACGTGGCCACCATGATCATCCTGGTGGGCGTGCTCGACGCGCAGCTGGTGTGGCCCTTCGTCATCTGGCTGGCGCTGTACATCGCCTCGCTGGTGTACTTCGTGCCGCGCCTGGGCAAGGTCGGCAAGGCGCAGGCCGACGCGCGCGCGCTCATGACCGGCCGCGTGACCGACGCCTACACCAACATCGCGACCGTCAAGCTGTTCTCGCATACGCAGCGCGAGGCCGGCTTTGCGCGCGACGCGATGCGCGAGTTCATGAAGACCGGCTACGGCCAGATGCGGCTGGTGAGCGCCTTCGAGATCGTCAACCACACGCTGAGCATGGGCCTGACGGCCGGCATGGCGGGCATGGCGCTGTGGCTGTGGTCGCACGGCACAGTGGGCGTGGGCGCGGTGGCCGCCGCCACGGCGATGGCGCTGCGGCTGCAGGGCATGTCGCACTGGATCATGTGGGAGATGACCAGCCTGTTCGAGAACATCGGCACGGTGCAGGACGGCATGAAGACACTGTCGCGCCCGCGCACGGTGCTCGACGCGCCCCATGCCACGGTGCTCGACGTGCCGCACGGCGAGGTGCGCTTCGAGCAGGCGAGCTTCCGCTATGGCGATGCGGGCCGCCGCGTCATCGACGACCTGAACCTGGTCGTGAAGCCCGGCGAGAAGATCGGCCTGGTCGGCCGTTCGGGCGCCGGCAAGTCGACGCTGGTGAACCTGCTGCTGCGCTTCCATGACCTGGAGAGCGGCCGCATCCTCATCGACGGGCAAGACATCTCGAAGGTCACGCAGGATTCGCTGCGCATGCACATCGGCATGGTCACGCAAGATACGTCTCTGATGCACCGCTCGGTGGCCGACAACATCGCCTACGGCCGGCCCGACGCCACGCTGGCGCAGATCGAGGCAGCGGCCAGGCGTGCCGAGGCGCACGACTTCATCCAGACGCTGGGCGACGCGGGCGGACGGCGCGGCTACGAGGCGCATGTGGGCGAGCGCGGCGTGAAGCTGTCGGGCGGCCAGCGCCAGCGCGTCGCCATCGCGCGCGTGATGCTGAAAGATGCACCGATCCTTTTGCTCGACGAAGCCACGAGCGCGCTCGACTCCGAGGTCGAAGCCGCGATCCAGCAGAGCCTGTACACGCTGATGGAAGGCAAGACCGTGATCGCCATCGCGCATCGCCTGTCGACCATCGCGGCGATGGACCGCCTGATCGTGCTCGACGAAGGCCGCGTCGTCGAAGAAGGCGACCACCGCACGCTGATGGCCCAGGGCGGCCTGTATGCGCGGCTATGGGCGCACCAGAGCGGCGGCTTCCTGGGCGACGGACTGGAAGAAGACGAAGCCCTGCGCGCCTGACAAGGCTCCTTCGTGAAACACCGCGGAACCGGCTTTGCCGGGCCGCAGGTGTTGCCCCCGGAAGGGGGTTGGCGCAGCGACACGAAGTGCGCGAAGCCTGGGGGAGAGCCTAGCTTGGCGACGTGCCGGCCTCGTACAGCGCGACGTACTCACCCGACGGCGGGATCGGCTTGATGATGTCGATCAGCACGCCATTCGGGTCGCGCGTGATGAAGTGGCGCTGGCCGAAAGCCTCGTCGCGCAGCGACAGCAGGATCGGCAGGCCCGCCGCCTTCAGGCGCTCGTGCACCGCGTCGGGGTCTTCCACCTCGAAGTTCAGCAGCAACCCGCCCGCCACCTGCCCGCGCGCTTCGGCGGGAATGGTCGTGTGGCTGCCGTCGAGCACGGCGAGGTTCACCGAGGCATCGTCCGCCAGCTGCAGGTGCACGTACCAGTCGGTCGTGAACAGCGACGCAAACCCGAAATGCGCCTGGTAGAAGGCCGCGGTGCCGGCCACGTCGTTGGTCATGATCACCGGGTAATAGCTCGTCACTTTCATGGGATGGCTCCTTCGTGGATAAAACGTACAAACTGCATGTAAGTTAAATATTAATCCACAAACAGACTGCATGTAAATTAGGGTCATGGCCAAAACCCCGGCACGCACCAACCGCGAACGCACCGAAACCACCCGCCTCGCCCTGACCGAGGCGGCCCGCACGCTCTTCGTCAGCAAGGGCTACGGCGACACCTCCACGCCCGAGATCGCCATGGCCGCCGGCATCACGCGCGGCGCGCTGTACCACCACTTCAACGACAAGCGTGACCTGTTCCGCCAGGTGCTGCTGCTCGAGGCGCAGGCGGTCGCGGCCGACATCGATGCCGCCACGCCCGACGAGCTCGGCCCGCGCGAGGCCCTGCTCGTGGGCAGCGAGGCCTACCTGAAGGCGATGACGGTGCCGGGGCGCACCCGGCTGCTGCTGATCGACGGGCCGGCCGTGTTGGGCCTGGCGGAAATGATGTCAATGGACGACGCCACCTCGGCGAACTCCCTGCGCCAGGGGCTGGCGCGCGCCGGCATGGGCCGCGGCGAGGTGTCGCTCGACGCCCTCGCCCGCCTGCTATCGGCCGCCTTCGACCGCGCGGCGCTGGAGATCGACGCCGGCGCCGATGCCGCCAAGGTGCGGGCGGCCATGCTGTGGCTGCTGGAGCAGGCGCTCCCGCCCAAGAGGAACTAGACCGCGCCTCGACCGCCCATGCGCACGGGCCACTTGGCGACGGTGCCGCGCTGCATCGATTCGAGCGTGGTCTGCGTGAACACGTTGATGCTCACGTGCCGCGCGAGGTAGTGCTCCAGCACCAGCCCCAGCAGGTACGGGCTCGTGCCCGAGAAGCCTTCTTCGTCGACGCTCAGCGTGCATTGCACGCCGCGCCCGTAGATCAGCGGCCCCGCGCCCGGCAGGCGCCGCGTCACGGGTTCGATGCGCGAGCCGACGAGGCAATCGATCTGCCGGCGCAGCACATCGTTGTCGGCCGTGACGAACAGCCGCAGCATGTCGCGCAGCGCCTGCGCGCCCTCGCGGTGCGGCATGTCGGCCAGCGGCAGGTGGTTGAAACCCAGCTGGCGGATCAGCCGCCATGCGATCTCGCGCTGCGCGAACGGCGACTTGGGCGTGCTCGGCGCACGGATGAGGCCCACGGCCGACACCGGGATCGAATCGGCCACCGCGAGGTCGGCCTGCCCGTTGCGCGGCACCAGGCACGGCAGGTCGCGGTTGGTGAGCATCGCCTTCACCGACAGATAGCGCAGGCTCTCGGGGTACGGCGCCTCCTGCTGGTCGACCAGCGACAGGAACACCTCGGTGCCGATGTAGGGCGTGCGCGTGCCGTACTTGCGCGCCGTTTCGGAGACCAGCCGCGGCTCGCGCCGCACCGAAAAATAGCGGCCATGGTTGCCCTCGTCTTCGTTGAGCGTCTGGTAGAGCGGGCGGAAGTCGATCTCAGCCGTGGTGCGCGCCTGCTGGCCGGCGATGCGCTGCACCGAATACACCTCGAAGTCCATCGGCCGCGAGCGGTCGGGCACGAGGTGGAACTCAGTCTGCGCGCTGTCGAGCTCGATGCGGTCGGTGCGCCGCTCGAACAGGTTGACCACCGGCGTGCTGAACAGCGCGAACTGCGCCGCATCGACCAGCGCACCCAGCGCGCCGGGCGGCTTGCTCAGCAGCACGACGATCTCGACCTCCTTGCCGGGAATGCGCGCCAGCCCCGGCGCGAGCTGCGTGAGCGTGAAGAAGTAGAAGCGCTCGGGGCACGCGAAGTATTCGTGCAGCAGGTTGTGGCCGTGGAAGGTGTTCCACGCCAGCGGCAGCAGGCCTTCGCCCGGCCCCAGCCCTTCGTGCACCAGCGCGCCCTCGGTCACCACATGTGGGCGGTCCATCAGCTGGCCGGGCTCGCCGATGAAGGTCGCGACCGCCGAGGTGTGCAGCAGCTCGAACAGGTGCGACGCCACCTGCTCGTTGCCGCGCAGGTAGATCGGCAGCCGGTCGAGCCCCGACAGTGCTGAAAAGCCCATCTCGCCCACGATGCGCAGCCGCAGGCGCAGCGCGCCCGTCACTTGCACGTGCGGCGGCACGTAGCGCTCCAGCGCCGGGATGTCGGGCGGTGCGCCGGTGAGCCGGGCCTCGGCGATCTCGAAGGGCCACAGCGTCACGTCCTGACTGGAGCGGAACTCGCACGGCGTCTGCTCGCCCGCGGGCACGCGCGCATGGAAGGCCGTGCCGCGCGGCACCACGAAGCCGCGCGTGAAGTCCCCCTCCTTCACGCTGGGATGCAGCTGCGCCACGGCCATCGACGGCGTGGGGCTCAGGTAGTTGGGGTACAGCACCTCAAGCAGGCGCTGCGTGAAGCGCGGAAATTCGGCGTCGAGCTTGATCTGCATGCGCGCCGACATGAAGCTGAAGGACTCGATGAGCCGCTCCACGTACGGGTCGGCCACCTCGATGCCGTGCATGCCCAGGCGGCGGGCGATCTTGGGGTGCGAGGCGGCGAACTCGCTCGCCGCCTCGCGCATGTAGACGAGTTCCCGGTTGTAGTACTCGAGGAGTTGCGGGTCCATGACGGTGAGCCTTCCCTGGCGTGGTGTGAAGTGAAAGAAAAACGAGAGATGGGCGGCAGCAGGTCAATCCGCCGCGCCGACGATGCGCATGCGGTTGGTCTCGAGATCGACCGCGCTCTGCACCGTGAACGCCAGCGGGTACGGCTTCAGGTGAATGAGCGCGCGGATCTCGAACAGCAGCACGTTGTAGGCCTCGGCCGCGCCGTCTTCCTTCATGAGCGGCACGACCTGCACGCTGTCGGGAATCAGGCGCGGCTCGTAGTCGCGGATGGCGCGGCGGATGATGCGTTCGATGTCCGCCCATTTGCGCTCCGACAGGTAGCTGCCGGCCAGCGGCGGCACGCCGTAGTTGACGGTGGAAGACGCCGCGTCGGCATGGCGCGTGCGGTCGATCAGGTCTTCGGCGTTGGTGGTGTTGAACAGCAGGGCCAGGTCGCGCTGGATGATCTCGCGCATCCGGGCCGGCGTGGCCGTGTACTCGGACGGCAGCTCGGCGCTGCGGCCGGGCGCCTCGTCGCGCAGGCGGTCGAACAGCGTGGGCAGCAGCTGCGCGTTGACGCGCGGCGCGGCGGGTGCATCGGGCCCGCGGGGCGCGCGGGCGCCGGGGTGCGCGGGGTGGGAACCTGTGAACGGGGATTGCTCGGTGAGCCGCATGACCTGGCCTTTTCTGGAAGGGGCAGAGTCTTGCGTGGATGCCCGCCGCTCATTGCAAACAATGGTCACACAGCGGGCCGGGCGCGCACGCCCACGCCCACGTCCACGCCCATCCCGGGCATTTGTCGCCGTGTGCGCGCTTCGCGAGTCCTACAGCACGCACCGTCCCTCGCCGACACCCGCGCGCCGGCCGGCGCCCGATGCTGGGTCATCGCCAACCACAAGGAGCCTTCGCGTGAATTCCATCATCTACATCGTCGGCCTGGTCGTGGTCGTCGTCGCCGTGCTGTCGTTCTTCGGCCTGCGCTGAAACCGTCCGCGCAGCGCCACGGGGCCGTTCGCGGCCCCGTTTCTCTTGGGCAGGCCTTCTGCATGCGCCGGGCATAATTTGCGCGCCCCGCCGCCGCTTTGCTGCGCCGGGGCGTCATTGGCGAAGAAGAAGGGACCCTGTTGATCACCACCACCGCGCTGCGCGCACCTGCTTTTCCGGATGCGGTGATCACCGAGGCGGTCCGATGGACCGAACAGAACGGCCCGCTCGACGACGCGTCGGCCCTTCGCACCGCGGCCTCGCGCGCAGCCGACGGCCACTCCCGCATCGTTGAACGCGCCCGCCAGCTCGGCGACCGCATGGGCCTGCAGGCCGAACTCGCGCGCGGCCGGCAATGGGCGCCGTGGGTGCTGCTGGCGCTGGTGGCGCTGGTCGTGATCGCGGGGCTGGGCCTGGCCGGCCAGGTGGTCGGCGGCAACGACCGCCACATCAACGTGATCGTCGCGCTCGTGAGCTTGCTGGGCCTGCATGCGCTCACGCTGCTCTTGTGGCTGGCCGGCCTGTGGCTGCCGTCGGGCACCTTCGGCACGGCCTCGCTGGGCTGGCTGTGGCTGTCGCTCACGGCGCGCGTGGCGGGCGGCCAGCGCGGCCAGGCGCCGCAGCTGGTGCGCGCGGCCACGGGGCTGCTGACACGTGCGCGTCTGCTGCCCTGGGCCTTCGGGCTCGTGAGCCACGGCATCTGGGCGCTGTCGTTCGCCGTGGTGCTGGCCGCGATGCTGTTCGCCCTCGCCTTTCGCAGCTACACGCTGAGCTGGGAGACCACCATCCTCGAGCCCGCCTTCTTCGTGCGCGTGGTGCAGGCGCTGGGCTGGCTGCCGGCGCAGTTCGGCTTTCCGGTGCCCGATGCGGCCATGGTGCAATCGACGGCGCCGGTCGCAGCGGCCCAGCGCACCTGGGCGCTGTGGCTCACTGGCTGCATCGCGGTGTACGGCCTGCTGCCGCGCCTGGCGCTGGTGCTGCTGAGCACTGCCGTCTGTCGCCAGCGCCGCCCCGCCCTGCAGCCCGACTGGCAGGCGCCCTACTACCGCAAGCTGCTGGCCCGTTTCGCCGCGCTGGCGCCGCCCGCCATCGTCGATGCCGACCCGGGCCGCGCGCACCCCGCCGCGCCCACGGGCCTGCCGGCCTCCGAGCAGCACGACGGCCTGTTCGTCGTCGGCTTCGAACTGCCGCCCGACCTGCCCTGGCCGCCCGCCGGCTTGCCCGCATCGGCGGTCCGCATCGACGGCAGCGCCCCGGCGCGACGTGCGCTGCTCGACCAGCTTGCGCAAATCCACCCGCGCACCGTGCTGCTCGTTTGCCATGCGGCCTCGAGCCCCGACCGCGGCACCGAGCGCTTCCTGCGCGAGGTGCTGGCGCATTGCGGCGAATGCCGCCTCTGGCTGGCCGACGCACCCAACGCCGCCGCCACGCAGCGCTGGCGCGACTGGCTGCGCGACGCAGGGCTCGCCCACGTGGTCGCGAGCGACCGGCTCGATGCCGTCTTCACGGAAGGCACCGCCACCGCATGACCACCCCGACTCCGATCCGCATTGCCGTCGTCGGCCACACCAACGCGGGCAAAACCTCGCTGCTGCGCACGCTCACGCGGCGCGTGAATTTCGGCGAGGTGTCGCAGCGCCCGGGCACCACGCGCCATGTCGAGTCGGTCGATCTCGAGGTGAACGGCCAGCCGGCCGTGCGCTTCCTCGACACGCCGGGCCTGGAAGACGCGGTCGCGCTGCGCGAGCACCTGGCCGACCTCGACGCCGCCCAGCAGGCCACGCCGCCCGAGCGCATCCGCCGCTTTCTGCAGGGCCCCGAGGCGCAGGGCGTGTTCGAGCAGGAGGCCAAGGTGCTGCGCGCGATGCTCGACATCGACGCTGCCTTTCTCGTGATCGACGTGCGCGAGCCGGTGCTGCCCAAGTTCCGCGACGAGATCGAGCTCCTGAACTCCTGCGCGCGCCCGGTGCTGCCGGTGCTCAACTTCGTGCGCGACGCCGCCAGCCGCGAGCCGGCCTGGAAAGAACTGCTCTCGGCCTACGGCCTGCACGTGCAGGTGCGCTTCGATGCGGCGGCGCCGTTCGTGGGCGCCGAGCACGACCTCTACAACGACCTCGCCACCCTGCTGCGCGACCGCCGCGACGCGCTGCGCGGCGTGGTCGACGCGCTCGACGCCGAGGCCGACGCGCGCCGCCAGTCGGCCTGCACGCGCATCGCGGACCTGCTGGTCGATGCCGCATCCGTCCGCCGCACCGTGCCGGCCGCCGAGTTCACCGATGCCACGCGCCGCCAGGCGCTGGTCGCCGGCGTGCAGAAGGACGTGTTCGACAAGGCCCAGCGCTGCACCGACGACCTGCTCGCGCTCTACGGCTTTCGTCAGGGCGATGCCGACGAAGCACCGCTGCCGATCATCGAAGGGCGCTGGACGCTTGACTTCTTCAACCCCGAGGCGATGAAGGACGCGGGCCTGCGCCTGGGCAAGGGCGCGGTCATCGGCGCCGCCGTGGGCGTGGTGGCCGACCTCGCGGTGGCGGGCCTGTCGCTGGGCGCGGGCGCGGCATTGGGCGGCGCCATCGGCGGTGCGGTGTCGCAGGGCTGGGGACCGCTCGGGCGCAAGCTGGCCAACAAGCTGCGCGACATGCACGAGCTCACGGTGGAAGACAGCGTGCTGTTCACGCTCGCGGCGTGGCAGCTGCAGCTCGCGCAGGCGCTGGAACGGCGCGGCCATGCGGCCGTGGAACGCATCCGGGCCGAGGCCCGATCGGCGGACGAGGACGACACGCTGATGCGCGCCGCCGCCGGTGCCGTGCGCGCCGTGCAACCGGCGCGCAGCCATCCCGAGTGGGAATCGACCGGCGCCCTCACGCGCAGCTTCTGGCGCCCCGCGCCGCAGCGCGAAGCACTGACGGGCACGCTGTCGCTCGAACTGCGGCGCGCCTTCGACGCCTGAAGCCGGGCCTCAGCCCGCGACCTGTTCGGGCGTGACCTTGGCGAGCGACTTGTCGACGAACGCCCCCAGCCGCGTCTGCACTTCCCCGCCGGTCTGCACCACCGCCGCCATCAGCGACTCGGCGAACATGCCGTCAGTGGCCGACATGTCGGCGATGCGGCTGATCGACGTCACCATCGCGTAGTTCGACAGCGCTGCGTTCTTCGCCACGCGCTTGGCCAGCACCATCGCGGCGCGCAGGCTCTCGCCGGGTGCGGCGATCTCGTGCGCCAGGCCTAGCGTCTTGCCGGCGCGGGCGTCGAGCACGCGGCCGGTGAGCATCATCTCGACCATGCGGCCCGGCGTGATGATGCGCGCCACGCGCACCGTCGCGCCGCCGCCGGTGAAGATGCCCTTCTGCCCCTCGGGCAGCGCGAAATAGGTCGACGGGTCAGCCACGCGCACGTGCGTGGCCGCCGCGAGTTCGAGCCCGCCGCCGACCACCGCGCCATGCAGCGCCGCGACCACCGGGATGCCGCCGTACTGGATCTTGTCGAAGGTGCTGTGCCAGCGCTGGCACACGCGCATGAAGTCGACCGCCGTGCGTTCCTTGTCGTGGTGTTCCTTGAGGTCGAGCCCGGCACAGAAATGCGGCCCCGCGCCGGTCAGCACCACGGCCTTGGCCTCGCGCGGCAGCGCACTGAACACGGCGTCCAGCGCGGCCAGCGTGGCCTCGTCGATGGCGTTGCGCTTGGCGGGACGGTTCAGGGTCACGACGGCGACCTCTTCATCCATGTGCAGGGTGACGTTCCGTTCGATCACGGCAGGGCTCCTTGGGTTGTTGCGGGTTCCGCCACCAGAATGGGGCGCTTCAGGGCTACGATAGCCATGGGCGCTGCGCCATTGCTTGCAGATCGCGCCCATTCATTTGCAGATTCCGCCAACCGTCTTTTGAACTCGCTATGCCGCCAGAGCGCGCCACCGTCGCCGTCAGCTTCCTGCAGCACCTGCTGAGCGGCGCGCGCCGCCAGCTCAGCCCGCGCGACATCGACCTGCTGGCCGCGCAGGCCGGCCTCTCGCCGCAGCTGCTGCGCCAGGACGGCGCGCGCGTCACGCGCGAACAGTTCGTTCGCATGTACGAGTGCGTGTCGCTCTTCATGGGCGACGAGATGCTGGGGCTGTGGTCGCGCCCGATCCGCGCGGGCGCGCTCAAGTACCTCGGGCTCAGCCTGCTCGATGCGCCCTCGCTCATGGTCGCCATGTACCGCTTCACGCGCTTCTGGAACCTGCTGCTGGACGACCACCGCCTGCGCATGACGCGCGCCCACGGCGTGGCCACGATCGCCATCGCGCCGCACCCCGAAGCCGCCGCGCGGCCCACCACGCCCTTCGGCCATGCGCTGATGGTCAAGCTGATCCACGGCGTGGCCTCGTGGCTCATGGGGCGGCAGCTGCCGGTGCTGGGCGTCGGCTTTGCGTTCCCGCGACCGGCGCGCTTCGACGAGTACGCCAACCTGTTCCCCGGCCCGTTGCAGTTCGAGCAGGACACATCTTCGGTGCGCTTTGCCGAACCGGTGCTGCGCCAGACCTTCCAGCGCACGCGCGCCGAGCTGCTCGACTTCGTGCGCCGCGCGCCCGACGACTGGATCTTCGTCACCTTCGACCACGACACCACCAGCGCCGCGGTGCGCGAGTTCGTCGCCGCGCACCTCGCCTCGGACGCCACGCTGGGCGCGGCGGCGCGCGCGGTGCACATGTCGGAACGCGCGCTGTCGCGCCAGCTCGCGGCCGAGGGCACCAGCTTTCGCGCACTGAAGGAGGAGGTGCGGCGCGACCTTGCGATCCAGCGCCTCGTGAAGACGCGCGAGCCCATCGACCGCATCGCCGCCTCGGTCGGCTTCGACAACACGCCGGCCTTCCACCGTGCCTTTCGCACGTGGACCGGCAGCACGCCGCGTGGCTACCGCCAGCGCGCGGGTTAGTTCGCTGCGCCGGCCAGCGCCTGCAACTTGGCGAAATCGCCCGGCCGCGCGCCCATCTGCTCGGGCGTGGAGCGCTTCGTCACGCGCTCCAGCAGCGGCAGGCGGTTGACCGGCTGCACCGTCATACCCTTGCCGCGCAGGAACTGCTCGTCTTCGAGCTCGCTGGCGATCACGCCGACGTTGGTCCACTTGGCCGTGTCGGCCAGCGTCTTCTCCACCATCGCCTGCTGCGCCGGCGTGAGCCGGGCCCAAGCCGCCTTGCCGATGACGATGCCCAGCGTGTCGTAGATGTGGCCCGTGAGCTGCACGTACTTCTGCACCTCGTACAGCTGCTTGGCGCGCACCGTGCCCAGCGGATGCTCCTGCGCCTCGACCTCGTTCTTCTTGAGCGCGCCGTACAGGCTGTTGAACGGCAGCGACACGGGCTTGGCGTCGAGCGCGGTGGCGAAGAGCTGGTAGGCCGCGGCGTCGGGCACGTACAGGCGCAGGTCGCGAAAGTCCTCGGGGCGCTGCAGCGGCTTGCCCGAGGTCACCTGCCGCGCGCCGTAGTAGACCGACGCGACCATGCGGTTGCCGCTGCGTTCGTTGTAGCCCTTCATCAGGTCCGCGAGCAGCGGGCTCGCGAGGTACTTGCGCACGTGGTCCAGGTCCTTGAAGGCGAAGGGGTAGCTGCCCAGGCCCAGCGGCGGATAGCCCTCGGCCAGCGTGGCCTGACCGACGTAGGCGATCTGCATGGAATCGTTGGCGAGCATCAGCGCGTAGTCGCGCTCCTGCCCCAGCTTCGAGGCGGGCACCACCTCGATCTTGATCTTGCCCTCGGACTGCTCGGCGATCTTGCGCGCCGCCAGTTCGGCCTGCTGGTGAAAGATGCTCGCGGGCTCGTAGATGTGGCCCCACTTGAACTGCTGCACTTGCGCACAAGCGACAGCGGCGCTCCCCATGGCGACGCACAGGACAGCAGCCCGGCGCCACGACATCAAACTTTTTTTCATCGGCAGTCCCTCACGGTGAGAAGGCCCGCCGGCACTGGTGCGCCAAAGCACGCGGCGGGTGTCGGGAACGCATCCCGGCCGCTGAATGTAAACATTTGCAACCAGAATCCAGACAGGGTTTGCCCGGTCACGGGGCAGTCATGGCGGTTGCCTAGGATCGCGGGCGCCCGACGCGCCCACTCCAATCCATCCCATGTACCCCGGCGAACGACTCAACGGCTACAGCCACCTGTTCGGCCTGCTGCTCGCGCTGCCGGCGGCCGCGTTGCTGCTCGCCAAGACGCTGCCCACGGGCGACCCGGCGCGCATCGCGGGCGGGCTGGTGTTTTCGCTCTCGGCGGTGGCGCTGTACGCGGCCTCCACGCTCTTTCACAGCACGCGCGGCCGCAGCAAGCGCCTGTGGGAGCGCGCCGACCACTGCGCGATCTTCCTGCTCATCGCGGGCACCTACACGCCCTTCGCGCTCGTCACGCTGCAAGGCCCCTGGGGCTGGCTGCTGCTCGCGGCGATCTGGAGCGCGGCGTGCTTCGGTATCTGGCGCGAGCTGAAACCCGCGGCGGTCGACGCGGCGAAGAAGCCTTCGTTGCCGCTGTACATCGGCATGGGCTGGCTCGGCGTGCTGGCCGCCGCGCCGCTGGCGGCCAAGCTGCACACGACCGGCCTGGCCTGGCTGGTCGCGGGCGGCGTGCTCTACACGGTGGGCACGGTGTTCTATCGCAACCGGCGGGGGCTGCGCCACGCGCACGGCGCCTGGCACCTGTTCGTGCTGGCCGGCACCACGAGCCACTACGTGGCCGTGGGATGGTTCGTGCTCTGAAGCCTGGTTCCTACAACGGCTGCAGCTTCGCGGTCTTCATCATCCGCTCGGTCAGTTCCATCTCGCTCGCGAAGCCTTGCACATAGGCCTCGGTCGTCGACGGGCTCACCTCGCTGCCCAGCTCGGTCAGCGCGGCGATCACCGACGGCTGCTTCAGCGCCTGGCCGAACACCTCATAGATGCGCGCCGCAATGGCATCGGGCGTGCCCGCCGGCAGCGAGACACCGCCCCACGACGTGAGCTCGACGCCGCGCAGCCCCAGCTCGGCCAGCGTCGGCACCTGCGGCAAGGTCGCGTTGCGCTTGGTGCCGGCCACGCCCAGGGCGCGCAGCTTGCCACCCTGCACGTGCGGCAGCGCCACCGAGAAGATCGGCATGCCGAAGTTCACCTGGTTGCCCAGCACCGCGTTGACGATTTCCGAGGCGCCCTTGTACGGCACGTGCGTGGCCTGCACGCCCGCCGCCTGCAGGAACAGCTCCACGCCCAGGTGCGAGGGCGTGCCGACGCCGCCCGAGGCGTAGTCGAGCTTGCCGGGGTTGGCGCGCGCACGTGCCACCAATTCCTGCAGGGTCTGGATGCCCGAGCCCGCATTCACCACCAACAGCACGTCGGAGGTGGTCAGCCGCATGATGTGGCGGAAGTCCTTGAGCGCGTCGTAGCCCGGGTTCTGCTGCATGCGCATGTTGGCGGCCATGGGCGCGCTCGAGTAGATCCAGGTGTAGCCGTCGGGCGCGGCCCGTGCGACCTGGCGCGCGCCGATGTTGCCGGCCGCGCCGCCCCGGTTCTCGATGACGACCGGCTGTCCCAGCAAGGGACCGAGCGCTTCCGCGAGGATGCGCGCGCCATTGTCCGGGCCGGTGCCGGCCAGGTACGGCACGACCCACTTGACCGGGCGGGTCGGGCGCCAGGCGGAGGCGTTCGCGCCCGCTGCGCGAGCAACGGCCGGCAGCAGCGCCGACGCCGCGATCGCACCGCACAGCGCGCGGCGATTGACATTGATGAGAGTCATGGCTTGTGGTGTCTCCTGATTGTCTGGTCCGGCCTCAGGCCGCATCGCCGATCAGCTCGCGCGCGATGATGTTCTTCTGGATTTCGCTGGTGCCCGTGAGCACGCGGTACATGCGCAGCATGCGGAACAAAAACTCCACGCGCCGCCCCTGCACGATGCCTTCGCCGCCGTGGATCTGCACCGCCGCGTCGGCCACGCGGAACGCGGCCTCCGAGCAGAACAGCTTGGCCATCGAGGCCTCGGCGCGCGGGTCGCCGCCGGCGTCGATCTGCCGCGCGGTCGACAGCATCAGCGCGCGCGCCGCGCAGAGTTGCGTCGCCATGTCGGCCAGCGAATGCTGGATCGCCTGGAACTGCGCGATGGCGCGGCCGAACTGGCGGCGGGTGCGCGCGTAGTCGCGTGCGTCCTTCAGCGCCACGGTCGCCAGCCCCACCATGCCCGGGCAGTGCAGCAGCCGGTTGACCGTGATGCGCCCCAGCGCCAGCGCCAGCCCCTTGCCGGGCTCGCCGATGAGGTTCGCGGCGGGCACGCGGCAATCGGTGAGCACGATGTCGCCCGTGGTCGACTGGCCCGCCATGGTCTTGTAGCCCGCCTGCACCTCGACGCCCGGTTGCGTCAGGTCGACGAAGAACGCCGTCACCTCGCGGCGCGCCGGATCGTCCGAGGTGGACGCCATGAGCACCGCGAGATCGGCAAAGGGCGAGCCCGAGATGAAGCGCTTGCGCCCGTTCAGCACGTACACATCGCCCTCGCGCCGCGCCTGCGTCTGCACCGCGCCGGCATCGGAGCCGGCCTCGGCCTCGGTGAGCGCGAAGCAGATCGCCTTCTCGGCCTGTGCCACGGGACGGATGAACTTCGCCATCTGCTCCGGCGTCGCAAACTTGGCCAATGCGCCGACGCGCGGTGGCCCGCTGAGTTCGCCGAACACATGCGGCGCGAGCGGCGAGCCGCTGGCGTAGATCGATTCCTTCACCAGCACATGATCGAGCAGCGACAGGCCCAGGCCGCCCATCGCCGGTGGCAGCGTCATGCCGTAGAAGCCCATCGCGTGCGAGCGGCGCCAGACGTGGCGCAGCGTCTCCCGGTCGGGGCCGTGCTCGTGGTCGATGCCCTTCTCGCGCACCAGGTCGGCCAGCTCGCCGTTCAGGAAGTCGCCGATGCGCGCGATCAGCTCGGCCGCGCGCGGCGAGCCCTCGAAGGGGCCGTCGAACAGCGGCGCGCGGATGGCCGAAGCCTCGGTGGGTGCGGCGGAAGGTGTCAGCGTGGTGTCCATGTCGTTCTCTTTCAATTGACGCGCCGCGCGTGGCCGGCCCAGTACGGCGTCTGGATCGCCTTGCGCGCGACCTTGCCGTTGGCGTTCTTGAGCAGCGACTCGACGAACTCGATACGGCGCGGCCGCTTGAAGCCCGCCAGCCGCGCGGCGCAGAAGTCGTCGAGCCCGGCCGTGTCGGGCGAGGCGCCCGGCTTCAGCACGATGTGCGCGGCCACCGCCTCGCCCCACTTGTCGTCGGGCACGCTGAACACGCAGGCCTCGGCCACCGCCGCGTGCTGGTACAGCACGGCCTCGACCTCCGAGGGGTACACGTTGAAGCCGCCGCTGATGACCATGTCCTTCTTGCGATCGACGATGTAGATGTAGCCCTCGTCGTCGGCGCGCGCGAGGTCGCCCGTGTGGTAGCGGCCCTCTTTCAGTACCTCGGCCGTGAGCTCGGGCGCGCGCCAGTAGCCGGCGAAGATGTCCTCGCCGCTCACCACGATCTCGCCCACCTCGCCGGGCGCGACCGGTCGGCCTTCGTCGTCGACGATCTCCACCAGCGACTCGAGGAACGGCCGCCCGCACGAGGCCAACCGCTCGGGCATGGCGGCGCGCGCGAACAGGTGGTCTTCCACCGAGAGGCCGCACACGCCCGAGGTGGTCTCGCCCGCGCCGTAGCCCTGCGACAGCACCGGGCCGAACACGTCCATCGCCTGCATGATCCGCGCGGGCGCCATCGGCGCCGCGCCGTAGCCCAGGCGCTGCAGGTCGGGCAGCGGCCGGTAGCGGCCCTGCAGCTCGGCCAGCAGCATGTTGATCATGGTGGGCACCATGAAGGTATGGGTCACGCGCTCCTTCCTCATGTCGTCCAGGAAGCGCGCGGGCTCGAAGCCGGTGAACAGGCGGATGGTCGCGCCGCTGCACAGCGCCGGCACGATCTGCATGCCCGAGGCGTGCGTGATCGGCCCCACCAGCCCCAGCAGGTCGCCGGGGCGCAGGCCTTCGCTGCGCGAGAGGAACTTGCGCAGCTGGGCCAGCCGGTTGCCGAAGGTCTGCATCGCGGCCTTGAGCACGCCGCTGGAGCCCGAGGTGTAGTGCAGCACCGCCAGTTCGTCGGCGCGCACGCGCTCGCAGGTGAAGGCGTCGCTCGCGCGCGCCAGCTGGCCTTCGTAGGAAGCGGGCGTGCCTTCGGCCGCGTCGAGCAGCAGCAACTTCGGGGCCGCGCCCTTCAGCAGCGGCAGGAAGGTCTCGGCGCGCGCGGCGGTGGTGACGATGAGCGCGGCGTCGCTGTTCTCGATGACCTCGGCCACCTCGACCGGCGCGAGCCGCGCGTTCATCGGCGCCTTCACCAGCGCGGCCTTGTAGCAGGCCAGCTCCAGCTCGACGATCTCGACGCAGTTGGGCAGGTACACGCCTACGCGGTCGCCGCGCTGCAGGCCGAGCCCGCGCAGGGCATTGGCCAGGCGGTTGGCGCGCCGGTCGAGCTGTTCGTAGGTGCAGGCGCGCTGCGGGCTGGTCACGGCGATCTGCCGGGCATGCAGGCGGGCGGCGCGGGATGCGAGTTCGCCGACGTTGGCGACCTCGGGCGAAAGTGAGGGCAAGTTGTCTCCTTGAGGCCGGTGCCTGTGCACCGTGGGGAGAACTTTCGCAAACAACGCCGCCGCACAACAAATACCGATTGCTGATGCGCGGCCATCACAAAAGATGATGGCCCGGGCGCGCGGCACCGGCGTGCGCGATGGCTACGCCTTGCCGTCGCCCAGGAACTGCGCGTCCCAGCGGCCCGAGGCGATCATCGAGCGCGCCTCGTCGGCCAGCGCCTGCCTCACGACCTGCGTCGCCGCATCGGGCACCTTGCCGGCCGGCGTGGCCAGATGGTACGTACGCGCCAGCTCGGGCTCGACGATGCGTGCAATCAACCAGTTCGGCTGATCGCCCGGCCCGTCCGCGAGCGCGCAGGCAGGCGTGACCGTGAAGCCCGCGCCCGCCAGGTAGAGCGAGCGCAGCACGCGCGCCGAGTCGTGCTCGTGCACCACGTTGAGTTCCACACCCACCGCCTCGGCGGCCGCCTCGACACGCTGGCGGATGCTGAAGCGGCGCGACTGCAGCACCAGCGGCAGGTTCGCGGCGCGTGCGAAAGGCACCGTGGGACGCGCGGGCACACCCTTCTTCGCGCGCCCACCCTTCGCACTTTTGCCGAGCAGTGCCGCCACCTCGCCCTTCGCATTGAAGCCGCAGAGGAACATGCCTTCGCGCACGAAGGGACGCACATCCAACCCCTCGACGCTCGGGGTGTCGACCAGCAGGCCGATGTCGGCGCGGCGATCGACCATGGCCTTGCGCACCATCAGGCTCAGGTCGTCGATCACGAACACGCGGATGCGCGGGTGCGACTGTTTCAGCCGCGCCAGCACCGGCCCGAGCAGCAGCGAGGCCAGCAGGAACGGCACGGCCACCGTGACCGAGCCCTCGGGCCCGTCGGGCGCGCGCTGCAGCCGTTCGCGCATGGCGGCGGCATCCGACAGCAGGCGCCGCGCGTCCTGGTACAGCTGCAGCCCGGCGGCCGTGGGCGTGACGCCCACGTGCGAGCGGTCGAACAGCTGCGTGCCGAGCTCGGCCTCGAGCTTCTTGATCTGCGCGGTCAGCGCGGGCTGCGCCACGTACAGCGACGCCGCCGCGCGCGACAGGCTGCCGGCTTCGAGCACCGCGATGAAATAGCGAAGAGACCTCAGGTCCATGGGGCGACGGGGAAAGATGGGGCGCCCATTGTGGCCCCGCCGCTGACTCAGCCTGCCAGGGCCTTGACGGCGATGCGCGTGGCCGAGGCGACCACGTCGTTGCGGCCCTTGGCGTCCTTGTCGGGGAAGGTCAGGTAGACCGACAACACCAGCGGCGCGCCCGACGGCGGCCACAGCACGCCGACGTCGTTGGTGGAGCCGTACGAGCCCGCGCCGGTCTTGTCGCCCACACGCCAGCCTTTGGGCACGCCGGCCAGGAAACGCTCGGTGCTCGTGGTGTTGCCGAGCAGCCATTCGCGCATCTGCTCGCGCTGCGGGGCGCCGAGCGCGTCGCCCAGCGCGAGTCGCTGCACGGTGTCGCTCATGGCGGCAGGCGTGGTCGTGTCGCGCGGGTCGCCAGGGATGGCGGTGTTCAGCTCAGGCTCGGTGCGGTCGAGGCGGAAGGTCGTGTCGCCGATGCGCCGCGCAAAGGCCGTGACGGCGGCCGGCCCGCCCATCACCTTCAGCAGCAGGTTGGCGGCGGCGTTGTCGCTGTACTGCATGGTGGCAGCGCACATCTCGTTCACGGTCATGCCGGTGGCGAGGTGTTTCTCGGCGACCGGCGAGTGCGACACCAGGTCGCCCTTGCCGACACTGACGCGACGCCCGAGCAGGCTTGCGTCGGTCGCGCTGCGTTCGAGCACCGCCGCGGCGAGCACCAGCTTGAAGGTGCTGCACAGCGGAAAGCGCTCGTGCGCACGGTGCTGCAGGCGTGCACCGCTGCCGGTGTGGAAGCCCGCCACGCCCAAGCGCCCGCCGCAGGCGCGCTCGAGTTCGGCGAGCTGCGTTTCGGCGTCCGACTGCGCGCCCTTCTTCGGCCATGCGCTGCAGGCGCCGGCAAGCGGGGTCACGGCGGCGGCGAGCAACAGGGTGCGGCGCTGGATCAGAGGGTTCATGTGCGTGCGTCTTTCTTTTCGCGAGTGGATGGAATGAAAGGCATCGTAGGAGCGCCGCCGCCGCGCTTCCAGCGCCCGGGGCGCGCACGGCGTCCCGGGTGTATCAGGTGTAACGCCATTTCATCATTCAACCTTCGGGTTGAATTTTCTTCGGGACCGATCTATATTCAACTTCATGGTTGAACTTGAGATCGAAGACGAACGGCTCGACGCCGTGTTCCACGCCCTGGCCGACAGCACGCGGCGCACCATGCTGCAACTGCTCGCGCAGGGCGAATGCAGCGTGGGCGAGCTGGGCGCGCCGTTTCGCATGTCTTTCGCGGGCGCCTCCAAGCACGTCAAGACGCTGGAGCGCGCGGGGCTGGTGTCGCGCACCGTGCAGGGCCGCGCGCACGTGTGCCGGCTGGAACCGGCGGCGCTCGCCACGGCCGATGCGTGGCTGCGCGCCTACGAAGTCTTCTGGAACCACCGCCTGGACGCCCTGGCGGATGCGCTGCGGCGCGACGCCGGCGATAGCGCGTGAACAACGTCTCTCCCCTCATTCACCCAAGGAGCACCGACCCATGACCACGACCTTGAAGCACAGCCTGGGCACGCAGACCGAGCCTGGCACCCTGCGCATCGAACGCACCCTGCCCGGCCCCATCGACCGCGTGTGGACCTACCTCGTCGATCCCGAGAAGCGCCGCAGCTGGCTGGCCGGCGGCACCATGGCGCAGGCACCCGGCGCGGTGTTCGAGCTGCGCTTCCAGCACACCGAGCTGTCGGGCGAGGTCGCGCCCGAGCGCTTCGCGGCCTACCGCGAGACCCATGTGCAGCACTCGCGCGTGCTGCGCATCGAGCCGCCGACCCTGCTGGTCATCAGCTGGGGCAGCGAGCGCGAGGACGCGTCCGAGGTCAGTTTCGAACTGTCGCCGCAGGGCGCGCAAGCCACCCATCTGGTGCTCACGCACCGCCGCCTGCCCGACCGCAAGGAAACGCTGAGCGTGGCCAGCGGCTGGCACGCGCACCTGGGCGTGCTCGACGAGGTGCTGCACGGGCGCGCGCCGCAAGGCTTCTGGACCCAGCTGGAGGCCGCTGAGGCGGCCTACGCGACGCAGATCCCTTGAAGGCCGTCGGGCGGTGTCAGGCCCGGCGGGCGGGCTGCGAAGGCTCGCGGCAGGGCTGCACGCGGACCGCGCGGCTGATCACCTGCCGCTGCTCGCGCGCGCCCTTGAGCAGGCGCTCGGCCGCGACCCTGCCGTGAGGCACCGGCGCGCCCTCGCCCATTTCCGACACGGCCACGAACACCGTCTGCCCGCCTTCGAGCACCGCCTGCGTCTTCGGTTGCGACTTGCCCGCGTAGAGCGGTGCATCGTCGATGTAGGCCTCCAGCGAGTGCGCGCCCGGCGCCACGCACAGGCGCGTGAAGCCGTTGGGCATCAGCGCGGCATGGAACTCGCCGTCGACATACACATGCGCCGCGCCCGTGCTGGGCGTGGACGTGGCGCGGCGGAAGAACACGACCTGCGCCAGCTCGGGCACCACCGCGGGCGCGGGCCGGTACACCGCCCCCTTGCGCGAGCTCGTGGCCGACACCGCGACAGGCACGGCCATGTTCATCGGCTCAGAGGGCGGCGGCATCGGCGGCAGCGGCACGTACGACGTGACCGCGACGGGGCCGCAGCCCGCGACCAGCGTGGAGGCGGCAAGCAGCCAGCGGCCCGCGCGCGGGCGGGGATGGAAGGAAAGGAATCTGGACAAGGACATGGCGTGCTTCGAGCGCCTTCACAAAAAAAGGCAGCCATCTGGCGAAGAGAAGGAAGAGCGGGCCGGCCGGAAAACGGCCAGCGCTCAGGGAACGAAGCACTCTAGGAAAAACCACCGCGGCAGGCCATCGGACGAATCCGAAAGCGATGAACGATGGCGTGGGCCCGCGCTGAAAACGCGGGCCCGGCGGCGCGTCGGCTCAGGCCGCGCGCAGCCGGCGGGCCGCGATGCGCACCGG
This sequence comes from Variovorax sp. GW821-FHT06D12, assembly GCF_059419205.1. Lineage (NCBI taxonomy): Bacteria > Pseudomonadati > Pseudomonadota > Betaproteobacteria > Burkholderiales > Comamonadaceae > Variovorax > Variovorax sp. GW821-FHT06D12. Next base: position 91,008 of record NZ_JBWKRI010000008.1, on the reverse strand, counting down.
CATCGACAACAGGATCTGCGCCATGCTCTTGCCCAGCGGGTCGGTGCGCAGCGAGGCCATGCCGCCGCCGCCCAGCGCCGCTTCGCAGACGAAGTTGAAGGCGCCGATGCCGGGCAGCTCGTAGCGCGTCACCTCGCCTTCGACCAGGTGCGACATGTAGGCGCGCACGGCCTGCGCGCTGAGCTGCGCGCGCAGCACGGGCAGGTAGTGCGGCTCGCGCGCGAGGATGCCGATGTTCGAGACGTCGCCCTTGTCGCCGCTGCGGCCATAGGCCAGGCGGATCAGCGGCACCTCGAGCCATTCGTCGTCCGTGTCCGGGTCGGTGGCGTCTGCCTGCGGCGCCACCTCATCGGCCACGGCAACCTCCGCTGCCTGCGCCCTCACCGCCACGGGCCATGACTCGCCCGCCATCTCGACCACGGGCGTGAACAGCGCCTTGTCCACGAGCAGCGGAAACTGCCGGATCGACAGCGCCACCGACGGCCGCCCGCCGCCCAGGCCCGTGGTGCCGGGCGCCCACGAGGTGCCGGCCGCCGAGATCTCGCGCGCGAAGAGTTCGAGCGGCGCCTTGTCCGCGTGCGTCACGGCCACGCGCAGCACCGCCTGGCGCGGCGGCTGGGCGGTGGCGTGCGGGCCGTAGCACTGCTCGGCGCCCAGCACGTCGATGTGGGTGGCCGAGAAGTCGGCCCAGCCGCGCTGCGCGAACAGGTCGCGCGTGCGGCGCAGCATCGCCTCGCCGCTGCGCCGCGCCTTGGCGGCGGCGTCGAAGCCGACGATCAGCAGCTCGGCGTTGCAGCGGTAGCCCGCGGCGTAGGTGGCCGTGACCTTGTAGCGACCCGAGGGCGCACGTCCTTTCGCGCCCGAGACGCGCACCCGGTCCACGCCCACGGCCTCGATCTGCACGGTGCGGAAGTCGCAGGTCACGTCGGGCAGCAGGTAGGCCGCGGGGTCACCGATCTCGTACAGCAGCTGCTCGCCCACGGTGGCGCGGCTCACCAGCCCGCCGGTGCCGGGCGGCTTGCCGACGACGAAGCTGCCGTCGGCCGCGCATTCGACCACCGGGTAGCCGATGCGGGCCCAGTCGGGCACCTGCTCCCAGTCGGTGTGCAGCCCGCCGGTGGCTTGTGCGCCGCATTCGATGATGTGGCCGGCCAGGCTGCCGCCCGCGAGGCGGTCCCAGTCGTCGTCGGCCCAGCCGAATTCGTGCATCAGCGCGCCGAGCGTGACGGCGCTGTCGACGCAGCGGCCGGTGATGACGATCTGCGCGCCGGCATCGAGCGCCCGCGCGATCGGCACGGCGCCCAGGTAGGCGTTGGCGCTCACGAGGCGCTCGGGCAGCGGTGCGCCCGTGCTCATGTGGCCGATGCCCTGCGCACGCAGCGCTTCGGCATGCGGCAGTGCGTCGTCGCCAGTGACCACGGCGATGCGCGGCGCGAGCCCCATGCCGGCCGCCAGGTGCGTGAGCGCGGCGGCGCAGGCGCGCGGGTTCACGCCGCCGGCGTTGGCGATCACGCGGATGCCTTGGCGCATCACGTCGGGCAGCACGGCGGCCATGGCGGTGGTGACGAAGTCGGTGGCGTAGCCGGCGTCGGGGTTCTTCAGCTTCGCGCCGGCCAGCAGCGACATCGTGAGTTCGGCCAGGTAGTCGAACACCAGGTAATCGATGCCGCCGTGCGCCACGAGCTGCGGCGCTCCCGTGCTGCTGTCGCCCCAGAAGCCCGAGGCGCCGCCGATGCGCACAGCCTTCTTCTGCGTGTCCGACGTATTCATCGCGCGGCTCATTCGGGCTCGATGCCGGCAGCGCGGATCACGCGGCCCCACTTCTGCGACTCGGCGGCCTGGAACTTCGCGAGCGCCTCGGGCGTGCCGGTGGCGGCCTCGCCGCTGGAGATGGCCTGGTAGGCGACGATGGCCGGCGAGGCCGACACCTTCACCAGCATCTCGTTGAGCTTGCGCGTGACGGCCGCGGGCGCGCCCGGCGGCAGGTAGACGGCGGTCCAGTACGACATGTCGTAGCCCTTCACGCCCGCCTCGGCCACGGTCGGCAGCGCGGGCACGGCGGCCAGGCGCTTGTCGCCGCTCACGGCCAGCGCGCGCAGCTTGCCGCTCTTGACGTGCGGCAGCGCCGTGGGCGCGTCGGCGAACATGAAGTCGACCTGCCCGCCCAGCAGGTCGGTGATGGCCATCGGGTTGCTCTTGTAGGGCACGTTCACCATGTCGATGCCGGCCATCTGCTTGAGCAGCTCGCTCGCCACGCGGCTGGACGAGCTGCCGCTGCCGAAGTTGAGCTTGCCCGGCGACTTCTTCGCCGCCGCCACGAGGTCGGCCACCGACTTGATCGGCGAATCGGCCCCCACCAGCAGCAGCATGTGGCCCTTGGACAGCAGCCCGACCGGCGTGAAGTCTTTCACCGGGTCGTAGGGCAGCTTCTTGTACAGGTGCTCGTTGGCGGCGTGCGTGGTGTTGGTGGTCATGAGCAACGTGTAGCCGTCGGGCGCGGCCTTGGCGACGTACTGCGCGGCCAGGAAGCCGCTGGCGCCCGCGCGGTTCTCCACGATCACCGGCACCTTGTATTCGACTGTCAGGGCCTGCGCGAAGCTGCGCGCCTGCTGGTCGGTGCCGCTGCCGGCCGCGAAGGGCACGACGACGGTGAGGGGCTTGGCGGGGTAGTCCTGCGCGTGGGCAGATGCCGCCGCCGCGACCGCGAAGGCCAGGACCGCGCCGAGGCGGAAGATGGAAGTGCGCATGGGTGATGTCTCCGGTGGGATGTAGTTCTTGAGAAGGGAAAGGGTGCGGTCGCTCAGGCGCGGTCGCGCGGCGGCACCGGCGGTGCGCCGAGCGCCGCGTTGTGCTCGCCCAGACGGGGCGCGACCGCGCGGTGCGCGGGCCGCACGCCGTCGATGGACATCGGCAGCGCCGTGAGGCGGAAGTCCTCGCCCGGCACGGGCTGCAGCATGCCCAGCGCCTCCACCTGCGGATGCGCGACCGCCTCGGGCACGGTGTGCACCGGCGCGCAGGGCACGCCGGCGGCGGTGAAGCGCGCCATCCAGTCGGCGCGGGTGCGCGCGCGCAGCAGCGGGCCGATCTCTTCGAACAGCGCCGCCTTGTGCTGCAGCCGCTGGCGGTTGTTGGCAAAGCGCGCGTCGGTGGTCCAGTCGTCGCGGCCGAGCTCGTGCGCAAACTTGGCGAAGAGCCGGTCGTTGCCGCAGCAGATCAGGAGCGGCGCATCGGCGGTGTCGAAAGACTCGTAAGGCACGAAGCCCGGATGGCCCGAGCGGTGGCGATCGGGCAACCGGCCTTCGTTGACGTAGGCGTCGGCCTTCTGCCCCGTCCAGACCAGCGCGGTCTCCAGCAGCGAGGTGCTCACCACGCCGCCCCGCCCCGTGAGGTGGCGCCGCTGCAGCAGCGCCAGCGCGCCGATCACGGCCCACATGCCGGTGCCCTGGTCGCAGACCGAGGCGCCGGTGCGCATGGGCGGATCGTCAGGCCCGCCGTTGATGCTCGACAGCCCGCTGAAGGCCTGGATCAGCGGCTCGTAGCCCGGCTGCATGCGCAGCGGACCGGTGTGGCCGAAGGCCGAGATCTCGCAGTAGATGAGCCGCGGATGGCGCGCGCACAGCGAGGGGCCGTCGATGCCCATCGACTGCGTGACGCCCGGTCGCAGGTTGTGGATGAGGATGTCGGCGCCGGCCGCGAGGGTCTCGAAGGCGGCCATGCCCTCTTCGCTCTTCAGGTCGATGGCGACCGAGCGCTTGCCGCGGTTGAAGACGTGGAAATTGAGCGCGTCGCCGTGGCGAAAGGCCGGGCCCATGTGGCGCGCGTCGTCGCCACCCTCGACGCGCTCGAGCTTCACGACGTCGGCGCCGAGGTCGGCCAGGATCGCGCCCGCGAAGGGCCCCGCCAGCACCTGCCCGAGCTCGAGCACCCGGATGCCTTCCAGAATTTTGGTGTCCATGTCACGGGGGCGCGTGGGCCCCTTGTCTCCGTGGTATCGAATGCGCCAGTCTCGGCGTCGCACATTGATCTGTGAAGAACAATATTCCTATATCTGTGATAACTTGGATGGATCAATCCACCGCCACCCCGAGAGGCCCCGTTCGTGCGAGTCGACATCACGCTGCAGCAGCTCGAGGCCTTCGTCGAAGTCGCGAAGACCACCAACTTCCGCGCCGCCGCGCAGGCGCTGCATGTGTCGCAGCCGGCGCTGAGCCGCACGGTGCGCATCGTCGAAGACCTGGTGGGTGCGCGCCTGTTCGACCGCGACACGCGGCATGTGGAGCTCACGCCGGCCGGGCGCGAGCTGCTGCCGATCGCGCTGCGCATCCTGGAGAACTTCAACAGCTCGTTCAGCGAGCTGTCGCAGTTCCTCGAAGGCCGCAGCGGCCACCTCACCATCGCGGCGCTGCCCTCGACCGGCGTGGCGCTGCTGCCCGGTGCCATTGCCGAGTTCCGCCAGCAGCATCCGCAGGTGCAGTTCTCGCTGATCGAAGGGCCGGCCGAGGCGGTGCGCGCCGCGGTGGACGAAGGCCGCGCCGACTTTGGCCTCAGCGTGCGCCCCGGCACGCACGAGCCCCTGCTGTACCGCCACCTGCGCGACGACCCCTTCGTGCTGCTGTGCCGGCGCGACGACCCGCTGGCCGCGCGCGCCTCGGTGTCGTGGTCGGTGTTCGCGACACGGCCCTTCATTGCGAGCAGCTTCCAGAGCAGCATCCGGCCGATCACCGACGCCGCCTTCCTGCAGCGCGGCCTGCAGGTGCAGCCCGCGCTCGAATACCCGAGCGTGGCCGTGGCGGGCGCGCTGGTGGCGGCCGGACTGGGGCTCACCGCCCTGCCCCGGCTCGCGCTGCAGCTGTCGCAGAACGACGAGCTGGCCACCGTGCCGCTGCAGCGTCCGCTGATGTCGCGGCCCATCGGGCTGGTCACGCGCGCGGGGCGCTCGCCCTCGCCCGTGGGCCGCGCCTTCATGGACCTGCTGCACCGTCGGGAATCGTCCCGGCGCTGACCGGCGCACGTTGCGCTGCGGCATGATCGACGCCATGCACAGCACGCCCCCGTATCCCCTGGTCATCGTCAAGGTCGGTGACACCCATGACGCGCTGCGCGAAGGCCGCGGCGACTTCGAGCACTGGATCGCCGACGGCCTCGGTACGCAGACCCTGCCCCTCGTGGTGGTCGACCCGCGCCGCGGCGACACGTTGCCCGCGCCCGGCCAGGTCGCGGGCGTGGTCGTCACCGGCTCGCACGCGATGGTGTCGCACCGCGAACCCTGGAGCGAAACCACCGCCGCCTGGCTCGCCGAACTGGTCGCACGCGACACGCCCGTGCTCGGCATCTGCTACGGCCACCAGCTGCTCGCGCACGCACTCGGCGGCGAGGCCGGGCACCACCCGGGCGGCCCCGAAGTTGGCACGGTCACCGTCACGCTCGACGCAGCCGCCGCCGGCGACGCGCTGCTGGGCGACCTGCCCGCGCAGTTCCCGGCGCAGGCGATCCACTGGCAGAGCGCGCTGCGCCTGCCCGAGGGCGCGGTGAAGCTGGCCTACAGCGCGCACGAGCCGGTCCACGCCTTCCGCGTGGGCGCGCAAGCCTGGGGCCTGCAGTTCCACCCCGAGTTCGACGCCCGGACCATGGGCGGCTACATCGACCTGCTGGCCCGCGACCTCGCCGCGGACGGGCTCGACGCCGCGGCGCTGCGCGAAGGCGTGCGCCCCACCGACGCGGCGGCGGGCCTGCTCGGGCGCTTCGCACGGATCGTCGAGGCCAAGGCGCAGCCAGCCGCCTGAGCGCGCCGACGGGGCGCCGACGGGGCGTCGGCGCGCGACTACAAAAAGCGGGCCCCGCTTGGGTTAAGGTGCGGTTCCTTTCGCAGCTTTCCCCGCCTCATGACCACGCCTTCGTCCCCGCCGGCCCGCAAGCACTTCTCGATGATCCGCGGCTTTCACCTGGCCGATGTGTTCACGCTCGGCAACGCGGCCTGCGGCGTCGGGGCGGTGTTCTTCGCGATGGCCTTCATGCGCAGCCAGTCGCTCGCCCACTTCTACTGGGCCGCGGCGCTCGCCCCGGCCGCCTTCATCTTCGACGTGCTCGACGGCCGCATCGCGCGCTGGCGCCAGACCCAGTCGGCGCTCGGACGCGAACTCGACTCGCTGGCCGACGTGATCTCCTTCGGCGTGCTGCCCGCCGCGCTCGGCTTCGCCGCCGGCCTGGACGGCGGCTGGGACTGCGCGGTGCTGATCTATTTCGTCGGCTGCGGCGTGAGCCGGCTCGCGCGCTACAACGTGACGGCCGAGGCCCTCTCGGCCGGCGCCGACAAGGTGAAGTACTTCGAAGGTACGCCGATCCCGACCAGCGTCGTGCTGGTGGGCGTGCTGGCCTACGCGGCCTCGAAGGGCGCCCTCGGCGCCAACGTGTGGGGCGGCGCCTGGACGCTCGGCCCCTGGCAGCTGCACCCGCTGGTGCTGCTGTTCGCGCTCTCGGGCACGCTGATGATCAGCAAGACCCTGCGCATTCCCAAGTTCTGACAACCCGCCCATCTCACCCACCTGACAAAGGGGACCCCGCATGGCGATGAAGCTGTATTTCGACCCGCGCAGCCGTGCGCAGGTCGCCAAGTGGATGCTCGACGAGGCCGAGGTCGACTACGAGATCGTGCCCACCCTCATCCGGGAGGGCGCCCACAAGCGCCCCGAGTTCCTGAAGATCAACCCGGCCGGCAAGCTGCCCGCGCTGGTCGACGGCCGCACCCGCATCTTCGAGAACGCGGCCATCTGCATGTACATCGCCGAGAAGTACCCCGGCAAGCGCCTGGCACCGGCCGTGGGCACGCCCGAGCGCGGGCGCTACCTGTCGCTCATGGTCTATTCGACCGCGCAGCTCGAGCCCTCGATGGGCGACAGCCTGCTGAAGATCAAGAGCAACAACAGCGCGCGCGGCTGGACCGATTTCGAGCAGGCCAAGGACGCCGTCGAACGCGAACTCGGCGACGGCCCCTACCTGTTTGGCGCCCAGTTCACGGCCGCCGACGTGATGATCGGCTCGATGCTCATCTGGCACCGCGCCTTCGGCGGGCGCACGAACCGCCCGAAGCTCGATGCGTACATCCACCGGCTGCAAGCACGGCCCAAAGGCATGAAGTTCGGTTGAAGTAAGCGGCAAGGCGTGCCGCGCTGGCGACAGTGCGCGGCGGAGGTTCATCCTCTAATCGGTCCCTCTTTTTCGACCCTTTCCCACCTCACGCCCGCCCCATGACATCGAACACCTCGCGCTCCCGGTTCTCGTTGACGGCCCTCTCCCTGGGCCTGGTCGCCCTGCTCGGGGCCTGTGCCAGCACGCCGCCGCCCGGCAGCCGCAGCGTGAGCATCGAGCGCACCACCTTCGGCATCGCGCACATCACGGCGCCCGACTACGAAGGCCTGGCCTACGGCACCGCCTACGCGCATGCGCAGGACAACGTCTGCCAGACCGCCGAGCACCTGCTGACGCTGCGCGGCGACCGCGCGCAGTTCCTCGGGGCACAGAACACCGGCGACTTCGGCCTGGGCCGCATGCCCAACGCGCAGATCGACCTGTTCGTGCGCTACCACATGGACGACGCGGCGCTGGCCCGCGCGGCGGCCACCACCAACGACGAGGTGAAGGCCGCGCTGCGCGGCTACGTGGCGGGCTACAACCGCTACCTGCAGGACGCGGGCCCTGGCGGCCTGCCCGAAGCCTGCCGCGGCAAACCCTGGGTGCGCCCGATGACGGCCGCCGACCTGGCGCGCGCCACCGAGCAATCGATGATCCAGGGCGGCCTGGGCGCGCTGGCCGGCGCGGTGCTGGCCGCCGTGCCGCCGGCCCCGGGCGCCAAGACCGGCGCGGCACCGGTCGCGCTCGAGCAGGCGGTGGCCGAAATCGGCCGCCACAGCTTCAACGCCAACCCCGAAGGGGGCGAGCTGGGCTCCAACGGCTGGGCCTTCGGGCGCAACGCCACGCCCGACGGCAAGGGCCTGCTGCTGGGCAACCCGCATTTCCCCTGGAACGGCACCAACCGCTTCTGGCAGATGCACCTGACCATCCCCGGCCAGCTCGACGTGATGGGCGCCACCGGCGGCCTGAGCCCGGTGGTGTCGATCGGCTTCAACAAGGACGTGGCCTGGACCCACACCGTGTCGACCGGGAAGCGCTTCACGCTGTACGAACTCAAGCTCGACCCCAACGACCCGACCGTGTACTGGGTCGACGGCCAGCCGAAGAAGATGGTCGCGCGCACCGTCGCACTGCCGGCCGCCGCCACGGCGGGCGGCGCGCCCGTGCAGCACACCTTCTACGCCACCGACTGGGGCCCCGTGGTGTCGCTGCCGCGTGCCGGCCTGGGCTGGACCGCCCAGAAGGCCTATGCGATCCGCGACGCCAACACGCTCAACGTGCGCTCGGCTGAGAGCTGGATGAAGATGGGCCGGGCCCGCAACGTCGCCGAGCTGCGCGCCGCCATGGGCAACCAGGGCATCCCGTGGATCAACACCCTCGCGGCCGACCGCGAAGGCAACGCGATGTACGCCGACCTGTCGGTGGTGCCCGACGTGTCGGCCGAAATGCTCAAGACCTGCGCGCCCTCGCCGGCCGCCGCCGCGCTGCTCAACGCGGCCGGCCTGCCCGTGCTCGACGGCTCGCGCAGCGCCTGCGCCTGGCACCGCGATAGCAGCGCCGCCGCGCCCGGCATCATCGCGCCGGCCCGCATGCCCGTCGTCGTCACGCCCGACTGGGTGCAGAACAGCAACGACAGCTTCTGGCTCAGCAACCCGCGCGTGCCGCCGATGGCCGGCGTGTCGCCACTGGTCGGCCCCGTCGGCGTGCCGCAGCGGCTGCGCACGCGCAGCGGCATCATGGAAATCGAAGGCCGCCTGGCCGGCACCGACGGCCTGCCGGGCAACCGCATGGGCGCGGCCGAGCTGCGCAGCGTGATCTTCCGCGACAGGAACCTCGCCGGCATGCTGGTGATGGACGACCTGAAGGCCGCGTGCGCCGCCACCGGCGCCGCGCTGAGCGCCGACCAGGCCCTGGGCTGCCGCGTGCTCTCCGCCTGGGACCGCACCAGCAACGCCGAGTCGAAGGGCGCGGCGCTGTTCCGCGAGTTCTGGCGCAAGGCCAAGGACCTGCCGAAGGTCTGGCGCGTGCCCTTCGACCCGGCGCAGCCCGTGACCACGCCCACCGGCCTGGACATGGCCACGCCCGCCACGCGCGAGGCGGTGTTCAAGGCGCTGGGCGACGCGGTCGGCACCGTGCGCACCGCCGGCTTCGCCCCCGACGTGGCGCTGGGCGTGCCGCAGTCGCGCACCGTGCGCGGCCAGAAGATCGCACTGCCCGGCGGCGACGAGTTCGAAGGCGTGCTCAACAAGCTCGAATCGCAGGGCCAGCCGCTGATCGACCCGAAGGGCTACGCCATCAACTACGGCAGCAGCTACATGCAGGTCGTGACCTTCGACGCGCGCGGCCCCGTGGCGCAAGGCCTGCTCACCTACGGCCAGAGCAGCGACCCGGCCTCGCCGCGCGCCTACGACCAATTGCCGCTGTTCGCGGCCAAGCAGTGGCATCCGCTGCCCTTCCACCCGGCCGACGTGCAGGCGCAGCGCGAGGGCAAGCCGTTGCAGCTGGCGTACTGAACCATGTCCTCGACCACCGTTCCTTTTCCCGCCCACGCCGCCACAGGCATCGACCTGCTGAACCGCCTGGCCGCCGAGCAGCCGCTCGCCCCGGCCTGCGACCACTTCTACTTCCTGCGCCACGGCCAGACCGGGCGCAACGCGCTGCGCGTCTTCCAGGCGCCCGACGAGCCCCTGAGCGCGCTCGGCGAGCAGCAGGCGGTGCAGGCGGCCGAGCTGCTGGCCGGCGAGCCGATCGGCGCCATCGTGTGCAGCGACGCGCGCCGCGCCTTCGACACCGCCCACACCGTGGCGCGCGCCCTGGGCCTCGTGCCCAGCGCGCACGAGAACCTGCGCGAGCGCAACTTCGGCGCGCTCATCGGCACCTCGTCGGCGAACATCGACTGGGCCTGCGAGCCCGAGGGCGGCGAGACGCTGGCGCAGTTCGTCGACCGCAAGCGCCAGGCGCTGGCTGCCGCACTCGCCGCGCAGCCCGCGCCGGTGCTGGTGGTGGCGCACGGCGGCACGCTCTATGCGCTGGCCGCGCTGCTGGGCGTGGCGGTCGATGCGAGCATCTTCGGCAACGCCCAGCCATTGCGTTTTTCACGTGCCGGCCCCACATGGGCCGTGACGCCGCTCCAACAGCGGCACGCCGACGGCGGAGCAGCCCTGGCCTGACCTGGCTCCCGGTTGATCTGTACGCCGTCCTGAAAGGAATCACCACCCACCATGGAATTCAAGGACTACTACAGCGCACTGGGCGTCGAACGCACCGCGTCCGACGACGAGGTGCGCAAGGCCTACCGCAAGCTCGCCCGCAAGTACCACCCCGACGTCAGCAAGGAGCCCGACGCCGAGCAGCGCATGCGCGACATCAACGAGGCCAAGGACGTGCTCGGCGACAAGGACAAGCGCGCCGCCTACGACGCGCTGGCCGACCGTGTCGCGCGCGGGGGCCGCCCCGACGGCAGCTTCGAGCCGCCGCCCGGCTGGGACACCGGCTACGAGTTTCACCGCGGCCCGCGCCAGGGCCCGGCCGACCACGCCGACTTCAGCGAATTCTTCTCCTCGATGTTCGGCGACGCCGAGCGGCGCGGCGCCACGCGCCAGAACTACCGCGCGCGCGGCGAAGACCACCATGCGGCCATCGAGATCACGCTCGAAGACGCGCTGAACGGTGCCGAGCGCGAGCTCACGCTGCGCGCCCAGACACTCGACGCGCAGGGCCACCCGCAGTGGGAGAACCGCACGCTCGCCGTGAAGATCCCGCCCGGCGTGCACCCCGGCCAGTTCATCCGCCTCGCAGGCCAGGGCATGCCCGGCCACGGCGGTGAGCCGGCCGGCGACCTCTACCTCGAGGTGCGCATCGCGCCGCACAAGCTGTACCGCGTGGAAGAGCGCGACCTGTACATGACGCTGCCCGTCACCCCCGCCGAGGCCGCGCTGGGCGCGCAGGTGCAGGTGCCCACGCCCACCGGCGGCGTGGTCGAGGTCACCGTGCCGCCCAACGCGCGCGGCGGCATGAAGCTGCGGCTCAAGGGCCGCGGCTTCGCGGGCAAGACGCCCGGCGACCTGTACCTGCTGCTCGAGATCGCACTGCCGCCCGCCGACAGCGAGGCCGCACGCAACGCCTACGCACAACTCGCGCAGGCGACCTCCTCGTTCAACCCCCGCCAGCACCTGGGAGTCTGAGCATGGCGAACTTTTCTTCCGTGACCACCACCACGGCCATCGGCGTCTCGCACCCGCTGGCCGCGAACGAACTGGCGCACGCCTGCGGCGCCGACACCGCCTGGGTCGTGCAACTGGTCGAAGTGGGCATCGTGCAGGTCAGCACGACCGACGCACCGCCCGAGCGCTGGGAGTTTTCCAGCACCGACCTGCAGCACGCGCTCGAAGCGCGCCGCCTCGAACGCGACTTCGGCGTGAACCTGGACGCCGCCGCGCTGATCCTCGACCTGCAGCACGAGGTGCGGCGGCTGAAGGCGGTGCTGCGCGCCAACGGCGTGGACTGAAACGCGCCGCGCGCGTCGCGGGTCACGCGCATGCAATGACTGCCAGATCCGCACAGCCGCCTGCCATTTGCGAACAGGATCGGTGAGCCCGCGGCCCTAGATTGCCGCTGCCTGCGGAATTTCGCATGGCAGGCCGGCGCGCAGGCACCCGTTCACACACGCCCGGCCTCCTCACACAGGAGACAAGAAGGCATGACCTCGCACAGGCTGAAGACCGCGCTCGACGCAACGCTGCACCAGACCGTTCACCGCCACGGCGGCGCCCCCGGCGTCGTCGCGATGGCGACCGACCGCACGGGCAATTTCTACGAAGGCGCCGCCGGCACGCGCGAACTCGGGCTCGACCGGCCGATGGCCACCGACAGCGTGTTCGCCATCTTCTCGACCACCAAGGCGATCACGGGCACCTGCGTGATGCAGCTGGTCGAAGAAGGCAAGATTGCCCTCACTGACCCGGCCGGCGCCTACGCGCCCGAGATCGACGAACTGCAGGTGCTCGACGGCTTCGACGCCGACGGCCGGCCGCGCACGCGCGCGCCACGCCGACGCATCACGGTCAACGACCTGATGCTGCACACCTCGGGCCTGGGCTACGAGTTCTTCAGCGAAGACGACCTGAAGTACCGCGCCGCGCTGAACATTCCGACGGTGGTGTCGGGCAGCTTCGAATCGATCCGCACCGTGCTGCTGCACGAGCCGGGCGCAGCCTGGACCTACGGCGCCAACATCGACTGGCTCGGCCGCATCGTCGAGCAGCAGCGCGGCAAGCGCCTGGGCGAGGTGATGAAGGAGCGCGTCTTCGAGCCGCTGGGCATGCAGGACATCGGCTTCGGCATGTCCGAATCGATGAAGGCGCGCCGCGTGACCATCCACGACCGCGCGGCCGACGGCCGGCTCACGCCGCTGCCCGAGCTGGTGCTGCCCGAGCCGCCGCCGATGGACATGGGCGGCCACGGCCTGTATGCCACCGTGGGCGAGTACATGAAGTTCATCCGCATGGTGCTGAACGACGGCGCCGGGCCGCACGGGCGCGTGTTGAAGGCCGACACGGTGCAGCGCATGGCGCAGGACGGCCTGGCCGCCATGGACCTGTCGGTGGGCGGCTGGCGCACGTCGGTGCCCGCGCTGAGCAACACGGGCGAGTTCCTGCCCGGCACCGACAAGGGCTGGGCCTACACCTTCATGACCAACCGCGAGCGCGCGCCCACGGGCCGCCCCGCCCACTCGCTGATGTGGGCGGGCCTGGCCAACAGCTTCTTCTGGATCGACCGCGAGAGCGGCCTCGGCGGCTACTGGGCGACGCAGATCCTGCCCTTCCAGGACTGCGCGAGCTACCCGGGCTTCGTGGCTTTCGAGACCGCGGTTTACCATCACCGTTGAGCCGCTGAGCGGTGCGCGCCCCGGGGCGCGCACCTTCTTCCTTCTGAACCGAGGTGCGCGATGGATGCGATCCGCAACGTGCTGGTCACCGACGCCCGCGGGCAGCCGAGCGAGCGCCACCGCCTGGTGGCCTCGCACGACTGGGACGACATCCGGCGCTGGTCGGACCGCATCTACATGCCCTACCGCGTCACGCCTATCGGGCGGGCGCGCACGCCCGACTCGGTGCTCGACGCCACGCGCATCGGGCACTTCACGCTGAGCCGTTTTCACTACGGCATTCCGGTGAACATCAAGGACTTCTCGCCCGACAGCGGCGTCGGCATGGTGCTGACGACCGTGCGCGGCGCGGGCCGCCACTGGTCCGAAGCCAACGCCTATGCCGACACCGGCGTGGGCGACGCCTTCGTGGTCGACACCTCGCGCACCCACTACTGGGTGGACTTCGACGCCAACCACCTGCAGGTCAACCTCAGCTTCTCGCACGACGCGTTGGCCGCGTTGCACGCGCGCTGGTTCGGCGCGCCCGCGGACGAGCGGCTGTGGACGCGCAAGTTCAAGTTCGGCGGCGCCCACTCGAGCTGGATCGCGCTGCTGTCGTATGCGTGCCGCTGCGTCACCGAGCTGCCCGAGGCGGTCGACGCCGGTCCGCTGGGGCGGCACCTCGAGGAGATGATCGGCGTGCACGTGCTGACCCAGTGGCGCGCGCAGCTGGAGCACCCGGCCGAAGCGGTGCAGCACCGCATGGCGCCGCGGCATGTGCTGGCGGCCGAGCGCCACATCCGCGAGCACGCCCAGCACGCGCCCACGCTCGGCGAACTGGCGAGCGTGGCGGGCGTCAGCGTGCGCACGCTGAACAGCGCCTTCCGCGAATACCGCCAGGCCACGCCGATGCGCGCGCTGCGCGAGCAGCGCCTGCAGGGCGTGCGCGCCGAACTGCTGATGGCCGACGCGGGCGCGACGGTGCGCTCGGTGGCGCAGGCGTGGGGCTACGCCAACTTCGGCCTGTTCGCCGCGGCCTACCAGCAGCGCTTCGGCGAGCTGCCTTCGGCCACGCTGCGTTCACGCAAGACGGGCTGAGCCTTCATCTGATCTTCAGCTTGGAGCGCGCTCGCGCTCCCACAATGTCAAGCGGGCGCGGCACCTCGCCTTGCCTGGAACGCCCGGTCGCCATCGCCACCGGGCAACTCCCCTTCCCTCGATGGCATCTGGCATCGCGTCCGCGCCTGGATGCGACCGATGCCCAGCACCTCTTGAGCGAATGAACAACCCTCGCCCGTCCTTCTTCCCGGCCTGCGCGTCGATCGCGGCCACCTTTGTCCTCACGGCCTGCGCCGCCTCCATCCGGCCGGCCAGCGACGACCCCGACGTCGTGCAGGAACAGGCCCTGCAGCACTCGCTGTCGCTGAACCACCGCATGACGCTGCAGCGCCGGCTCGACGACGTGGCGATCCCGCTCCTGGAGCACAGCGCGCCGTTCTGCGGCGGCGACGTGCGGGCCAGCCTGGGCGCGCACATCGCCAGCTTGTGGAGCTTCGAGAAGGAAGAGCGCGCGGCGGCCAAGCAGGCCCTGCACCTGGACGACCGGCTGACCGTGCTGTGGACGCTCGACAGGAAGCAGGCGCCGGCCACGCCGCTGCGCGCCGGGGACGTGCTGCTGTCCGTCGGCGGCAAGCCGCTGCCCGCCGGCGAGAAAGGGATCGACCGGCTCAACGACGTGCTGATCGACGCCGCGCGCGCCAAGCCCGCCCGGCGCGAAGGCTGGCTGGAAGCCGTGGTGCAGCGCGAGGGCCAGTCGACGGCGCTGCGCCTGCCGTACACCACGGCGTGCAACTACACCGCCGTCACGCGCATGAAGAACGAGGTCCATGCGGAGAACGACGGGCACGAGATCGTCGTCAACTCGGCGCTGATGCGCTTCTTTCCCGACAACCGCGACCTCGCGATCGTGCTGGGGCACGAGCTGGCCAACGGCGTGCTGTCGCATGGCGGCAAGACGCGCGCGGTGGGCATCGCGGCCGGCATCGTGGATGGCGCGCTGGGCAGCACCGGGCTGGCGCAAGAGGCGCTGTCGTCGCCGTTCTCGCAGCAGTTCGACGCCGAGGCCGACTACCTCGGCCTCTACATGGTGGCCGCGGCGGGCTACAACATCGACGGCGCCGAACGGATCTGGCGCGAGCTCGGGGTGCACACGGCCGGGGCGAAAAAGAAGAGCTTCATGAGCGCCCCGCCGAGCTCCGCCAAACGCTTCGTCGCGATGCGGCGCACCATCGCGGAAATCCAGGCCACGACGAAGAACGGGGCACCGCTGGTGCCCCTGGCGACATCGAAATCCTGACGCGTCGCGCCCCGGCGCGGGCCGCTACTGCATCTGCTGCAGGTTGCCGATGCGCACCAGCATCTCGGTGAACATCTGCATGTCGGCGTCGAGATCGGGCACTTCCTTGTATTCCTTCGCGTTGTGCGCCGTGTACTTCTTGCCGGGCATCGCGGGGCCGAAGTTGATGGCGTTGGGCATCAGCTTGGCCGTGGTGCTGCCGGCGGTGGGCACGGGCTTGGCCTCGAGGCCAGTGGTGTCGCCGAAGATGTTGAGCAAGGTCGAGAGCCATGCGCCCTTCGGGTCGCGCGCCATCCAGTTGCCCTGGTCGTAGGCCAGCTCCAGCTTCACCTGGCTGGCCGTGGCCCAGCCGTTGATCTTGGCCGCCACCTGCGCCTTCAGCTCGTCGGGCGTGCGGCCGCGCGGCATGCGCACGTTGGCCATCACCTCGAGGCGACCGTCGGCGCCCATGCGCACCAGCGTGGGCGACATCGTGAGCGGGCCCATGAAGTCGTCCTGGTAGCCCAAGCCCATCTTCTCGCCGAGGTAGCCGGTGCCGTAGAGCGCGTCGATGTACTGCACGGCCCGCAGGTAGGGGTTGGCGGCCAGCGGCACGCCGGACTCCTTCAGGAACAGCGCCAGGCGCGGCACGGGGTTCACGCCCTCTTCGGGCCGCGAGCCGTGGGCCGAGGTGCCCGTGACCTTCAGCTCGACGGCCTCGGCGCCGTGTGCGATGTCGATCGCGAACTTGCCGCCCTGGCTTTCGTACTTGCGCACGAAGGCGGCCTTGGCGGCCTCGAGCTTCGCGGCCACGGCCGCGAGGTCGCCGCCCTTGAGCGTGGCCGTCGCGGTCTGCGGAATGGCGTTGGCCGAGGCGGCGCCGCTCATCGCGGTGATGGCGGTCGCGGCGGGGTCGGCCGCTTCCGCGGGGAAGAACACCTTGAGCGCGCCCGAGCCCTTCTCGGCCACGACCGCGGGGTACTTGCTGTCGAGCACGATGTTGTAGGCCGGCAGCGGCGTCTTGTCGCGGTAGTACTGCATCGCGTCGCCGCCGGTTTCCTCGGTGGTCTCGATCATCAGGCGCACGCCGCGTTCCACCGGCAGGCCGCTGTCCTTCACGGCCTTCATGGCGTAGAGCACGGCGGCGATGGAGCCCTTGTCGTCGATGGTGCCGCGCCCGTAGAGGAAGTCGCCCACGCGCGTCATCGCGAAGGGGTCCAGGCGCGTGCCGTCGTCGAGCACCCATTCGGACAGCACGGCCGGCACCACGTCGGCGTGCGTGAGGATGCCGAACTCCTCGCTGCCCCGACCCTTCAGGCTCACTTCGAAGATGCGGCCGTCGACGTTGCGGTAGCCCAGCCCGAAGTCCTTCGCCATCTTCTCGACCAGCTGGCCAAACGCGACCATCGGCGGGCTCTCGTGCGGCGGCACCTGCACGTTGCGCACGGTGGGCAAGGCGACCATGGTGCCGATGCTGGCGATCACGGCCTGCTGGTTCTGCAGCCGGTTGTACAGGCCGAGCAGGCGCGCGATGTTGACGAGGTCGTCGCCCGCCAGCGCCTTGCCGCCGGTGTAGGCCGCCACGCTGGCCTGCAGCGCGGGCTGGGCCTGCGCGGCCTGGGCCAGGAAGGCCTTGAAGTCGGGCGCCGTGCGGCCGCCCTTCCAGGCGGCGGCGAGCTGGTCGAGCGCGGGCTTCTTGAGGGTCTCGGCACCGGCCGGGACAGCGACGGCGAGCGCCATGAGCGCCAGCGAAAGCGCCGACAATGAAAAACGAGACTGCTGCATCAGGGTCACCCCCTCATTCCGAAAACATCCCCCGACGATAGCCGAGCCATGCCTCACGACGACAGCCTTTCCTCACTCCCGCGATGCGCCTGGGCCCGCACCGATCCGCTGCTGGCCAGCTACCACGACGCCGAATGGGGCGTGCCCGAACGCGACAGCCGCGCGCTGTGGGAAAAGCTGATGCTCGACGGCTTCCAGGCCGGCCTGTCGTGGCTCACCATCCTGCGCAAGCGCGACGCCTTCCGCGCGGCCTTCGAGGGCTTCGTGCCCGAGACCGTGGCGCGCTTCACGCCGGCCGACGTCGAACGCCTCATGCAGGACGCGGGCATCGTGCGCTCGCGCGCCAAGATCGAAGCCGCCATCGGCAACGCCAAGGCCTACCTGGCCATGGAGGCGGCGGGCGAAGATTTTTCTGATTTCGTCTGGGGCCTCGCAGGCGGCCAGCCGGTCGTCAACACCACGGGCACGGTGCCCACGCAGACGCCGCTGTCCGAAACGATGTCCAAGGCGCTGAAGCAGCGCGGCTTCAAGTTCGTCGGGCCGGTGATCGTCTATGCCTGGATGCAGGCCACGGGCATCGTCGACGACCACGCGCCCGACTGCCACTGCCATCGCGACCACCGCCGCGCCTGAACAGGCATGAAAAAACCGGACGGTGCTGTCGCACGGTCCGGTCTTTTCGGGTGGTGGTCTTGCTAACCGAGGCGGCTCGCGCCGCCGTCGATCACAGGCCAGCCTGGCGCGTGAAGCTGCGTGCCTGCGAGGGGATCACGCTGCCGGCGAAGGATTCGCGGCGCAGGTTCTGGCCGGGAGCGTGGGCGGCTGCCACGGCTTCGGCGCGAACCGAGGCGCGGTCCACCGACGAGGCCAGCACGGGGGCCACGCTGGCCGACACGGCGTCGCTGTATTCGTTGCCGGCACGGGCGGCGGCCACGGCTTGCGGTGCCACGTCGGCACGGCTGTAGCCGGAGGTCACGGCGTGAACGCCTTCGTAGGTCTCTGCGTGGGCGGCGCCAGCGGCGGCGAGCAGGGAGAGAGCGGCGGCGGCGAGGATGTTCGAGGTCTTCATTTCAATTCCTTCTTGATCGGGCTTTGGATGCCCTGAAGTGTGCGCCAAATTCCTAGGGTAAACCCCAGTCAATCTGAATCGCAGTGTTCACGGAATTGAAACAATCACGGGGAACTTTCCGACATGCGGGGTTCGCGTGAAACTTTTTCGTACAAACGGCCCCGAGTTTGCAAACTTTGGCGCGCTGTCGTCAAGTCTCAGGGCCGCCCCCAGCTGCGCACCAGCGTGCGGATGGCGACCGCGCCGCTGCCCTTGACCTCGGCGCGGTAGCTGCCCAGCAGCGCCTCGCGCTCGGCGGCGGCCTGCGGTTCGTTGCGCCAGGCGAGCAAGGCGGCCACGTCGGCGTCGGGCAGCGCCAGCAGCAGCGCCTGCGTGACCAGCTTTTCGAACTCGCGCGCCACGGTCATCAGGTTGCGCGGGCGCGGCGACGTCACGCCGCGCGACCAGAGCGAATCGAGCGCGGTGTCGAGCGTGCGGTCGGGCAGCGAACTGAACTGCCCGGCATTGCCGCGCGCCAGCTGCTTGACCACCGCGCTCATGAGCAGCTGGCTCGAGAAATCGATCTCGCGCGCCTCGGCCACCGTCATGCGCGCCAGCAGTTCGACGCGCGCCGGGTCGGCCGGCCGCGCATGCTGCTGATGGAAGAACGTCACCTTGGCGGGCTCGTCCATCGCGGCGTACTCGGCGCGCAGCTTCGCCAGGCGCGCCACGGCTTCCAGCACCGGAGGCGTCGGCGCGGCGGCGCCCTGCCCGGCCGCCGCCACGTCCTGCCGGATCGCGGTCACCGAGGCGTTCACGTCGAAGGCGCGGCCGGCCGCCACGTCGAGCGACTGCAGGGCCTTGTCGGCGATGGCCAAGTCGGGCGGCTCCAGCAGCTCGCGCGCGCCGCGCGACACGGCACCGGGGCCGTAGGCGTTCTGGTAGCGCGCCTGCACGCCCTCGAACTGGAGCAGGGCCTGCGCGCGGTCCTGCGTCCACCCCGTCAAGGGGGCGAGGAGCAACGACAGCAACAAGAGGCAACGGGGCGACGACAGGCGGGACAGCAAGGACATCCCGCATTATTGGCACGCCGCGATCCCGCGCCCTTCATCAGGCCTGCGCCAGCTCCCCGCGCAGCAGCTTCGCGGCCGCCACCATGTTCGACAGCGCCGCCTCGGTCTCGGGCCAGCCGCGGGTCTTGAGGCCGCAGTCGGGGTTGATCCAGAGGTTCTCGCCCGGCACCACCTGCGCGGCCTTGCGCATGAGGCGCACGATCTCGTCGACCGAGGGCACGCGCGGCGAGTGGATGTCGTACACGCCAGGGCCGATCTCGTTCGGGTAGCGGAAACCACCCTCGCCGCCGAAGCCGCGCAGCAGCTCCATGTCCGAGCGGCTGGTCTCGATGGTGATCACGTCGGCGTCCATCGCGGCGATCTCCGGCAGGATGTCGTTGAACTCCGAATAGCACATGTGGGTGTGGATCTGCGTCTGGTCGCGCACGCCCGAGGCGCTGATCCTGAAGGCGCGCGTGGCCGCCTTCAGGTACGCCGGCCAGCCCGCGCGGCGCAATGGCAGGCCTTCGCGGATGGCGGGCTCGTCGATCTGGATGATGCCGATGCCCGCGCCCTCGAGGTCGTTCACCTCGTCGCGGATCGCCCAGGCGATCTGCTCGCAGGTGGTGGCGCGCGGCTGGTCGTCGCGCACGAAGGACCACTGCAGAATGGTCACGGGGCCGGTCAGCATGCCCTTCATCGGCAGCGTCGTGAGGCTCTGCGCGTACGCGGTCCATTCGACCGTCATCGGCGCCGGGCGTGCCACGTCGCCGAAGATCACCGGCGGCTTCACGCAGCGCGAGCCGTACGACTGCACCCAGCCGTTGGCCGTGAAGGCGAAGCCGTCGAGCTGCTCGCCGAAGTACTCGACCATGTCGTTGCGCTCGGCCTCGCCATGCACCAGCACGTCGATGCCGAGCTCTTCCTGCTTGCGCACAGCGAGGGCGATCTCGGCGCGCATCTTCTCGCGATAGCCGCCGGCATCGAGCTCGCCGCGCTTGAAGGCGGCGCGGGCCGCGCGGATCTCGGCGGTCTGCGGGAACGAGCCGATGGTGGTGGTCGGCAGCGCGGGCAGTGCAAAGCGCGTGCGCTGCAGCTGTTGGCGCTGCGGGAAAGCGGACACGCGGCGGTCGTCGCCGGCCACGCTGCGTGCCAGGCGCAGCGCCACGTCGGCGCGGTGCACGCGCGGGCTGGCGCGGCGCGCGGCCACGGCCGTACGCGCGGCCGTGAGTTCGGCGGCCACCAAGGCTTCGTCGCCCTCGACGGCGGCGCGCAGCACGCGCAACTCATCGAGCTTCTCGATCGCGAAGGCGAGCCACGATTTCAGTTCGGTGTCGAGCTTCGTCTCGGCCGCGAGGCTGAACGGCACATGCAGCAGCGAGCACGATGGCGCGATCCACAGCTCGCCCTGGTGCTTCTCCGCCACGGGCCTGAGCTTGCCCAGCGCCACATCGACGTCGGTGCGCCAGATGTTGCGGCCGTCGACCACGCCGACCGACAGCACCTTGTGCGCCGGCAGCCAGTCGGCCACGCCGGTCAGCTCCTGCGGCGCGCGCACGGCATCGACGTGCAGGCCGGCCACGGGCAGCTGGCAGGCCAGGCGCAGGTTCTCGGACAGCGGCGAGAAGTAGCTCGCCAGCAGCAGCTTCGGCGCGTTGCGCGCGATCTGCCAGTACGCGCGTTCGAAGGCATTTCGCCAGGCCTCGGGCAGGTCGAGGCCCAGGATCGGCTCGTCGATCTGCACCCATTCCACACCCTGCTGCTTGAGCCGGCCGAGCACCTGCTCGTACACAGGCAGCAGCGATTCGAGCAGCGAGAAGCGGTCGAAGCCCGCCGCCTTTTCCTTGCCCAGGTACAGGAAGCTCAGCGGCCCGAGCAGCACGGCCTTGACCGCGTGGCCGGCCTGCTGCGCCTGCGCGACCTCGTCGAACAGGCGCGTGGACGCGAGCCTGAACTGCGTGGCCGCATCGAACTCGGGCACGAGGTAGTGGTAGTTGGTGTCGAACCACTTCGTCATCTCAAGCGCGAAGGTGCCTTCGGCGCCGTGCGTGCAGCTGTCGTCGTGCACATGGCCCGCTTCGTCTTCCACGCCGCGCGCCATCTTGAAATAGCGCGACAGCTCGGGCTCGTCGCCGCTGAAGCCGAAGCGCGCCGGCTCGCAGCCCAGCAGCTGGATGTGGTTGGCCACGTGGTCGTAGAAGGCGAAGTCGCCCACGGTCACGAAGTCGAGCCCCGCGTCGCGCTGCGCCTGCCAGTGGCGCGCGCGCAGCGCCTCGCCGACGGCTTCGAGCGCGGCGTGGCCGGTCTCGCCGCGCCAGTGCTTCTCGAGGGCGAACTTGAGTTCCCGGTGGGCGCCCATGCGCGGAAAGCCGAGGATGTGGGTACGGGTGGTCATTGCAGGTAATCCGGTCGCTGGTCTTGGAAACCGGTGATCGTCGGCGTTTGGCGCATATGATTCAAACGAAACCTTTTGCCCGTTCGCTTGAATCATTTTCATGATGCAGTCCATCCTCGAGATCCGCCACCTGCGCACGCTGGCCGCGTTGCGCGACACCGGCAGCCTGGTGCGCGCGGCGCAGCTGCTCAACCTCACGCAGTCGGCGCTGTCGCACCAGATCAAGCTGCTCGAAGAGCGCTACGGCGCGCAGCTGTTCGAACGCAAGTCGGTGCCGCCGCAGTTCAGCACCACCGGGCTGCGGCTGCTGCAGCTGGCCGACACCGCGCTGCCGCTCGTCGAAGAAGCCGAGCGCGACGTGGCGCGGCTGGCGTTGGGGCGCAGCGGGCAGCTGCGCATCGTGGTCGAGTGCCACACCTGCTTCGACTGGCTGATGCCCGCGATGGACGCCTTTCGCCAGCGCTGGCCCGAGATCGAGCTGGACATCGTCTCGGGCTTCCACCCCGACCCGATCGCACTCGTGATGCAGAACCGCGCCGAGGTGGCGATCGTCTCCGAGGAAGACCCCGATGAAACGGTCGACTACCACGCGCTGTTCCGCTTCGAGATCGTGGCGCTGCTGGCCAACGACCATGCGCTGACGGCCAAGTCGCACCTCACGGCCCGGCACTTCGCCGACCAGACGCTCATCACCTACCCCGTGCCCGACGAGATGCTCGACATCGTGCGCCAGGTGCTGGCGCCCGCCGGCGTCGAGCCCGCGCACCGGCGTACGACCGAGCTCACGGTGGCGATGCTGCAGCTGGTGGCCAGCGGGCGCGGCGTGGCCACGCTGCCGCTGTGGGCGGTGCAGAATTACCTCGACCGCGGCTACGTCACGGCGCGCCGCGTGGGCGCCCGGGGCCTGACGGGGCGGCTGTACATGGCCTGCACGCAGGCGACGTCGGCGCGGCCCTGGCTGGACGACTTCGTGCGCGTCACGCGCGAGAGCTGCTTCAAGAGCCTGCCGGGGATCGAATTGCTGTGAGCCCTGTGAGTCCGATGGCGGGAGGATCACGTCCGAATCCGGCCAGTGCGTGGTGGTGCACGGCCTGAAGATCGACCACCACCACGGACCGCCCCATGACATCGCCGAACACACCCGACTCCCCTGCCGCGCCACGCCACCGCTTCTTCCACGGCTGGCTCGTGGTCGCCGGCGCCTTCGCCGTCATGTTCGTGGGCTTCGGCTGCGCCTACACCTTCAGCGCGTTCCTCGATGCGCTGCAGCGCGACTTCGGCGCCTCGCGCGGCGAGGTGTCGCTGGTGTTCTCGCTCGCGGGCTTCCTGTACTTCGGGCTCGGCGTGTTCAGCGGCCCGCTGGCCGACCGCTGGGGCGCGCGGCGGCTGGCGGTCGCAGGCATGGTGCTGGTCGGCCTCGGGCTGGTGCTCGCGGGGCAGGCGCGCAGCCTGACGCAGATCTTCTGGGCGTATGGGCTTGGTGTCGGTCTCGGCGTGGGGGCCTCGTACGTGCCTGTGCTCGGCGCGGTGCAGCGCTGGTTCGTGCGCCGGCGCGGCTTCGCCTCGGGGCTCGCCGTGAGCGGCATCGGCGTGGGCACGCTGGCCATGCCGCCGCTGGCCTCGTGGTTCATCGACACGCTGGGCTGGCGCGATGCCTACCTGGCGCTCGGCGTGCTTGCGGCCGTGGTGGGCGTGGGCATGGCGCTCCTGGTCGAGAACGACCCGCGCGCACGCGGCCTCGGGCCCGATGGCGATCCGCCGCAGGCGCAGGCTTCCACCGCGCTGCCTCCCGGCGCCTCGGTGCGCGAGGCCGTGGGCTCAGGCCGTTTCGCGGGGCTGTACGCGGCCTGCCTGATCAGCTCGTTCGGTTTGTTCGTGCCCTTCGTGCACCTGGTGCCCTACGCGCTGGACCACGGCGTGGCCGCCTCGTCGGCGGTGCTGCTGCTCGGCGCGATCGGCGTCGGCAGCACGGCGGGCCGCTTCTTCCTGGGCGGACTGGCCGACCGCATGGGCCGCGACCATGCGCTGCCGCTGATGTCGGCCGGCATGGCACTGTCGCTGGTGGTGTGGGCCGTGTCGGGCGGGTTCTGGGGGCTGGCCCTGTTCGCCTTTGCCTACGGCGTGTTCTACGGCGGCTTCGTGGCGCTGCTGCCCGCGCTGGTGATGGACTGGTTCGGCGGGCGCCACATCGGCGCGATCATCGGCATCCTGTACACCAGCGTGGCCATCGGCACGCTGATCGGGCCGAGCGCCGCGGGCTTCGCCTTCGACCTCACGCGCAGCTACCTGCTGCCGATCCTCGTGGCGATCGGCGCCAACCTCGTGACGGCCGGCCTGCTGCTCGCGATGGCGCGGCGCGGCCGGCGCGCCGTTCAGCCGGCTTTCTGAACCAGCTTCAGCACGCTCGAGAAATCGAGCGCGCCGTGGCCGGCGAGGCTGTGCGCCGCGTACAGGCTGCGTGCCAGGCCGCCCAGCGGCGTGGCCGCGCGCACGGCGGTGGCGTTTTCCTGCGCCAGGCCCAGGTCCTTGAGCATCAGGTCGGTGCCGAAGCCGCCGGCGTAGTTCTTCGAGGCCGGCGCGGCTTCCATCACGCCGGGCACGGGGTTGTACTTCTCGAGCGCCCAGTTGCCGCCCGAGCTGCGGCGCATGATCTCGGACAGCACCTTCGGATCGAGCCCGTTGGCCACGCCCAGCGCGAGCGCTTCCGAGGTGCCGATCATCAGGATGCCGAGCAGCATGTTGTTGCAGATCTTGGCGGTCTGTCCCGCACCGGCCGCACCGGCGTGGAAGATGTTGGCGCCCATCTTCTCGAGCACCGGGCGCGCGCGCTCCAGGTCCTTGGTGTCGCCGCCGACCATGAAGGTCAGCGTGCCGGCAATCGCGCCGCCGGTGCCGCCCGACACGGGCGCATCGATCATCGCGACGCCCTTGGCGGCGGCGGCCTCGGCCACCTTGCGCGAGGTGGCGGCGGCGATGGTGCTGCTGTCGATCACGAGCGTGCCGGCCTGGATGCTGTCGAGCAGGCCGGGCTTGCCGGCGCCGCCGAGGAACAGGCCCTCGACGTGCGCGCTGGCGGGCAGCATGCTGATCACCACCTCGGCGCCGGCCACGGTCTCGGCCGCCGACTTGGCGATCGGCAGGCCTTCGGCAGCGAACTTCTTGCAGGCTTCGGCCGAGAGGTCGAAGGCGCTGAGCGTGTGGCCTGCCTTGTGCAGGTTCAGGGCCATCGGGCCGCCCATGTTGCCCAGGCCGATGAATGCGATCTTCATGTGTCTTGTCTCCGTTGTTCTGTGCAGGGAATGGGGCCGATCAGGTCAGCGAGGCCAGTTCCGCCGGCATCTCGCCGCGCGGACGCAGGTGGTCTTCGACGAAGGCCGGCGTGATTTCTTCGAGCGTGGCGGGGTTCCAGCGCGGGTTGCGGTCCTTGTCGACCAGCACGGCGCGGATGCCTTCGGCGAAATCCTTGTTCGCGCAGAAGCCCAGCGACGCCCAGTATTCGAGGCGGAACACCTCGGCCAGCGACATGCGCGGCACGCGCTGCCAGAGCTCGAAGCTCAGTGCGATGGAGCTCGGCGCGCCCTTGGTGAAGGTCTTCGATGCGGTCTGCAGCCAGGCGTCGTCGCTTTGCACGTTGCGCAGGCGCTTGGCGATGTCGAGCAGGTCGTCGCCGGCCATCAGCGCGTTGATGGTGTCGTAGTGCTCGCGCACCTTCGAGGCGGGCATTTCAGCGCCCTCGCCCGCCTGGGCCAGGATGCGCGACAGCGTGGCGCGGTCGGCCTTGGCGTCACCGCCGACCCATTGCGTGGACGCGATGGCCTCGATCACCGCGCCCTTGCGCTCCTGCGGCACCAGCACGTCGGCCAGGCCGCAGAAGATGGTGTCGTGCGCGTTGATGTTGGCGGCCGTGAGCGCCAGGAACAGGCCCGTGCGGCCCGGCGTGCGGCGCAGGAACCAGCTGCCGCCCACGTCGGGATACAGGCCGATGTTGATCTCGGGCATGGCGATGCGGCTTTGCAGCGTCATCACGCGGTGCGAAGCGCCCGCCAGCAGGCCCACGCCGCCGCCCATCACGATGCCGTGGCCCCAGCACAGGAAGGGCTTGGGGAAGGTGTGGATCAGGTGGTCGAGCTCGTACTCCTCGCGGAAGAAGTCTTCGGCGTAGGTGTTGCGTTCGGGGCCGCAGTCGAGCAGCGTCTGGTAGAGCTGGCGCAGGTCGCCGCCGGCGCAGAAGGCCTTCTCGCCCGCCGCGTCGAGCAGCACGCCGACGATGCCGGCGTCTGCGGCCCACTCGCGCAGCTTGGGCGTGAGCAGGCGCACCATGTCCACGGACAGCGCGTTGAGCGAAGCCGGCGCATTGAGCGTGGCCACGGCAAAACGCTGGCCGCCGGCGGTCTTGATTTCGTTGAAGAGAACTACGTTGTCGGTCATTGTTTTCAGGTCCTGGGTGCGGCGGGGTCAGCGGATGTCGCTGTCGCCTTCCAGCAATTTTCGCGCAACGATGACGCGCATGATTTCGTTGGTGCCTTCGAGGATCTGGTGCACGCGCGTGTCGCGCACCAGGCGCTCGAGCGGGAACTCGCTCAGGTAGCCGTAGCCGCCGTGCAGCTGCAGCGCGTCGTTGCAGACGTTGAAGCCCGCATCGGTCGCGAAGCGCTTGGCCATCGCGCAATAGGTGCTCGCGTCCGCATGGCCCGCATCGAGCTTGCTGGCGGCCAGCCGCACCATCTGCCGCGCGGCCACCAGCTCGGTCGCCATGTCGGCCAGCTTGAACTGCAGCGCCTGGAAGCTCGCGATCGGCTTGCCGAACTGCTGGCGCTCGTGCAGGTAGCGGCGCGCCGCGTCGAGCGCGCCCTGCGCCGCGCCCACCGAGCAGGTCGCGATGTTGATGCGCCCGCCGTCCAGGCCCTTCATGGCGATGCGAAAGCCCTCGCCTTCCTTGCCCAGCAGGTTCTGCGCCGGCACGCGCACGTTGTCGAAGTTGATGGTGCGCGTGGGCTGGCTGTTCCAGCCCATCTTGTGCTCCTTCTTGCCGTAGCTCACGCCCGGCGCGTCGGCCGGCACCGCGAAGGCCGAGATGCCGCTGGCGCCCGCGCCACCCGTGCGGGCCATGAGCACCAGCACGTCGGTCGAGCCGGCGCCGGAGATGAAGGCCTTGTTGCCGTTGATCACGTACTCGGCACCTTGCAGTTCGGCGCGCGTCTTGAGCGACCCCGCGTCGGAGCCCGCGCCCGGTTCGGTCAGGCAGTACGACGCCAGCTTGCGCCCGCTCGTGAGGTCTTCGCCCCACTGCTGGGCCACCGCGTCGGTGGCCCAGGTGCCGAGCATCCACGTCGCCATGTTGTGGATCGTGATGAAGGCGGTGGTCGACGGGTCGACCGCGGCCATTTCCTCGAACACCAGCGCAGAGTCGAGCCGCGGCAGGCCCAGGCCGCCGATGCGCTCGGGCGCGTACAGGCCGCAAAAGCCCAGCTCGCCGGCCTTGGCGATGGCTTCGCGCGGAAAGACCGCCTCGGCGTCCCACTGCGCGGCGTGCGGTGCGAACTCGGCCTGCGCGAAATCGCGCGCGGTCTGTGCAAAGGCGTTCTGTTCTTCGGACAGTTCGAAATTCATGGTTGACGACCCTTCCAGAGGTCCAGTTCGGCGGTGCGTTTGCGGGTCGATTTTTCCAGGCACGCGTTGAACACCAGCGGCCAGATCGAGCCGCCTTCGTTCGCTTTCGCGGCCCGCTTGCAACCCGGGTCGCGGCCCTTGAGCCAGGTCCGCTGCTCGGTGCGCAGCGCGACGCGCATCTGCGGCGAGAGCGTCTTCATCACCTCGCCGTAGCGGATGTTGAGCTCGGCGTCGGCCGCGCGGAAATCGCGTAGCGCGCAGTCGTTCATCTGCTGCTGGTTGCCGTTGGGGTTGCAGTCGACCGGCTCGTCGGAGCCGGCCGCCTGCGCCCCGCCGGCCAGCAGGGCAAGCGCCGCCGCGGCGGCCCAGGCTGCGACGCGAAGCCCCTGCCTCACTTGAGGCTGATGGTGGTGTTGACGCCCTGGCTCACGGTGCTGTCGTCGAACCAGCGTGCCGTCACGGTCTTGGTCTGCGTGTAGAACATGATGACCTGCTTGCCGTACGGGCCCAGGTCGCCGAGCTTCGATGCGCGCGAACCGGTGAACGAGAACATCGGGACCGGCACCGGGATCGGCACGTTGATGCCGACCTGGCCCACGTCGATGTCTTCCTGGAAGCGACGCGCCGCGGCGCCCGACTGCGTGAAGATCGCCGTGCCGTTGCCGTTCGGGTTGCTGTTGATCAGGTCGATGGCTTCGTCGATGGTCTCGGCGTCGGCGATGCACAGCACGGGGCCGAACACTTCCTGTTCGTAGATGGTCATGCCGGGCTTCACGCCGGTGAAGATCGTCGGGCCGACGAAGTTGCCCTTCTCGTAGCCGGGCACGGTGGGCTTGCGGCCGTCGAGCACCAGCTTGGCGCCGTCGGCTTCGCCGCGTTCGATCAGGCTGTTCACGCGGTCGTACGCTGCGCACGAGACCAGCGGGCCCACGTCCACGCCCTTTTCAGTACCGGCGCCGATCTTCAGCGTCTTGGCCTTCTCGATGAGTTCGGGCACCCAGTTGCGCGCCTCGCCCACCAGCACCGCGACCGACACGGCCATGCAGCGCTGACCGGCTGCACCGAAGCTCGCGCCGGCCAGTGCGTTGAGCGTCTGCTCCTTGTTGGCGTCGGGCATCACGATGGCGTGGTTCTTCGCGCCCATCATGCATTGCGCGCGCTTGCCGGCCAGCGTGGCGCGGTTGTAGACGTGCGTGCCGACCTTGGTCGAGCCGACGAAACTGATCGCCTTGATGTCCTTGTGGTCGCAGATGCCGTTGACGACGGCTTCGCCGCCGTGCACCACGTTCAGCACGCCCGGCGGCACGCCGGCTTCGAGCGCCAGTTCGCACAGGCGCATCGTGACCATCGGGTCTTGCTCGGAGGGCTTGAGCACGAAGGTGTTGCCGGTGACGATGGCCATCGGGAACATCCACAGCGGGATCATGGCCGGGAAGTTGAACGGCGTGATGCCGGCGCACACGCCCAGCGGCTGCAGCAGCGTGTAGGTGTCGACGCCGTTGGCCACGTTGTTGGCCAGCTCGCCCAGTTGCAGGTTGCCGATGTTCGAGGCGTGCTCGACCACTTCGAGGCCGCGGAACACGTCGCCTTCGGCGTCCGGCAGCGTCTTGCCCTGCTCGGCCGTGAGGATCGCGGCCAGCTCGCCCATGTTTTCGCGGATGAGCTGCTGCAGCTTCAGGAAGATGCGGGCGCGGGCGCCCAGGGGCGTCTTGCGCCAGGTCTTGAAGGCTTCCTTGGCGGAGGCCACGGCGGCGTCGAGCTCGGCTTGCGTAGCGAAGGGCACGCGGGCCAGCACCTGCTGCGTGGCCGGGTTGACGACGTCGCGCCATTCGGTGGTCTTCGATTCGACGAACTTGCCGCCGATGAGCAGCTTGACGGTGGCGACCTGCGTCGAGGGGGTGGTGGTGGCGTCCATGGGGGTTTGTCTCCTGTGAATACGGGACCGGTTCGAACCGGTGCAGCCTGCATCCTAGCTTTGCAGATTTGCCATGACAATAGACAAATATGCGTCATCGCTTTGCAAAAATGCAAAGCACCGCACGCCACCCTGCACGAGGCCGCACGCACATGGACTGGGACAACCTGCGCTACTTTCTCGAACTCGCCCGCTCGGGCACGCTGATGAGCGCGGCGCGCCGGCTGGAGGTCGACCACACCACCGTCGCTCGGCGCATCCAGGCACTCGAAAAGGAGGTGGGCGCGCCCCTCTTTTCGCGCGAGGCCGGCGGCCACCGGCTCACCGAGGCGGGTCGCCGGTTGCAGCCCCAGGTCGAGGCGATGGAAAGCGCCTTCCAGGCCGTGGAGAGCACCGCGCCGGCCTCGCAGGAAGGCCTGTCGGGGCTGGTGCGCATCGGCGCCACCGAGGGCTTCGGCACCGTGGTGCTGGCGCCGCAGCTGGCGCTGTTCGCGGTGCAGCACCCCAAGCTCACCATCGACCTGCTCGCGATGCCGCGGCTGGTGCACCTGTCGCGGCGCGAGGCCGACATCGTGATCTCGCTCGAACGGCCGGCGCGCGGGCCGGTGGTGGTCACCAAGCTCACCGACTACACGCTGCGCCTGTACGCGTCGAAGCAGTACCTGGCGGCGCACAAGCCCATCAAGACGCGCGAAGACCTGCGCGGCCACACCTTCATCAGCTACGTGGACGACCTGCTGTTCAGCAAGGAGCTGCAGTACCTGGACGAACTGCACCGCCCCGACAGCTTTGCGCTGCGCAGCACCAGCGTGCTGGCGCAGCACCGGGCGGTGGCGGCGGGTGCGGGGATTGCGGTGCTGCCGGCGTTCATTGCCGAGGGCGACAAAGGGTTGCGTACGGTGCTCCCCGCGCAGGCAAATTTCACACGGACTTTCTGGATGTCGATGCCCGCGGAAACCAAGCACTTGGCACGCATGCGGGTTGTGTGGGAATTCCTGCGCGAAACTGCCACGGCGCAACAGCCGTTCCTCTTGCCTGATGGCGCAGTGGACACAAAATGACCGCCTCACCCGCACGCAGCATCTGCTGCGCGTCCATCAAGAACTCGAATCCTTCGTGCAGAAAGAACTCACGGCATGCGCAGTGAATTGATCCTCTATCAGACCGATGACGGCCTCGCCCGAATTCAGCTGCGCGCACTTGATGGCAACGTCTGGCTTACGCAGGTGGAAATTGCCGAACTCTTTGCCACCACGAAGCAGAACGTCAGCCTCCATGCAAAGAACATCCTGGCGGAACAGGAATTGACGATGGAAGCAACAGTCAAGGAATCCTTGACAGTTCAAAACGAAGGAGCGCGCCAAGTCCGCCGCAGCACCCTGCTTTACAGCCTGCCGATGATTCTGGCGATTGGTTATCGGGTGCGCTCCCCGCGCGGCACCCAGTTTCGGCAATGGGCGACGTCGCATCTGAGCGAATACCTCGTCAAGGGCTTTGTCATGGACGACGAGCGCTTGAAGAACCCCGGAGGGTGGGATCATTTTGACGAGCTTCTGGCACGCATCCGGGAGATCCGGGCATCCGAAAAACGTTTCTACCAAAAGGTACGCGATCTGTTCGCACTGAGTGCCGACTACCGCGCCAACGACAACGCAGCGCAGCTCTTCTTCGCGGAAGTGCAGAACAAGTTGCTCTATGCGGTCACCCAGAAAACCGCGGCTGAAATCGTGGTTGCCCGCGCCGATGCCAGCCTACCCAACATGGCGCTCTCCACATGGAGCGGCTCGCGCGTGCGCAAGCATGATGTGATCGTTGCCAAGAACTACCTCGCCACGGATGAAGTCGATACGCTCAATCGCTTGGTCGTCATCTTTCTGGAACAGGCCGAGCTCAGGGTCAAAGAACGAAAAGAGCTAACCCTAGACTATTGGCGCAGCAATGTGGATCGCCTGCTCGACTTCAACGACCGCCCCGTCCTCAAGCACAACGGGAGCATCAGCAACGAGGAAATGAAGGCCATTGCCCAGGATCGTTACGACACGTTCGATGCACGCCGTCGCCACGCCGAAGCCACGGATTCGGACGCCGAAGATCTGAAAATGATCGAAGCCATTGAGGCGCAAGCGAAGCGAGAGCGAAGGTCCTGACGCGTTGCGGACCAGGCGGCCTTCATGCTCGCCCGGCGCCTGAGGATTCGCAGCTTCAGGAAAACAGGCGCTTCAGGAACCCAGGCCTGGCCGCCGGCGTCGCGGCCTTCTCCAGCAACTCAATGAGTCCGTCCACGCGCGGCTTCTTCAGCCGGCGCGCGTAGTCGATGTAGCTCTCTTCCTCGTCCATGCGATAGAACTGCGGCGGCATCGGCAGTTGGCCTGGCAGCGCCGCCAGCAGTACGCGCAGCGCGTCGAGCTGGTTCATGCGGACGGCGCTCATGATCGCGGTCTCACCGAGCGAGGGGATGATCTCGTTGGGCTGCGCGAGCCCGCCGTCGAGCAGGGGCTGGATCGCCGCCGCATTGCCTTGAACCGCCGCCGCGCCCAGCGCCTCGAGCGCCGCCAGCTTCTCGGGCGAGAGACTGGCCACATAGGCGTCGCTGCGCTTGTCGTCCTCGTCGCGCGCGTCGCCGCCCTGCATGACCATGAAGTCGGTCACCAGCGCCACGGGTTCGCCCGCCGCGTCGAGCGCCCAGAAGCTCGGGTAGCTGCCGTCGCCCCAGCCGGCGCTGAAGATCAGCACGTTGTTCGCGCTGCCCGCGCCCAGCGGGTAGTGGTCGGCGATGTCGGCCGAGGCGAGGTCGGCGCCGAGCACGTCGTCGTAGTAGCTCACGTACTCGGGGTTGGTGGCGGATTCGCGCGCCTCGCGCTCGGCCATGGCCTTGGCCGCATCGGCGTCCATGAAGCAGCCGACGCCGGCATCGACCGGGTAGCCGTAGAACTCGTCGCTGCCGAGCTCGTCCTGCGACTGCCCTTCGAGCAGCGCGGCCTCCCAGCGCAGATCGTTCGCATGCAGGCTGCCTCGCTCACGCAGCCACAGAACGGCCAACGCATGGCGGCCGCCGCCTTGCAGCACCTCGACGGGGAATGCGCCGCGCCCGCTCACGCTGCGAACGAAAGGCTCGCGCTCGGGTTGCACCAGCGGATCGCAGGCCACGATGCGGCCGCTCGTGAGGTGCAGGTCTCCGCATGGCTGGCGCTGCAGATGCCGTGCGCGCAGCGCCTCGTCGTCAAGAAAAATGCTCTGGAGGTTGTCGATGTCTAGGTAAGCCATGCGCCCAGTTTCTCATCCCCTGGCAGCCGCGGGCCATACGGGCGGATGGCTGCCCGGTGGCATCGACGGCCGCGGCCAGGCGGCCGGCGTGCGCGACAGCTGCGCGCTGTGGCGCACCGCCGCCAGTTCGCCGAAGCCCGAGGCGGACGTCTCGACGTACGGCGCGACATCGGCCCGCGCGATCGACAGCCCGCCCTCCACGCGCCCCAGCCCGCGCAGCCACTGCCCCGTCTGCGCCAGCGACACCTGCACATGCCAGCTGCCGCCCTCCTGCTGCTGGCGCCACAGCGCCGCGGCGGCGCCCAGGGCGATCAGGTAGCCGCTGGCTTCGTCGAGGATCTGCATCGGCATCGGGCGCGGCTTGCCGTCGCCCGCGGCCTCGCCTTCGGCATGGTTGAAGCCCATGGCGGTCTGCACCAGCGAATCAAAGCCGCGCCGACCGGCCCACGGCCCCTGCGTGCCGTAGGCCGTGAGCGAGACACAGACAATGCCCGGCCGCTCGCGCGCCAGCGCTTCGGGGCCAAAGCCCAGCGCCGCGATGCCGCCGGGGCGGTAGCCCTGCACGAAGACATGCGCATCGGCCACGAGGCCGTGCAGCACGGCGCGACCTTCGTCCGTGCACAGGTCCACGTGCGTCGAGAGCTTGCCCCGGCTGGTGTCGGCGATGGATTCGATGTTCGGCAGGTTCGGCGAATTGACCAGCATCACGTCGGCGCCATAAGCCGCCAGCGCCCGGCCGCCGACCGGGCCCGCGAGGATGCGTGTGAGATCGAGCACGCGCAGGCCTTCGAGCGGGCGCTGGTCATCGCGCAGCGGCGGCAGCGCGCGCGGCGGTGCATCGCCGATGCGCGTGAGGGTGAAGAGCGGTTGCGCCGCCACCGCCTGCCCCTGCGGCGTCGCGTCCCATTCGTCGAAGCGGCGCAGTGCGGTCGCCACCAGGCCTTGCACGGCGGCGGCCGATTCGAAATCGACCGCGCGCCAACCGGCCATCGCGGCCTCGGCGTCGGCGTCGGCGCGCGTGGCGTTGGCTGGGTCGAGCTTCATGAGGCGCAGCGCGCCTTCGCGGTGGTGTTTGAAGTTGGCGTGGATGCGCACCCAGCCGTCGGCGCAGCGGTACACGCCCGAGAAGGTGTCCCACAGCTCGGGCACGCGGCCGTCGAGGCTGAACCAGCCCGTGCAGTCGAGCGCGGCGTGCAGCGTGTCGATCGCCACCTCTTGCCGCGCCACGCCGCGCCGGTGTCCCAGCTCGCAGGCCGCGAGCGCGGCGGCGGCGATGCTGGCCTGCGCCGCGAGGCCGACCGCGAAGGACGACGGCAGCACCGGGTCGGCGCCGGTGAGCCGCGCGAAGGCCAGCGCTTCGGCGGGCAACCCCGCCAGTTGCCAGAGACCGGCCAGGACTTCTTCACTCGTTGCCATGCGTCAACCCTTCAGGGGAAAGAGGAAATGAAAAAGGCAGGGTCCGCTTGCGCGGCCCTGCCCTTGTTGCTGTCGTTGCGTTCGCGACCTTGTGCGGGCTGCTTACTGGATCAGCTTCGCACCGGTCTTGGCCTGCAGCGCGTCGAAGCTCACGCCCGGCGCCAGCTCGATCACCTTGAGGCCTTCGGGCACGACGTCCATCACGGCCAGGTCGGTGATGATGCGGTCGACCACGCCCACGCCGGTCAGCGGCAGCGAGCATTGCTCGAGGATCTTCAGGTCCTCGGTGCCGTCCTTCTTCTTGGCCACGTGTTCCATCAGCACGATCACGCGCTTCACGCCAGCCACGAGGTCCATGGCGCCGCCCATGCCCTTGACCATCTTGCCGGGGATCATCCAGTTGGCGAGGTCGCCCTTGGCGCTGACCTGCATCGCACCGAGGATCGACAGGTTGATCTTGCCGCCGCGGATCATCGCGAAGCTGTCATGGCTGCCGAAGATGGCCGAGCCGGGCAGCGTGGTGACGGTCTGCTTGCCGGCATTGATGAGGTCGGCGTCGACGTTGTCTTCGGTCGGGAATGGGCCGATGCCGAGCATGCCGTTTTCGCTTTGCAGCCAGACTTCCTTGGTGCCGGTGTGGTTGGCCACCAGGGTCGGAATGCCGATGCCGAGGTTGACGTAGAAGCCGTCTTCGAGTTCTTGGGCGGCGCGGGCCGCCATCTGGTCTTGGGTCCAGGGCATCTCAGGCTCCTTCTTTCTTGTTGACGGCCTTCACGGCCGATTCGCTGCCGGCGGCGGCGGCCTGGGCGATGGCGGTCTGGGCCTCGACCTTGGCGGCGGCGGCATCGACCGAGGCGCTCACGGTGCGCTTCTCGATGCGTTTTTCGGGCGTGGCGTTGAGCACCAGGCGGTGCACGTAGATGCCCGGCAGGTGGATGTCGTCGGGGGCCAGCTCGCCCACTTCGACGATCTTCTCGACCTCGACGATGCAGACCTTGCCGGCCATGGCGGCGGCGGGGTTGAAGTTGCGCGCCGTGAGGCGAAAGCGCAGATTGCCGGCCTTGTCGGCCACGTCGGCCTTGACCAGCGCCACGTCGGGCACCAGCGAGTGCTCCATGACGTAGGTCTCGCCGCCGAACTCGCGCAGCTCCTTGCCTTCGGCCACTTGCGTGCCCACGCCGGTCTTCGTGAAGAAGGCCGGAATGCCCGCGCCGCCGGCGCGCAGCTTCTCGGCCAGCGTGCCTTGCGGCGTGAATTCGAGGGCCAGTTCACCGGCCAGGTACTGGCGCTCGAACTCCTTGTTCTCGCCCACGTACGACGCGATCATCTTCTTGATCTGGCGCGTCTCGAGCAGCTTGCCGAGGCCGAAGCCGTCGACGCCCGCGTTGTTCGAGATGACGGTGAGGTTCTGCACGCCGGAATCCTTCAGCGCGTCGATCAGCGCTTCGGGAATGCCGCACAGGCCGAAGCCGCCGACCGCGAGCGTCTGCCCGTCGGCCACGACCCCCTTGAGTACCGCGTCTGCGGAGGGATAAATCTTGTTCACTCGGGCTCCTTGATGGGTGGTGGAGAGTGGGTGGGAAAGGCTTCAACGATACTACCTACTCGTATACGTAGTATTTCGTAATGGTGACACCCGATGCCCGAGATCGATTACCGGCTGGCTTTTGAACATGCACCCGTCGGCATGGTGGTCTCGAGCAACCGCACCATCGTCGCCTGCAACCAGCGCGTGTGCGAAATTTTCGGCGCTGAGCCCTCTGCATTGGTCGGGCATTCGTTCAGCATCCTGTACCCCAGCGTGGCCGAGTTCGAGCGCATCGGCAAGCGCATGGAACCCTTTCTGAACGCCAGCGGCCACTACGCCGACAACCGCATGATGAAGCGCCTGGGCGGGCTGCACGGCGCGCTGGCCGGAGAGACTTTCTGGTGCCACGTCACCGGCCACGCGATGAACCGCGCGGCGCCGCACGAGGCCGGCATCTGGACCTTCGAGGACCTGGGCTCGCGCCGCGCGGTGAAGGCCGAACTCACGCCGCGCGAGCGGGAGGTGGCGGCGCAGGTGATGCGCGGGCTGACGTCGAAGGAGATCGGGAAGGCGCTGGGCATCAGCCATCGCACCGTTGAATTGCATCGGGCGCGGTTGATGCGCAAGTACGCGGCGGCGACGACTGCGGAGCTGGTGCAGAAGTTGATCGCGGGGTGATTCTTTTCAGGGCGCGTGCACAGGCCACCGGGTACTTCCCTCCGCGAATGTCCCCCGGGCTTCGCCCTCCTCCTTGATTTCGCTGCGGGAAGCACCCAGTGTCCTGCGCACGATGGGCGCTGTCGTTGTGCAGGCCGATCAGCCTGCGGCGCGCGATAGCACCATCTCCATGCGGACCAGGTCTCGCAGCGGAATGCCGTTCTGCTTCGTCGCCTTGCCCCAGCGGCGCACGAAGTAGTCGACGTCGACGCCGACGATCCGAAAGCCGAAGCGTTGGTAGAAGGCCAGCTCGCGCAGGCTGCTGTTGCCCGTGCCGACTTCGAGCCGGTGCGCGCCGCGCTGCCTGGCAAGCGCTTTCGCCTTCTTCAGCATCGCGGTGCCGATGCCCTGGCCCTTGTGGGCGTCGGCCACGGCGATGTTCATGATCTCCCAGGTGTCGACACGCGTGGCCATGAGCACCATCTGGCCGACGACCTCGCCGGCCTGTTCGGCCAGCCATTGCTCGCCGCGCAGCAGGTACTTTTCGATCTCGGGGCGCGGGCCGTCCGCGTCGAACAGGAGCGGCCAGGGCACGGCATCCGCCGGGGTGGCCCTGCGCATCGTCAAACCCGTTCCGTATGTGTTTCGTTCTTTCCGTTGCATGACCTCATTCTGAGTTCTGGGCAGAAGTTCCCTGCCAAAGCCCCCGGATCGTTGCGAAAACGGAAACGCCGTGTCGACAAAAGCCATGCGCCATCGCCGGTTGAGAGGCCTATCGTGGAACCCACGCGAACACATCGTTCGCCCCACACAGGAGCAGACACCATGTCCACACCCCTTCATTCGGAAAAGAACCTCCTTCAGCAAACCAGGCTGTCCGTGGCCCAGGCCCGCGCGCTGGCCGGGCACCAGGTGCCCGTGGCGCTCGGCCTTGCGGCGGTGATCCTGTCGGTGCTGGGCGTCAAGCCCTGAGCCTGGCCGGGGGCCTTCACTCCGGCTTGATGTCGGCGCCCTTGATCACCTTCGACCAGGCCGCGAGTTCCTGGTCGACGAACCTGCCCAGCGTGGCCGGGTCCATGTAGGTCGCGAAGGCGCCCTGCTCGTCCACCTTCTTGCGGAAGGCCTCGCTCTCGACGATCTTCCTGATCTCGGCGCTGAGCTTGTTCACCACCTCGGGCGGCGTCCTCGCCGGCGCGAACACCGCGAACCACGACTCGACCTCGTAGCCCGGCAACCCGGCCTCGGCCGAGGTCGGCACGTTCGGCATCGACGCGTGCCGCTTGCTGCCCGTGTACGCCAGCGCCTTGATGCGCCCGCCCGCGAAGTGGCCGATGACCGAGGGCGGCGTGGTGATGAAGATGTCGACATTGCCCGCCACCAGGTCGTTGATGGCCGGCCCCGAGCCCTTGTAGGGCACGTGCGTGGCCGGCTGCTTGGTCTGGCGCGACAGCAGTTCGCCTGCGATGTGCTGGATCGAGCCGTTGCCCGACGAGGCATAGAACAGGCCGCCCTCCTTCTTCCTGCCGTACTCGATGAGTTCCTTCATCGAGGTCACGGGCAGCTTGCCGCTCACCGCGACCACGTGCGGCGCGCGCATCACCATCGCCACCGGCACGAAGTCCTTGGTCGGGCTCCAGCGCAGGTTCGGGTACAGCGACGGATTGCCGACGTGGTAGCCCGAGTACTGCAGCAGCAGCGTGTAGCCGTCGGGCGCGGCGCGAGCCACGAACTCGGTGCCGATGTTGCCGCTGGCGCCGGGCTTGTTGTCGACCACCACCGGCTGGCCCAGCGCGCGCTGCAGCGGGTCGGCGACCAGCCGCGCCATGATGTCGGTGGAGCCCGCGGGTGCCGTGGGCACCACGAAGGTCAGGGGTTTGGAAGGCCAGGTGTCGGCGTGCGAGGCGGCAGCGGCCAGCGCGAGGCCGACCGCGAGCAGGCGGTGAGCGGGGTTCATGGGTTTGTCTCCGGTGGTTTTTTGTGGACTGTCTTCAGGCTGTACGCGTCAGTGCGCCAGCTCCGATATCTCGATGAGATTCAGGTCGGGGTCGCGCACGTAGACCGAGCGGATGCGCGAGGTGGCGCCCGTGCGCATCACGGGCCCTTCGAGGATCGGCACGCCCTGCGCCTGCAACCGCGCGATGACGTCTTCGAGCGGCAGGCTGGCGATGAAGCACAGGTCGAGCGAACCGGGCGTGGGCAGCTCGGCCTTGGGCTCGAACTCGTGGCCCTTCACGTGCAGGTTGATCTTCTGGTGGCCGAAGCGGAAGGCCTTGCGGCCGGCGCCGAAGACCTCCAGCGTCATGCCCAGCACCTCGACGTAGAAACGCATGCAGGCCTCTTCGTTCGCGGTGGTGAGCACCAGGTGATCCAGGTGGTCGATCATGCGTTCTCCTTCTTGATGGGGCGCGCCTTTGCGCGCTCGACGATGGCGTTGAAATCGGCCGGCGGCGCATGGCGCGTCAGCCGGTGGCCGGCGCGCGAGACCTGACTCGACAATTCGTGCTGCACGAGCGATTCGAGTTCAGCCGCAGCGCCGATCAGGCCTTCGAGGTCCATGCCGGTGTCGTAGCCCATGCACTGCAGCATGTGGACCACGTCCTCGGTCGCGACGTTGCCCGTCGCGCCCGGCGCATAGGGGCAGCCGCCGATACCGCCAAGCGACATGTCGAGCCGGCGGTTGCCCGCCTCGACCGCGGCGATGGTGTTCGCCAGGCCCATGCCGCGCGTGTTGTGGAAATGCGCCGTCCACTCCAACGCCGGGTGCCGCGCGCGCACGGCCTCGCACACGGCGTGCACCTGCGTGGGATAGGCCATGCCCGTGGTGTCGCACAGCGTGAGGCCCTGAACGCCCAGCGCCGCGAAGCGGTCGGTCCAGCCGAGCACCGTTGCGAGCGACACCTCGCCTTCCATCGGACAGCCGAACACGCACGAGAGCGACACGTTCACCGGCACCCTCGCCTGCTTGGCCAGCGCGATCACGTCGGCCAGTTGCGCGAACGACTGCTCGCGGGTCATCCGCAGGTTGCTGAGGTTGTGCGTCTCGCTGACCGACATGACGATGTTGAATTCGTCGATGCGGCTTTCGAGCGCGCGCTCGGCGCCGCGCACATTGGGCACGAGTGCGGTGTAGACCACGCCGGGCCGGCGGGCGATGCGCTGCATCACCTCTTCGCCGTCGCGCAGCGCGGGAATGGCCTGAGCCGAGGTGAACGAAGTGACCTCGATCTTGGCGTAGCCGAGCGTGCTCAGCCAGTCGATCAGTGCGACCTTGTCGTCGCTGGGAATGAAGCGGCTTTCCATCTGGAAGCCGTCGCGCGTGGCGACCTCGTTGATGAACAGCCGCGTGCCGTTGCCGGTTTTCATACGGCCTCGCTTTCCACACCACGCACCGGCCAGCCCGCACCCTGCAGGTCCGCCGTGTGCTCGCCCAGGCGCGGCGCCGCGTGGGCGATGCGCCCCGGCGTGGCGCTGAGCTTGGGCACCACGCCCGGCACCTTGAGCAGCGCGCCGTCGGAGCCGCGCGCTTGCACGATCATCTCGCGGGCCAGGTACTGCGGATCGGTCGCGATGTCGGCCACCGTGTAGATGCGCCCGACCGGCACGCCCGCCGCGTCGAGCACGGCCAGCACCTCGTCGCGGCTGCGCTGCAGGGTCCAGGCTTCGATGGCGGCGTCGATCT
This sequence comes from Variovorax sp. GW821-FHT06D12, assembly GCF_059419205.1. NCBI lineage: Bacteria > Pseudomonadati > Pseudomonadota > Betaproteobacteria > Burkholderiales > Comamonadaceae > Variovorax > Variovorax sp. GW821-FHT06D12. The sequence goes on along the minus strand of NZ_JBWKRI010000008.1, from coordinate 51,327 downwards.
CTTCCACACGCAGCACGCGGCCGTCGTTGTGCACGAGGCCGGGGTCGTTCTCCAGGTCCGCGCGGTCGATGGCGCGCATCAGGCGGCGGAAGATGCTGTCGCCGTTGCCCGCCACCAGCACGTAGTGGCCGTCGCTGCAGCGGTAGGCGTTGGTCGGCGCGATCCCCGGCAAGGCGCTGCCGGCCCGCTCGCGCACGGCACCGAAGGCGTCGTACTCGGGCAGCAGGCTTTCCATCACGTTGAAGACCGACTCGTACAGCGCCACGTCGATGAACTGGCCCTCGCCGCCGTGGGCCGTGCGGTGGTGCAGCGCCGTGAGCACGCCGATCACGCCATGCAGCGCAGCCAGAGTGTCGCCCAGCGAGACGCCCACGCGCACCGGCACCCGGCCGGGCTCGCCGCTGAGGTAGCGCAGCCCGCCCATCGATTCGCCGAGCACGCCGAAGCCCGGCTTGTCGCGGTAGGGGCCGGTCTGCCCGTAGCCCGAGATGCGTAGCATGATGAGGCGCGGGTTCAGCGCATGCAGCTGCTCCCAGCCCAGGCCCCAGCCTTCGAGCGTGCCGGGCTTGAAATTCTCAATGAGCACGTCGGCCTCGAGCGCCAGCGCGCGCACGGCCTCCTGCCCTTCGGCGCTGCGCAGATCGAGGCACACCGAGCGCTTGTTGCGCGACTGCACCTCCCACCACACCGAGGTGCCATCGCGCAGCAGCCGCCACTTGCGCAGCGGATCGCCGACGCCGGCGGGCTCGACCTTGATCACGTCGGCGCCGAACTCGGCGAGCGTCTTGCCGGCGAAGGGGCCGGCGATGAGCTGGCCAAGCTCCAGCACCTTCAGGCCTTCGAGTGCGTTCATCTTTTCTCTGTCTCCAGGTGGGTTGCCCCGACTCTAGGAACAGATGGCGACGAACGGAATTGCTCGGATGGCAGCAGGCCTTCGCGAAACGCGAAGACCCTGCGGTACGCCCTACTTTTTCTTCAGCGTGGACGCAGGCCTGGCAACCACCGGCGGCTCGGCCGGTGTCTTGACCCAGCCGCGCAGCATCACGCCCAGGCAGATGCCGGCCGCGAAGATGAGCCAGTACACCCACGACGGCAGGTTCTCCACACCGCTGTGCAGGTTCATGCCGAAGGCCGCGCCGACGGCCATGAGCGGAAAGGTCAGCGCGGCGATGGTGTTGAGCTTGTGCTGCGCACGGCTCATCTCGAGGGCCGAGTGCGCCTGCGCCTCGGCGGCGCGTGCGAGCCGGTAGTCGAGCGACATGCGCGTGTCGGCCAGCAGCAGCTCGAAGCCGCGTGCGATCTCCACCGCGAGGTCGCGCTGGTCGATGAGCATCAGGTCGCCCTTCACCGCATCGCGCGCGGCCTGCAGGGTGTCCTGCATGTTCCGCGCGGCGCGGGTGAGCGGGATCAACGGGCCGAGGATCTGGAACAGGTCTTCCGAGGTCTCGGCGGCCTGGTGGCGAATCTCGAAGGTGCTGAATGCCGCGCGGTAGCTTTCGAGCAGCTTGGCGAGCGCGCGCTCGCCGGGGTTGTTGCCCTTGTGCAGCCACGCGCCGTCGGGCTTGCGCAGGAACACGATGGGCTTGCGCTCGGCGCCGGTGCCCGAGGGCGGCTCGTGCAGGATCACCATCAGGTGCTCCTGCTCGTGGATGATGCGCTGCGCGCCGTAGGTGCTGCCGCCCAGCCGCTGCTGCATGGCAGCGGGCAGTTCCCAGTCGTAGTCGATTCGTCTTGGCATCAGGGGGCCTGCAGTTCTTTCCACAAGATGTCGAATTCGTCCGCAAAGCGCCGCACTAGCGGCGGGTCGTTGCTCAGCACCAGGTTCTCCTCGTTGTACTCGCAGGCGCTGCGGGTCCAGTTGTAGCTGCCGTTGAGCAGTCGCGCGCCGTCGAAGATCGCGAACTTGTGGTGCATGTGGGCCTCGGTGCGGTCCACCGCCACCGGAATGCCGGCCGCGCGCAGCTGGCCGACGTCGCTGCCGCGGTCGTATTCCTTGTCGTTGTCGGTGATGAAGCGCACCGTCACGCCGCGCCGGTGCGCCGCCAGCACCTCGGCGGTGATGCGGTCGTCCGAGAGCGTGAACACGCACAGGTCGACCGCGCGCTTCGCCGTTCGCAGTTGCTGATTGATCGCCTGCAGGCAGGCCGTGCCGGGGCTGAAGTAGGCCTGCGAGCGCACCGTGACGCTGTCGGGCGAACGGCCCGTGTCGATCGCGCGCACCACGCCTTCGAGCCACTTGAGCAGCGACAGCTGTTCGGGGTCGGCGGTGCGCGAGCGCACGAGGTCGAAGGCTCGGTTGCGCAGCTGGCGCAGGCCGTCTTCGGGCGGCGAGGCTTCGCGCAGGGTGTGGACCAGCACGCGGCGCTCGTCGTCGCTCAGGCGCGTGTCGGCCAGGGTGGCGTCAAGCTGGGCCAGCAGTTCGGGCAATGCGGACATCAGTGATCCTTGTCGGCTTTGGGCGGAGATGGTGGCGGTGGCACGCGCTTGGGCGCGGCCCGCGTGGCCTGCACCTCGGCGGCGAGGCGCTCCATGTCCTGCTTGATCGAGCGGTCGAGTTCGAGCCGGCGCTCGGTCGCCGTCACCAGCGGCAGGATCAGCTCGCGGTAGGTCACGGCGATCTGCAGCATGGCGTCGGCCAGGCGCTGGCTCTCGTTCGGTCCCTCTGCGGCAGGCTTGGGCTCGGGCTTGAGTGCATCGACCGCGCGCGCCACGTCGAGCATGCTGCTCGCGATGCGCTGGCTGCCGTCGACGTCGGCGCCGCCGAGCTTGCGCTGACGCACGAACTCGTCGCAGATGGCGGTCCAGCGGGCGCTCTCCTCCGGCGTCGGGCTGCCGAGCAGTTGCGCGAGGCGCAGCAGGTTTTCTTCCGCGCCGGTGGTCAGCGTCTGGGCCTCGCCGCGGTAGTGGTCGCGCAGCAGCGCATCGAGCTCCTCGTCGCGCATCAGCGGCGTGATCTTGCCGGCGAGCTTGGTCATGTTGCGGTAGCTGCCCTGCAGCTTGAACGGCGGCGCGACACGGTAGGTCTCCTGCTGCGCGGCCGACTCGATGTACGCGAGGTTGACCTTCAGCAGCAGGTCGCGCGCCCGGAACAGGCGCTGCAGCAGCGCCTTGATCTCTTCCAGCTCCACCGAGCTGTAGGCGTGCGAGAGCGCGCTGCTCGGCACGTCGTGGCCCTGCGCCATTTTCACCAGCAGTTGCACGTCCTTCGGGTCGCGCGAGGCCAGCGGCATCAGCGTGGGGTTGGAGGTCAGGCTGTTCTCGATGTACGAGAGCGCGAACGCCGCCTCGCGGCCCGAGAGCACGTCGCCCAGGTTGTAGATGTCGGCGCGGTTGGCCAGCATGTCCGGGATCTTGAACACGTCGCCCGACTCGGTGTACGGGTTGCCCGCCATCACGATCGCGAAGCGCTTGCCGCGCATGTCGTAGCTGCGCGGCTCGCCATTCCACACGCCCTCGATGCGGCGCGTGCCGTCGGCCAGCGCGATGAACTTCTGCAGGAACTCGGGGCTGGTGTGCTGGATGTCGTCCAGGTACAGCATCACGTTGCTGCCCATGGCCAGGCCCAGGTTGAGCTTTTCCAGCTCCTGCCGCGCCGCGCTGTTGGGCGCGTTCGCCGGGTCGATGGCCGTCACGCCGTGGCCCAGCGCAGGGCAGTTGATGCGCACGAAGATCAGGCCGAGGCGGTCGGCCACGTACTCCATGAGCGTCGTCTTGCCGTAGCCGGGCGGCGAGATCAGCAGCAGCAGGCCCATGCGGTCGGTCCGGCTGCCCTCGCCCGCCGAGCCGATCTGCTTGGCGAGGTTGTCGCCGATGATGGGCAGGTACAGCTCGTCGATCAGCTGGTTGCGCACGAAGGTCGACAGCGGCTTGGCCTGGAACTGGCTCAGCTTGAGCCGCGCCTTCTCGCGCTCGAGCAGCTCGTGGCGCAGGCTGTGCAGCGCCTCGTAACCCGGCACCGCGTGCATCGTGTGGAACAGGAAGCGGCGCCAGAAGTCGTTGAGGTTCAGCGTGAGGCGCCCTTCGGCGACGCGCGGGTGCTCGCCACGCAGACCCTCGACGGTGCGGTCGAGCGCCGCATTGACGCGGGTGCGCTGCAACGGCATGGCCAGCACGCTGGCCGCGTCGTCGGTCCAGTCGACCGATTGCGGCGCCTGGTGCGTCGCGTAGGCGCGCACCCAGTCGCGCGCCAGGCGCCAGCGCTCGGCGGGCGGTGCGGCGTCGAGGTCGTGCTGCCATGCGTCGCGCCGGCCGCCGCGCTCCAGCTCGCGCAGCAACGCCGCCGCGAGGTCCTCGCCCGCGCCGGACACGGCCCAGGTCTCGCCGCCATGCGGGCCGGCGAGTTCGCGCACGAGGTATGCGGCGGCCTGGTCACACAGGGTGGTCACGCGGCCGTCGTGCGCGTCGCGTTCCTCGTCGTTCTCGGGGTCGGCCAGCGGCAGCAGATCGGGCACCACGTCGCGGGCGAAGTGGTTCAGTGCACGCGCGATGTCGGCTTCGAGCTGCTCCAGCGCATCGCGCCGGCCGAACAGCGCCAGCATCTGCATCGCGGCACGCGCGCGGCGCAACATCGATTCGCGGTGCGCGATCAGGTGGCCGTGCTGCCAGTAGAGCAAGGCCAGCGCGCGTTCGGTCGGGCCCCAGGCGAGCAGGCCCGCCTGGTCCTGCATGCCGACGAGCGCGCCCAGCAGGCGCATCGCGTCGTCGTCATGGATGCCTTTCTGGTAGCCCTCCTGGTAACGCGCCGCAGCGAAGCGGCGAACCATGTCGAGCAGCTGCGGATGCAGCGGGTCTTCGGCCAGCAACGTGAGCACCTCGGCCCACGTGCGCTCGGCTTTGCCGTCGAGCAGCGCTTCCAGCAGTCGGCCGGCGAGGTATTCGGCGCGCGACAGCTCGGGGGTCTCGGACACCAGCGACTGGTTCCAGTAGCGCTGCAGCGGCAGCAGCCGGGGCTCATCGACCGGGCTCTGGTAGTCGGTGCCCGTGACCTGGTAGGCCATGCCTTCGTCGCGGGCCACGAGCGTCAGGTCGACCGGCTGGCGGTGCACGGTGAAGGCGTGGCGACCGAGCCGCAGCGTGTCGCCGCCCTCGCTCACCAGCTCGCGCTTGTCGCGGATGGAACGCAGCGCCTGGTCGCGCGCGGTCTTCAGGCGCGTGTCGAGTTCGTCGGCCGGCACCGCGGCGCCCAGCGTGCGCAGGTCGGCGATCAGCGTGTGCAGCTTGCCGATCATCGGGTCGGCCGCGAAGTAGCTGTGCACCTGCGTCAGGTCGCCGAACTGCGCGATGCGGCGCGGGATGCCGTCGAGGATGCGCCCTGCCGCGTCGACCACGCCCTGCGCGCGGCGCTGGCGGGCGTCGACCAGGCTCTGGCGGCGCGCGGACAGCGCCTCGTACACGGTCTCGCGCTTCTCGGCGATGTCGGCCAGGAAGTCTTCCTGCTCGGCGAAACGGCCTTCGATCTCTTCGAGCTGCGCCAGCAGGCGCGTGAGCGCGTCGTCGCACTTCTCGGGCGTGTCGGCGAACTCCAGTGCGTTTTCCACCGCCTGGCTGAAGAGCTTGAACTGCGCGCCGAACTCGGCACGCGCCTCGGTCGCGCCCAGCGACTTGCGCCGCGCGCGCGCATCGGCGCGCATGCGGTTGATGTCGGCGTAGATCAGCGAGATGCGGTCCAGGATCGACGTGCGGATCACCGCGTCGCCGCCCGGCAGGCTGCCCAGCTGCTCGGTCAGCAGATCAAGGCCGGCAGCTTGCTCGTCGAGCGTGGCGAGCATCTGCCCGAGCGCGGGCGACGTGGCCAGATTGGGCAGTTCGAGCGCGAGCTTGTCCAGCGCCTGCCGCTGGCCGTGGAAGGCCGTGTCGGCCGCCAGGAACTGCATGGCGCGCTCGCCGATGCGCTGCTGCTCGACTTCGAGCGCGGCGTCCATCGCGGCGATGCGCGGCAGGTCGGCGTAGCGCAGCTCCTTGAGCATCTGCAGCGCGCCGCGCCGTTCGCGCAGCCGGCCCAGCGCCTTCACGAAATCGTCGGGCGCGCGCCAGAGGGTGCTGGCAATGTCGACCAGCAGCGCGTGCTGCTCGTCTTCCGCGCGGGCCAGCGCGCGCGCGGTTTCGCGGCGGATGGTGTCGACCTTTTCGAACTCGGCCAGCGTGCTGCGCGCCACCTCGGCGATGCTGCGCAGCTCGCCCATGAGGCCGGTGGCCTCGGGCGCGTCGAGCCAGAAGTAGGCGTCGCTCACGCGGGTGCACTGGCGGATCAGGTCTTCATAGGCGGCGCGCGTGGGCGCCTGCTCGCGCACCGCGCGGGCGATGCCCATGAGGTCGCTCACCCCGCGCACCAGCTCGGCATTGCCGATCTTGCCGAAGAAGCCGGTGGCGGGCGGCTGCGCGCTCACGTGCTCTTCGCTGGCGAAAGGCGTCTGCCACAGCTGCATCGGGTGCACGCGCGTGGGCTCAACGTCGTCGCCGTTGAACACCAGCATGCGGCCGTCGGCAAAGCGCGCGTAGCCGTTGGCGATGATCGGCGTGGCGAGCTTCTTGTCGATCAGGTTGTAGTTGAACAGCGCATAGCGCCCGGGCTTCGGGTCGTAAAAGACATAGGCCACGTCTTCGCCGTTGGGCGAGCGCAGCATGCGCTTGAAGCGCAGGTTTTCGACCACCTCGGCCGGCAAGTCGAAGCGCTTGTACTCGCCCGACTGCAGGTAGTAGCCGCCCGGAAAAATGATGCCGTGGTCTTCGGGCAGCTGCACGCAGGAGCCGCCGATGGCGTCGATGCGCTCGACCTGCTGCGTGCGGATGTTGAACACCAGGTAGCGCGTGACCTGCTCGCGGTAGGGCTTCACGCGCAGCAGGATCAGCATGCCCAGCTTGGCCCAGGCGATCTCCGCGTCGGTGAGCGACTGGCTCTTGTCCTCCACCGGCTCGCTGTAGATGCCCAGCCCGGTCTCGGTGTTGTTCTCGATCTTGACCGTGAGGTCGCCGCCCAGCGTCTCGACGAACACGGTGTCGAGCACGTTCACGTGCGGATGCTTGCCGCCCACGTGGTCTTCGCGCGTGGCCACGGTCCATTCGAAATCGTGGCTCGCGGGCAAGGCGATGTCGCGCTCGCCGCGGTTGTCGATGTAGTGAATGCCGCCGTTGCGCTCGATGGCCCAGCGGAACACGCGCACGTCGTGCAGCTGCTGGCCGATCTGGAACGAGGCGAGCAGCTTGTCCTGCGTCACGCGCAGCTGCAGCAGCGTGGCCTGCTTGTAGTAGGCGTAGAGCTCGCGGAAGTCGGAGGCGAAACGTGCGTCTTCCAGGAAGGTGCCGGCCAGCGGCACGGGCTGCAGCTCGTCGTTCTCGGTGGCGGCCTCGCCCGGCGATGCGAGCCGGTACAGGCCGAACACGTCGCCCACGGCCGTTTCCTTGCGCAGGCCGATGAAGACGTTGTAGCCGAACAGCAGCAGGTCGCCGATGCGCACGATGTCGCGCGCCACGGCGTTGTTCTCGGTGCGCGCGCGGGTGCGCAAGATCAGCGCCTGGTCGGAGCGGCCGAACTCGGCCAGCCGCTGCTCGTTGAGCGCCTGCGTCTTCTTGAGCAGGCCCTCACCCTGGGTTTCGAGCCGCTTCTTCAGCAGGTCGTAGCTGCCGCTGCCGGAGACCAGCGCTTCGGTGGGGTCGATGGGGGCCTGGGCGCCGGGCGGCGCTGCGGTGTCGTCGGTGGGTTGCATGGATCGGCGCGGTCAGTCCGCGCGCAGCAGTGCGAGCAATTCGTCGCGGTGAGGCTGGGTGTCGAGCCAGGCGCGGATGCGGTCCAGCTCGTCGATGCAGTCGTCGCCGTAGCGGCGGCGCAGCGCGGCCAGGCGCGCCTCGCGCACCTCCTCGGTCTGCAGCCGGCGCTGCCAGCCGTCGGACAGCAGCTCGTCGAGCCGGCCGGCCAGGCCGCGGCTCACGAGGGCGCGCCATTCGCCCTGGTCGAACCAGAGGTTCTGGCAGGCCACGCAGCGGTCGATGCGGAAGTCAGGCCCGGCGCTCACGCGCAGGCGCTGCATCAGCCGCTCGCACTCGGGGCAGTGGCGCACGGCGGCGATGTCGAACACCTCGATCACCTCGTCGTCGACCTCATGCGGCACGCGCTTCGGGTCGGCGGCCTTCCAGCTGCGCCAATCGTCCATGTCCATCACCATGCCGTGGCAGTCGCCGCACTGCACGCCGAGCAGGGCTTCGGCGAGCGCGACGGGCTGCATCGCGGCATGGGCGGCGCAACTGCACTTCAGGTTCGGGTTCATCGCGCGCCCCCGACTCAGTTGCGGAAGGAGGAGATCAGGTTCTGCAGCGCCGACTTCTGGCTTTCGGTGCCGTCGTTGGCGATCTTGCTCATCAGCGAGGCGACGCTGAGGTTCTGGATTTCGCCCGACGAGTTGCCCAGTGCGCCGACGATGTCGCGCAGGTCCTTCACCACGTCGCGCTCGCCCGAGAGCTGTTCCTTGAAGGCGACCTGCACCGCCTGGCTCTTGGAGATGACGCCGTCGATGCCCTTGCCCACGGAGAGCGAGCGCACGAAGCTGTCGAAGTAGTCACCCGAGCCGCCCACGATGTCGATCTTGGCGTTGGCGAGCGCGGTGCCCAGCACGTCGGCCTGTTCCTTGGCGATGGACGTCTGCGCGTCTATGCCCTTCATGGTCTCGATGTGCGACTTTTCCAGGCGCATGCGGAACTCTTCGTGGTCGCGGGTTTCGGGGCTCATGGACTTCATGGCCTCGAACTTCTCGTGCAGGCCCTTGGCCTCGGCGTTGAAGCGCGCTTCGATCACCTGCGCATCGGCCTGGCCCGACTTGAGCGTGGCCTCGGCGTCGGCCGTGCGCACGTTGACTTCGGCGAGGCCCAGCTTTTCCTTGCCCGAGGCTTCGGCTTCGAACTTGGCACGCATGCCGGCCGCTTCGGCCTGCGAGCGGGCCTCGATGACCTGTGCATCGGCCTGGCCGGCTTTGAGGATCGCGTCGGCATCGGCCTGGCGCACATGCACGTCGGCCAGACCCAGCTTTTCCTTGCCCGACGCCTCGGCTTCGAAGCTTGCGAGCTTGGCCTGGGCCGTGGCAATTTCGACCTTGGCAGCGGCCAGGCCCGGTGCGGCGGAAATGGCTTCCACGCCTTCGGCTTCGCGCTTCTTCGATTCGGCGTCGCGCTCGGCGACCTTGAGCTTGGCGTCGGCCAACGTGAGTTCTTCGGCGGCCTTGTGGCGGGCGCGCTTCTCTTGCGTTTCGGCGGCCTTCACGTCGAGCACCATCTTCTCTTCGGCCTGGCCTTCGGCCATGATCACGACCGACTTCTTGGTGCGCTCGGCCTCGGCCACCACGCGCAGTTCCTTGATGGCCTCTTCCTGCTCGGCCACGGTGCGCTCGACCACGATGCGCTCGCGGATCACGTCGGCAATGGCCTTCTTCTGCACTTCGACGGCCTTGTCCTTCTCGATGCGCTGCAGGGTCACTTCCTTCTCGCGATCGACGATTTCGAGGTCGCGAGCGCGCGTGACCTTTTCTTCCTCGATGGCCACCGCGCGCTTGCGGTTGTTCTCGGCCACTTCCTTCTCGCGCTGCACGTTCTCCTGCTGCACCGAGACCGACTGTTCGGCCATGAGGCGGGCGGTTTCGGACTTGGTGCGCTCTTCGGACTGGATCTTGGAGGTCTCGGCTTCTTCGCGGGCGCGCACGCTGGCAATTTCGCGCTGCTGGCGCGCGGTGGCGTCGGCCTGCTGGCGCTCGAGCTCGAGCAATGCCTCTTGCGTCTCGACGTTCTTCTTCTTGATCTGCATTTCCTCGTTGCGACGCAGCTCGTTGGTGCGCACGTGCTCGACCGCCGTCAGCTCGGTGATCTTCTTGATGCCCTGCGCATCGAGGATGTTGTTGGCGTCCAGCTCGGACAGCGGCGTCTGCTCGAGGTAGTCGATGGCGGCGTCTTCGAGCACGTAGCCCGAGAGGTCGTTGCCGATCTGGCTGATGATCTCGTCGCGGAAGCCGTCACGCGCCTGGTACAGGTCGACGAAGTCCATCGACTTGCCCACCGTCTTGAGCGCTTCGGAGAACTTGGCCGAGAACAGCTCTTCGAGCGTCTCGTGGTTCGAGGCCCGTGCGCAGCCGATGCCCTGCGCCACCTTCAGCACGTCGTCGGCGGTCTTGTTGACGCGCACGAAGAACTTCACCTTGATGTCCGCGCGGATGTTGTCGCGGCAGATCAGGCCTTCGTTGCCCGAGCGGTCGATCTCGATGGTCTTGACCGAGATGTCCATCAGCTCGGCCTTGTGGATGATCGGGTAGACCATGCGGCCGGTGAAGGTCACCTCGGGCTCGGCGCGCAGCGTGTTCACGATGAGGGCGTGGCCCTGTTCGATCTTGCGATAGAACTTGGCGAACATCGCGAACAGGCCGAGGATGACGACGGCCAGTATGACCACGGCGAAGATGATGGGCTCCATTTTTTCTCCAGATGCTTTAAGAGCGAGCGAACGAACTTGGGTGAGGGATGCGCGCGGTCAGAAGGTGTGAATGAATCCGGCGTGGCCGATGAACGGACATGGCGGGTTCGTTCACGCCTTCTCAGACGATGTCTTCGTGCGCCGCGATGAGGTAGCGCGCGGCCACCTCGTCGTATTCGAGGATGAGCGCGTGCGAGCCGCGCTTGAGGGCGTTGGGCGTGGGCGCCCAGACGCGGATGTTGAGGCTGGCGCCACGGCGCGCCACTTCGGCGCGGCCGTCTTTCTCGTTCACCACGCCGGTGACGACGCGGCAGACCTGGCCTACCAGCGCCGCATTGCTCACGGCCGTGTGGCTCACGAAAAGGCCCTTGAGCGGACGGATGGCCACCGCCGTCACCGGGATGGCGAGGGCCGCGCTGGCCACCAGCAGCACCGTGCCGGCCACCAGCTTGAGCACCATCGTCGGCACCAGCGGCAGCAGCCACTCGCCGCCCAGGCACGAGAGCGTCCAGGCCACGAGCACCAGCAGGCTCACGGCCACCGAGAACGGCACGCCGTTCAGGCCGAAGGCGACCACGTAGCTCGCGATCTGGCCCATGTCGCTGGTGTCGCCGTCGGCATGCGTCTGCAGGTCGACGTCGATCCCGCTGCTCTCGAAGTCGACCATGCCGACCACCGCGAGCACCCAATAGATCACCACGACGCCGAGCAGCACCGTGTAGATCGCGGTGGGGTACCCCGTCACCGCTCCCATGAAATCGCCCATTGATCCTCCCGCGTGCGGGTTGGTTGTTGTTCTCTTTTCTTCTTACCTGCCGCCCGGCTTCTTCGTGCCGGTGTTCTTCTTGTTCGCCTTGCCTGCAAAGGCAATCAGTTCGCGCGTGGCCCTCTCCTTGATGGCCAGGCGGTCGTCAGGTGACAGACCATACCGCGCCGCCAGAAACTCGTAATCGGCCGTGTTCAACGACACCGTGAGACGCGGCCGCTTCGGCTTCGAGGTGGTCGCCAACCCCAGCACCTGCCGGATCTGGTCGGGCGTGGACACGTGCTGCTCGAAGGCCGCGGTGCGCACGGCCTCGAGCACGGCCTCTTCCACGTCGAAGGCCACCTGGACCGCGCGGATCGCCTCGTCCGAGCCTTGCCAGCGTACCGGCTTGACCCGCACCATCGTCACTCCGGAGCCGGTTCGGACGGTTCGGACGGTTCGGACGGTTCGGACGGCTTGGCCTGCCGGGCGCGGATGCGCTCCATCACCTTGCCAGTGCGGTCGGCGTCGTTGCCGATGCCTGCCGCGGCCAGCTTCTTCTCGAGCGCGCTGTGGCCGAACTCGTCCTCGAGCTGCTGGCCCGCCGTCATGCGGTCGGACAGGTCTTCGTGGCGCGAGCGGATGCGCTCCAGCGACTCGCGCGCGCTGGCCAGGCGCGAGCCGCCGCTGCCGATGTTCTCGGAGATCGACTGCGTGGCGCGGTAGACGCTCTCGGTGGTCTTGGCAATGCCGATCTCGCGCTCGTGCTCGCGGATGCGCGCCTCGGCCGACTTGATCAGGTCCTTGAGCCGCGACACCTGCAGCGCATACGAGGCGTGGGCCTTGGCCTGCTCCTCGAGCTCCTGCTCGAGCGTGCCGACCTTGGCCGCCACGTCGAGCGCCAGGCCTTCCTGGGTCTTGTTGAGCGCTTCGAGCGCCAGGCCTTCGTAGCGCGCGACCTCGCCCTTCAGGCGTTCGATTTCGCGGGCCGACTGCATCTCCTTGGCCATCACGCCCGTGAGGTCGCCCTTGGCCTTCTCGATGCTGTGCTTGGCGTCGATGATTTCCTGCTCGTAGATGCGCGTGGCATTGCTGTCGATCACGCTCTCGCCGATTTCGCGGGCGCTGCCGCGCAGCAAGGTGACCAGCTTCTTGATGACTGTCATGATGATCTCCGCTTAATTCAGGAATTCGGACAAGGCGTCGAGTGCATCGAGCGCGTTGTCGCTGAGCACGGCCACTTCGCGTGCGATGTCTTCGACGCTCGCGTTGCGCCCCAGCGCCCCCGTGAGCACGTAGCGGCCACCGACGCGTCCGAAAGACGACAGCGGCACCGACGGGTTGAGGTCGAGCAGCGATTCGAGCAGCTCGGTGCGCCGCGCGGGCTTCACGTCTTCTTCGGTCCAGAGGTAGCAGATGCAGATGATCTGCATGTCGGAGCTGGTGACGAAGATCGGCAGCTCGTCACGCCCCTCGATGCTCACCTGGACCACCGGCGTGCTGCCCGGAATTGGCTGCAGCTGAACAGACAGCCCACCCATCGCGGCACCGGCCAGCACATCGAGGCCTTCGAGTTGATCCAGCAGTGATTGCATACCTCTCCTTTGGGTTGTCTACCGTGGGAAGCGCGCGATGCTTCGATGGATTCACTATAGGTGCAGCGACATAACATGTCAAAAATTCTTTTAACCCGTGCGCATGACTTTCGGCACTGGCGCGCTCTCTAGAATCCGCCGATGGCCAGCACCATCAACCCCGCGCGTGTCGATTTCGTGACGCTGCGCCTGTTCTGCGCCGTGGCGCAGTCGGGCAGCATCACCAAGGGCGCGGAAGCGTGTCACCTCGCGCTCTCGGCGGCGAGCCGGCGCCTGTCCGACTTCGAAGCCGCCACGGGCTCCAAGCTGCTCGAACGCAGCGCCCAGGGCATCGCGCTCACACCGGCCGGGCATGTGGCGATGCAGCATGCGATGCGCCTGTTCCAGGGCTTCGAGCAGTTCAGCAACGAGCTGGGCGACTACGCCAGCGGCGTGCGCGGCCATGTGCGGCTGTGGGCCAACATGTCGGCGCTGACGGAGTTCCTGCCGACCACGCTGGCGGCTTTCCTGGGACAGCATCCCGATATCCGCGTCGAGGTCGAGGAACAGCTCAGCGGCGACATCGTGCGCGCGCTAGTCGACGGCCTCGCCGACGTGGGGGTGTTCGCCGAGAACACACCCGCCTACGGCCTGGACGTCGCGCCCTTCCAGACCGACGAGCTCGTGGTGCTGTGCGCCCGGCCGCATCCGCTGGCGCACCTGCGTGCGAAGCAGGTCGATTTCAAGACCTGTCTCGCGCACGAGTTCGTGGGGCTGAACCGCAGCAGCTCGCTGCTCGAGCTGACCTCGCGCGCGGCCGAACAGGCCGGCATTCCGATGCGCCTGCGCGTGCAGGTGCGCAGCTTCGATGCGATGTGCCACATGATCGCGGCCAACCTCGGCATCGGCGTGGTGCCGCTGGCCGCTTGCAAGGCGCAGGTGGCCGCGCTCGACCTGAAGGTGGTGCACCTGAAGGACGCCTGGGCCACGCGGCGCCTGCTGATGGCGACGAAGACGGGCGCGGCGCTGACGCCAGCGACGCAACTGCTGGTGCGGCAGCTGCTGGCTTCGTCGAACTGACGACCGGCCGGGCCCCTACCCCGCCGCCTCCGCCTCGAGCACCGCCCACTCCGCCTCCGTGAACAGCCGCGAGCGCGTCAGGAAGCGCACGCCCAGCGGCCCTTCCAGAGAGAACATGCCGCCGCGCCCCGTCACCACGTCGATGATCAGCTGCGTGTGCTGCCAGTACTCGAACTGCGGCCCGCTGATGTAGAACGGCATGCCGCCGATGCGGCCCAGCAGCCGGTCGTAGTCGCCCACGATGAACTCGCCCTGCGCGTAGCACATGGGTGCGCTGCCGTCGCAGCAGCCGCCCGACTGATGGAACATCAGCGGGCCGTGCCGTGCGGCGAGGTCGTCGATGAGCGCGAGCGCCGCGTCGGTCGCGGTGACGCGCAGGACCTCGCCGGTCATCAGAAGAAGCCCAGCTTGTTCTCGCTGTAGCTCACGAGCAGGTTCTTGGTCTGCTGGTAGTGGTCGAGCATCATCTTGTGGTTCTCGCGCCCGATGCCCGATTGCTTGTAGCCGCCGAAGGCCGCATGCGCCGGGTACTGGTGATAGCAGTTGGTCCACACGCGGCCGGCCTGGATGCCGCGGCCCATGCGGAAGGCACGGTTCATGTCGCGGCTCCACACGCCGGCGCCCAGACCGTAGAGCGTGTCGTTGGCGATCGACAGCGCTTCTTCCTCGTCCTTGAAGGTGGTGACCGACACCACGGGTCCGAAGATCTCTTCCTGGAAGATGCGCATCTTGTTGTAGCCGCGGAACACGGTCGGCTTGACGTAGTAGCCGTCGGCCAGATCGCCGTCGAGCTGCTGGCGTTCGCCGCCGATGAGCACCTGCGCGCCCTCCTGCCGGCCGATGTCCAGGTACGACAGGATCTTTTCCAGCTGCTCGCTCGAGGCCTGCGCGCCGATCATGGTGGCCGCGTCGAGCGGGCTGCCCTGCTTGATGGCGGCCACGCGCTTCAGTGCGCGCTCCATGAAGCGGTCGTAGATCGACTCCTGGATCAGCGCGCGGCTCGGGCAGGTGCAGACCTCGCCCTGGTTCAGCGCGAACATCGTGAAGCCTTCGAGCGCCTTGTCGAAGAAGGCGTCGTCGCGCTCCATCACGTCGGCAAAGAAGATGTTGGGCGACTTGCCGCCCAGCTCCAGCGTGACCGGAATGAGGTTCTGGCTCGCGTACTGCGAGATCAGCCGGCCCGTGGTGGTCTCGCCGGTGAAGGCGATCTTGCCGATGCGGTTGCTCGACGCCAGCGGCTTGCCCGCCTCCACGCCGAAGCCGTTGACGATGTTCAGCACGCCCGGCGGCAGCAGGTCGCCGATGACCTCCATCAGCACCAGGATCGACACCGGCGTCTGCTCGGCGGGCTTGAGCACCACGCAGTTGCCGGCCGCCAGCGCGGGTGCGAGCTTCCACACGGCCATGAGGATCGGGAAGTTCCACGGAATGATCTGGCCGACCACGCCGATGGGCTCGTGAAAGTGGTACGCGAAGGTTTCGTGGTCGATCTCGCTGATGCCACCTTCCTGCGAGCGCACGCACGAGGCGAAGTAGCGGAAGTGGTCGATGGCCAGCGGCAGGTCGGCGGCCATGGTCTCGCGGATCGGCTTGCCGTTGTCCCAGGTCTCGGCGGCGGCCAGCATGGCCAGGTTTTCCTGCATGCGGTCGGCGATGCGGTTCAGGATGTTGGCACGCTCGGTGGTCGAGGTGCGGCCCCAGGCGCCCTTGGCCTTGTGGGCGGCGTCGAGCGCGCGCTCAATGTCGGCGGCGCTGGAGCGCGGCACTTCGCAGAAGACCTTGCCGGTGACGGGCGTGATGTTGCCGAAATACTGGTTCTCCACCGGCGCGACCCATTCGCCGCCGATGTAGTTGCCGTAGCGCTTCTTGAAAGGCACCGCGGTACCGAATTTGCCCGGTTCGAGCATGTCCATGGGTTGTCTCCGTTGGGTAAGGTGTGAACGGGCGCCGCGACATGCGGCGGCCCGCACAGGCACCGCAAGCGGCATACCCGCGCGGATCGGGACAATCCCCAAGCCCCGCGCCACAGGGGCGCGGCCCGCGCAGAGGGTTTCCATTCGCAATCTGCGACAGATGAGCGCGACGGCGGCGACTACGATGTCGCACAAGGCGAATCGCCGGCAATCCCGCCCACGGAGTTCCGCAAGATGAGTGAAGCTTCCGCCCCCTCGGTCAGCGTCGCGCAGGCCCGCGAGCTGTTTTTCGCGCAGGGCCGCGACCCGGCGCCGTGGATCGCGCCGCACATCTCGCGCTCGTGGCAGCGCAGCCGGCCGGTCGATCCGCATTGCATCGACCCGACGCCGATGGCGCCTTCGCTGCTCAACGAGCGGCGCGAGCAGGCGATGCGCCTGCTCAGCTGCGCGCAGCCCGAGCTCGACGGGCTCGCCGAGCATGCGGTGGGCAACGGCTGCATCGTCGCGCTGTCGGACGCCAGCGGCCTCATCCTTGAAGAAATCGGCAGCCCCGACTTCCTGCCCAAGGCCCAGCGCGTGGCGCTGCAGCCCGGCGTGGAATGGTCGGAGAGCCACCGCGGCACCAACGCCATCGGCACCGCGCTGGCCGAGCGCGAGGCATTGATGGTGCTGGGCGGCGAGCACTACCTGGCGCAGAACGGCCGGCTGGGCTGCGCGGCGGCGCCCATCTTCAGCGGACGCGGCGAGCTGGCCGGCGCGCTCGACATCTCGGGCGAGACCGCGCGCGTGAACCACCACGCCCTGGGCCTGGTGCGCATGGCGGCGCAGCAGGTCGAGCACCGCATGCTGCTGGCCGAGGCCTCGGGCCACGTGCTGCGCTTCCATGCGCGGCCCGCGCTGATCGGCACCGCGCGCGAAGGGCTGATGGTGATCGAGGGCGGGCGCATCGTGGCGGCCAACCGCGTGGCGCTCGACCTGTTCGGGCGCACGTGGGAGGGCCTGCTCGACCTCGACGCCGAAGAATTCCTGGGCGCGCAGTGGCCGCGCATGGAGCACCGGCGCAGCCTGCTCACGCTGCCGGGCGGACGGCAGATCGCGACCGTCATGGAGCGCACGGGCACGGCGAACAGCGGCACGGGCCGCACCGGCGCGCGGCAGGTGATGGCCGCCAACACAGCGCCCGTCGACAACGACGACGTGGTGCGCCCATTGCTGGCGCGCGCCGTGCGCGTACTCAACGAAGGCGTGCCGGTGCTGGTGAACGGCGAGACCGGCAGCGGCAAGGAGGTGTTCTCGCGCCGCCTGCACGCTGCCAGCCGCCGCAGCGCGGGCCCGTTCGTGGCGGTCGATTGCGCCTCGCTGCCCGAGACGCTGATCGAGGCCGAGCTGTTCGGCTACGAAGAAGGCGCCTTCACCGGCGCGCGCCGCAAGGGCATGCCGGGGCGCATCCGCGAAGCGCACGGCGGCGTGCTCTTTCTCGACGAGATCGCCGAGATCCCGCTCGCGCTGCAGACGCGCCTGCTGCGCGTGCTCGAAGGCCGCGTGGTCACGCCGCTGGGCGGCGGCCAAGGCGTGGCGGTCGATTTCGACCTGGTGTGCGCCACGCACGCCGGCCTGCCCGCGCTGGTCGAGGCCGGGCGCTTTCGCGCCGACCTGATGTACCGCGTGGCCGGCTTCACCGTCGCCCTGCCCGCGCTGCACGAGCGCGCCGACCGGCGCGCGCTGATCGCGCGGCTGTTCCTCGAATCGGGCGGCGCCGCCAAGCACCTGTGCCTGGAGAACGATGCGCTCGAACGCCTGGCCGCCTACCGCTGGCCCGGCAACGTGCGCGAACTGCGCAGCGTGCTGCGCGCGCTCGTGGCGCTGGCCGACCCGGGCGATGCCGTGACGGCCGATGCGCTGCCCGCGCACCTGCACGACGCCGCCCCCGTTGCCGACTTCAGCGAAGCCACACTGTCGCAACCCAACGCACCGCTGCAGACCATCACGCGCCACGCCATCGATGAAGCCCTGCGCGCCTGCGACCACGACGTGGCGCGCGCGGCCCGCCGGCTCGGCGTTCACCGCAGCACCGTGTACCGCCACCTCGCGCGCCAGCGCCCGCCCGCGGGCAACACCAAAGACTGACTTGCCCGCACGCGCGGGACCGGCCAGACTTTGTGCATGGCCCTGCCCCCGCATTCATGACCACCGGCAAATCCGCGCGCAAGCTCTCGGCCGTGCCGTCCACCTTGCGGATTCCGCTGGCCGCGCGGGCTTCGGGCGATGCGCTGTTTCCGCAGATGGCCGTGCGCGACGCCTACGCCGCCGGCATCCTCGAGCAGATCCGCGACGACGACCACGCCCTGCCCGACGACCGCACGACCATCTACGGCATCCTCGCGCGCACGCGGCGCTTTCGCAGCCTGGCGCAGGACTTCCTCAAGCTGCACCCGGGCGCGCGCATCGTGAACATGGGCTGCGGCCTGAGCCACTACTTCCAATGGCTGGACGACGGCAAGTCGCGCATGACCGACGCCGACCTGCCCGAGGTGCTGGCCCTGCGCCGCGAACTGCTGCCCGAAACGCATCCGCGCCACGACCTGCGCGAACTCGACCTCACCGCGCCCGGCTGGTGGGAGCAGCTCGGCCTGCCGCGCAAGCGCCAGGCGCAGCCGGTCTTCCTGTTCACCGAGGGCGTGCTGATGTACCTCACGCCCGAGCAGGTGAACGCGGTGTTCACCACCTTCGGCGAGCGCGCGCCTGCGGGTTCGGTGCTGGCCTTCGACGCAATGTGCTGGCTGGCCGTGGGCCGCGCGCGCCAGCATCCTTCGGTGCGAGCGACCGGTGCGGAGTTCCAGTGGGGCCTGCGCCGGTACGAAGACCTCACGCAGCCCCATCCGCGCCTGCACCTGGACGGCACCTACCGAGTGATGGAAGGCATCGGCTGGCCCTACACGCTGTTCGCGCCGATGGTGCTGTTCTTCCTGGGCGTGCCGATCTATGCGGTGTACGCGCTGAGGGCGAAGGACTAGGACCTCTTCAGGCGAAAGGCACGTTGCGCCACGGGCTGCGCGTGTCGCTCAGCAGCAGGCGGTTGGTGCGCAGCAGATGCTCTTCGCGCGCGTCGGAGTACTGCCAGATCAGGCCCGCCGCGATGTAGGCGGCGCTCACCTGCGACCAGTTGGCATAGGCCGCACGCACCTGCGATGCCAGGCCGCACGCAAAGTCCGCGAACTCCGCGCGTTCGATGTAGCCCAGCTGCACCGCCCAGCGCGACAGGCTGGCCAGGCGCACCGCGTCCCAGGCCACCAGGTTCGTCAGCTGGTCCGGCGCCACGCCGAAGTGCTTGCGCAGGGCCTGGACCCAGCTCTGGCTGCCCGTCATCAGCTGGCTCAGCTCGGCGCTCGAGTGCCCGGTCTGCGCGGACAGCGCCCGCATGTCCAGGTGCTCGCGCGCCTTGATCTGGAAGAACGCGGGAAACCACGCGTCCATGACCAGGCGCAGCACGCCGGGCGTGGACTGCACCGCCGCATCGATCGCGCCGATGGCCTTCCAGGCCGGCAGGTACTTCGCGCGCTGCCCTTCCTCGGTCAGCCAGCGCGCGGTCTGCTCGAAGCTCGCGCGATCGCTCACGTTCCACACCTGCGCGATGCCTTCGCGCAGGGTGTCGTTGTCCTTGCCGGTGAGCACCGCGTTCACGCAGTCGCCGTTGAAGGCCGACAGCGGCGTGCTCAGCGTGACCAGCCATTGCTCCTGCGCGGAAAGCGCGGGCGCGGCGGTGTCGAACTTGAGCTTGTCGTTGTCGAGCATCGCGTGCGCGAGCGTGTCCTTGAACCCCATGAAAACTCCTCCGAAATTTGTTGAATGGCGCGCGGGTGGATCGATCAGGCCTTCGATTGCAGGCGCGCGATCTCCTGCTGCAGGAACGCAAGGAAGGGTGCGCGCAGCGATTCCTTCATGTGCGCGGGCAGCGCCATCGGCGGGGTCGAGCCGGTCAGCAGCTGGTCGCCCTTCTCTCCGATCTGCAACGCGCGCACCTCCACCCGCTCCAGCGCGATGCGCAGCGGCGACTCCATCAGGTCCTTGCCGTACAGCGCCTGCGCGGTGAGCGCCACGCCGTAGGGGCCGCCGAACAACGGGAAGTCGGCCAGCGCGAACTGCAAGGTCTCGCCCGCGGGAATCTGGAACTTGTCGGTCACCTTGCCCAGCTTCTTGGCGAGCTTCGGGTTCGCGGGGTCGAGCAAGGTGTCGACGGCGCCGTAGTCGGCCACCAGCTCGGCCAGCGTCCAGACGCGCTGCTGCGCCTGCCGCTGGCTGCCGTTTTCCGCGTGGTACGCGAGCACCGCCGCGACCGTCGGTGCCAGCAGTTCGCCGCAGCGCTTGAGCAGCACCGGCTCGGGCGCGTCGGCCACGCCGGACCAGTCTTTCCACGCCTTGAAGCGCGCGAGCAGCGTCGAGACGAACGAAGGTGCATCGTCGGCGCGCGCCGGCAAGGCATGGCCCTGCGCCGGTGGCGGTGCGGCCGACAGCACGGTGAAGTCGTCCTGCACGTACACGGCCTGGTCGGTCAGCAGCAGGCCTTGCGAGGTGCGCTTGCCGCTGAGCCGGTTCATCGCGTGGTAGCCCAGGAAGAAGAGCGGAATCTCGTCGCCCAGCCACGGCTTGGGCAGGTACATCTGCTCGACCGCCTGCGCGAACACCTGCGGTGCGTCTTCGTGGTCGGGGTGGTCTGCCTGGTCGGGCAGGAAGGCAAAGGCCGACAGGTCGGCATGCAACGGTGCCTGCACCTGTTGCTGCACGCGTGCGCGCAAGGCATCGCCGTGGCGCGCGCGTTCGGGCGGCAACGCGCCCAGGTGATCGGTGAACGACGAAAAAACGAATGACATGCTGAATCTCTCCCTGAAACCGTGGTTGTGAATGGGTAAGCGGCCCGGCATCTGCTTCCGTGGGCCATGCACGGCAGATCGGCCGTGACCGCGGCGTGTCCTGGAAGGACACCGCCGCAACGCCGGCCCAAGGGAAGTGTTCCCCGGCGGCTCACGGACTGGATGATCACGCGCCCCCATGTCAGGAGCGCGGCCATGCTACTGGGAAGCGTCGCCTGGCATTCTGACGAATTCTGCGAGGCCGCGCGATCACGAGATTCGCGCCGCTAGCATCACCGCATCTTCAAACCGTGGCCGCACCGCGACACGCCACACACGGGAGTCAAACGAATGGGTACATGGTCGACAGCAGGCTTCGGCAACGACGAGGCACTCGATTGGCTGGCTGAATTGCAGGAAGCCGATGACGCGCTCGCCTTCATCCGCGAGACGCTGGATTCAGGTTCGACCGAAGGCACCGTCGCCGCGGCCGAAGTGCTGGCACTGCTCGCCGGACACGGCAGCGCCGATGCACACCCGGACGCCGTCGCCTGGTGCGCCGGCAAGGCCGCGCCGCCCGCCGACCTGCGCCATGCCGCCGCCGACGCGCTGCAGGCCATCCTCGACGACCCCGATGCGGACGGGCACGACACCTGGGCCGAGCTGGGCGAGGACGACGAGGACTACCTCGCGTGGCTCGCCAACCTGAAGAGCCTGCAGGTCCGGCTGCGCGGCTGAACCGCGCTGAACGCGCCCGGCGTTCCGGCCAAAGCGCGCGCCGTGTTACGTAACGAGTGGCGACAGCTGCCCGTTTTGCACCGCGAGCCTGACAAGGTCATTCACGCAAAAATCGTTTCGAATCAACGAGATACGGCGTTTTCGGCCCGTCGCTGACGGCTGAAGTCGAAGGCGGCACGCATGTTGCCCTCTGTAGTCATTTATTTGACGAGGAGGCCGCATGACCACCACCGTATCGCCGATCGCTTCGATCCCCGCCGCCGCCGAAAGCGGCGCCCCCGTGGTGCTTGCACAGGCCAGCGTCACCCCCCTGGGCCCTGTCGCCTCGAGCGCCCCCATGGCCGCGCCCGCCGGGCCGACCAGCCTGGGCACCCTGTCCAACGCCACGCCCGGCACGGTCGTCATGCGCGACGGATTTCGCATGCCGGTGGACGGCAACCAGACCCTCATCGCCGGCGACCGCGTGATCGTGCCCGACGGCGGGCAGGCCAACGTGCTCTTCCCCGGCTCGGCCACCAACAAGGCGCCGCTGGCCGGTGTGTTCGCGGGCGGCACCGACGCCACCATCACCTCGACCAAGCTGTCCAGCGGCCTCGAACAGGTGAACGTCGACGTGGCCGCCGGCAACCTCGATGTCACCTCGCCCGACAGCGACGCGGAAGCCGCGGCGCTCGCCGTGAGCAAGAAGACCGCGGCCGGCAGCGGCATCGGCCTGGGCGAATTCGCACTCGGCGCGCTGGGCGCCATCGGCCTGGGCGCCGCGCTGAGCGGCGGTGGCGGCGGCGACGGCGGCGGGTTCCCGCTGTTCGTCTCGGGCATCGGCGACAGCGACGCGGATGCCGATTCGGATGCCGATGCAGACGCCGACGCCGACGCCGACTCGGATGCAGACGCCGATGCCGATGCCGATTCGGACGCCGACGCGGATTCGGATGCAGACGCCGACGCTGATGCAGACGCCGATTCGGACGCGGATGCCGATGCCGACGCAGACCACCTGCTCGATCCGGGCGACGGCCTCGCCGGGCACCTGCTGGGCGCCCTCGACAACGCGCTCGGCCTGGGCGGCGGTGCGACCAACGTGCGCAGCGCCTCCGGCTCGTCGGGCACGCTGGCCTCGCTGATGCCGGTGGCCGACGGCCTCACCGACCTCGTCGACGACCTGCTCTCGCCGGTGACCGGCGAGGAGTTCAAGCCCAACGATCCCAACGAGTTCGAACCGGTGGACAACGCGGTCGAAAACATTGCCGTTCACGTGGGCGGCGTGCTGACCCCCGTGGTCGACGGCCTGCTCGGCGATGGCCTGACCGACGCTCTCGTCGGCTCGCTGATCGGCCAGGTCGACTACCTGACCGACGCGCTGGGCAATGCGCTGGAGAACGTGCTGGGCAGCGAAGGCCTGCTCGGCGGCATCACCACCCCGCTGGGCCTGGACGGCCTCGTGGACGACCTGCTCGGCACGGACGGTGTCGTCGGCCAGGTGCTCGAGGGGCTGCTGGGTGACGGCAGCCTGCTGGGCAGCGTGCTCGGCGAAGACGGGTTGATCGGGCAGTTGCTGGGCGATGACGGGCTGCTCGGCGGCGTGCTGGGCGATGGCGGCTTGCTGGGCGGTCTGCTCGGTGGCGACGGGGGCCTGCTCGGCGGTGTGCTGGGCGATGACGGACTGCTGGGTGGTGTCCTCGGCGGTGAAGGCGGCTTGCTCGGTGGTGTGCTGGGTGACAACGGCCTGCTAGGCGGCTTGCTCGGTGGCGATGGAGGTCTGCTCGGCGGCGTGCTGGGCGACGACGGCTTGCTGGGCGGTGTCCTCGGTGGCGAAGGCGGCTTGCTCGGCGGCGTGCTGGGCGACGATGGCCTGCTGGGTGGCCTCCTCGGCGGCGAGGGCGGCCTGCTTGGCGGCGTGCTGGGCGACGACGGCCTGGTCAACGGCCTCCTCGGCGACGAAGGCATCCTGGGCGGCGTGCTCGGCGGCGACGGCGCCCTGTCCGGCCTGCTCGGCAGCGAAGGCCTCACCGGCGGACTGCTCGGTGGCGACGGGCTCGTGGACAGCCTGCTCGGCCCCGATGGTGCGGTCGGCTCCCTGCTGAACGCCACCCCGCTGGCCGGCCTGCTCGGCGGCGAAGACGGCTTGCTCAGCGGCCTCTTGGGCGATGACGGGCTCCTGGGTGGCGTCCTCGGTGACGACGGCCTGCTGGGCGGTGTGCTGGCCGACGACGGCATCCTCGGTGCCGAAGGCCCGGTCGGCGGCCTGTTGAATGGCGTCCTTGGCGGCGACGGCGGCGGCCTGCTCGGCGGTGTGCTGGGTGACGATGGCTTGTTGGGCGGGCTGCTCGGCGGTGACGGCGGCCTGCTGGGTGGCTTACTCGGCGACGACGGCCTCTTGGGCGGCGTCCTCGGTGGCGACGGTGGCCTGCTCGGCGGTGTGCTCGGTGACGACGGCCTGCTGGGTGGTGTCCTCGGCGGCGAGGGAGGCCTGCTCGGCGGCTTGCTGGGTGACGAAGGCCTGCTGGGCAGCCTGCTCGGCGGCGGCGACGGCGGATTGCTTGGCGGCGTGCTGGGTGACGACGGCTTGCTGGGCGGTGTCCTTGGTGGTGACGGCGGTCTGCTCGGTGGATTGCTGGGCGACGATGGCCTGCTGGGTGGCGTCCTCGGCGGAGACGGCGGTTTGCTCGGCGGCGTGCTCGGCGACGACGGCCTCCTGGGTGGCGTCCTCGGTGGTGACGGTGGTCTGCTTGGCGGCGTGCTGGGTGACGATGGCCTGCTGGGCGGTGTCCTCGGTGGTGACGGTGGTCTGCTCGGCGGTGTGCTGGGTGACGACGGCCTGCTGGGCGGCGTCCTTGGCGGGGACGGCGGTTTGCTCGGCGGCGTGCTCGGTGACGACGGCCTCCTGGGTGGCGTTCTCGGCGGCGACGGTGGTCTGCTTGGCGGCGTGCTCGGTGACGACGGCCTGCTGGGTGGCGTTCTCGGCGGCGACGGTGGTCTGCTTGGCGGCGTGCTCGGTGACGACGGCCTGCTGGGCGGCGTCCTCGGTGGCGGCGAAGGCGGCTTGCTCGGCGGCATCGTCGGCGAAGACGGCCTCGTGGGCAGCCTGCTCGGCGGCCTGCTCGGAGGCAAGAGCCCCGTCGCGGACATCCTGGAGCCGGTGTCGTCGGTGCTCGGCCATGCAAGCGATGCCGCGGCACCGGTCGCGGCCGGGGCCACGCAAGCCGCATCCGGCGCCGCGGTGCCCGCGGCCGACATCCTGGCCGGTGCCAGCTCGGCGGTCGCCCCGGTGGTCGCGGAGGTGGTGAACACCGTCGAGCACGCGGTCACGCCGCTGGTGTGCGAGGTCGTGGCCCCGATCACCAGCCTGCTCGACCACAGCGGCACAGGCTCCGCGCTGGCGCCCGTGACGAACATCCTGCACGGCCTGCTGGGCTGATCGAAGGCGGGAGCGGCCGGCAACGGCCCTCCCCTTCACACGCTTTCTCACGCACCGCAGGCGCGGCGCCCGCCCCGGCGCGCCGCGCCTTCGCATGCCCGCCGTGCACAATCGGCGCTCCCCCGAGCCCCTTTGCCCCACGCCGCGCATGCGAATCCACGAACTGAAACGACGACTCCGCGAGGCCGGGGCCGGCCCCAGCCACGAGCAGCGCATCCTGCGGCTGTGGTCGCATGCGCTGCCGCGCAACAGCGGCAGGCGCCTGCCGGCCACCTTCTTCCCGTCGTCGCTGATGGACGCCCTGCCGGCCATCGAGGCCGAACTGGCGGGCCTGGCACGCATCCACGCGGTTCATCCCGGTGCCGACGGCTCCGAGCGGCTGCTCGTCGCGCTGGCCGATGGCCAGACGGTGGAAAGCGTGCTGCTGCCGCGCGACGGCCTGTGCGTGTCGTCGCAGGTCGGCTGCGCCGTCGGGTGCCAGTTCTGCATGACGGGCCGCGACGGCCTGCTGCGCCAGGTCGAAAGCGCCGAAATCATTGCCCAGGTGGCGCTCGCGCGCCTGCGCCGGCCGGTGCGCAAGGTGGGGTTCATGGGCATGGGCGAACCGGCACACAACCTGGACAACGTGATCGAGGCCATCGAATTGCTCGGCACCGTGGGCAACATCGGCCACAAGAACCTGGTGTTCTCCACCGTCGGCGATCCGCGCGTGTTCGAGCGGCTGCTGCAGGCGCGCGTGCGGCCCGCGCTGGCGCTCTCGCTGCACACGACCAATGCCGAGCTGCGCAAGAAGCTCCTGCCGCGCGCGCCGAACCTGACACCCGAAGCCCTCATCGAGGCAGGCGAGCGCTATGCCCGCGCCACCGGCTACCCGATCCAGTACCAGTGGACGCTGCTCGAAGGCGTGAACGACGGGCCCGAGGAAGTCGAGGGCATCGTGCGGTTGCTGTCGGGCAAGTACGGCGTGCTGAACATGATCCCGTTCAACACGGTGGACGGCGTGGCCTTCGGACGCCCGTCGCGCGAGCGCTGCGAGCAGATGGCCCGCACGCTGCACGAACGCGGCATCCTCACGAAGCTGCGCTACTCGGCCGGCCAGGACGTCGACGGCGGCTGCGGCCAGCTGCGGGCGCGCGCGGCCGAGGTGCGGGTGACGGTGCCGATCCGCCGCGCCGACGAGCGGCTCAGCTGAGCGAGGCCATCCAGTCCCACACCGCGCCGGGCGCCTCGACCATCACGTTGTGGCCATGCGGGCCCAGGTCGCGGGCGTCGGGGTCGAGGGAACGGGTCTGCTCGAGGGTGACCAGCGCATCGTGGCGGCCCTGGCCGAGGTGAATCGGGCAGCGCGCCAGTCCGACGAGTTCGGACAGCGGCGGCTTACCCACGGCATTGGCGCGCGGGTCCATGGCCAGGCGCCATCCCTCGTCCTCTTGCGTCACGCCGCGCGCCACGACGGGCGCCGTCGCGTCGGCGATCGCGGCCAGGCCGGAGACCTTCAGGTAGCGGTCAACTGCCTCTTCTTTCGTCGCGAAACGCTTGGTAGGCTGCGTCGCCAGCGTCTCCATGCGGCGGACTTCTTCATCGCTCCATGCGACCTTGATGCCCGCCGCGAACACCGCGTGCGGCGCGACGCCGAACCATCCCGTCGCGAGCGCCAGGCCGATCACCCCGCCCAGCGAATGGCCGAGCACCACGAGCCGGCCTTCAGGCTGCAGATGCGGCAGCACCGCACGCGCCACGGTGGCGGCGTGCTGGCCGATGGCGTAGGAGGCCTGCCGGTCCGATGCGCCGTGCCCGGGCAGGTCGAGCGCAAGCCAGCGACCGCGCCAGCGCGCACCGGCCTGCGCGCACAGCGGCGCCCACACCGCGCCTGTCGCGCCCATGCCATGCAGCAGCACCAGCAGGTCCGCGCCTTCGCCGCCTTGTTCCGTGTACATGTCCTTTGTCTCCTGGCACTTTCGATGGCGCGAGAATACCCGGCGACGCCCCGAAAAGGGCCCGATCGGCACCCGCTGCCGCAAGACAGCGCGGGGCCTTGTCCGGCCCCGTTTGCGCGGAATGGCTGACGCGCCGTACCCTGTGGTCCGGGGCATGCTTGGCGTTGTTTTTCCCCGTCTCCCCGACGCTTCTCTTTTCCCTTCTCCTCCAAAGGCTTTCGCCGCCCCTCAAGAACACATGCTTGATCGCCGATCCTTCCTCGCCGCCGGCAGTGCCGCCGCCGCACTCGCCGCCCTGGGACTGCCCGAAGAGGCGCTGGCCGCCAACGGCCTGCAACTGAGCCAGCCGGCGCCCTTCTCCTTCGATGCGCTCGTCGCGCAGGCCAAGCGCCTCGCAGCCCGCCCCTACACCGCCGCCGCGCCGCTGGCGCCGCAGGTGCTGGAGCGCATCGACTACGACGCGCACGGCAAGATCCGCTTCGACCCCGCCAACGCCCTCTTCCGCGACGGGCCCGGCGCCTTTCCCGTCACCTTCTTTCACCTCGGCCGCTTCTTCCAGACGCCGGTGCGCATGCACGTGCTGGAGACCGCCGGCGGCGACAGCTTTGCGCGCGAGGTGCTCTACAGCCCGACGTACTTCTCGATGCCCCCTGACAGCCCCGCGCGCGCACTGCCCGAAGGCGCCGGCTTCGCGGGCTTTCGCCTGCAGGAAAGCCGCCTGGGCGACCAGGGCAAGCTCGACTGGCAGAAGAACGACTGGGTCGCCTTTCTCGGCGCCTCGTACTTCCGCGCCATCGGCGAGCTCTACCAGTACGGCCTGTCGGCGCGCGGCATCGCGCTCGACGTGGCGGTGCCCGACAAGCCCGAGGAGTTTCCGAACTTCACGCGCTTCTATTTCGAGACGCCGGCCGCGGGCAACACCACCTCGATGACCGTCTACGCCCTGCTCGAGGGGCCGAGCGTCACGGGCGTGTTCAAGTTCGTCATGCAGCGCGGCAAGGCCGTGATCATGGACATCGATGCGCGCGTGTTCCTGCGCCGCGACGTGTCGCGCCTGGGCCTGGTGCCGCTCACGTCGATGTACTGGTACTCGGAAACCATCAAGCCCACCGCCATCGACTGGCGCCCCGAGGTGCACGACTCCGACGGCCTCGCGATCTGGAACGGCGCGGGCGAGCGCATCTGGCGCCCACTCAACAACCCCACACAGACCCGCGCCTCCGCGTTCGCCGACACAAGGCCGCGCGGCTTCGGCCTGCTGCAGCGCGACCGCAACTTCGATCACTACCAGGACGGCGTCAACTACGAGAAGCGCCCGAGCCTGTGGATCGAACCGCTGGGCGATTGGGGCGAAGGCTCGGTGCAACTCATCGAGATTCCGACCGACGACGAGATCCACGACAACACCGTCGCCTTCTGGGTGCCCAAGGCCGATGCAAAAGCCGGCGCGAGCTACAGCCTGCAATACCGGCTGCACTGGACCGACCAGGAGCCCTTTCCGTCACCGCTCGCACGCTGCGTCGCCACCCGCATCGGCCGCGGCGGCCAGCCCGGCCAGCCACGGCCGCAGGGCGTGCGCAAGTTCATGGTGGAGTTCATCGGGCAGCCACTCACCACCGTGCCCTTCGGCGTCAAGCCCGAACTGGTGCTCACCGCGCCGCGCGGCAAGTTCTCCTACGTCTTCGCTGAAGCCGTGCCCAACGGCGTGCCGGGCCACTGGCGCGCACAGTTCGACTTCACGCCCGAGGGCACGGAGCCTGTCGACATGCGGCTGTATCTGAAGAACGGGGATCAGACGTTGACGGAGACCTGGCTGTATCAGTATCAGCCGGGGTGAGTGGGAGCCCCGGACGGCAAGGCAGGCCGCGGGGCATCCGCAGCAGCCAAATTTCGAGATCTGACAAGGGTCGATGCTGTGGGCAGTGACCTGCCTCAGCCTCGGAAGCGAAGCCAGAGTTCGTTGATTCGCAGTGCTACGGATGCCCAATGGCGAGATCAGACACGCTTACATCCTCGGGCGATCCGATGCCCCGTCCAGACACTTCCACCGGATGTCTGCAACGACTACGCCAGCCAACATGGTCGACGGATGAGGAAATCGGTCTCCCTTGAGCACCCAGGCGGTTCGATTCCAAATGTTGAATGCGTCGGCCAGCGCATGGCTGTCGTCCACCCGCGCGACCCAAAGACCCGAATACGGACACGGTGAGCCTCCGTCAAACCACTTGTCGGCACTATCGATAGCTGATTGGCTCTCGACGGAAGACAGATGGGCCTTCTTGGCCCGTGCCGAAAAAATGAGACCACCGATGCATCCAACAATCAGGCCGGCGAGCGCGCCGACAGCCATATAGAAAATACCGAGAACGGCACCAATCGCGTCACCCGCACTGTGCGCACAATCTCCGCATATGGTGAGACCAACACATCCGCCAATGAACGCGCCGATGATCGAAAAAGGAAGCCACAACATATTGCAGCCTCAGTTGATTCGCGCGTTGGTCAGTTGCATGTCTTCGAACTGACTGCCCGTGAAGTCGACCTGCTCGCCCTGCAGGTTGGTCGCACTCACCTGCGTGCCTCGGCATTCGAGCAACTTCAAGCGCGACCACTGGCTCGCATCGAAATTGAGTGCGGTCCAGTTGCAACGGGTGAAGGTGCAATCGCGGAGCGTGCTGGCCTTGAGCTGCGACGCGCTGAAAGTGCAATCGACGAAGGTGCATCCACTGATCGCGATCCGCTGCATGTCGCACTGACTGAAGGAACAGCCGCTGAACTGGCACATGCTCCAGACAGCGTCTTGAAAAGTGGTCGATGTGAAGCTGCTGCCGCTGAAAGCGCTCGACGAGAAAGTGACCAGATTCAGGTCGAGGCCAGCGTAGGCATTGCCGTCGCTCTGACCGGAAAGACCCGCCGGCGCACCGCCTGCGCCCTTTCGCCATTTGTCGTGGTCCTCGATGATTTGTTTAGCGCTCATGGTGCACCTCGAAAAATCCGACTGCACATGAGGGCACCACGCGGCCCAGAAACATCAGAGTGGCGGTGCCATTGCTATGAAGCGTGCGCGTTGGCGCAGCACGGAATGCGGACATGTGTTCCTCCCAGAAGCCGCTCCTGTGGATCAGGAGTCAGGCGGCGGATTGTGGGAGGCCCATGTGCGCAAAAACAGGGGGAAAGAATCGGGCAACTATTGCGTGGCGAGCAGCGTGATGGACTGCACGCACCGCCCATTGCCCAAGCCGGCTCCAACCGGCCGCGACCACTACTTCTTCGTGACCGACACCAGCTCGACTTCGAAATTCAGCGTCGCATTCGGCGGAATCAGGCCGTTGCCCGCACCGCGCGCACCATAAGCAATCGACGCCGGGCAGGTCAGCTTGGCCTTGCCGCCCGGCTTCATCTTCTGCACGCCTTCCGTCCAGCACGGGATCACGCCGTTGAGCGGGAACTCGGTGGGTTCGCCGCGCTTGTACGAGCTGTCGAACTCCTTGCCGCTGTCAGGGAAGGTGCCGCGGTAGTGCACCTTGACCACGTCGGTGGCGGCGGGCGATGCGCCGGTGCCTTCCTTGAGCGACTGGTAGATCAGGCCGCTGGGCGTGGTCACGGCGGCGGATTGCGCAAAGGCTGCGGGGATAGCAAAGACGGACACGAGCGCGGCACAGAAAAATGACTTCACGAAACACCTCGGTGGTTGAAAAGCTGCCGATTATGGACAGCCCCCGTGAAGCCCCTGTACGCCGATGTATCCGATGGAACGGCCCTTGCTTTGGGAGGGGTGCACTGTCACCATCCGCCCAGAGAGGAAGCCCCCATGCGCTCCAACGACGCTCCGCCGGCCCCCGTCGCCGGCACCGGTCATCTCAAGAAAGTCCTCGGTCCCGTCCAGTTGTGGGGCATCGCGGTCGGCCTCGTCATCTCGGGTGAGTACTTTGGTTGGAGCTACGGCTGGAACACGGCCGGCACGCTCGGCTTCCTGGTCGCCACGGTGCTGGTGGCGACGATGTACACGACCTTCATCTTCAGCTTCACCGAGCTCTCGACCGCCATCCCGCACGCGGGCGGCCCCTTCGCCTATGCGCGGCGCGCCTTCGGGCCGCGCGGCGGTTTCGTGGCGGGCTTTGCGACGCTGATCGAATTCGTCTTCGCGCCGCCGGCCATCGCGCTGGCGATCGGCGCGTACCTCAACGTGCAGTTCCCGGGCATCAACCCGAAGTGGTTCGCGGTGGGGGCCTACGTGGTCTTCATCGGGCTGAACTGGATCGGCATCGGCATCGCGGCGGCATTCGAGCTGTTCGTCACGGTGCTCGCGATCTTCGAGCTGTTGGTGTTCATGGGCGTGGTCGCGCCGGGCTGGTCGATGGCGAACTTCGTGGCCAACGGATGGGCCGGCGGCAATGTGCTGAACGGCGCGGCGGTGTCGGGCATCTTCGCGTCGATCCCGTTCGCGATCTGGTTCTTCCTGGCGATCGAGGGCGCGGCCATGGCGGCCGAAGAGGCGCGCGATCCGCACCGCACGATTCCGCTGGCCTACACCACCGGCATCGTCACGCTGGTGCTGCTGGCGTTCGGCGTGATGATCTTCGCGGGCGGCGTGGGCGACTGGCGCCAGCTCGCGAACATCAACGACCCGCTGCCGCAGGCGATGAAGGCGGTGGTAGGCGCCAACAGCGGCTGGCTGCACATGCTGGTGTGGATCGGCCTGTTCGGCCTGGTCGCCTCGTTCCACGGCATTCTGATGGGCTACTCGCGCCAGATCTTCGCGCTTGCCCGCGCCGGCTATCTGCCGAGCTACTTCGCCGGCCTGAGTCCGCGCTTCGACACGCCGCACCGCGCGCTGCTGGCCGGTGGCGTGATCGGCATCGCCGCCATCTTCAGCGACGAGTGGGTGCAGTTCGGCGGACAGACGCTCACGGCCAACATCGTGACCATGGCCGTGCTCGGCGCGATCGTGATGTACCTGGTCTCGATGGCCGCCCTGTTCAAGCTGCGGCGCACCGAGCCCGACCTGCTGCGCACCTACCGCGCGCCCTTCTACCCCCTGTTCCCGGCCGTCGCGCTCGGGCTCGGCCTGGTGTGCCTGGGCGCGATGGTCTGGTTCAACCCGATGCTCACGGTGCTGTTCCTCGTGCTGATGGCGGCCGCCTACGGCTACTTCCTGCTCACCTCGGCGCAGCGCGACGCCGCCGCGCCGGACGCGATGTTGTCTTCCACGCCCTGACAAACAGACATGCGCTACCGCACCACCATTGCCGGCCAGGGCTTCGCCTTCGACGATCTGCGACAGGTGCTCGCCTGCGCCAGCCCCGCGCGCTCGGGCGACTACCTCGCGGGCCTCGGCGCGGCCACCGCGCAGCAGCGCATGGCGGCGCGCCACGTGCTGGCCGACACGCCGCTGAAGCAGTTCCTCACCGAGGCGCTGATTCCCTACGAGCAGGACAACATCACGCGGCTGATCATCGACACGCACGATGCACAGGCCTTCGCGCCGGTCGCGCACCTCACGGTCGGCGACTTCCGCAACTGGCTGTTGTCCGAGCAGGCCACCACCGCCGGACTCGCCGCGCTGGCACCGGGCCTCACACCCGAGATGGTCGCGGCCGTGTCCAAGCTCATGCGCAACCAGGACCTGGTCGCGGTCGCGAAGAAGTGCCACGTGGTCACGCGCTTTCGCGACACCATCGGCCTGCCCGGCCACTTGGCCGTGCGCCTGCAACCCAACCACCCCACCGACGACCTGCGCGGCGTGGCCGCCTCCACGCTCGACGGCCTGCTCTACGGCGCGGGCGACGCGGTGATCGGCATCAACCCCGTCTCGGACAGCCTGCCGGTGCTCGGGCGCCTGCTGCACATGCTCAACGAGGTGATCCAGCGTTTCGAGATCCCCACGCAAAGCTGCGTGCTCACGCACGTGACCAACACGCTGAAGCTCGCCGAGGCCGGCGCGCCGGTGGATCTCGTGTTCCAGTCGATCGCGGGCACCGAGAAAGCGAACCTCTCGTTCGGCGTGACGCCCGCGCTGCTCGACGAGGCCCACGCCGCGGCGCAGTCGCTCGCGCGTGGCACCGTCGGCAACAACCTCATGTACTTCGAGACCGGCCAGGGCAGCGCGCTTTCGGCCAACGCCCATTTCGGCGTCGACCAGCAGACCTGCGAGGTGCGCGCCTATGCGCTGGCGCGTCGCTACCAGCCGCTGCTCATCAACACCGTGGTCGGCTTCATCGGCCCCGAGTACCTGTACGACGGCAAGCAGATCATCCGCGCCGGGCTCGAAGACCACTTCAGCGGCAAGCTGATGGGGCTGCCGATCGGCTGCGACATCTGCTACACCAACCACGCCGAAGCCGACCAGGATGACATGGACACGCTGCTCGTGCTGCTGGGCACGGCGGGCATCAACTTCATCATGGGCATCCCGGGCGCCGACGACGTGATGCTCAACTACCAGAGCACCTCGTTCCACGACGCCCTCTTCCTGCGCGAGACGCTGGGCCTGAAGCGCGCGCCCGAGTTCGAGGCCTGGCTGCAGCGCATGCAGATCACCGACACCACCGGCCGGCTCGCACCGCCCACCGCCAACCGGCTGCTCAGCGACATGGGCGGGCTCTCCGCGCTGGCGCCATGAGCGATTCGCCGGTCACCCCCAACCCCTGGGCGCAATGGCGCGCCGCCACGCCCGCGCGGCTCGCACTCGGCCGTGCCGGTGCCGGCATGCCCACCGACGAAACGCTGCGCTTCGGCTGGGCCCACGCGATGGCACGCGACGCGATCCATGCGGCACTCGATGTCGACGCGCTCGATGCCGCACTGCGCGCCGACCAGTGGGACGTGAACCGCGCGCGCAGCCGCGCGCCCGACCGCACCACCTACCTGCGCCGCCCCGACCTGGGCCGCCAGCTCGATGCGGAAGACGCCGCGCACCTGCGCGACGGCCGACCCGCGGGCGGCTGCGACGTCTGCCTCGTGATCGGCGACGGCCTCTCCTCGCTCGCCGTCGCCCGCCACGCCGTGCCCCTGCTTGCAGCACTGCGCCCGCAGTTGCCGCCCGGCACGCGCCTGTCGCCCGTGTTCATCGCCAGCCAAGCGCGCGTGGCGCTGGCCGACGAACTGGGCGAAGCGGTCGGCGCGGTGCTGTCGGTCATGCTCATCGGCGAGCGCCCGGGCCTGAGCTCGCCCGACAGCCTCGGCATCTACCTGACCCATTCGCCACGCCGCGGCCGGCACGACGCCGAACGCAACTGCATCTCGAACGTGCGGCCCGAGGGGCTGTCGTACACGCAGGCCGCCTTCAAGCTTGCGTGGCTGGTGCGCGAATCGCTGCGCCGGGGGTTGAGCGGTGTGGGGCTCAAGGACGAGAGCGACCTGGCGGTGCTGGCTGCAAGCCCGGACGCCGTTGCCTATGATCCCGGGACCGATCCCCAGGAGACAAGCAGATGAACGCCCCTCGCTACCCCCTCGCCGAACTGAAAGACCTGCCCGACGACATCCGCACCGCGATTCTTGCCGTGCAGGAAAAGGCCGGCTTCGTGCCCAACGTGTTCCTCGGCCTTGCGCGCCGCCCCGCCGAGTGGCGGGCCTTCTTCGCGTACCACGACGCGCTGATGCTGAAGGAAGAAGGCTCGCTCACCAAGGGCGACCGCGAGATGATCGTCACCGCCACCAGCGCGGTCAATCAATGCCTGTACTGCGTGGTGGCGCACGGCGCGCTGCTGCGCATCTACGAGAAGAAGCCGCTGGTGGCCGACCAGGTAGCGGTGAACTACCGCAAGGCCGACATCACGCAGCGTCAGCGCGCGATGCTCGACTTCGCGATGAAGGTCTGCGAACGCTCGCACGAGATCGATGACCGCGACTTCGGGCCGCTGCACGCGCACGGCTTCGACGACGAGGACATCTGGGACATCGCGGCCATCACCGCCTTCTTCGGCCTGAGCAACCGCCTGGCCAGCTTCAGCGGCATGCAGCCGAACCCGGAGTTCTTCCTGATGGGCCGGCTGCCGCGCGAGAAGAAGTAAGAAGCCGAAGCTGCGGGGGGACTCAACCCTTGCCGCGGCAGGAGGCCAGCGCGTCGAGCGCGGGCTTGTAGGTGGGCGTGGTCACGTCCATGAGGCCCAGCACCGTGTGATAGAGGTTGTCGTGCGTGAGCGGCGCATCCAGGCCTGCCTCCATGCACGAGCGCGAGAGCTTGCGGCGCTCGCTCATGCCGTCGCCGAACCAGGTGACCATGGGCACGTGCTTCTGCGCATCGGGCGCGAAGCTGTAGGGCACGCCGTGCAGGAACAGGCCGTACTCGCCCAGCGACTCGCCGTGGTCGCTCATGTACAGCAGCGCCGTGTCGTACTGCTTCGATTGGGTCTGGAGCCAGTCGATGGTCTGGCCGAGGAAGTGGTCGGTCTGCGCGATCGAGTTGTCGTAGACGTTCATAAGCTCGGCATGCGCGCACTCGGCCAGCGCGTTGGTCTTGCACTCGGGCGTGAAGCGCTTCAGTTCGGGCGCCGAGCGCTTGTAGTAGGCCGGGCCGTGGCTGCCCATCTGGTGCATGACGAGCACGACACCCTTGGCGCGGCGCTCGGCGGGCAGCGCGGCGATGCGTTCATCGAGGCCCTTGAGCATCACGTTGTCGAGGCACTCCTCGCCGTCGCACAGGGCCTTCTTGGTGGCCGCGTCGAGCCCGTCGAAGGCCGAGGCGTTCGGGATGCGCGCGCACACGCCCTTGCAACCCGCCTGGTTGTCGAGCCAGAACACGGCCAGGCCCGAGGCCTGCAGCACGTCCATGAGGTTCTCGTACTCGTCCTTGCGCGACTCGTAGCCGCTCTTGCCCAGGGGCGAGAACATGCAGGGCACCGAGGCCAGCGTGTTGGTGCCGCACGATCGCACCTCGCGGTAGCTCAGCACATTGCGCTTGGCGAGCTCGGGCGTGGTGTCGCGGGCGTAGCCGTTCAGGCCGAAGTGATCGGAACGCGCGGTCTCGCCCACCACCACGACGAACAGCGGCGGTCGCTTCTGCGCCGCATAGCTCGCGCCGAGCGCCGTGCCTGCGGTGATCGGGATCAGCTTGCTGCTGCGCTTGAACATCGGCTTGAGCACCACGGCGCCGGCCGAGTACAGGCTGGCGATCGGGTTCATCATGTAGCGCAGGTGCACGTTGTTGCGCATCAGCGGCGCGAGCTGCCGGTTCATGGCCACGGCCGTGACCACCGCCACGACGGCGGCCAGCACCAGCAGCAGTGCGTTGCGCCAGACGTGCGACAGCAGCCCCATCGGCACGATGCGCACGCGCCAGATCGCCCAGGCCGCGGGCAGCACGACCACGAGCACGTTGAAGGCCATGCGCCCGCTCAGCAGGTCGCGCGCTTCGTTGGGGTCGGT
This sequence comes from Variovorax sp. GW821-FHT06D12, assembly GCF_059419205.1. Taxonomy (NCBI): domain Bacteria; kingdom Pseudomonadati; phylum Pseudomonadota; class Betaproteobacteria; order Burkholderiales; family Comamonadaceae; genus Variovorax; species Variovorax sp. GW821-FHT06D12. The sequence goes on along the minus strand of NZ_JBWKRI010000008.1, from coordinate 15,265 downwards.
CTGGAACGCGTTCGCGATCATGCTCGGGTCCATCACCACGCGGTACTGGAGCATGTAGTGCTGCGCCACCGCGGCGATCACGACCACGAGCAGCCACAACGGCTTCATCCAGCGCGACCAGGCCGTGAGCGACAGCATCGCGACGGTGCCGCAGAAGGTGAGCATCCCCAGCGCGGCGATGGTCGGCATGTAGGTGCTGGGCGCACCGCCCAGGCGGGCCAGGTCGTTCAGCAGCGGCCAGTTGGCGGTGAGGCCGAGGTACAGGCTGAGCCAGACGATCACCTGCCGCGTCGAGCGGGGCTGCGAGATCCAGCGGTCGATGCGTTGCCAGAAAGTGCCGGCGGCGCCCGCATCCGACAGCGGCGCGGGACGGGATTCAGATCGGCTGGGAGCACGCGCCAAGAGCGCGGAGTCGAGACGCGAAACAGACATGCCGCCAATGTAGGCAGCGTGCCTGAAGAGAGCCTGAACAGTTCATTCAGAGCGCATTCAGGCTCGGCCGATGCGCGCGCGGCGCAGCAGACGCAGGCGCGGGCTGCGCGACACCGCGCGGCCGGCGGGGCGGCTGATGCCGCGCTCCACCACGATCGAGACCAGCGCCGCCAGGATCGCGGCGGCCGTCACGTCGGTCGGGAAATGCAGGCCCAGGTACAGCCGGCTCCAGGCCACCACCACCGCCGCCACCAGCGCCAGCCGCATGGGCGTGCGCCACGGCAGGCACCACAGCGAGAAGGCGGCGGCGAAGGTGCCGGCCGCATGCAGGCTGGGGAAGCCCGGGCGCGCCCCCTGCGGCACCCACTGGATGCCCAGGCCGTAGAACGCGGGCCGCGGGAACGGCAGCACCGAACGGAACACGTTCACCACCAGCCAAACGACGAGCACGCTGACGAGTGCGGTGAAGAAGGCGTGGCGCCAGCGGCGATCGAAGGCAGCGGCAGCCGCGATGGACAGCGCCAGCAGCGTCGGCAGCACGTCGGACGCGAACATCGCGAAGCGCAGGCTCCACGCCGTCGCGGAGGCCGAGGCGTTGATCCAGCTGAACAGGGCGAAATCAAGGGCTTGCATGCAGGGGCGCGGTGCGCTCGATGGGAGGGGACGTGCGGCGGCGCGTCGCCACCAGCTCGATGAGGAAGCCGACCGTCCAGCAGACCCAGGCGGTCCACAGCGTGTGGCTCATGTAGTGCGCGCCGCGCATCTGCTGCGCCACGCCGAGCGCGAAGCCGGCGACCAGCGCCACGCACAGCCACACGATGGCGCCACGCGGCGCCACATGCCGCAGCACGAAATACCCGCCGAGGTAGGCAAAGGCGGCCGAGGCATGGCCGGCCGGGAAACAGCCGCCCGGCCCGCCGTCGTCCTGGCCCCAGGCCCAGTGCGACACATAGCGCGCCACGCCGCCGAACTCCTTCAGGTCCCAGGGGCAGCTGGTGTCGCTCAGGTGTTTGATCAGGCTCACGGCCAGCACCGAGGCCAGCACCGTCAGCGCCAGCTGCACGCGGGCGCCCGTGCCCAGGCGCCGCAGCACGCCCACGGGCCAGCGGATGGCGGCGAACAGGCCGATCACCAGCAGCCAGCTGAGGTTTCTCGCGCCCTCGTGCATCACGTGGACCAGGAAGGGGTTCTCGCGCCAGGGAAAGCCCATCGGCGTGCCGGCCAGGCGGGCCAGCGGCAGGTCGCCGCCAAGGGCGTCCCAGATCATCAGCAGGGCCAGGGCAAGCAAGGTCAGGGCTCCGAGACGGAGATGCGGGGTACGACGGGTCATGAAGAAAAACAGGCCTCGGAACAGACTGGCGCGAGCCTACGCACGCGGGATGAACCCAGTCTGAAGCGACCTGAACGATTCCTGACGCGATCGCCAGAGGGGCGGCGCTAGACTTCGAGTTTTTGTAAGGGCCACCGCGTGCGAATCTTGCTGGTCGAAGATGACAGTTCGTTGGCAGACGCGGTCTGCAGCTACCTCGTCGCCAAGGCGTTCGTCGTCGACGTGGCCCCCAGCCTGGCCGAGGCGCGCGGCGCCTTGCTCTCGGTGCAGTACGCGGCGGTGCTGCTCGACCTGCACCTGGGCGACGGCGACGGCCTCTCTTTGCTGCCGCAGGTGCGCGCGCTGCGCGAGCCGCCCATCGTCATCGTGCTCACGGCGCGCGACCAGGTCACCGACCGCATCCGCGGCCTCGACGCCGGCGCCGACGACTACCTCATCAAGCCCTACGACCCGGCCGAGCTGCTCGCGCGGCTGCGCGCCGTGGAACGCCGGCGCAGCGCCAACACCTCGCCGGTGCTGCAGCTGGGCACGCTGGAGATCGACCTGGCCCACGACCGCGTGCGCAAGGACGGCGTGCCCGTCGTGCTCACGCAGAAGGAATGGGCCCTGCTGCGCGTGATGGCCACGCGGCCCGAGCGCATCCACACGCGCGACAACCTGGCCGACGCGCTGTACGGCTTCGGCGACGAGGCCGACAGCAACACGCTCGAGGTGTTCATCAGCCGGCTGCGGCGCAAGCTCGGGCGCAGCCACATCCAGACGCTGCGCGGCCTGGGTTACCGGCTGTCGTTCTCGGCGGACGACGAGGAATGACCAGCGCCTTGCTGCGCAATCGCCGCGATTCGCTGGCCGGGCGCCTCACGCGCACGCTGATCCTGTGGGTCGGCGGCGTGTGGCTGCTGTGCGTGCTCGCCGTGGTCTGGTACGTGGACCGCGAGATCAACCACAACTTCGACAACGAGCTGGTGGAGGTGTCGCACCGCATGTTCGACATGGCGGTGCAGGAGCTCGAGAAGCTGCGCCTGCGCCATGAAAGCGGCAAGCAGGACACGCCGCTGATCGCGCCCAAGCAGCTGTTCTCCGAAGACGCCGTGATGTACCAGGTGGTCGACGTGCACGAGCACGTGCTGCTGCGCTCGGCCGAAGCGCCCGACGACGCCTTCGATGTGCCGCTGGCCGCGGGCTTCGCCAACAACCAGACCTGGCGCATCTACACCGTGCGCCACCCCACGCTGGGCCTGTACTTCCAGGTGGCCGACCCGCTGGACGAACGCCGCCGCGCGCTGAACCGCACGCTGTTCGGCCTCATCATTCCGCTCGGCGCGGTGCTGCCGTTGCTGGCGCTGGTGCTGCGCCGGGTGGCACGCACCGAGCTGCGCGTGCTGCAGCAACTGGCCGCCGAGATCGAGAAGCGCAACGGCGCGGACCTGCGCCCCATCACCCTGCCCGGCCTGCCGCAGGAGCTGCGCGCAGTGGGCGACCATGTCAACCGGCTGCTGCAGCGGCTGTCGCAGTCGCTCGACGTGGAGCGCGCGCTGGCCGCCAATGCCGCGCACGAACTGCGCACGCCGCTGGCCGCCGCGCGGCTGCGGCTACAGACCGCGCTCGACCACGACCTGAAGCGCACCGACGTCGAAGGCGCGCTGCAGGCGCTGCAGATGCTGAGCCACCGCGCCGAAAAACTGCTGCAGCTGTCGCGCGCCGAATCGGGCGCCTCGCTCGCGCGGGCGCGGGTCGACCTGGTGCAACTGGCGGGCACGGTGGCACAGGAGTTCTGGCAAGACCCGCAGATCAACGAGCGCCTGAAGCTCAAGGTGCCCGACAGCGCGGCGCCGGTGGCCTTCGGCGACGTCGATGCGCTGGCGATCGCGCTGCGCAACCTCGTGGAGAACGCGCTGCGCTACAGCGGCGACGGCCGCGTGACGATCGAGGTCGCGGCGCCCTGCGTGCTGGTGGTGCGCGATGCCGGCCCGGGTGTCAGCCCCGAACAGCTGCAGTCGCTGCACCAGCGCCATGTGCGCCACGGCTCGGACCGGGCCGGCTACGGCCTGGGCATGTCGATCGTGGGCACCATCGTCGAGAAGCACAACGCGACGCTGGAACTGGCCTCGCCACCGCCCGGCATGGCACGCGGCTTCGAGGCGCGCATCGTGCTGCGCCCGGCCTGAGATTTTTCGTCAGCGCGCTTTCAGTCGCTGACGATCTCGCGCAGCCAGTCGGGCAGCGCCAGCGCCTTCTGCTTCGGAAAGTCGACCCAGATGGTGGTGGCGCCGCCGGCCGCGCAGAGCACGTCGGGCGCGTCCTCGCGGACCATGGTGGCCCAGCTTTCGAAGGTGGTGCGCCCCGGGTCGCTCACGTACATCTTGATCCGCACGTTGCCCGGGTACTCGATCTGCCGGTAGAAGTTGCAGAAGGCATTGACGATCACCATGCCCTCGCCGCCCGGCGTGGGCTCGACGCCGAGCGAGCGGATCCAGTCGATGCGCGCCGTCTCGAGGTAGCGGAAGTAGGTGCCGTTGTTCAGGTGGCCCATGGCGTCCATGTCGCCCCAGCGGATGGGGATCGACATCTCGTACACGAGCTTCTTCTTTTCGGGGATTTCGATTCTCATCGGTGGGCCTTGATGGATGCGAGGATGCCCAGGACGAACAGCGCCGCCGCCACCCATTCGGTGGCCTGCGGCCAGCGGCCGTCCCAGAGGAAGGAATAGAGCAAGGCGAACAGCGTCTCGCTCACGATGAGCTGGCCGCACAGGCTGGCCGAGAGGCGCTGGCTTGCGACGTTCCAGAGAATGGTCGCGAACCACGACGAGCCGAAGCCGCTCGCCAGCGCGATCCAGATGAAGAGCATGCCGTCGGGCTGCGACCGCAGCGTGGCGACATCGCTGCCCGCCACCGCCCACAGCAGCAAGGCCCCGAGGCCGGTGGCGATGCCCAGCCAGTTGGCCCAGTCGGCCGCATGCACCTCGCGGTGCCGTTGCAACCAGGCAGCGTTGAGCAGGCCGTAGACCGTCCAGCTCACCATCGAACACAGCGCCAGCGCGATGCCCCACCCGAAGCGCGCACCGCCGCCACCACCACCCGCGCCGTGCTGCGCCGACCACGCGCCCCAGATCATCAGCGCGATGCCCGCGCCCGTGAGCAGCAGGCCGGGCAGCAAGGCCCGCATGTGCAGGCCCGCGGGCCGGCCCAGCAGCATCATCCAGACGGGAATGGTGCCGATGATGAGGCTGGGCACCTCGGTGCCCGCCGCCGCGATGCCGAAGGCCAGCAGCAGGTAGTAGCCGCTGAAGCCCAGCACGCTCAGGCCGAGCGCCGCCAGCGCCTGCCGGCCCGTGGGCCAGCGCACGGCCGCGGGCCGCGCGAACACCGCCAGCGCCGACACCGCGCCGAACACCGCGAAGCGCGCCGCCGTGATGTCGACCATGCCGAAGTGGCCGACCATGCGCGGCGCCACGAACACCAGGCCCCAGAGCGCGCCCGCGCCCAGGCCGGCGGCAATGCCGATCCAGGCTCGGGGGCTCAGATCGCGAACCCGTCGTCGGCAGCGATGACGGCGCCGTTCACGAAATGGCTCTCGCCACTGGCCAGCAGCACGATCAGGCCGTCGAGGTCTTCGGGCTTGCCCACGCGCTTGCGCGGCAGCATGTTGACCAGCTTGGCGCCGCCCTCGGTGCTCCAGTGCTCCTCGTTGAGCTCGGTCGTGATGTAGCCCGGGCACAGCGCGTTCACGTTGATGCCGAAGCGGCCCCATTCGAGCGCCATGGCCTTGGTCATCTGCACCACGGTGGCCTTGCTCATGCAGTAGGTGCCGATCTGCGGCATGACCTTCAGCGCCGCTGACGACGCGATGTTGATGATGCGTCCGCCGATGTAGGTGCCCGGCGCCTTGCCCTGGGCGCGCGCCAGCATGCGCTTGCCGACCTCCTGCGCGACGAAGAAGGAGCCCTTCACGTTGGTGTCGAAGATGTAGTCGTAGTCCTCGGGCGTGACGTCCTGCAGGCGCTGCGTGGCGCTCACGCCCGAGTTGTTGACCAGGATGTCGATGGGCCCCACCTCGGTCTCGGCGCGCGCCACGGCGGCCTTGATGCTGCCGATGTCGGTCACGTCGAGCTCGACCACGTGGGCGTCATGGCCCTCGCCTTCGATGCGCGCGCGCAGCTCCTTGAGCTTCTCGACGCGGCGGCTGGCCAGCACCACGGCGGCGCCGGCACGGGCCAGTGTCTTGGCGAACTGGGCGCCCAGTCCGCTGGAGGCGCCGGTGACGAAAGCCACGCGGCCGGAGAGATCGATGCTGTAAGCCATGAGCTGAATCCTGTGGAGTCGCGCAGGTGACGCAAGGCGCCTCGCCTGCCGGCGACAAGGCCTCCGCCGGACGCCGCATAAAATGCCCGGCGAACCGGGACGCCCCCGCGCCTCTAAAAATCATTATCGACCCAACCCACATGACGCACGACGAAATCCTCGCCCAGTTCGGCCCTCGCGAAGCCATGGAATACGACGTGGTCGTGGTCGGCGGCGGCCCCGCCGGCCTCTCGACCGCGATCCGCCTCAAGCAGCTCGCCGCCCAGCAGGAGAAGGAAATCTCCGTCGTGGTGCTCGAGAAGGGTTCCGAGCCCGGCGCGCACATCCTGTCGGGCGCCATCATGGACCCGCGCGCGCTCAACGAATTGCTGCCCGACTGGGAGGAACTCGGCGCCCCGCTGAACCAGCCCGTGACCGACGACGCCATGGTGTTCCTGAGCGAAAAGTCGGGCCTGCGCACGCCCAACGCCTTCCTGCCGGCCTGCTTCCAGAACCACGGCAACTACATCATCAGCCTGGGTGCCTTCACCAAATGGCTGGCGCAGCAGGCCGAGAACCTCGGCGTGGAAATCTTCCCGGGCTTCCCGGCCGCCGAAGTGCTCTACAACGAGAACGGCTCGGTGCGCGGCGTGGCCACCGGCAACATGGGCGTGGGCAAGGACGGCGAACCCACCGAGAACTTCCAGCTCGGCATGGAACTGCTGGGCAAGTACACGGTGTTCGCCGAAGGCGCGCGCGGCCACCTGGGCCGCCAGCTGATCGCCAAGTTCAAGCTCGACGAAGGCCGCGACCCGCAGACCTACGGCCTGGGCGTCAAGGAAGTCTGGGAAATCGATCCCAAGCGCCACCAGCCCGGCTTCGTGCTGCACACGGCCGGCTGGCCGATGGACAACAACACCTACGGCGGCGCGTTCCTCTATCACATGGAGGACAACAAGGTCACGATGGGCTTCATCACGGGCCTGGACTACAGCAACCCGTACCTGAGCCCGTTCGAGGAAATGCAGCGCTGGAAGCTGCACCCCAACATCCGCTGGTACCTCGAGGGCGACGAGGCCAAGGGCATCAAGCCCGCCAAGCGCATCGGCTACGGCGCACGCGCCATCACGGCCGGCGGCCTGATGTCGCTGCCCAAGACGGTGTTCCCGGGCGGCGCGCTGGTCGGCTGCGAGGCCGGCTACCTGAACGTGAGCCGCATCAAGGGCAGCCACGCCGCCATCAAGACCGGCATGCTGTGCGCCGAAGCCGCGTTCGACGCGGTCATGGCCGGCCGCCAGCACGACGAACTCACGGCCTACCCCGCCGCGTTCGAGAAGAGCTGGCTCTACACCGAGCTGAACAAGGCGCGCAACTTCAAGGCCTGGTTCAAGAAGGGCCTGGGCATCGCCACGGTCATGAACGGCGTCGAGCAATGGCTGCTCAAGGGCCACATCCCATGGACCCTGCGCCGCAACAAGCCCGACCACCAGTACCTGAAGCCGGCCGCCGAGTGCAAGCCCATCGTCTATCCGAAGCCGGACGGCAAGCTCACCTTCGACCGCCTCTCCAGCGTGTTCATCAGCAACACGAACCATGAAGAGCAGCAACCCGCCCACCTGACGCTGAAGGACGCGTCGGTGCCGGTCAACGTCAACCTCGCCAAGTTCGCCGGCCCCGAAAGCCGCTACTGCCCGGCCGGCGTGTACGAGTTCGTGCCCGACGAAGCCAGCGCCGGCAAGGAGCGACTGCAGATCAACGCGCAGAACTGCGTGCACTGCAAGACCTGCGACATCAAGGACCCGACGCAGAACATCGTCTGGGTCACGCCCGAAGGCGGCGGCGGCCCGAACTACGTGGGCATGTAAGACGCCCCGTCCTCAAGACGCCTCGAAAAGCCCTCTTCGGAGGGCTTTTTTCATGGCGCTTCAGGCGAGGTACGCAGCGACCTCGTCGGGCGTGAGGAAGTGCACCAGCGACACCTGCGGATTCTGCTCGGCGTGCAGCACGTGAGTGAATCCGTTCCAGCCGCGCGCGGGCTTGTCGTCCGTCTCCAGCGCGACGAGCACCAGCCGCCCCTGCCGGCGCGCGTTCTCGCGCAGCGTGCCTTCGCCCCAGGACCACGCCATGCGGTCCACCAGCTCGCCGTTGGCGAAGGCCGTTGCCTGCAGCCAGAGGAAGGCGGCGGCGTCGCTGTCCTCGTCGCGGCGTGTGCGCGGCGGCTGCCGGATGCCTAGCGTCTGGGCGTGCGTTTCCATCAGGTCCTGCAGCAGCGAGAAGGCGTGGAAGTTGTTGTTGATGCCCTGGGCGCGAACGACCATGCCCGCGCGCGACGCCGGCAGCAGGACCACCAGTTCGTCCTCGTACGACAGCTGGGCCGCGGCACGCAGGAAGTGCAAGGCCTCGAAGGGCAGCGAGTCGTTGGCGTACATCGCCTCGACGTGCGCGAGCAGGCCTGCGTCCGTCACCAGCGACTGGTGATTGCGCACATCGCGCACCACCATGGTCATGAGCGGCAGCACCAGCAGGTCGACCGCGCGCTGCAGCGCATCGACCTCGAAACGCGCCTGCGGCGACAGCGCAGCGAGCGCCGCTTCGGCGGCCTGCCAGGCGGCAAGTTCTGCCTCGTCCTGCGGTTCTTCGTCGTCCTCATCGGGTTCGTACGGCTGCGCCGCGCAGTAAGGCGCCAACGACGCCAGCAGGCGCCCCGCCAGCTGCCGCACGGCGTCGAACATGAGCTGCGGATCGGCGCCGTTCTCGACCAGCGCGCCGCAGAACACCGCCAGCAACGCGGCCCGGTGCGGATGCAGCTCGCCGAGCCGCGCGATGGCAGCCCGCAGCACCTCGTCCTTCGCCGAGCCTTCCACCACCTCGAAGTAGAGCGCACGGACCTCCGGCCGCTTGAAGAAGGAAGCCTGGGTGTCGAGGTCGGCGTCCTGCAGCACAGGCAAACGCAGGGTGGCGAGGAGATCGGGAGGCAGCATGGGCATGCGCAAATTGTGCGATACCACCGACGCTATCCTCGCGACACAAGGACACAAGGAGACAGGACCCCATGCACATCGTCATCACCGGCGGCGCCGGCTTTCTCGGCGCGCGCCTGGCACGCACCCTCCTGGCCCTGGGCCAGCTCTCGCTCGCCGGCGCGCCCGCCCGCGACATCGCGCGCATCACGCTGGTCGACCGCGCCCCGCCGCCGCCCGACCTCGCGGCCAACGCGCGCATCGCGGCCGCCACCGGCGACCTCAACGCCCAGCTGGCCGACGACGGCGCCACCTTCTGGCGCGAGGCCGACGCGGTGTTCCACCTCGCGGCCGCCGTCAGCGGCGAATGCGAGGCCGACTTCGACCTGGGCATGCGCAGCAACTTCGCCGCCACGCACGGCCTGCTCGAGAAGCTGCGCGCGCTCGGCACGCGCCCGGTGCTGGTGTTCTCCAGCTCGCTCGCCGTGTTCGGCGATTCGCCCGAACAGCCGCTGCCCGCGCTCATCGACGACCACACGCTGCCCACGCCGCAGACCAGCTACGGCATCCAGAAATTCATCGGCGAGCAATTGGTGGCCGATTACACGCGCAAGGGCTTCGTGCAGGGGCGCAGCGTGCGCCTCATGACGGTGAGCGTGCGCCCCGGCCAACCGAACGGCGCGGCCTCGGGCTTCTTCAGCGGCATGATCCGCGAGCCGCTCGCCGGCCTGCGCGCGGCCTGCCCGGTGCCTGACGAGACGCCCGTGGCCATCGCCTCGCCGGCCCGGACCATCGAAGGCATCGTGCGCGCCGCCGAAGCGAGCGACGCCGACTGGGGCCCGCGCACCGCGCTCAACCTGCCCTCGCTGGCCACGACCGTCGGCGAAATGGCCGCCGCGCTCGAACGCGTGGCCGGCCGCGCCGCCACCGACCTGCTCGACCGCACGCCCGACGCCGCCATCCGCCGCATCGTGAAAACCTGGCCCGGGCGCTTCGACACGCCGCGCGCACGGGCCCTCGGGCTCACGGCCGACGAGAGCTTCGACGCGGTGATCCGCGCCTACGTCCGTGAAAGTCCCGACGCGGTCAAACTGGTTATTGGTGCATAGTCATTTCCTGACCTGCGCCTGACGCGCTTTCGACCCCCAACTCCCCGGAGACACCATGAAATTCGGCCACATCGCCGCCGCCTGCCTTTCGCTCGCCCTGGGCAGCGCCGCCCTCGCGCAGCAACCCACCGTTCTCAAGATCGGCTATGCGACGTCCAAGGAATCGCATTACGGCGTGGGCTCCACCGTGTTCTGCGAAGAGGTCGAGAAGAACACCCAGAACCGCTTCAAGTGCCAGCACTTCGCCAACTCGGCGCTGGGCGGCGAGCGCGAGCAGATCGAAGCGATCCAGCTCGGCACGCAAGACCTGCTGAACACCTCGACCGGCCCCGTGGGCAACTTCGTGCCCGAGGTCAAGATCGTCGACATCCCCTTCCTGTTCCGCGACTACGACCACGCCCGCAAGGTCATGGACGGCCCCATCGGCCAGGACATCCTGACCAAGTTCCCGAGCAAGGGCATCATCGCGCTGGCCTGGACCGAAAACGGCTTCCGCCACATGACGAACAGCAAGCGCGACATCGTCAAGCCCACCGACGCGGCCGGCCTGAAGATGCGCACCATGGAAAACAAGGTGCACATGGACGGCTACCGCACCTTCGGCATCCTGCCCACGCCGATGGCCTTCCCCGAACTCTTCGGCGCGCTGCAGCAAGGCACGGTCGACGGCCAGGAAAACCCGATTCCGGTGATCCTGTCCTCGAAGTTCTCGCAGGTGCAAAAGCACCTGTCGCTCACCGGCCACGTCTACTCGCCGGCGCTGCTGCTGCTGTCGCCCAAGGTGTGGAACAAGCTGTCGGACGCCGACAAGAAGGTGTTCACCGAAGCAGCGAAGAAGGCGTCGATCGCACAGCGCAAGAAGGTCAACGACGACGAGAACAACGGCATCGCCCAGCTTGAGAAAGACGGCATGAAGGTCACGCGCACCGTCGACGGCGCGGCCTTCCGCGAAGCCCTGAAGCCGGCCTACGTGGGCTACGCCAAGGAATTCGGCGCCGACAACATCAAGAAGATCACGGACGTCAAGTAAGACCGCTCCGCCCCGACCGCGCCCGGCCCGCCTCAGTGTGCCGGGCGCTTCGCATTTCCGACACCACAGAGAACCACAACGTGCAAGCCTTCGAGCGCTACTTTCTCGCCGCCAACCGGTGGGCGCTGATCCTCCTGCTGGCGGCCATGTCCGTCATCATCTTCACCAACGTCGTGCTGCGCTACACCACGAACCAGTCGATCGAATGGGCCGAAGAAGTGTCGCGCCACATGATGATCTGGCTCACCTTCCTGGGCGCCGGACCGGTGCTGCGCTACGGCGGCCACATCGCCGTCGAGAACCTGCAGGACGCCCTGCCCCGGCCCGCGGCCGTGGCGGTGCGCATCGTGGTGGCCGGGCTGCTGTTCGCCTTCTTCGGCTTCATGGTCTGGTACGGCTGGCTCTACATGGAGCGCACGATGTTCCAGCTCACCGCCGTGACGCAGATTCCGTTCGCCTACATCTACAGCGCGATGCTGATCGGCGGCGTGCTGCTGATCGTGCACTGGCTGCTGGTGGTGCGCGGCTACGTGCTGAACCGCGAGTTCGCGTCGGACGCGCATTTCGACGCCAACGCGTCGGCCTCGCTGTAAGGAGAAGACCATGGATGCCAGCATTGTCCTGATCGTCTCCGCCTGCGTGTTCCTGGCCATCGGCGTGCCCGTGGCCTTCGCGCTGGGCCTGGCCACGGCCGCCACCCTGATCCTCGCGGAAAGCTATCCGCTGATGGTGCTGCTGAAGGAAACCTTCACCGGCATCGACAGCTTTCCGCTGATGGCCGTGCCCTTCTTCATCCTGGCCGCCGAGCTCATGAGCGGCGGCTCGCTCACCGAGGTGCTGCTGCGCTTCGCGGGCCAGTTCGTCGGCCACCGCCGCGGCGGGCTGGGCTACACCAACGTGGTGTCGCTGACCTTCTTCTCGGGCATCTCGGGCTCGGCGCTGGCCGACGCGGCCGGCCCCGGCTCGATGCTCATCAAGATGATGGACAAGGCCGGCTACGACCGCTCGTACGCGGCGGCGCTGACGGCCTCCACGGCCATCGTGGGGCCGATCATTCCGCCCTCGATCATCATGATCATCTACGCGCTGCAGGATGAGACCGTGTCGGTCGGCCAGCTGTTCGTGGCCGGCATCGTGCCGGGCATCCTGATCGCGGTGGCGATGTGCGTGGTGAACTTCTACGTCTCGAAGAAGCGCAACTACAAGGGCGACGGCCAGACGCCGCCGCTGCGCGAGATCCTCATCACGACGTGGAAGGCGATTCCCGCCATCCTGCTGCCGGTGGTCATCCTGGGCGGCATGCGCGCCGGCTGGTTCACGCCCACCGAAGCCTCGGTGGTGGCGGTGTTCTACGCGCTGGTGTGCGGCAAGTTCATCTACCGCACGCTCGAGTGGAAGATGCTGCCCGACATCCTGTCGCGCTCGGCCCTGCTGTCGGCGTCGGTGCTGATCATCATCGGGTTGTCGGCCTCGTTCGCGTGGGTGCTGACCATCGAGGGCATTCCGCAGCAGATGGCCGAATGGCTCATCAGCATGAACCTCTCGCCGTGGATGTTCCTGATCATCGTCAACGTGTTCCTGCTCCTGTTCGGCATCTTCATCGAGCCGCTGCCGGGCGTGATGGTGCTGGCACCGATCTTGGCGCCGGTGGCGATCAAGCTGGGCGTCGACCCGGTGCACTTCGCGATGATCGTGATCTTCAACCTCACGCTGGGCATGATCACGCCGCCGGTGGGCGGGCTGCTGTTCGTGACCTGCAACGTGTCGAAGGTGCCGATGTCGGCGCTGGTGAAGGAACTGGTGCCCTTCCTGTGGGCGCACGGCGCGGTGCTGATGCTGCTGACCTTCGTGCCGATGCTCAGCACCTGGCTGCCGCGCGCGCTCGGGTTCAAGTAGCGGCGCAGGCCGCTACCGCCCGCACCCCCACTCGCCTCAGGCCGGCGGGTGCAGGTACTGGCTCGGCGGCACGCCGAGCGTGCGGCGGAACATCGCGGTGAAGGCGCTCGGGCTCTCGTAGCCGTGCGCCAGCGCCACCTCCAGGATCGACGCGCCCGCGGCCAGCCGCGGCAGGCTCAGCAGCAGCCGTGCCTGGCGGCACCACGCGCCGAAGGTCATGCCGGTCTCGCGTTCGAACAACCGCGCCAGCGTGCGCGCATTCATGTGCAGCCGCGCGGCCCAGCTGTCGAGCGTGGCGGGCTGCGCGGGGTCGCGGATCAGCGCCTCGCACAGCGCGGCCAGGCGCGCGTGGCGCGGCATCGGCACATGCAGCGACAGCGCGGGCGCGGCCTCGATCTCGTCGAGGATCAGCTCCATCACGCGCTCATCGCGCCCGCCCGGCGCGTAGTCCAGCGGCAGCGACACGGCCGCCACGATCAGCTCACGCAGCAACGCGCCCACATGGATCACGCGGCACTCGGCGCCCAGGTCGGCGCGCGTGCCAGGCTCGACGAAGACCGTGCGCATCTTCACCTCGCCCGCCATGCGGATCTGGTGCGTCATGCCCGGTGGCACCCAGACGCCGCGCCCCGGCGGCACCACCCAGCTGCCGGCCGCGGCGCCGACCATCATCACGCCCGAAATCGCGTGGATGAGTTGCCCGCGCCGGTGCGCATGCGGCGGAATGAAGGCGTCGCCCGCCGGATCGGTGGCCAGCACGGCCACGGCGCGCGGGGTCGATTCGCCCTCGTCGGGGCGCAGATTCAGTTTGTCCATTTCACGACGATGTTTGCACATTCGTAGCGAGAACATCTTTCCGTGTCTTCCTACGATGGCTTTTCCTCCCTTTTTCTCAAACCGGACATCGAAGAAAGAAGCCATCGCATGAACACGCGCCGACTCGGGCTGCTCACCGGCACCCATGCCGTCAACGACCTCTACCAGGGCCTCGTGCCCGCGCTGCTGCCCTTCATGGTGCTGGAGCGCGGCTACAGCTACACAGCCGTGAGCGGCCTGATGCTGGCGGCCACCGGACTGTCGAGCGTGGTGCAGCCGCTGTTCGGCCTGTACGCCGACCGCCACCCGCGCGCCTGGCTGGTGCCCGTGGGCTTCCTGGTGGCGGCGCTGGGCGTGGTGCTGGCGGGCCTGAGCCAGAGCTACCTGCTGACCTGGATCGCGGTCGCGCTGTGCGGGCTGGGCATCGCGGCCTACCACCCGCCCGCCACCGTGGCCGCGCGCGCGGCCGGCGGCGCCTCGCAGAAGGCGATGAGCGTGTTCTCGGTGGGCGGCACCATCGGCGCCTCGTTCGCGCCCGTGCTGGCGGCCACGGTGGTCGGCGGCGGCAGCCTGTCGCGCAGCTACCTGCTGGGCATTCCCGCAGTGGCGATGGGCGTGGTGTGGGTCGCGGCGAATGCACGGCGCAGCGCGGCCGCCCACCACGCGGCCACCGCGGCGCGGGCCGCGCAGGCCCGCGCCCAGGTGCTCAAGCCGCACAACGACTGGCGCGCCTTCAGCCTGCTGGTGGCGACCATCGTGGGCTGGTCGATCCCGTACGTCACGGTGCTGTCGATGCTCTCGCTGCGCATCACGCGCGACCTGCACGGCAGCACCTTCCAGGGCGCCGCGGCGCTCACCGCCTTCACCGCCGCAGGGGCCGTGGGCACGCTGGCCGGCGGCTGGCTCGGCGACCGCATCGGGCGCATGGGCACGATCCGCTGCGGCTACCTGCTCGCGCTGCCGGCCATGGCGGGCCTCGTGCTCGCCTCCACGCCCGGCGCGGCGCTGGCCTGCACCGCGTGGCTCGGCATGAGCATGTTCCTGCCCTTCGCCGCGCAGGTGACGCTCGCGCAGGACTACCTGCCGCGCAACCCGGCCACCGCCAGCGGCATCACGCTCGGTCTCGCGCTCTCGGTCGGCGGGCTGGTGTCGCCGCTGTTCGGCCTGCTGTCGGATGCGCGCGGACTCGGCGTGACGCTCACGGTGGTGTTGTGCGTGCTGTGCGTCGCAACCGTGCTGGCCTTGCGGCTTCGCAATCGGACGGTGCAGGTGATGGCGGGCGAGGCTGCGGCGGCCTGAGTTCAACCCCGCACCTCTCGTGCGCAGGGCACCGGGTGCTTCCCGCAGCGAAATCAAGGAGGAGCCGAAGGCGGGGGACATTCGCGGAGGGAAGTACCCGGTGGCCTGTG
>NZ_JBWKRI010000007.1:0-404888 GCF_059419205.1 Variovorax sp. GW821-FHT06D12 | reverse complement strand
TCGATGATGTCGGCGACGCTGCGTTGCTGGAAGACCTGGCTGCGCCCTTGCTGGGTGGCCAGCCAGAGCCAGGGCACGAGCGTCAGGCGGTAGCGGGCCAGGCCGCCGTCGGCGCCCAGCGATTCGACGGCGCGGATCAGGCCGGTGCGTCGGCCCACGGAGCCGTCGGCCAGCACGGTGACCAACGTCAGCGGCTGGTCGATCAGCGAAGAAAGCGCCAAGTCCGCACGCAGGCTCAGGCACACGATGCGCAACTCGAACAACTGCGACACCGCCTCGCGCTGCACCCAGCCTTCCACGCGCAGGGCGTCGATGCTCTCGCGGGCGGCACTGTTGGAGGACGACGAAGCACTCGGCGCTTCGAGGCGATACAGCCGCGCCGTCTGGCTCAGCTCGGCCCACAGGGCGCTGCGGTCAGCGGAAGGCATCGGGAATTCGCTCAGGTTCGGATGCTCAAGGCTTGCAAGGTGCGCCCGGTTTGCAGTCCGCCGTTGCGGCAGTGGCCTGCGCCGACGGTGCGGGGTCGGAGGTCTTGCTGCGCTTGAGCAGCGCGGTCAGCAGATCGGTGTCGGGATCGGGCCCCTTCGGCCGTGCTGCCGTCTGCGCGAGGTCGGTGCGCGCGGCGGGCTTCGTTACCTTGCTGGTGTTGGCAGCGGTCTTGACCGGCTTGCCGTTCGCGGCCGTGCGCACGGGCTTCTTCGAGCCCGACGCGATGCGCTCCGGTTTCTTTGCAGCAACGGCGCTGGCCTTGCTGTCGGCGCCTGCCTTCTTTGCGGGGGAGGCCGCCGCAACGCGCGCAGGCTTCGCGGCCGGCGGCACGGCCATGGGCTGCGCACCGATGGCTGCGAACGGCGTGGAGGCCTGTGGTTGTTGCTGTTGCTGCTGTGGTGCCGGCGGCGGCGTGCTGTCGCCTTCGATGATGCGTGCGGGCGTGGGCTCCGGTGCCGCGGCTGCAACGGGCGCGTCGGGCTTCGGTGGTTCCTTGGCGACAGGCGCTGCAACCGGCGCAGGCGTTGCTGCCGCCACGGTCGTGGCTGCCGCATCCGCGCGCTTCGATTGCAGGTGGTAGGTCGTGGCACCCGCCGCACCGAGCAGCACTGCGAGCGAAGCCCACACGCCGGGCCGTGCGAAGAAGGAGCGCGCGCCGCTCTCGCGGCCACCGAACTGTGCGAGCACCCGCGTGGATTCGCCTCCGGGTGCGGCGGTCGATGTGGCCGCGGTGGGTGCGTTCGAACCGAGCAGGCTCGGTCGGTCCTTGTGGGCGTCTGGCGCGCCCATCATGGATGGGTGGTCCGGCTGGCTGCGGGCATGTGATTTCTCCCCTCGGCTTTATGTGGCGTGATCAACGCGATATCGCAATTGGGATGCAACAAGGTGCTGCGTGCGATGGGTTCAAATTTTTAAGCGACTCATACAATTGAGTGGCTCTCATTGAACACCGTTGATCTTCTTCACTCTCTTTTGTTATTTTGCCTTGATGGTGGCAGCACTTGCCATCTTCTTGTTCCCTTCTTTTCGTGACCGTGTGTTGCGAGCGACGGTCTCCATTTCTACTGCTATTGCATTCTTTTTTATTGGAATAGGACGCCGTCTTGGTTTTGTGTCCGAAGCAAGTTTTCAGTTGATGCGCGACAGCGGCTCAGGAGTGCGTACTTTTGCCGTAAGGCATCGCTATCTATTGCTGTCGGGCATGGGCCTGCTTATCGTGCCGGTGTTGTTAAGTGTGACTTTCGGAAGTGGCCGGGTTCTGTTCTTCGACGACTGGGCCGCCACAAGCGACCCGAAGATCGAGGCCTTGCTCAAGGGCGAGCAGCTGGTGCCGCCACAGCCGTTGCCGCCCGAGGTGTTTGCCACCGCAGAGGTCGAGCAGATTCGTCCGCTCACGAAAGAAGGCAGTCGGGACTGGGCTGTTCTCGATGTGGACTTTCGTAATCGTTTGCTGCTCGTCTACAAGATCATGAAAGAAAAGCACGGCTACGACCTCGCATTGCTCGAGGGTTATCGCAGCCCCGAACGACAAGCCAAACTCGCTGCATTGGGCAATACAGTGACCATGGCGAAGGCCAATCAAAGCTATCATCAGTATGGACTTGCGGCAGACAACGCGTTCTATCGCAATGGCAAGCTGGTGATCTCTGAAAAAGATCCATGGGCCATGGAAGGCTATCGCCTCTATGGCGAAGCGGCCGAGTCCGTGGGCTTGGTCTGGGGTGGTCGATGGTCCTTCAGGGACTACGGTCACGTGGAGTACCGCAAGCCGGGATTTAAATTGTCACGCAACTGAATGCCGAGACGACATCTGTCGCACCGGCACACCACGAGGCAATCAAGGGGGAGAGTTCAAATGGGTGAGGATCAACCCGAGGCGGACAACGACCGCCCGTGGATCGTTCTGCATGACAAGACCGACCACGGTGGCTTCGTGATCACCGCATCCGAAAACACGCACATCGATGAACGGCGCGTGGCGCGCATCGGCGACATGGTGTCGTGCCCGCGGCCCGGCCATGGCATCAACCCCATCGTGACGGGCAGCGAATGCGTGTCGATCGATGGCCGTCGCGTGGCGCGCCACGGCGACCGGGCGGCCTGCGGTTGCAGGCTGCTGTCCAGCCAGATCGCTTCCGCGTCCGAATGACGGCGGTGTCTCCTTCTTCGGCTGCAGGCATGGCATGCGGTCACGCGACCGCGTGGGCCGCTGCCATCGCCATTGCGTGACGCAAGCGTTCGAAAACCCCGGATGCTGTCGCGACTGATCAAGCCCGTGCTCCTGGCCTGCGCCGTGTTCATCACGGTGTGGGTGCTCGTGATCGTCTACTGGCAGTACACGGCGCGCATGCCGAGCACGAGCGACATCGTGCTCTACCTCGTGGTGCTGCCGCTCGCGCTGATGCTCTTCTATGTGGTGCTGCGCCGCATCTTCACGGCCGCGCCCGCTGCCGCGTTGCCCGTAACTGGGGCGACAGTGGCCGCAGGCGCCGCGGCCTCATCGAATGCCGTAGCAACCGAGGCTTCGCAGGAGCGCCTGCAGATGGCCGTGCTCGCCTTCGCCCTTCGCACGCCGCGCGGCAGCGATGCCGACACGGTGGCCACGGCGATCGGCCAGGCGCAGACGCCCGAGCTCGTTCCCGAACTGCGTGACGGCGAAGGCTTCCCCGTCATCGCGGGCCGCGTCGATGGCATCGACGAGAACGAGCTGCGCGAGCACCTGCGCGAAAGCCTGCAACCCGCTGGCGAAGCTTTCGATATCGACGCGCTGCCCGACGACCGGCTGCGCGCCATCCACCTGATGTCCGACGTGCTGCAGGAGCTGCTGGGTTCCGCGGCCGAGGCGATCGCCAACGCGGGCGATGCGCTCGCGGTGCGCGCGCCCGGGCGCTTCGTGTCCAGCGGCGGCGTCATCCCGGGGCCGGCGGCGGCGCCGCAGCTGAACCTCTCGCTGCTGTTGCCGGGTGCATGGAGCGAGAGCGAACGCGCGATCGCCACGCAGTGGGTGCAGCAGCGCGTGCGCGAGGGCGATGCCTCGCAGCGCTGGCTCGTCGACTGCTTCAAGAGCGAAGACGGCGTGTCGGCCATGGCGCTGCTCGACCGCATCAGCCTGTCGCTGCATCGCGAGCAAAGGCCCGCGCTGTGGATCGCGCTGGCGGCCGACTCCTCGGTGTCTGAAGCCAGCATCGCGCGCTGGGAGGCCGACGGCCTGCTGTACACCGCCACGCGCCGCAAGGGCCGCGTGCCCGGCGAAGCCGCCGCGGGCCTGCTGCTCGTGCGCGCCGGCGATGCACTGCTGGCACCGGCCGAGGCCGTGCGCCTGTCGCGCAGCGCAAGCGGCCAGCGCGAGGCCTCGGCCGACACGGCACGCACGCCCGATGCCAGCCTGCTCGATCGCTTCGCCCAACATCTGATGGCTACGTCGGCTCTCGAGACCGCCCAGGTCGACTGGGTCGTGAGCGACGCCGACCACCGCACCAGCCGCGTCACCGAAGTGGCCAAGCTTGTGCAGGAGCGGCTGCCGCACGTGCCCTTCGAAAACAACCTCTCCGTCTGCGCCACCCTGGGTCACCTGGGGGCCGCGGCCGACATGAGCGCCGTCGTGCTCGCGTGCCACCTGGCCGCGCGCGATGCACGGCATGTGCTCGCCATTTCCGTGCAGGACGCGCTCGCGCGGACGGCCCTCCTGGCTGGCCCGGCGAGCCCCGCGTCACCCGCTACTTAAACAGGACCGATTCCAGAAACTTCTATGCGGCGATTCTTCAGTTTCCTGGCCGATCCGCGCACCTTGTCGGTGATCGGCGCCATCGCGCTCGGCGCGTTCCTGCTGCTCGGGGCGCAGACGCTCGAGGTCGGCGCGATCTGGGCCGTCGGCATCTTCGTGGTGCTGCTGCTGTTGTGGCTGCTCGTGTGGTTCGTGCGGCGCATGCGCACGCGCGCGGCCAACCGCAAGCTCGGCGACATGCTCGAGGACCAGGCCGATGCCGCCGTGCGCGACAGCGACCCCGAGCGCAAGGCCGAGATCGACGAGCTGCGCGGGCGCATGGTCGAGGCGGTCAAGACCATCAAGACCTCGAAGATCGGCCAGATGTCGGGCAGCGAGGCACTGTACGAGCTGCCCTGGTACATGGTCATCGGCAACCCGGCCGCGGGCAAGAGCAGCGCCATCCTGAACTCGGGCCTGCAGTTCCCGTTCGCCGACAAGGGCAACGCGGTGATCCAGGGCATCGGCGGCACGCGCAACTGCGACTGGTTCTTCACCACCGAAGGCATCGTGCTCGACACGGCGGGGCGTTACTCGATTCACCAGGAAGACCGCAAGGAGTGGTTCGGCTTCCTCGACCTGCTCAAGAAGTACCGGCCGAAGGCGCCCATCAACGGCATCATCATCACGGCCAGCATTCCCGAGCTGATCGGCAGCCGACCCGACTTCGCGATCCAGCTCGCCAAGAACCTGCGCCAGCGCATGCAGGAACTCACCGAGCGGCTCGAGGTGTTCGCGCCGGTGTACGTGATGTTCACCAAGGCCGACCTGATCACCGGCTTTGCCGAGTTCTTCGGCGACAGCGACAAGATGGAGCGCGACCGCGTGTGGGGCGCCTCGCTGCCTTACGACGGCGACGAGAAGCAGGACGCCGTGGCGCTGTTCGACAAGCGCTTCGACGAGCTCTACATGGGCCTGAAGGAAATCAGCGTCTCGCACTTCGCGAACCACCGCAGCAGCGACCCGTCGCCCGAGTTGCTGATCTTTCCGCTCGAGTTCGCGGCCATCAAGCCCGCGCTGCGCGCCTTCCTGGCCACGCTGTTCGAGAGCAACCCCTTCCAGCACAAGCCGGTGTTCCGCGGCTTCTACTTCACCAGCGCCTTGCAAGAGGGCACGATGCGCAGCCTGTCGACCGAGCGCATCGCCAAGCGCTTCGGTCTCACGCTGAGCAACGCGGCCACCAAGTCCAAGGAAATCTATTCGCAGAACGGGTTCTTCCTGCGCGACCTGTTCTCCAAGGTGATCTTTGCCGACAAGAGGACGGTGCGGCAGTTCTCCAGCCCCGTGAAGGCGCGCGTGCGCTACGTGAGCTTCTTCGCCTTCGTCGCCGTGCTGGGCCTCCTGCTCGGCGGCTGGACCTGGTCGTACCTCGGCAACCGCCAGCTGGTGGAGAACGTGCAGGCCGACCTCGACAAGGTGGTCAAGCTGCAGGCCAGCGACAACGGCCTGCGCACGCGCTTCGAGGCGCTGGGCATCCTGCAGGACCGCATCGAGCAGCTCGAGAAATTCCGCAACGACCGGCCGCTGTCGCTGTCGCTGGGCCTGTACCAGGGCAATCAGCTCGAGGACAAGCTGGTGGCCGAGTACTACGGCGGCGTGAAGCAGCTCATGCTCGCGCCGGTGTCGGACAACCTGCAGGCCTTCCTGCGCGAGGTGAACGCGCACCCCGACCGCCTGAAGCGCGCCGACGCGGTGGCCGCACTGACGGGCGGCACGGCGCCCGCGCCGTTGCCGGTCGCAGGTGCCACGACCACCACGGCACCCGCCGCAGCGCCGGAAGGCGGCGGCCTGTATGCCGGCTCCTCGCCGGCCGATGTGCAGGACGCCTACAACGCGCTCAAGACCTACCTCATGCTGTCCGACAAGCGGCAGGTGGAAACGGCGCACCTCACCGACCAGATCTCGCGCTTCTGGCGCGGCTGGCTCGAGAGCAACCGTGGCGACATGCCGCGCGCGGCGGTCATCCGCGATGCCGAGCGCATGATCACCTTCTACCTGCGCCGCGTGGGCGACGACAACTGGCCCGCGCTGGCCGACACCAACCTGGCGCTGGTCGAGCAGACGCGCGACAACCTGCGCCGCGTGGTGCGCGGCATGCCGGCGCGCGAACGCGTGTACGCCGAGATCAAGGCGCGCGCCTCCACGCGCTTCGCGCCGATGACCGTGGCGCGCATCCTCGGGGCCACGGCCAGCAGCGCCGAAGCCGAAGGCACCCTTGCCGGCAGCGTCGCCATCTCGGGCGCGTTCACGCGCGAGGCCTGGCAGCAGTACGTCGACGATGCGATCCGCGACGCCGCGAACAAGGAAACCTCCAGCAAGGACTGGGTGCTCAACGTCGCCGGCAACGACGACCTGACGCTCGAAGGCAGCCCGGAGCAGATCCGCAAGACGCTGGCCACCATGTACAAGCTGGAGTACGCCAAGGAGTGGCAGCGCTTCCTGCAGGGCATCGCGGTGAAGGACATGGGCAGCTTCGAGCAGGCCGTGGTGGCGATGAACCAGCTGGGCGATCCGCAGAACTCGCCGATCCGCAAGGTCTTCGACACCGTGTACGACCAGACCTCGTGGGACAACCCCTCGCTGGTCAACGCCGGCCTGCAGCAGGCGCGCACCGGCGCCTTCAACTGGTTCAAGCGCCTCTTCAGCCGCGCCACGCCGTCGCAGGTGAACGTGAACGTCGACCTCAACGGCGGCGCCACGGAAATCCCGATGGGCCCGATCGGGCGCGAGTTCGCGGGCGTGGCGCGCCTGGTGGTCGAGCGCGACAACACCTCGCTGCTGCGCGGCTACCTGGGCACGTTGTCCAAGCTGCGCGGGCGCTTCAACCAGATCAAGAACCAGGGCGACCCCGGTCCGGGCGCGCGCCAGCTCATGCAGCAGACGCTGGAAGGCAACGGCTCCGAGCTGGCCGACGCGCTCAAGTACGTCGACGAGCAGATGCTCACCGGCATGGACGCCGCGCAGCGCCAGGCGCTGCGCCCGCTGCTCGTGCGGCCGCTGCTGCAGGCCTACGCGGTGACGGTGCAGCCGACGGCGGTGGAGGTCAACAAGATCTGGAGCGCGCAGGTGCACCAGCCGTTCCAGCAGTCGCTGGCCACCAAGTACCCGTTCTCGGCGAGCGCGAAGATCGAGGCTTCGCCGGCGGAAATCGCGCAGTTCTTCGGGCCTGAAGGCGCCATCGGCAAGTTCGTGACGACCACGCTGGGCTCGCTGGTGATCCGCCGCGGCGACCTGCTGTCGCCGCGCGCCTGGGGCGACCAGGGCCTCACGCTGAGCCCCGATTTCGTGAACGGCTTCGCGCAGTGGGTGGCGCCGCTGTCGGGTGGTGCCGCGGCCGGGGCCGGCGGCAGCGCGCAGCCGCAGACGCTGTTCCAGATCCTGCCGCAGCCCGTGTCGGGCCTGACGGAATACATGGTCGAGATCGACGGCCAGCAGCTGCGCTACCGCAACACGCCGCCGCAGTGGTCCAACTTCGTCTGGCCCAACGCACAGGGCACGCCGGGCGCGAAGATCACCGCCGTCACCTTCGACGGGCGCACGGTCGAGCTGATCAACGAGCCGGGCAACTTCGGCCTGGAGCGCCTGCTCAGCACGGCGCAGCGCACCAAGTTGCCCGACGGCAGCTTCGAGCTCACGTGGGCGCGCGACAACGCGAGCGTGACCGTCAAGCTGCGCGTGATCCAGAACACGCAGTCGGCCGGTTCGGGCGGCGATTCGCCGCAGGGCAAGGGCCTGCGCGGCACGGTGCTGCCGTCGACGGTCGCGGAGATCGGTGTGCCGCGCGCAGCAGCACCCGCAGCGGTTCAGGCACCGGCCCAGACGCCGGTGCAGGCAGGGGGAGCAGGCAAATGAGCGCGCCACAACAGCTGTGCTACTTCGGCAAGTTGCCCGGACGCGGCGACTTCGTGAAGGGCCTGTACAACCCGCAGCTCATCAAGGTGTTCGACCACTGGCTGTCGCAGACCATGGAGATGCTGTCGGAAGACCCGCGCTGGAAGCTGATCTACGACAACGCGGCGCCGATGCACTTCGTGTGCCTGGGCTCGCGCAGCCGCGTCGCCATTGCGGGGCACGTGCGCCCCAGCCGCGACGAGTCGTCGCGCCGCTACCCGTTCCTGGCGGCCACCTCGGTGGACGTGGACGAGGCGCTCGACTTCATGCGCGGCGCGCCGATGCTCATCGGCCCCTACTGGGACCGCATGGCGGTGCAGGTGCAGTCGCTGGCGGCCGGCACCGACCTGGACAACGAGCTGAAGAAGTTCGAGGCCATCGACCCGGCCATCGAGACGGGCTTCAAGAAGTCGGCCTCGCGCGCCACCTATGCGGCGTTCACGCGCGACACCAGCCTGCTGCGCATCGAGCAGATGCTCAACTTCGACGGCCACAAGGTGTCGCTGCGCCGCGCCATCCTGGCGCTGGGCCTGCTGCTGCAGCCGGTGATGGCCAGCGCGGTGTCGCACCTGGAAAAGGGGCTCACGCTGCCGCTGCCGCGCGACCCGGTCGATCGCTCGCTGATCGCCACCTTCTGGCTCGAGATGGTGTCGCAGTTTCTGGCCAAGGCCGACTTCGAGCTGGTGCTGCTGGTCACCGAGATCGACGGCCGGTCGCGGCTGGTGATCGGCTTCAACGGCCTGTCGCCGCGCAGCCTGCAAAGCGTGCTGCATCCGCAGGTCTACACCGAGCACAACATCGACATCGACAACCCGGAGTGGGTCGAGGACACCATCCACAGCAACTACGCGATGTTCAAGCTGGTGAGCTACCTCGACCAGCCGCAGCTGCCGCTGGACATCGTGCTCACCGCCTTTCGCGAAGTCTTCATCGGGGAATGACACGGTCATGAATTGTTCTTTGCGCGTTCTCGTGCTGTCCATGGCCTGCGGGCTCGCGCTCGTGCCGGCCGTGCAGGCCCAGCAACCACAACAACCCGCCGCAGGCGCCACCGCCGCGCGCGTCGAGACCACGCCCGCGGCCGTCGGCAAGGGCGAGCCGGTCGTGGCTGGCGGGCAGGTGCCCGACGAAGCCACGCGCATCGCCGTCATCGAGGCGCTGCGCCGCGTCTACGGGCCCAGCGGCGTGATCGACAAGATCGAGGTGGTGAACACCGTCAGCATGCCGGCCAACTGGAGCGCCAACGTGCAGCGGCTGATCACGCCCTCGCTCAAGGACATCCACCGCGGCCAGCTCCAGATCGAGGGCACGCAGATGGCGCTCAGCGGCGAGGTCGGCAACGAGGCGCTGCGCCAGAAGATCGTGAGCGACATGGCGAACTCGCTCAACCCGACCTACACCATCAAGAACAGCCTGCGCGTGCCCGCGTCGGAGCAGATCGCGGTCGACCAGGTGCTGGGCAACCGCACCATCGAGTTCGAACTGGGCAGCGCCACGCTCACGGGCAAGGGCCGCGCCATCCTCGACGAGATGGCGCCGATCCTGCAGAAGCTCACGAACAAGTCGGTGGCGGTGGTGGGCCACACCGACAACGCCGGCAACCGCACGTCGAACCTGGCGCTGAGCCAGTCGCGTGCCGAATCGGTCAAGGGCTACCTGGTGGGCAAGGGCATCGACCCGATGACGCTCACGACCTCGGGCGTGGGCCCGGACCAGCCGGTGGCGAGCAACGCGACCGACGAGGGGCGTTCGCGCAACCGGCGCATCGAGTTCCGGGTGGGACGCTAAAGAAAAAGGCCCGCAACGCGGGCCTTTTTTCTGTCGCTCAGCGCGCAGTCAACGCGACTCGTCGTCGCCCTTGGGCAGATCGAGCAGGTCCACCAGCTGCGCCAGCTCCTGCTCGTTCTTGATCACGTTGCGCAGCCAGGCATGCAGCGGCATGTCGGCCCAGCGCGCGGCCTTGTTCGCCATGTAGGCGGCCGGGCTCGAGGGCTCGGTCTGCTCGAAATACGCTGCCACTTCCTTGAGCTGCGCGATGGCCTGCGCGCGGCTGTGGATGCCGGGTGGCAGCGCGGCGGGCACATGCACCGCCGCGTGGTAGGTGGGAGATGAATGGGGCATGGCGGCGTCGAAGACGGGTTCGATGCGGGTCGGGGCAGCCGGTGCGCTGGCGGCCGGTGCAGCGGCGGTGGCTTGCTGCGCCGCGCCGTTGTCGATCGGCACGCCGGCCTCGCGCGCGAAGCGCTCGACGGCCTGGCGGATGGCGGCGGCCGCGTCCTTCGCGGCGCGAAAGCTCGGGCCGTTGGAGGCGGTGCGTTCGTCGAACACGGCCTCGAATTCGGCCAGCGCCTGCTCGCAGGCCTGCACGTCACGGTGCGTCTTCTGCAGGAACTTCGCGGGCGTGGCGCGGCGCAGGCGGTCGAACTGCTCGAGCGTCACCTTGTTGCGCTGCAGCTCGTCGGCCTGCGCCGGCGTGCGGCGGATGGCCTGGTCGAGCGCCAGCGCGGTCTCCCACACCAGCGCGCTGTGGCCGGTGTGGCCGTCGCTCACGATGGGCGCGCGCTGCAGCAGCTCGACCGAGCGCGAGATCAGCCAGGTGACGGTGCCGATGCGCATCTCGATGTCGCCGCCCTCGGGCTGCGGATGCAGTTCGTCCCAGTACTGGCGGCACAGGCCGCTGAGCAGGCGGTAGCCGTCGGCCAGCCCCTCGAAGCCGCGCTGGCTGGCCAGCGCGTCGGTGAGCCACACGCCCAGCCGCAGGTCCTTGGTGGACGCGCGCAGCAGCTTCTCGCACTCCGAAATCACGAAGGGCCAGTTGGCCTCCTTCAGCTCGATGACCCATTCGCCCTGTTCGAGCGAGGGATCGTCGTGCTTGCGCGCTTCCTGGATGGCGTCGAACTCGCGCGAGAACAGCATGTCCTCGCCGCAGGGCTTGGCCTCCGAGATCGGGGCCAGCAGGGCCGCGAGGTCGAGGCGGTTCGTCGCGGCCGTGGTCATGGCAGCGAGATCGTCAGGTTGGCCTGGCGCGGGCCGAGCTTCACGATGTCCTGGTAGCTCGCGAGCGCACCCTGCGTGGTGCTGCCCAGGTGCGCCGACAGGCCGATGAAGCCCAGCAACCCGATGAGCGCGAACAGCGCGGCCACCACCCACTGCGGCGCCTCGCGCTTGAGCGAGTGCGAGATGAGGTCGGGCAGCGGCCAGTGCGGCGCGAAGGGCGTGCGCTTGCCGCGCGCGTTGGCGATCTCGTCGCCCACGCGGGCCGTGAGGTAGGCCAGCTTCTCGGTGCCGTCGATGGCGTACTTGCCCTGGAAGCCCAGCAGCAGGCACATGTAGAACACCTCGAGCGTCTGGATGCGCGCGGCGCCGTGGGCCCGCTCGACCTCGAGCATGTTGAAGAAGTTCTCGCCCGCCAGCTGGTCGCCGAACAGCGTGAGCTGCAGCGGCCGGCGCTCCCATTCGGAGCGGATGGCGAACTCGGGCGCCGAGAGCACGAACTCGTCGACCGTGGCGCAGAAGGCGTACTTGGCCGCGTGGATCTGCTCGGCCGTGGCGTCGAGCTTGCGCGCGTTGCGCTCGAACTCGCTCAGGTAGTTGCGGATGCCCGTGAGGAACTGCTCGGTGGTGGCCGGCTGCTGTTTCTTCTTCAGCAGGAACAGCATCACGAAGCCGTCGTACAGCAGGTCGAGCAGGCTCGAGTCGGCGTCGGGCGCCACGCCGGCCGGCGTGAACGAGGCGGGCGGCGCATCGGCACCCAGCAGGGAAGGGGCCTTGTTGAGGGTGGTGGTGTTCATACGATCGGGCGGGTGATCAGCCGGTCACGGCGATCAGTTCGAGTTGCATGTCGGGGATGCCGGCCGGCGCATAGATGGTGACGCTCTGCGCCTGCAGCATGCGGTCGTACAGCTGGCTCTTGCTGTCGATGGAGAAGTAGCAGGCGCCCGCGCGGATCGGAATGGCCGGCGGCACCTGCGGCGCGTAGACGATGCGCACGCCCGGCATGGCCGAGAGCACCAGCTTGTCGACGTCTTCGGGCGCGCCGATCTTGAAACGCTGCGGCACCACCTCGGCCAGCTCGGCGGCCGGCATGCTGGCGGTGACCGACATGTAGAACACGGTCTTCTCGTCGATCTTTCCGGAATCGAGGCGCCCCAGGTAGAAGGCGTTGCGCGTCTCGGTGAGCGCAATGGCGAAGTAGCGCGTGGAGATGACGGTGTCGAGCAGGTCGCGCACGATGCGGTCGAGCTCGGCGAAGGCCGGGCCGGGCTTTTCGTGGTCGTACACCGGCAGGTCGTTCAGCGAGTAGGTCTTGGCGAACGTCATCAGCGCGCCGGCCAGGCTCAGCAGTTCCTGGAACAGCCGCTCCGGGTGCAGCGACGGGTGATGGAACAGGTGCGAGAGCGAGGCGAACGCCGAGTTGGCCGTGTGCAGCAGCCAGAACGAGGCGATGTCGCCCGAGCGGAACTCGATGATGTTCTTGCTCGGCTCGCGGTGGATGCCGTACAGCGAATTGACCTTGGCCTGCAGCACGTCGAGCAGCCGGCGCAGCTGCTGGAACACGGTGGGCGAGGCGTCGATGCTGGTGCACGGCGGCACGAAGCTGCGGTCGATCTCGAAGCCGCCCGCGGCGGTGCGGCGGATGCGGATCACCGGGATCGACACGAACTGCTCGCGCGGCTCGGTGTCGGCCAGGAGCTTCACGCTCTTGCGCAGGAACACCACCTCGGCGCTCACGGCGTTGGTGTACAGGTCGAGCGACTGCGTCGCGTCGCTGGTGTAGCGCGCGGCAAAGCCTTCCTCGTTGGGGTCGGTGTAGTTCTTGCCGAGCTCCTTCACCGGGTGCAGCACGAGGTAGAAGGTGATCTCGTTCTGGCCCGGGCTCAGCGTGTCCAGCGAGATGGGCGGAGGCAGCGCGTCGGCCTGTGGCGCCGCGTAGGGTTCACCGTCGGGGAACACCAGCGACAGCTGCGAGGCGCGCAGCATGCCGCTGGCCAGCGCATCGAGGTCGAAGCTGATGGAGCGCACGCCCCAGAAGTACGGATGCAGCGTCTGCGCCGTGGCGCGCAGGCGCGCCTCGTGGTACGCGTCTTGGCGCTGGAAATGCTGGGGGCGTAGAAACAAGCCCTCTCCCCAGAGGACCTTGGCTGCATAGCTCACGTCGGATCAACTCCCCACAATTTTTTTTGAATGTATCGCATCGTCGTGTCGACTTGAACGGCCCCGCCGTCGCTGCAGATCAGGCGGGCGAGGGCCGGCAAGTCACCGGCCCCAACAGGTTGAGCGCGCCCGTGGGGGCCGCGCCTTGTGCGTTCTGCTGGCCCACCACCGCGCCTGTCGTGACGGTGAGCGCGCAGGCATGCGCGCCCATCACGATGCCGGTTTTTTCGGCGTCCGCGGCGTTGAAGGCGAAGCGCCAGCGCTGCGCATCGGGCGAGTGGAACAGCACCACCACGGCCACCGCGTTGGCGGTGCGCGGAACCATCTCGGTCCAGGTGTATTGCTGGTCGGGAATGAGCGTGATCTCGCGGGTCTCGACGAGGTCGTCGCCCAGCTGCGTCTTGTCGCGTCCCGGCGTGACGAAGGCGTCGAAGGACGACTGGTAGAAGCCCGTCGTTTCCTTCAGCTTGTAGATGCGCATCACCACGGACAGCGGGCGGTTGCGGCCGTCGGCGTTGAGGTTCTTGCCCGCGGCGATCGACATCGTCACCTTGCGCGGGGGCTTTTGCGACTCGGGCAGCTCGGGCTTCTTCAGTCCGCTCGCCTCGAGCGCGATGTTGGCGATCGTGAGGGCCGGCGAGCTGCACCCGCCGAGCATCAACGCGGCCAGCAGCGCGCCAGATGTAATTAATATTTTCATTAAAAGCGAGTCGTAACAATATTTCGATGGACCAAATAGGATTAACCGATTTCGAAAATGACTTTCGATTAGGAAATTAGCATTAATCCGCCCCCGTCATTTGCCATCCACGCGGCTGTAGTATCGTGTATTGTTATTGTCAACGGTCGCAATTTAATGAATGATTGCGGCCTGCTAAAAAGTCAGATCAGGGGGGAATGTGTCGATTCGAAAAATCATGTCGCGCACGATGATTGCCGGTGCCATTGCGAGCACCGTCTTTTTGTCGGCCTGTACCACCACGCCGGACGCGGCCGTTGCCCAGGCCACCGCGGCCTACAACAAGAGCCTGGCCGAGGTCGATGCCGCCGCGGCAGCCGCCACCGGCGACAAGGCGCCCGTCATCCGCCAGTACCAGCAACTCGCCACCGACAACCCGACCCGCGGTGAGCCGTGGTCGCGCATCGCGCAGATCTACTTCAACGAAGGCCGCTACAGCCTGGCCATCTCGGCCGCCGAGGAGTCGCTGCGCCGCGACCCCTCCAGCCGGCAGGCCAAGAGCATCACCGCCGTGGGCGGCCTGCGCCTGGCGGCCCGCTCCATCGAGGACCTGGGCAAGGACAGCAGCCTGAGCGGCGACGCCAACGCCGACGCCTACCGCCTGGCCGCGCTGCTGCGCGAAACCCTGGGCCTGTCGGTCCTGGTGCCCGCCGGCCCCGAAGCCAAGCCGGCACCCACGCGCCGCGCCGCGGCCCCCAGCCCGGCACCCGCGCCCTCGTTGTCATCGGCTGCCGCGCCGACCCCGGTCGCCGCCGCACGGCCCGCCCCGGTCGCCGCGCCGCGCCCGGCACCTGCCGCGCCCGCCCCGCGCGCGGGTGGCGGCAATCCATTTGACGCACTCAAGTAATTGTCCGGTTTTTGAATTGGTTTTTTTAAACCAATGTATTAACGAATGGGCGTGCGATCTGGAAATAGGTCGTACAACTTTTTAATTCGTTTCTCAGTCCTATTGCGAAGGTATTGAAGCTTATGGCGACCAAAAGACAGAGCGTGCAGAAGCGTCTCCAAAAAGTGCGCCCGCCGCGCGTGCAACTCACGTACGACGTGGAACTCGGTGACGCCATCGAGAAAAAGGAATTGCCTTTCGTCGTCGGCGTGATCGCCGACCTGGCGGGCCAGTCCGAGGTCGAGCAGCCCAAGCTCAAGGACCGCAAGTTCGTCAACATCGACCGCGACAACATGGACGACGTCATGAAGGGCGTGGCCCCGCGTGCCGCCTTCCAGGTGCCGAACAAGCTGGACGGGCGCGGCGGCAGCTTCGGCGTCGACCTCACCTTCAACTCGATGGACGCCTTCTCGCCCGAAGCCGTCGTCGAGCAGATCGAGCCGCTCAAGCGCCTGCTCGACGCGCGCACCAAGCTGGCCGACCTGCGCAACAAGATGGCCGGCAACAGCAAGCTCGAAGACCTGCTGGCCGACGTGCTGAACAACACCGAGCAACTCCAGCGCCTGGGACAGAGCGCCGGCAAGAAGGACGAAAGCTGAACATGACTGCGCAAGCACTTTCGGCATCGAGCGGTGCCGCTTCGTCCGAGGCCACGGTCGACCTGCTCGACCAGATCGTCGAGAAGAGCAAGGTCGCCAAGTCCGACGTGGAACACACGCGCACCAAGGACCTCATCGGCGAACTCGTCAGCCAGGTCCTCGAAGGCTCGGTGATCGTCTCCGACAACGTGTCGGCCATGATCGACGCGCGCGTGGCCGACCTGGACGCGCTCATCTCCGCCCAGCTCAGCGCCGTGATGCACGCGCCCGAGTTCCAGAAGCTGGAGAGCACCTGGCGCGGCCTGGAGTACCTGGTCAAGGAAACGCCGACCGGCACCATGCTCAAGATCAAGGTCATCAACGCCACCAAGCGCGACCTGATCCGCGACTTCAAGGCCGCCGTCGAGTTCGACCAGAGCGCGATGTTCAAGAAGGTCTACGAAGAAGAGTTCGGCACCTTCGGCGGTGCGCCGTTCGGCGCGCTGGTGGGCGACTTCGACGTCACGCGCCAGCCCGAAGACATGTACTTCCTGGACCAGATGGCGCACGTGGCGGCCGCCGCGCACGCGCCCTTCATCGGCGCGGCCTCGCCCGAGCTGCTGGGCCTGGAAAGCTTTGCCGACCTGGGCAAGCCGCGCGACATGGCCAAGGTGTTCGACACCGTCGAGTACGCCAAGTGGAAGTCGTTCCGCGATTCGGAAGACTCGCGCTACGTCGGCCTCACGCTGCCGCGCTTCCTCGGGCGCCTGCCCTACCACCCGCGCGAAGGCACGGTGGTCGACAGCTTCAACTTCGTCGAAGACGTCGACGGCACCGACCACGCCAAGTACCTCTGGTGCAACGCCGCCTGGGCCTTCGCCACGCGCCTGACGGCCGCGTTCGACGACTTCGGCTGGTGCGCGGCCATCCGCGGTGTCGAAGGCGGTGGCCTGGTCGAAGACCTGCCCACGCACACCTTCAAGACCGACGAGGGCGAGATCGCCCTGAAGTGCCCGACCGAGATTGCCATCACCGACCGGCGCGAAAAGGAGCTCAGCGACCTGGGCTTCATTCCGCTCGTGCACTGCAAGAACTCCGACTACGCGGCGTTCTTCGGCGCACAGTCGTTGCAGAAGGCCAAGAAGTACAACACCGACAGCGCCAACGCCAACGCGGTGCTCTCGGCGCAGCTGCAGTACATCTTCTCGGTGTCGCGCATCGCGCACTACCTCAAGGCCATGATGCGCGACAAGATCGGCAGCTTTGCCTCGGCGCACAACGTCGAACAGTTCCTGAACCGCTGGATCGCGCAGTACGTGCTGCTCGACGACAACGCGACGCAGGAACAGAAGGCCCAGTTCCCGCTGCGCGAAGCCGCCATCCAGGTCGGCGAAGTGCCCGGGCGGCCCGGCGTGTACCGCGCGGTCGCGTTCCTGCGCCCGCACTTCCAGCTGGATGAACTGTCTATTTCACTGCGCTTGGTCGCCGATCTGCCGAAGTCAGTGAATAAGTAAGGAGGCAGATCGGGTGCGCGGCCGAGGGGCCGTGCTGCAACACGTTAACTGTCAGTAATCAATCAATCAAGAAGGGGAAGAAACATGAAAGATATCTACGTCAAGTTCGGCAGCCCGGCCATCAACGGCGAGTCGCAGGACAAGGACCACAAGGACTGGATCGAAGTCAGCTCGTGGCAGCACAGCATCGTGCAACCGCGCTCGGCCACCGCGTCGACCGCCGGCGGCCACACCGCCGAGCGCTGCGAGCACGGCGAGATGATCTTCACGAAGGACATGGACGTCGTCAGCCCGCTGCTGTACCAGCACGCGTCGGGCGGCACCACCTTCGACGAGGTGACGGTGCAGTTCTACCGTGCCGACGGCGAAGGCAAGCGCGTGCAGTACATGGAGATCAAGCTCAAGTACGTGCTGATCGCCAGCGTGAACCCGAAGGTCGTGAGCACCGACGTGGCCAGCGTGCCGAGCGAGACCTTCTCGCTGAAGTACGCCGCCGTGCAGTGGAAGTACACGCAGCAGAAGATCGGCGGCAACCAGGGCGGCAACTCGCAAGGCGCCTGGAGCCTCACGAAGAACGACAAGACCTACTCGGTCTGACGCCAGTCGGGCAATGACGACCGCGGCGCAGGCCGCGGTTTCTTTTTGGCGCCGCGCCCCTCGCGCAGCGCCCTGCCCGTTGTCCGACGCGAGAGACAGGGAGTGACCCATGACAGGATTCGAACCGGGCCTGCTCGACAAGCTGTTCGATGACGACTGGCGCGGGCCGGCTTCGCCGGTGTTGCGGCATTTGTCGCTTGACGAGGTCAAGAACGTGGTCGCACGCGACCTCGAATCCCTGCTCAACACGCGCATGGTCTTCGACGACGCCAAGCTCCAGGCCTACCCCGAGTGCCGGCGTTCCGTCATGACCTACGGTCTGAGCGATTTCTCGGGCCTGAGCCTGGCCAGCCACTACGACCGCTCGTTCATCTGCCGCTCGCTGGAGCAGGCCATCGCCCGCCACGAGTCGCGCCTGCGCGATGTCTCGGTGTCGCTCGAGGTCGACGGCCAGGCCAGCACCCACATGCTCTATTTCGGAATCACCGCCCTGCTCGTGCTGCCAGAGCTGGCCGAGCCGGTGAACTTCGACGCCATGCTGCAGCCCACGACGCTGCAGTACTCCATCACCCGCGGCACCGGCAAGAGCCGGTACGCCTAGCGCCACGATCCGCGCACACGACGCACACCATGGACGAGTTGCTGCCCTTCTACGAACGCGAGCTGGCCTTCCTGCGCGGCTACTCGCAGGAGTTCGCCAAGGGCTACCCGAAGATCGCCGCACGCCTGGCCATCTCGGCCGACGCCAGCGAAGACCCGCACGTCGAACGCATGATCCAGTCGTTCGCGCTGCTCACGGCCCGCATCAGCAAGAAGCTCGACGACGACTACCCCGAGCTCACCGAAGCGCTGCTCGAGGTGATGTACCCGCACTACCTGCGGCCCTTTCCGTCGTGCTCCATCGCGCAGTTCGACGCCGGCGGCGCGGCGCTCGCCAAGCTCAGCAAGCCCGTCACCATCGCGCGCGGCACCGAGCTCACCTCGCAGCCGGTGCGCGGCGGCGCCTGCCGCTTTCGCAGCGTGTACGACGTCACGCTGGCGGCAGTTCAGGTGTCGAACGTGGTCTACCACTCGGTGGTCAACGCGCCCGCGCAGGCCTCGCTGCCGCGCAACGCCACGGGCTGCCTGTCGGTCACGCTCGAGGCCACCGGCGAGCAGAAGTCGCTCGGCACCCTGGCGCTCACGCTGGCGCGCCTGCGTACCTTCATCGACGCCGAGCCCTCGCTGGCCACGGCGCTGGCCGACGCCATCTTCCTGAAGACGGCCGCCGTCTTCGTGGAGCCCGAGCGCAGCGGCAAGTGGACGCTGGTGCAGGGCGAGGCGCTGCACCCGGTCGGCTTCGAGGAGGCCGATGCGCTCATCGAACTGCCGGCGCGCTCGCACCCGGCCTACCGTTTGCTCAGCGAGTACTTCGCGTTCCCCGAGAAGTTCAACTTCGTCGACATCGACCTGGCGAACGCGCTGCGCCACATCGGCTCGTGCCGCTCGATCACGCTGCACCTGGTGATGACCGGCGTGCGCGCCGATTCGCCCACGGCGCGGCTGCTCGAGGGCGTGTCCAGCCGCAACCTGCGCCTGGGCTGCACGCCCGTCATCAACCTCTTCAAGCAGCGCAGCGACCCGATCCGCGTCACGCACGCCGCCGCCGCCTACCCGGTGGTGGCCGATGCGCGCCGCGCCTTCGGCTTCGAGGTCTACAGCATCGACTCGGTCAAGCTCGTGAAGCAGACCGCCGAGGGCGACGCCTACATCGAGTTCCGGCCCTTCTACTCGCTGCACCACGGCGAGCATCCGAAGGAGGCCGAGCACTACTGGTTTGCGCGGCGCAACGAACTCGTGGCGCAGCGCAGCCCGGGCTACGAGACCGAGCTTTCGATCGTCGACATCGACTTCCAGCCCTCGCTGCCGCAGACCGAAACGCTGAGCATCGACCTCACCTGCACCAACCGCGACCTGCCGCATTCGCTGGCCTTCGGCCTGCCCGGCGGCGACCTGTTCATCGAGGGCAACTCGGTGGCGCGCTCGATCCGCATGCTGCGCCGCCCGACGCAGACGCTGCGCATGCCGCGCGGCAAGGGCGTGCAGTGGCGGCTGGTGTCGCACCTGTCGCTCAACCACCTGTCGCTGGCCACCAGCGGGCTGCCGGCGTTGAAGGAAATGCTGCGGCTGTACGACCTGGGCCGCTCGGCCGTGTCGGCGCGGCAGATCGAGGCCATCACCGCGATCGAGCAGCAGGCCACCACCCAGTGGTTGCCGGGCAAGCCCTTCGCGACCTTCGTGCGCGGCATCGAGCTCAGGCTCACGGTCGACGAGACCGGCTTCGTGGGCAGCAGCCTGCAGGCCTTTGCCCGCGTGATGGACCATTTCTTCGGTCTCTATGTGCACCTGAACAGCTTCACCCAGCTGGTGATCGTTTCGGCGCGCGACAAGGAGGAGCTGGTGCGATGCAAGCCCCGCAGCGGCGAATCGATCCTCCTGTAGCCGAAAGGCTGCTGCGCGAACCCTACCGCTTCGAGTTTTTCCAGGCGGTGCGGCTGATCGAGCTCATGCTGCTCAAGCGGCAGGAGCGCGACGTGCACCAGCGCCTGGTGCCCGGCGAGCGCATGGTGCCGCGCTGGGTGCGCTTTCGCAGCTCCACGAGCCTGAACTTCCCGCCCAGCGAGATCGAGGCGCTGGCGGTGCGCGACGCCGTGGGCGAGCTGATGTCGGGCGCGCAGCTGTGCGAGCCGCCGCTGCCGCATGAGGACGAGCACGGCCTGAGCCGCATCGAACTCACGCCCGCCTCGTTCGGCATGCTGGGCGTGTCGGGCGCCCTGCCCATCGTCTACACCGAGATGCTGATGCGCCGCGAGCAGCATCTGCGCGACAGCTCGGCGCGTGCCTTTCTCGACGTGTTCAGCAACCGCGCTGCCGCGCTCTTCTATGCCGCCTGGCGCAAGTACCGCCTGCCGCTGCACTACGAGCACGAGCGCAGCCGCGCCTACCTGCCGGTGCTGCTGTCGATGGCCGGGCTGGAGCACACGGCGCAGCGCGACCCGCTGACCGACGGCACGGGCACCGTGTTCGACGAGACCGTGGCCGGCTACGCCGCCGCCGTGCGCCACCGGCCGATGTCGGCGGCGTACCTGCAGCGCGTGCTGTCCGATTACTTCCGCAGCCACATCCGCATCGAGCAGTTCCTGGGCAAGTGGTACGACATGCCCGTGCAGCAGCGCTCCAGGCTGGGCGAGGGCAACGTGAGCCTGGGCCAGAACGCGATGGCGGGCGAGCGCATCTGGCAGCGCGACCTGCGCATCCGCCTGTGGATCGGCCCGCTCAAGCGCAGCGCGCTGCGCGAGTTCTTTCCGGGCCGCGCGCACGCGAAGGCGCTCGAAAAGATGCTGGCGCTGCTGGCCGGCGTGACCTGCGAATACGAAGTGCGCCTGATCCTGGCGCGCGAAGAAGTGGCCGCCGTGCAACTCAGCGACAGCGGCGGCAGCCACCTCGGCTGGGACAGCTTCATCACCACCCGCGAGGCCGAGGGCGACCGCAGCGACACGCAGTACGAGCTTCAGCCCCTGCAGTGACCTTTCAACGAACACGACCGACAGAACAACACCACCGCTCATGAGCACCTCGCTGAAGACACTGATCACCAAGCTCAACGCCAGCGCCCGCATGGCCACGCAGCGCGCCGCCAACCTGTGCCTGGCCCACGGCCACTACGAGGTCGACCTGGAGCACCTGTTCCTGGCGCTGCTGGAGCAGACCGACAACGACCTCGCGCGCGTGCTGCGTGCCAACCGCATCAGCGCCACCGCGATCCAGTCGGACCTGGAGCGCGAGATCCAGACCTTCAAGAACGGCAACACGCGCACGCCGGTGTTCTCGCAGCACCTGCAGCAGCTGTTCCAGCAGGCGTGGCTGCTCGCCTCGCTCGACGCACATGCGGCGCAGATCCGCTCGGGCCACCTGCTGCTCGCGCTGCTCACGCAGCCCGACCTCGCACAGCTCGCGCAGCGCGGCTCGCCGCTGTTCGCGAAGATCCGCCTCGAAGACCTGAAGCACGACTTCGACAAGCTCACCGACGGGTCGAGCGAAGCGGCCGAGGCCGGCGCATCGGGCGCGGCCACCGAGGGCGACGCGCAGCAACCGGCGGCCGACCCGCTGGCCGCGGGCGTGCCGGGCAAGACGCCCGCGCTCGACCAGTTCACCACCAACCTCACGCAGCGCGCGAAAGATGGCGCGCTCGACCCCGTCATCGGCCGCGACACCGAGATCCGCCAGGTCATCGACATCCTGATGCGCCGGCGCCAGAACAACCCCATCCTCACGGGCGAGGCCGGCGTCGGCAAGACGGCCGTGGTCGAAGGGCTGGCACTGCGCATCGCCGCGCAGGACGTGCCCGAGTCGCTGCGCGCCGTGGCGCTGCACACGCTGGACATGGGCCTCTTGCAAGCCGGCGCGAGCGTGAAGGGCGAGTTCGAGAACCGCCTGAAGAACGTGATCGCCGAAGTCAAGAAGAGCCCGCACCCGATCGTGCTGTTCATCGACGAGGCCCACACCATGATCGGCGCGGGCGGCCAGGCCGGGCAGAGCGATGCTGCCAATCTGCTCAAGCCGGCGCTCGCGCGCGGCGAGCTGCGCACCATCGCCGCCACCACCTGGGGCGAGTACAAGAAGTACTTCGAGAAGGACGCGGCACTCGCGCGGCGCTTCCAGGTCGTGAAGGTCGAAGAGCCCAGCGAGACGCTGGCCGCCGCCATGCTGCGCGGCATGGTGCCGCTGATGGAGAAGCACTTCAACATCCGCGTGCTCGACGAAGCCATCACCGAGGCCGTGCGCCTGTCGCACCGCTACATCAGCGGACGGCAGCTGCCCGACAAGGCGGTGAGCGTGCTCGACACCGCGTGCGCGAAAGTCGCGCTGGGCCAGAGCGCAACGCCGGCGTTGATCGAGGAAGCGAACCGCGGCCTCGAACGCATCGAGGCCGAGAGCGCCGCGCTGGTGCGCGACACCGCGGCCGGCGGGCGCCATGAAGCGCGCCTGGCCGAACTGGCGGAAAAGAAGAGCGCACTGCAGGCCGAGCTGGCCGCGAGCCAGCAACGCCTGGCCGAAGAGAACGCGCTGGTCGAACGCATCCGCGCGCTGCGTGCACAACGCGACGAGTCGGCCGCGCAGCAGCCCGAGGCCGCACCCGCCGTGGCGGAGAAAGCGCCGGCCCGCGCCGCCAGCCGCAAGAAAACCGCTGCCACTGCCGACCCCGCGCGCGACGAACTCGATGCCCTGCTGGCCGAACTGCGCGCACTGCAAGGCACCACGCCGATGGTGCCGCTGCAGGTCGACGGCCACGTCGTCGCCGAGATCGTCTCGGCCTGGACCGGCGTGCCGCTGGGCCGCATGGTCAAGGACGAGATCAAGACCGTGCGCAGCCTCGACACCCTGCTGGCCGAGCGCGTCATCGGCCAGGACCATGCACTCGCCGCCGTGGCCCAGCGCGTGCGCACCGCGAGCGCGCGCCTGGAAGACCCCAACAAGCCGCGCGGCGTGTTCATGTTCGTCGGCCCCTCGGGCGTCGGCAAGACCGAGACCGCGCTCGCGCTGGCCGACATCCTGTATGGCGGCGAGAAGAAGCTCATCACCATCAACATGAGCGAGTACCAGGAGGCGCACAGCGTCTCGGGCCTGAAGGGCTCGCCGCCCGGTTATGTGGGCTATGGCGAAGGCGGTGTGCTCACCGAGGCCGTGCGCCGCCAGCCCTACAGCGTGGTGCTGCTCGACGAGGTCGAGAAGGCCCACCCCGACGTGCTCGAGATGTTCTTCCAGGTGTTCGACAAGGGCATGATGGACGACGCCGAAGGCCGAGAGATCGACTTCCGCAACACGTTGATCATCCTCACCTCGAACATCGGTTCGTCGCA
This sequence comes from Variovorax sp. GW821-FHT06D12, assembly GCF_059419205.1. NCBI lineage: Bacteria > Pseudomonadati > Pseudomonadota > Betaproteobacteria > Burkholderiales > Comamonadaceae > Variovorax > Variovorax sp. GW821-FHT06D12. The sequence continues at coordinate 381,377 of NZ_JBWKRI010000007.1, read as the reverse complement.
GATCATGCAGGCCTGCCTGAACAAGGCCGACGACGAGCGCCCCGCGCCCGACGCGCTGGCCGAGGCGCTGCGCCCCGTGCTCATGAAGGCCTTCAAGCCGGCCTTCCTGGGCCGCATGAAGGTGGCGCCGTTCTATCCGATCACCGATGCGGTGCTCGAGCAGATCATCGCGCTCAAGCTCGGGCGCATCCGCGACCGCATCGCGACCAACCACAAGGCCGTGTTCGAGTGGGACGACGCGCTGGTCGAGGCCGTGCTGGCGCGCTGCACCGAGGTCGACTCGGGCGCGCGCAACGTCGACCACATCCTCAACGGCACCTTGCTGCCCGAGATTGCCGAGGCCGTGCTCACGCGCATGGCCGACGAGACGCCGCTGGCCAAGATCAAGGCCAGCTGCGGCAAGGGCGGCGAGTTCCGCTACCGGATCACCTAGGCGCAGCCGCCGCGCGTGCCCACGGGAGAACAAGAACAATGACGACGACCTTCACATCGGCCTCGCTCGGCGGCCTCATGCGCGCGGGCACCACGCAGCGCGATCGCCTGCTGGTGCTGCACACGCCGCTGGGCGAGAACAAGCTGCTGGCCGAGCGCCTGGACGGCGTGGAGTGCATCGACGGCGGCGGCTTTCGCTTCGAACTCACCGCGCTGAGCGACGACGCGCACATCGAACTCAAGAGCCTCATCGGCCAGGGCGTGCGGCTCGATCTGCAGACCGCGCAAAGCCGCACCGAACTGCGCCCCTTCCATGGCCATGTGAGCGAGGCCGAGTGCGTGTCGAGCAACGGCGGCATGGCGCGCTACCGGCTCGTCATCGAGCCGTGGATCGCCTTCCTGCGGTATCGCCAGGACAGCTGCCTGTTCCAGCACCAGAACGTGTTCGACATCGTCGATGCCGTGTTCGGTCGTTACCAGAGCCAGGGCCAGCTCGCGCCGCAGTGGCGCTGGGAGATCGCCCAGCGCGACATCTACCCCGTGCGCGGCATCACCACCCAGTACCAGGAGAGCGACTTCGACTTCGTCGCGCGGCTGCTCGCCGAAGAGGGCCTGTGCTACTGGTTCGAACACGCCACGGGCAAGGACGGTGCGCTGGGCAATCACACGCTCGTCATCGCCGACCACAACGGTGCCTTCCGCGCCAACGCGCAAGCCACCATCCGCTTCCACCGTGCTGATGCCAGCGAGCGCGAGGACACCATCCAGCAGTGGCGCGGCCATCGCCAGCTGCAGACCAACAGCCTCGCGCAGCAAAGCTGGGACTACAAGAGCGTGAACGCACGCCCCGTGCAGCAGCAAAGCCGCGCCGCGGGCCAGCGCACCCTGCACTGGAGCGACGACCCCGGCGCCTACGGCTGGGAGACCTCCGCGCAGGGGGAGCGCCTGCTCGCCAACGCCCTGCAGGCGCTGGAGCTGCGCAACAAGCGCTTCGAAGGCCGCAGCGCCGTGCGCACCCTGGCGCCCGCCACCACCTTCACCCTGAACGGGCACGAACAGCACGACAAGGACAGCGAGCAGGACCGCCGCTTCGCCGTGCTCGCCGTGCGCCACATCGCGCGCAACAACTTCGACGAAGACCTGAAGACCGGCATCGGCGAGCGGCTGGGCCTGCCCGACATCGCCACCGTGTTCGACAGCGGCAACGGCGATACGACCGCAGACGCCGTCACCCACTACCGCAATGAATTCACCACCGTGCGCGCGGCCATCCCCTACCGGCCGCTGAGCCTGGACGGCCACGGCCAGCGCATCCATCCCAAGCCCAGCGTGCACGGCAGCCAGAGCGCCATCGTCATCGGCGTGGGCGGCGCCGATGCGCCCGTGCACACCGACCGCGACCACCGCATCAAGGTGCAGTTCCACTGGCAGCGCGGCAGTGCGTCGAGCGCGCGCCAGTCGCGCACCGACGGCCAGGACAACGCGCCCGCCGCCGACCGCCTCGGCGCCTGGGTGCGCGTGGCCGCCAGCGCCGCCGGCGACAACTGGGGCCAGATGAGCCTGCCGCGCGTGGGCCAGGAAGTGCTGGTGGAATTCCACCACGGCGACATCGACCGCCCCGTGGTCGTCGCCGCGTTGTACAACGGCGCCGGCCAGGTCGACGCGCAGCACAACCAGAAGCCCGCGGGTGCCGCCCAGTCCACCGGCAACGCGCCGGCGTGGTTCGCCGGCGAAGGCAAGGGCGCCAAGGAGCACGCGCACAACGCCGTCTTCAGCGGCATCAAGACCCAGGAACTGAGCGCCAGCCAGAGCGGCGACGGGGGCTACAACCAGCTCGTCTTCGACGACACCCCCGGGCAGGGCAGCACCAGCCTGGCCACCACCCAGGCCAGCAGCCGCCTGCACCTGGGCCACCACAAGCAGCAGGACGACAACGCCCGCGGCAAGAGCCGCGGCCACGGCGCCGAACTGGCGACCACCGCGCAAGGCGCCATCCGCGCCGGCGCGGGCCTGCTCGTGAGCGCCTATGCCCAGCCGAACGCCAAGGGCGCGTTCATGGCGAGTCGCGAAGCGCAGCAGCAGACGAAACAGGCGGAAGAACTCGCTACCTCACTCGCCCAGAGTGCGCAGACGCAGAAGGCGCAGATCAAGGGTGAAGGCGCTCCTGGCGAACTGCCGGCGATTGCCGCGCTGAAGCATGTGGCCGAAGTGCTGGAGGCGAAGCAGGAAGGTGGTGCTGCGGCATCGGGCAGCAACGCTGGTTCAGGCGGCGGCGACATCAAGGCCACCGAAGGCGGCCACGGCAGCGTCACCGCGTACAGCGAGCCGCACCTGCAGTTCAGCGCGCCGATGGGCATCGGCTTCGTCACGCCGAAGGAAGTGATCGCCGTGAGCGGGCAGCACACCGCGATCGTCGCGAGCCAGGATGTCGACATGCCCGCGCAAGGGCAGATCGCGGTGAGCGTGGCCAAGGGGGTGAACCTGTACACAGTCGGGGCGAAGGCCGGTGAAGGCGGCGAGCCGAACCAGGAGCGTGGCATCGCGCTGCATGCGGCCAGCGGCAAGGTGAGCCTTCAGAGCCAGACCGGCGCCACGAAGATCGCGGCGGACAAGAAGGTGACGATCGCCAGCACGGCGAAGGACGTGGCCGTGGAGGCGCCGAAACACGTGCTGCTGACCAGCGCGGGGGCGTACATCAGGCTGGAAGGATCGAGCATCAAGATCCATGCGCCGGGGAAGGTGACGTTCAGGGGGATGCATAACTTCGTGGGGCCGCAAGGGGACAGCAGCAGCAACTCGCTCTCCGGCAGTGACCTGCAACCCTGCCCCAAACAAGACGACGCCGCGGCCAGCGGCGCCGTCGCCTTGTGAGGCAGCCACCCATGTTTGAACGCCTTGCCAGGCAACTGGGTGAATCATTACAGGAGGACGAGACGCTCTCGGCCTACGTGCTGATCGACCCGATGCTGCGCGAGCCCTTTCCCGCCGAGTGGCTGGAAGCGGAGTCGCGCCAGACATGGCCTGTCCCCGTTCACCATCCGCTGCTCAAGGACAGGCAACTCCCCCGCCTGATCCACCTGCATCCGCATGACACGCGGCTGCTCGAAGCCAGCTTGGCACAGGCAGCAGATGAACAGGCCGATCCAGACTTCGAGCGCACGCAGGGGTTCGCGCTCGGCGGATGGCTGTTGACTGCCGCGCCAGTGGACGCGCTGGTTCGCCACCTTGCACGCGTCATGCAAGGTGGGTTCTGGGGGCAACGCAGTTCGCAGCTCATCCGCTGGGCCGATCGCAGGGTCATGCAGTGGATGTGGCCTGTGCTCACGCCGCCGCAGCAGGCGAGCCTTCTCGGCCCGGTGCAACGCTGGTACAGCCTCGACAGGTGCACGCAGTTGGTGCTTTTCCAGTCCGATGCCAGTCCAGACCCGACGTCGGCCCGGTTCAGCACGGCGCAATGGAGCCATGCGCTCAAGAGCGAAACGGTGCACGACCTCCTGCGGGGCTGGCAGCGCTTTGCCGGCGTGCTGCCGGCCGACCACCTGCAGCAGGCGTCGCGGGCCGCAGATGCGGTCATTGCCGCAGGCGTGGTCAATCGACAGGACCGGGTCCTGCTGGGCGCCTACGTCCTGCAGATCCACCCCGAGCTGACGACGCACCCGATCGTGCGCACGGCCATCGCTCGTGCCATCGGAGGCGATGCATCGCTCGCCGAGGCGCTCGACGACATCCCCGACCCTCAAGGCTGGGACGCCATCCGGGCCGAGCTCGACCCGGCGTTCGCTCGGGCCTCCATCCAACAGACTGCACAGGGAGAACACCTTGGCTAGCACCATGGCCCTCAATTCCTACTCGGCGGCGGCGAATAAGGCGGCCGCCAACACGCCCGCCTGCGCGACAGGAGGTTGCCCGGCCTGCGAGAAAGCCGGCCTCCCGGTGCTTCTGGTGCGTCCTGGTGTGGCCGACAAGGCGTATGCCGAGAACGCGGCGCGCAGTGGAACGACCCGGGTGCTGATGGATTCCAAGATCCCGGCGCCGCAATTGCCAACGTCGGGGCATGTCGCCAGAACGCTGCGCCCCGGTTATGTCATTGCCTACTACGAGAAGTCGCACACCCCGACCCTGAAGAGCCAACGCGGCTGGGAAGCCTTCAAGGTGCATGAAGGTGGCTACCTCACCCCGCACCCTCTCGAAGGCTCGGCCTCGGGCAAGGACGAAGAGGCCTTTTCCTGCAGTCGCACCGCCGCGTACGCCAGCGCGATGCTGTTCGTGATCCAGGACGCCAAGAACGCCGGCAAGGTCTGGGTGGCCTACAGCGACCATCTCTGGAGCCCGGAGGTTCGGCATCTGTACGGGAACGACAAGACGCTGCGTCGCAAGCGAATGACCAAGATCGATGCGCCCGACGCATCGTGCAGCCAATCCCTGCCGTTGACCGACAAGCTGGTGCAGACCGCGGTGGCCGACTACGATCCCGGCCGCCCTGCATCGGCGCTTCGCGGCAACCCGTTTGCACCGCTGCCCGGTTCCGGAAAGCCGGGCGTGGCCCACACGCGCCCGGAAACGGCCGGCACCCTGCATACGGAGGCCCAGCGAATCCTGGCCGCCGGCAACCAGGCCAGCAAGAAGAAGCCCTACTCGCCCAACGACGTCATGATCGTCGGCCTGATCGACCCGATCGGCGCGACCGCGGAAACCGCCCAGCGTCGCATCACCCTGTGCAACGATGCCGCCGAATGGGTCATCACGCAGACGTCCGGCTACCAGAAGCTGCAAACGGCGCTGACCATCGAAGGGCTTCTCAAGCGGGCCGACGAGCAGGCGCAGGCGCGCAAGGCGCCATTGACCGATCCGCAGTACGCCGGCCTGAATGGCAAGGAGGTCGGCGAAAAGGAGTTCAAGGACATGAAGGCGGCAGGAAAGCTCCCGCCCGAAGCCACCCTGGAGCCCAAGTACGAATACAACCCCTACGACATCAATGGCGATGGCCGCACCCGCGTGTATGGGCGCGGCATCATCAGCTTCCCCAGCGCCTCGCAGATCGACCGGCAGGCCACCAGCCTGAAAGAAGACATTCTGGACGGGGTCACGGGGGGCAAGCGCAAACCCGCCCACCGCACCTTCCTGGGCAGCTACCAGACCAAGATCAAGGAAGACCGCCAACGCCTCGAACGTCTGGAGCTGGACTACCAGGTCTGGCTGCAGTCCGAGCAACGCAAGCTGATCACCGGCTTCGACTTCGACGAGGCGACACCCAGTGACGGCATCTTCTACGCCGCCGCGGTGGGCATGTGCACCCATGGTGGGCCGATCACCGACAAGGGCACCGAGTGGTTCAAGGATTTCCTGCTCAAGGACCCCAACGACAAGGAGGCATTGCTGGTGCGGTCGTTGCTGGGCAACCAGAAGTCGGCTTTCGAGAGTTTCCAGGAGGCCTTCAAACCCACCAAGGTCCACAAGGAAATCAAGAACCTCTTCAAGCTGATCGAGGAAATCGAGAAAGCGGTCGCCGCCGGCACGCCCTTGCCGGCCGGCGACAAGGCGTTGCTGCGAGCCGTGCCCGAGATACGCTGGCTCGCCCAGCAATTGCCGCTGCTGAAGAACCTGGCGTCCACCTATGGCCATCTGACCCTGACCGTCGTGGGCGCCACCTCGATGGCGCTGGACAAACTCCAGCAGCTGCCGGCGCCCCTGCGCGACAAGTTGCAGGCACTGACCGAATCGATCACCAACACGCTGGGCAAGGCCGCGGGCGTGACCGTGCACAAATTCAGCATCTCGCTGGACAAGGCGGCCGCCTACTGGCGCCAGCAGATGGGGCTGGTGCGGGGCCTGGCGCAGCGCGCTGCCGATGCGGCAGACAGCAAGCAGGTCAAGAGCCTGGTCCTGGGCGGCGCCATGTGGTTCAACGTCGGCGGCAGGCCGGGCACGGCCAACGCGCTGATCGACGTCTACGTCGCCGTGCGCCAGGGTGCCGCCGCCGCGCCGGGGGCGGTGGATGCGGCCACTGCGGCCGGGGCCAAGGCCGGCTCGGACGCGCGGGCAGCGGCCGGTGCGTCGGCCGACGCCGTGGCCGATTTCGCTCGCCGGGTCGGCAAGACGGGCTCGGACGTCATGCGCGAGAGCATGGCCGTATTCAAGCAGGGCAGTGCGACGTTTTCCGCGGCCGGCGCGCTGCTGCAGGTGCTGTCCATCAGCAAGACCTGGCACACGCTCGAGACGGGTACTCAGGAAGAGCGCACTTACGCCAGCATCACCTTGCTGACGACAGGGCTGGGCGTGACCGGCGCGCTGCTGGAAATCAGCGAGGCGTACGCGAAGCAACTCGGCAAGACGGCGTCGGCGTTGGGATTGAAATTGGTGGCGGGGAGTGCGTCGGCGATATCGCTTCTATTCGACGCTGTGAGTGCCTTCTTGCGGCACAGAAATGAAAAAGAAAAAGGAGATTCCGATGCATCGGCCCTGTACCTTGCCCAAAGCCTGTTCTTTGTCGGTGCAGCCATCGCCGGTGGAATGTACGTGGCCGGAACTGCAGGCTGGATCACGGGAACCGTGGCGGCCGGCTGGGGCTTGTCCTGGACGGGGTGGGGATTGCTGCTTCTCGGGCTGGGCTTGATTGCGGGTTTCATCGCCATGTTGCTGAACGATGCGCCCACTGTCGAATGGGTGAAGCGAAGCATCTGGGGCGAAGCCAGTGACAAATGGGGAAATCTGCAGAGGGAACAGAATGAACTCAACAAGGTCTTGCTGGGTGTTCGCGTCGATTTCTATGCGGGAATCAAGACGACTTTGCAAGGACGCTCGGTTGGCATGGCCCCGATCCTGGTGAACGTTCCCACGGACACATACGAAGCATGGACGCGCCTGTTCATCCCGGTTCAGTTGCGTGAGCTGGTGAAATACGAACTCGGGTTTGAAGTGACTGGCACGCCGGATCAGCGCAAGCAGTGGAAATTGAACGCGCAGGACAAGATCGTCGAAGGGCCGAAGACCAAGATATTTCCGCTGGAAATCAACGATGAATCGATCACTCGACGGGTGGAAATGAGCCGCGACGCGATGAGCGGCATCAAGGGCAATGTGAGGATCTGGGATGCACCTGAAGGAGGCGAGCTCATTGTCGATGAGTCACTCGCCAAGTGACAGATCATGAGCCGTGAAAACAATCCGGACTACGACATTCGGCTGCCGCAATGGAATGCGCCCGACCCGCAGTTTGAGTTCGTCGAGAAAGTCCAGAAGAAGAGCCTGTTGGGAGGAAAGTCTCCCTGGCGCATCGCCTCGCGTGAAAAGCGCGAGCCCGTGCATGGGAAGGCGAGTTCGTGCGATTCCTTGTTGGGCATTCATTCGAACGCCATCGTTGTTGGCGCGCCGGCGGGTACGACCGAAATCACATTCATGATGGGGCTGTATGCAGCCCTCATCGGATTCGCTGCCTGCATGTTCGGATGGGGGGCGTTTGAATCCATCATGGATCTGGATTCAAGCAGGTCGGACTACGTTCTGAACTTGTTGATGTCCATGGTTTCGACGATGGCCGCGCTCTTCTTTCTGGTCGCGGCCATATTTTTCTTCAGAGTCGGATTCCTTACGCCCCGCGATCTGCCGGTTCTCTTCAATCGCAAGACCAGGGAGGTTTCGTTCTTCACCGTCATTCCGATGAGGTTCTGGAAGGTCTGGCAGCGCGCAGGCGTTGGCGAGGTCAAGACCTGTCGCTGGGACGACGCCTATGCGCGCAGCTACCAACTCACCGAGATCACGGGCGAAGCGGCGCGTTCTTCCTATTTGCTGGCGCTGCTGTGGGGTGACCCCAGGCAACCCAGGCAATGCAAGGAGATCGTGACCATTGGCTACAAGGGCTGGTGGGAGGATGAATTGCTCTGGCGCCTGTATGAGCACATTCGACGCTACATGGAAGAAGGCGGCCCACCGATCCAGGCGGGCGAGAGCCTGCGGCGCTCGGGGACGGGCAAGTTGCCGCAATTCCCGCCAGAGGTCATCGCCGCCGCTGGCGGGTTGGCCTTGAGCGAAGAAGAGGTGCGTCGTTTGGCAGGCATTCGCGAATGACGGACGCCTGCCATGCGAGACAGTCCTTTCATGTCCCAGATCAGTGGAGGCAACGACAGCCATGACATCCGCCGACCGTATTCCCGCGCCGTGCGGCGCCCGCGACCTGTGACGAGATTTGCGCTGCTTGCTGCGGGTGCTGTGGCACTCCTCGTCGCATCGGCGGTGGCCTATCGCGGCTATAGGGTGAACACGAGCACCTCCGACACATCCACCGCGGTATCGAGCGATGAGAGCCGGGCCCAGGGAAGGCTGTTGGCCAAGCTGCGTTTCGATGCATCGTCTTTTGGTGATTGCTCGGTGCATGACGCGTGGCTGGAAAAGTCCTCCACGTTTGTGACGCGCAGTTGGTTCGGCATTCGTCTGGGCAAAGAAACCATTCCTACAGCCGCTATCCATGTGGTCCTCAACATTCCCAAGGACCCATTCCAGTCTGCGGAAAGCTTGAGCTTCGACGAGACGAATCCGACCGCCTCCGACTTGGGGCTGACAGGCTCGTTCACTCAGACCGTCACGATCAATGCAAGGCGCTACTGGCTGTTCGGATCGAACACCGTGTTTCCGCCGCCCGCGGTCATGACATTCAGCTGTGGCACAGCAAACGCACATGCAACGTTGGCGAACTAGGATTTTTCCGGTCCACGCGATGTCGATCGGCCAGCCCCTGAACCGACAGGGCGGGAAGATCGCGCGCGGCCATGCATCGAACGAAGACCGGCACGACCGGCACTGACACCAGGGAGGTGGATATCCATGTCATCAGACACATCAAGCAGCTTCATGCCGACGCCATGGAAGCTCGAAGGCCTGAACGTCGCACGGCTCTCGGAGCAGGCGCGGCTCATCAAGCTGCAGCTGCCCGCGTCGGCGCCGCAGAACGCCGTTGTCGTCGAGCGCTTCACCGGCAGCGAAGGCGTCAACGAGCTCTTCGAGTTCACCATCGACACCCTCGCCACCTCGAGCGAGTTCGACCCGTTCGCGCTGATCGGCGAAGAGCTGAGCCTGCGCCTGCTGCTGGCCAACGGCGGCTTTCGCACTTGGCACGGTTACCTCACGGCCGTCGATGCGCTGGGCGGTGACGGCGGCCTGGCGCGCTACCGGCTGCACCTGCAACCCTGGCTCGCCGCGCTCGGCCTGCGCCGCGACAGCTTCGTGTACGCCGCCAAGCACGTGCAGGACATCGTCAGTGAAGTGTTCGCCGACCACACGACCGCCAGCTTCAGTTTCGAAGTCACGCAGGAGATGCCCGTGCGGCCCACCTGTGTGCAGTACCGCGAGTCGGACCTGGCCTTCGTGCTGCGCCTGCTGGCGGAAGACGGCCTGAGCTTTCGCTTCGAGCACGAGCAGCAACAGCCGACGGGCGGAGGGGGCAGCAACACCACGCCCTCGCACCACCGCCTGGTGATCTTCGACCGCGCGGCAACCCCGCCCGACTGCGCCTTGTCGCAGATCCGCTTCCACCGCGTCGACGCCACCGAAGCGACCGACGCCATCACCGCCTGGAGCAGCCGGCGCCAGGTCACCACCAACGCCGTCATGCGCAACGCCTGGGACGCCAGCGTGCTGCAGGCCCCCACCGGCGCAGTGCAGAGCGCGCTGGCCATGGGCGAGGTGCCCGTGCTGGAGCACTACGACGGCGCCGGCGCGCAGCGCTATGCCGACAGCGCCACCGCTGCCCGCCGCGCCGAGCAGCAGCTGGTGGCCTTCGAGTCGCGCATCAAGCGCTACGGCGCCGCGGGCAGCGTGCGACAGCTCGGTGCCGGCGAGCGCTTCACGCTCACGCAGCACGACCGCTACGACGGCCGCAAATTCCTCGCACTGCGCGTGCGCCACGAAGCGGCCAACAACCTCGGCGCACAGGCCGCGCAGGTGCTCGAGGCCGGCGAGCTCGAGAAGGGCAGCTATCGCAACAGCTTCGAGGCCCAGCCGGCCGAGGCACAGGTCGTGCCGCTGTGGCGACCCAAGCCCACGGCCCCCGAGGCCATGGTCGCGCTCGTGGTCGGCGGCGATGACGACGAGGCACCGACCGCTGTCCACACGCAACGCGACCATCGTGTGCAGGTGCGCTTCCATTGGCAGGCCCAGCGTGCGGGCCAGCAGCAATCGACGAGCAGCGGACAAGGCAGCCTCGTCGCTGCCGGTCGCCACGCCAGCAACCGCCAGTCGGTCTGGCTGCGCGTGGCTGCCCCTGTTGCCGGCCCGAACTGGGGCGCACATCACCTGCCGCGCGTGGGCTCCGAAGTGCTCGTGTCCTTCATCGAAGGCGACATCGACCGACCGGTGGTCGCCCAGCAGCTGTACAACGGACAGGATCTTCCGCCTTGGTCGGCTGGCACCGATTCATCGGCCAACCATGCGGGTGTGCTCTCGGGCTGGCACAGCCGCGCGCTCGACGGCAGTGGCTACAACCAGTGGATCGCCGACGACGCGCCCGGACAGGTGCGCACCCGCCTGGCCAGCTCGCACGCGGCCAGCCAGCTCAATCTGGGCCACCTCAACGCCCAGTCGCCCGACGAGAGCAACCGCGGCGCCTGGCGCGGCAGCGGCGCCGAACTGCGCTCCGACGCCTGGGTCGCCACGCGCGCCGGCGAGGGTTTGTTGATCTCCACGCTGGCCCAGGAACGCGCGACGGGCAGCGTGCAGGACACTACCAGCGTGCGTGGCCAGCTCGCCGGCGCGTTGCGCGAGGCGCAGAAGCTGTCCGATGCGGCCGGCGGCGCGAAGGCGCTGGCGTTGAGCGCCACGGCGCTGCTGCAGCCGCTCATCGACGACATCGATCCGCAGAAGAACGGGCACTATCCCGGCAGCGTCAACGGGCAGGACGCGCGCGAGCCGAAGGGTGGAGAGGGCGCAGGCTCACGCGAAGGGCAAGACCCGGTGCCTGCCTTCGCCCGGCCGCTCATGGTGCTCGATGCGGCCATGAGTCTGAACATGGCCACGCCTGCGAGCGCGACCGTGTACGCGGGCGAGGCCATCCACTGGACTGCGCAGGCGCAGGCCCACATCGCGGCGGGCAAGACCGTGAGCTTTGCGGCCGCCAAATCCGTGGGGCTGTACAGCCACGAAGGCGGTATCCAGGTCATCGCGCAGGACGGGCCGGTGAGCGTGCAGGCGCACACCGACGAGCTCGAATGGCTGGCCAAGGAAGGCTTCACGGTCACCAGCAGCAACGACGAGATCCACGTGCTGGCGCAGCAGAAGATCACGCTCAAGGGGGGGCAGACGAGCATCGAGCTGGAAGGGGTGAACATCACCTTGAAGATGCCGGGGCTGCTGGATGTGAAGGGGACGAGCAAGAGCTTTGTGGGGCCGGGGCGGGGTTCGGTGGAGTTGCCGCAACTACCGTCCGACGCGATGGACCTCAAGAACTGGATCGCACTCACTTATCACTATGCCGATCTGGACCCCGTCGCAGGCGCCAAGTACACCGCGACCTTTTCAGATGGTTCTGTTCGCAGCGGCAACTTGGACGCACAGGGGCATGCTCGAATGGAGAACGTGCCACCGGGTCCGGTCAAGGTGAAATACGAGGAGGTGAAGACGATCGACCCCTCCGTGCATTCCAAAGACAAGGCACAAGCGGACGTCTCGGCATGGCGCAGCGCGCTCACGGCGGCGTTCGCGGATCAAGTTGAACAGGGAGTCAAAAAATGAGCGGCGACAGAGGTGAATTGGTCAGTCTCGAAGACGCGCATGCGCACACCTACCTGAGCGACGCGTTCGATTGGGTGCGGGACCTGGCGGCCAAGGGCGCGCGCAGCGCTGCGGACACCGTGGACGACTGGACGATCGAACTCGACAAGTTGAACTTCAATGGCTCCGACGCATTGAAAAGTTATCTGCGCGAGCAAGGCAACTGGGTCTCCGACTTGTTCGCTGAAATACTCAGCCTTGTCGAACTGATCAATCCGCTGACCATCGGCAAGCAGATCGCCATCTGGATTCTGGAAGACTTCCGCGACGTGTTGCGCGCCCTGGCGTTGCTGGTCGACTCCAAGGACGACACGGCAGAGGAAACCAAGGGTGCCTTGGTGGAGCTGGGCATGGCCGCTGCCGCCTTGTGCATCCCCTACGTGGGACGGGCCGGCAAGGTGATCTACCGGATGCTGCCGAAGTTCGCCAACATGCGTTTTGCGGTTGCCGCGCTGGAGACGGGTGAAGGCGCGGCGATGCTGCGGTTCCTGGGTACCGGCGACACCCTGGGATACCTCAAGGGACTGAACTTTCCGTCCTACGCGGGCAAGATCAATTCGCTGCTGCGCCAGATATTCGACAAGATCGGGGCTGCGGTGGGGCGCTATCTGCCCAAGATGTCCAAGGTGATCAGCGAGTGGTACGCCAAGATCAGTGGTTGGGTGACGGGCGCTCTCAAGCAGGTCCAGACCTGGGTGGCTGCTGCCGTTGCCAAGCTCCAGCATGTGGTCTACAACGCCGCGACCAACATCACGAACCCCAAGGTGCTGGACAAGATTCCCGACAAGTTGCTCGACTGGATGTACGCGCAGATCAACGGCAACTTGTGCGAGAGCTGCGTGGACAATTACTTCATCAACTTCATGGGCTACTCGCGTCTTTTCCCAGCGCCAAACACATCCAAGCGCGACACCAGCGCGTTCTTCGGCTCGGACCAGGGTATCGATGGCCTCTTCGAAAAAGAGCCCAGTGTGGTGACCGGTGGAACCTTGCTGCCACCGCACTACAACGGCATCCCCAACAGCCTGGGCTGGATATTGGACGAACTCGATGTGGAGATACCTGGGGAGCAGATTGCGAAGGCGGCCATCAGCCGCAGCATCAAGCCCTTCGGCGATATCGATTCAGACTTCAACCCGGTGACGGGCAAGCCTGCCACGTTCCCGCGCTTTGTGGTGATGGAGGCCAAGTTCGGCTATCACGTCAAGTCGGGCAACAAGCTTCAGGACATTGAATGGAAGAACAAGCTGGGGACGACGACGACGGGGGTGAAGCAGATGAGTCGAACGTGGATCGATCAACGTCTGCGAACTACCGTTTTTCCGCCGGATCCAACCACTGGGAGAGTGCCGCAAAAGCTCAGCGATATCCAGAAAATTGGCTACCTTCGCTGGCTTTATGGATGCCAACCCGCCAATGCCAAAAACAGCAAGAAGGCGAGAGCGCGCGGCGGAAGGCGGATGCAGGGATTGGCATTTTTTCCGCCTTATGCATTGCGTGGGTACGACATCGACAAAATGAAATGGAACGTCTAGAAAATGGCTGACTTCTATTCGAATCGGCGCGAGCGCTTCTTAAACGAGGAGCCTTATCTACTCCTTGTGAACGCAACCCGAGAAAACGTCGCCGAGCTTGAGGGCTATCTAAAAAATGATCTGGCCTCCGCGGATGAGAATGCATGGTCCCGTTGGCATAGCTTCATGGCAGGCGCCAAGTTTTCGTTGCTCATTGGTCAGTACTCGGCCGGACGCCCCGTCACGGAGGTCGCAACGGCGTACCCTCCCATGCTCCGAACCATCGAAGCTCAGTGTCTTCCGAATTCGACCTATCAGACTGAACCGCTCTATCTCGAGGAACTCGACGGCTACCACTACGCCATGACCTTGCTGTCGTTGGCCAAGCTGCTGCGCCACGACGACCTCGTTCCACGCGTGGCCGCACTGTTCGATGTGGCCCGGTCCGAAAATAGAGGAAAGGATGCTTTGTACGAAACGCTGCTTGGAAAGCTCGGCTTGCCGACAGTTCCTGCGAAGGGCATGTTGCGTTTTCTCAAAGCCCATCCACTTCTGTTGAAGGCCATTGAGGCGCCCCCCCAAAAACGCCCTCTATTCATCGCGGAGTTCCTAAGGAAGTGGTACTCCGCAATGAAGGGAACCTACTGGCATGGCCTGCACGATAAGGTACCGCAGAGCTTCTTTGGCTACTGGGCCTTCGAGGCCGGGCTGGTGACCTACCTCTGGGATATCGACGACAGCAGCTACCGAGACCTGCCGTTCTATCCCAAGGACCTGGTTGACTATGCGCGCACGCATGGCGCGGTCGCATCGCCTGACACCAGCGCTTCCCTTTCAGCACAAGACGGCCCTCCGGTCTCCACACGAGGTGGAGAGCCTTGCCCACTGGCCGGCTGGTGGTTCACGCCAGCCAAGGCGGGCAGCCGACGCTACTTCAAGGCGGACGAGGTCATGCCCGTCATCGAGGGCAGCAGCTACGGCGCAACCTTCTGGCAATGGAGTACGGATCAAACGGCGCCCAAGCTCTGAGACTCAAGTCAAATGCGCGGTTTGGACTGGTGAGCCATGAGTAGTTTCTCCTCGAAGCGTCGCGAACAATTTCTGAATGAAGAGCCCAGTTCGGTCCGCCGGCTGGGTCTGCACGAAGACATTGCCGATGCTCAGTTGCTGCTCGACACAAGTCTCGGAAAAGAGGGCTTTCGCGAAGATGGCTGGTTTGCTTGGAATTGGGCCATCGCCAGCGCCAAGAGACGTCTCTTGGGTCACTCCTATTCGGACGGCAGCCCGATGGAGCACCTCGCTGCGGACTTTCCCGGCGTGCTTGCTGCGCAAGAGCCATCAAGCCTCCCGCATCCATTGCACGAAACCGAGCCGTTCTTCCTCGAGGAACTCGACAGCTACCACTACGCCATGACGTTCCTGTCCTTGGCCAAGCTGTTGCGTCGTGACGACTTGGTTCCACGCGTTGTGGCCTTGTTCGATGTCGCCTACACCGACAACCGCGGCAAAGACGCGCTCTACGAGGCGCTTCTCGGAAAGCTGGGGCTGCCGACGGTGCCAGCCAAGGGCATGCTGCGCTTTCTCAAAGCCCATCCACTGTTGTTAAAGGCCATTGAAGCCGAGCCGAGAAAGCGCCCCTTGTTCGTGGCTGAACTCCTCAAGAAGTGGTATCCGGCTATGAAGGGAACTGCGTGGCATGGGTTGCACGACAAGATCCCGCAAAGCTTCGATGGCTACTGGGCCTTCGAGGCCGGGCTGGTGACCTACCTCTGGGACATCGACGACAGCAGCTACCGAGACCTGACGTTCTATCCCAAGGACCTCGTTGACTATGCGCGCACGCATGGCGCGGTCGCATCGCCTGACATCAATGCGACCCTTGCGACAAAAGACGGTCCCCCCACCTCCACCCGAAGTGGAGAGGCTTGCCCGAAATAGGGATGATGGTTTAACCAGTCCCATGTGGCTCTACCTGCATCACACCGCCTCCGACCTCATCGACCTGGACCCCGCAACCGGCCGCTGGCGCCCAGTCGACGACGCCGAAAAACCTCCAGGCGCCGCGGTACTCGCCGACCTCCCCGTCAAAGGCGGCTACACGATCGAGAACGACAAGCGCTACTACAGCTACTGGACGTCCGACGAGAAGTTCGTCTTTCGCACCGACGACGGTGCCGTGTTCGAGATCTGCCAGAAGCGCGGCGACGGCTCCGTGGTGATGCTCTCGCCCGTCCTGCGCAGCGAGATCGCGCCTTCGCGGTATGGCGATGGGCGCTTGCGACAGGGCTTCAGCCAGTTCCGGCTGATGGATGCTGCAACAGGCCAGGTCGTCTTCGAGCTGGACTACAACGCCGAGCGCTATCAACGCCTGTACCAAGCCGATTTCACCGCCGCGGCGGCGGAGCAGGATCTGTCCGACTGGGATTTCTTCATCGCCTTGCAAGGCGCCATCGAGATCTTCGAAGAGCGTGCCGCGTCCGGCCGCGTCGCGTTCACCGCGGAGGCCGATGGCTCGGCGCAGATCCAGGGGCAGCGCATGCGCCGCGATGAGCTGCTGTTTGCAGAAACAGGCCAGAGGTGCCCTCGCTCGGGCGTCTGGGCCTGCCTGACCGATCTGCGCGTGAGCGTGGCCGTCACGCAGGGCGAGCCGATGCCCTCGAACGGCGGGCGGCCGGTGCAATGGGTCTGGAGTCGCGCCGACTGAGCGCAGCCCGCGGCTTTTAACCCCGCCCCAGCCGGGTCACAGACCCTTGCGCATAATTGACGCAAGCTATGACTCTCACCGAACTCAAATACATCGTCGCAGTCGCCCGCGAGCGGCACTTCGGCAAGGCGGCCGAGGCCTGTTATGTGTCCCAGCCGACGCTTTCGGTGGCCATCAAGAAACTCGAGGACGAACTCGAGGTCAAGCTCTTCGAGCGCAGCGCCGGTGAAGTGACCGTGACGCCGCTCGGCGAGCAGATCGTCCAGCAGGCGCAAAGCGTGCTCGACCAGGCCGCCAGCATCAAGGAGATCGCCAAGCGCGGCAAAGACCCGCTGGCCGGCCCGCTGAACCTGGGCGTGATCTACACGATCGGCCCGTACCTGCTGCCCGACCTGGTGCGCCAGGTGATCGCGCGCACGCCGCAGATGCCGCTGGTGCTGCAGGAGAACTTCACGGTCAAGCTGCTCGAGATGCTGCGCGCCGGCGAGATCGACTGCGCGATCATGGCCGAGCCCTTTCCCGACACGGGCCTGGCGATGGCGCCGCTGTACGACGAGCCCTTCATGGCGGCGCTGCCCGTGAAGCACAAGCTGGCCGACCGCGAGTCGATCACCTCGGAAGAACTGCAGAGCGAGACGATGCTGCTGCTGGGCACGGGCCACTGCTTTCGCGACCACGTGCTCGAGGTGTGTCCCGAGTTCGCGCGCTTCTCGAGCAATGCCGAGGGCATCCGCAAGAGCTTCGAAGGCTCGTCGCTGGAGACCATCAAGCACATGGTGGCCTCGGGCATGGGCGTGACGCTGGTGCCACGCCTGTCGGTGCCGGCCGAGGCGCTCAAGCCGAAGGTCAAGGGGCGCAAGGAGCCGGAGCAGATGGTGCGCTACCTGCCCGTGCGCGACGCGCAGGACCGCGACCCGCCGATGCGCCGCGTGGTGCTGGCCTGGCGCCGCACCTTCACGCGCTACGAGGCCATTGCGGCGCTGCGCAACGCGATCTACGCGTGCGAGCTGCCGGGTGTCAAACGACTCTCCTAGCGATTCGGGGCCTCCGCCTACGCGCGGGCTGTTTGGGATCGCTGATCGCTGGGATAGAGTGAAGCTGTTGCGAAGCCGCCTGCCGGCTTTCAGAATTTCGGTGTTGTCACCCAACTTCAAGAAAGACCCCTCCGCCATGGCCAAACCCTCGAAGAAAACCAAGTCCCCGTCGCCCGCAGCTTCCGCCGGCAAGGTGCCCAAGAAGGGCGGTGCCGTCGTCGCGCAGGAGTCGGGCAGCCGCAATGCGCCGATCATCAACATCGGCATCGAACGCCAGGACCGCGCGGCCATCGCCGAAGGCCTGAGCCGCGTGCTGGCGGACACCTACACGCTGTACCTCACGACGCACAACTTCCACTGGAACGTGACGGGGCCGCACTTCAACTCGCTGCATGCGATGTTCATGACGCAGTACACCGAGCTGTGGGGCTCGACGGACGTGCTCGCCGAGCGCATCCGCGCGCTGGGCCACTACGCGCCGGGCTCGTACGCCGAGTTCAGCAAGATTGCCACCGTGCCCGACGTGCCGCAGAACCCGCCCAAGGCGATGGAGATGGTGCGCATCCTCGTGAAGGGCCACGAGACGGTGTCGCGCATCGCGCGCGAGTTCATCCCGGTGGCCGAAGAGGCCGGCGACGACCCGACCGCCGACATGCTGACCGCGCGCTGCACGGTGCACGACCAGACGGCCTGGATGCTGCGCTCGCTGCTCGAGGACTGATGACGTCTTCCTGATCTCCCTGCACCTGATGTGTGCCGGGAGCCCCTGCAAGAGCGGCACAATGGCCGCTCTTTTTTCGTCTGCCCGTCCGCCGCATGCTTGCCCGCCGTTTTGCGCTCTACCTCGATCTGATCCGCTGGAACCGGCCGGCCGGCTGGCTCTTGCTGCTGTGGCCCACACTGGGTGCGCTCTGGTTCGCGGCCGACGGCTGGCCCGGCTGGCACCTCGTCGTGGTGTTCACGCTCGGCACCTTCCTGATGCGCAGCGCGGGCTGCTGTGTGAACGACGTGGCCGATCGCGAGTTCGACCGCCATGTGAAGCGCACGGCCCAGCGGCCGGTGACGAGCGGCGCGATGTCGGTCAAGGAGGCGTTGGGGCTGGGCGCGGTGCTGGCGCTGCTGTCCTTCGGGCTGGTGCTCACCACCAACCGCACGACGGTGCTGTGGTCGTTCGCGGCGCTGGCGATCACGCTGATCTACCCGTTCGCCAAGCGCTTCGTGTCGATCCCGCAGGCGGTGCTGGGCATCGCCTTCAGCTTCGGCATCCCGATGGCCTTTGCCGCGGTGCAGTCGACGGTGCCAGCCTTTGCGTGGTGGCTGCTGGCGGGCAACCTGTTCTGGGTGCTGGCCTACGACACCGAGTACGCCATGGTGGACCGCGACGACGACCTGAAGATCGGCATGAAGACCTCGGCGATCACCTTCGGCCGCTTCGACGTGGCGGCGGTGATGGCCAGCTACGCGATCTTCCTGGCGGTCTGGATCTGGGCCGGTGCCAGCCGATCGCTGGGGGTGCTCTTCTATCTGGGCATTGCGGTGGCGGCGGCGCAGGCGTTCTGGCACTGGCGGCTGATCCATGACCGCACGCGCGAGGGCTGCTTCAAGGCCTTCCGCGAAAACCACTGGCTGGGCTTCGCGGTGTTCGTCGGCATCGTGGCGGGCTACGCCCTCCGATAGCCCGCCGGGCGGGTCAGCCGCGCCCGAATTCCTCGCCCAACTCGGCCGCGCGCTTTTGTGCGGCGCGGATGGCGGTCTTGAACTGGCCCTTCACATCCGAGGCTTCGAGCGTGCTCAGGGCTGCATAGGTCGTGCCGCCCTTGGAGGTCACGCGCTCGCGCAGCACCGACGGCGGCTCGGTCGCGCTGTGCGCCAGCGCCGAGGCGCCGGTAAAGGTGCCGATGGCGAGCCGCTGGGCCTGGTCGGGCGTGAGGCCCATCTCGACGCCGGCCTCGGTCATTGCCTCGATGAAATAGAACACGTAGGCCGGGCCGGAGCCCGACATGGCGGTCACCGCGTCGAGCGCGGGTTCGGCGTCGACCCAGATCAGCTCGCCGGTCGGCGCCAGCAGCTGGCCGACGCGTGCGCGGTCGGCGCTTTCGACGCCCGGCCGTGCGAAGAGGCCGGTCATGCCCTTGCCGACCAGGGCCGGCGTGTTGGGCATGGCGCGCACCACGCGCTCGGTGCCGAGCCAGCGGGCGATGCTGTCGGACGGGATGCCCGCCGCCACGCTCAGGTGCAGGGCGTCGGCCGCAAAGGCGCGCACCGGGCGGGCGGCTTCGGCAAAGGTCTGGGGCTTGACCGCCCACACCACCACGGCGCAGCGCGAGAGGGCCTCGCTGGCCTCGGCCCTGGCGACGATGCCGTAGGACTGGGCCAGCCTGGTGCGGGCTTCTTCAAAAGGCTCGACCACTTCGAAGTTGTCGGCCGCGACGCCTTGCTGGATCAGGCCGCCGATGATGGCACTGGCCATGTTGCCACCGCCGATGAAGGCGATGGGGGGCAGGGGGCCCGGCGCGGTGCGGGGCAGGAAGGTCACGGCGATGGTCATGGTCGGTCGGTGTAGGCGAAGGCGGCGAACTGCGTCACTTGCAGCGGGTTGAAATTGTCGTCGCTCACGACCACCAGCAGGCGGCGGCCGTCGGGCAAAGGTGGGCCCCAGCACATGCCCTCGCTGTTGTCGAGGCGCGAGAGGCCCAGGGTGGCGAAGTCGGCCACGAGCGTCTTGGCGGCCGGGCGATGATTGCCGGGGGCGAGGGCGTCGATGGCGAGCACGTCGTCGGCGGCCCGGGTGTCTATTTCATACAGGCGCAGCGAATTGCCGGCGCCGGTGGCGTAGGCCCGCTCCAGCACCAGCATCCGGTGGGCGTCGAGCATCAGCACCTCGCTCACGCCGTTGTCGGCGTAGGTGCCCGGCACCAGCGGGCGCAGCGGGATGGCGTCGGGCACGTAGGCGATCTGGCGCACGGCGCGGCCGGTCGCGAGGTCGACCTGGGTGAAGCGGCAGGGGCCGCCGGGGGTGGTGGTGGTCGGGACGGGGCCGTCCTGGACCAGGGCGTTTTCCATCGCAAGCCAGGCCGAACGGTCGTCCGGCGTGAGGGCCAAGCCTTCGAACGTCAGGTTGTCGCGCGGACCGCGGCGCTGGGTCGGGTCCGGGGCGAACATCGCCGGCAGGGCGAATTCGCGCAGGAAGCGGCCATCGCGCGCCGATTCGTACAGGGCGGGGCCGAAGCCGCGGGCGAGGTCGCCTTCGCTGGTCCAGAGCAAGGTGCCGGCCGAGGGGCGCAGGCGCAGGGCCTCGGGGTCGGGAACGGGCAGGCCGTCGACCGCGTGGCGCCGGCCGGGCCAGGGGCCGCCGCCGGGGCGTTGCAGCTGGACAACGCTGGTGGGCTCGGGAGCGGCGTCGGCCGGTTGGGGCCAGCGCGTGGTGTAGCAGCGCACGGGAGCCAGGTCTGACCGGTCATCGCTGAGAAGCAGGTACTCACCTTTGGCGGGGTCGTAGTCGATGCCTGAGAGGCCGCCCGCCGTGGTGTTCTCTATAGAGCGTCGGTGCGCCCAGCGGGCTTCCCCCAGGCGCTGCAGCCGGCCGGTGTCCGGCGCCGGTGTTGCGCTGCGGCAACCCGCAAGCCCCAGCGATCCCAGTCCCAGCAGGCCCGCGCCGCCCGCCAGCAGGCGTCGGCGCAGCACGGAAGGCGGCGAAATGAGGGGGTGGATGGGGGCGCGCACGCCACAAAGTCTAGCGGCTGTCGAAGTTCGCGTGATGAGGCAGTTGACATCGCCCGGCATGGGTGCCACAATCGCGGGCTTCGCTTTCAAAAGGCGAAGCTTTCAGCCCAAAGCGGAAGCGTCTCGAGTGGTTCGAGGCGTGGACGACGGGCCCAAGACTGACCGCGGTGTCTCCCTCCTGGAGGCTCATCGGTACAAGTTGGGAATATCAAGAAATGATCCAAACTGAATCCCGGCTCGAAGTGGCCGACAACACGGGCGCGAAATCCGTCCTGTGTATCAAGGTGCTCGGTGGCTCCAAGCGGCGTTACGCCAGCGTGGGCGACGTCATCAAGGTCAGCATCAAGGAAGCCGCTCCGCGTGGTCGCGTCAAGAAGGGCGAGATCTACAGCGCAGTGGTGGTCCGCACCGCCAAGGGCATCCGTCGTGCTGACGGTTCGCTCGTCAAGTTCGACGGCAATGCCGCCGTGCTGCTCAACGCCAAGCTGGAGCCCATCGGCACCCGCATCTTCGGACCGGTCACGCGCGAACTGCGCACCGAGAAGTTCATGAAGATCGTGTCGCTGGCACCCGAAGTTCTCTAAGGACACAACGCCATGAACAAGAT
Source organism: Variovorax sp. GW821-FHT06D12 (assembly GCF_059419205.1). Lineage (NCBI taxonomy): Bacteria > Pseudomonadati > Pseudomonadota > Betaproteobacteria > Burkholderiales > Comamonadaceae > Variovorax > Variovorax sp. GW821-FHT06D12. Next base: position 359,606 of record NZ_JBWKRI010000007.1, on the reverse strand, counting down.
TCGCAAAGGCGACCAGGTCATCGTGTTGGCCGGTCGTGACAAGGGCAAGCGCGGCGTCGTGTCGCTGCGCGCCGACGATTCGCATGTGATCGTCGATGGCATCAACCTCGTCAAGAAGCACACCAAGCCGAACCCCCTCAAGGGTACGACCGGTGGCATCGTCGAGAAGACCATGCCGATTCACCAATCCAACGTGGCGATCTTCAATGCTGCGACCGGCAAGGCCGATCGCGTGGGCATCAAGGTCACCCAAGGTGCCGACGGCAAGCGCGTGGCTGTTCGCGTCTTCAAGTCGAGCGGCGACGAAATCAAGTTCGCCTAAGAGGTACTCACATGGCACGTCTCCAACAACACTATCGCGAAAAGATCGCGAAAGACCTGACGGAAAAGTTCGGCTACAAGTCGCCGATGCAAGTTCCGCGTCTCACCAAGATCACCCTGAACATGGGTGTGGGTGAAGCAGTCGCCGACAAGAAGGTCCTCGACAACGCCGTCGCCGACCTGACCAAGATCGCTGGCCAGAAGCCCGTGGTTACCAAGTCGAAGAAGGCCATTGCCGGCTTCAAGATCCGCGAAAACCAGCCGATCGGCTGCATGGTCACGCTGCGTGGCGTGCACATGTACGAGTTCCTGGACCGTTTCGTCACCGTGGCCCTGCCCCGCGTGCGTGACTTCCGCGGTATCTCGGGTCGCGCATTCGACGGCCGTGGCAACTACAACATCGGCGTCAAAGAGCAGATCATTTTCCCTGAGATCGAGTACGACAAGGTCGACGCCCTGCGCGGTCTCAATATCAGCATCACGACGACGGCCAAGACCGACGAAGAAGCCAAGGCGCTTCTCGCTGGCTTCCGTTTCCCGTTCAAGAACTGAGGTGATCTGTGGCTAAAGCATCTTTGATCCAGCGCGAACTCAAGCGCGACAAGCTGGTTGCCAAGTTCGCTGCGAAGCACGCAGAACTGAAGGCAACTTCCAACGACGCGAAGAAGAGCGACGAAGAGCGCGCAGCGGCCCGCCTGGCCCTGCAGAAGCTCCCGCGCAACGCGAACCCCACGCGCCAGCGCAACCGTTGCGAAATCACCGGTCGCCCCCGTGGCACCTTCCGTCAATTCGGTCTGGCCCGCGCCAAGATCCGCGAACTGGCTTTCAACGGCGACATCCCCGGTGTCACCAAGGCCAGCTGGTAAGCCAGGCAGGAGCAAACAACATGAGCATGAGTGATCCCATTGCCGACCTGCTGACGCGTATCCGTAACGCGCAGATGGTGGCGAAGCCCACCGTGTCGGTCCCGTCTTCCAAGGTGAAGATCGCGATCGCACAAGTCCTGAAGGACGAGGGCTACATCGACGGCTTCCAGGTCAAGACCGAAGCCGGCAAGAGCGAACTTGAAATCTCGCTGAAGTACTACGCTGGCCGTCCGGTCATCGAGCGCATTGAGCGCGTGAGCCGCCCCGGCCTGCGCGTCTACAAGGCCAGCACTTCCATTCCGCAAGTCCAGAACGGCCTCGGCGTTGCGATCGTCACGACCCCCAAGGGCGTGATGACCGACCGCAAGGCGCGCGCCACCGGTGTCGGCGGCGAAGTTCTGTGCTACGTCGCCTAACCGAGACATCGAGGAGTTACTGAAATGTCCCGAGTAGGAAAAATGCCGGTCGCCATCCCCGCAGGCGTGGATGTGTCGATCAAGGAAGACCAGATCAGCGTCAAGGGCACGGGCGGCACGCTCAGCCTGGCTCGCAATGCGCTGGTGAATGTCGTCAACAAGGACGGCAAGCTGAGCTTCGAGCCCGCCAACGATTCGCGTGAAGCGAATGCGATGAGCGGCACGATTCGCCAGCTGGTGAACAACATGGTGGTTGGCGTGACCAAGGGCTTCGAGAAGAAGCTCAACCTGGTCGGCGTCGGCTACAAGGCTGCAGCGTCCGGCGCCAAGCTGAACCTGCAAGTCGGTTACTCGCACCCGGTCAACATCGACATGCCGCAAGGCATCACGGTGACCACCGCGACCCCGACCGAAGTGGTGATCAAGGGCGCTGACCGTCAACGCGTCGGCCAGATCGCCGCTGAGATCCGCGCTGTTCGTCCGCCAGAGCCCTACAAGGGCAAGGGCATCCGCTATGCGGACGAGAAGATCGTGATCAAAGAGACCAAGAAGAAGTAAGGGGCAGCAAAATGATGTTGACCAAAAAAGCACAGCGTCTTCGCCGCTCGCGCCAGACCCGCATCCGCATTGCGACGCAGGGCGTGGCTCGCCTCACGGTGAACCGCACCAACCTGCACATCTATGCCACCGTCATCTCCGACGACGGCACCAAGGTGATCGCAACCGCATCGACCGCCGAAGCCGAAGTGCGCGCAGCACTCGGCGCCTCGGGCAAGGGTGGCAATGCCGCCGCTGCCACCGCCATCGGCAAGCGCATCGCTGAAAAGGCGAAGGCTGCCGGCGTCGAGAAGGTCGCTTTCGATCGCGCAGGTTTCGCCTACCACGGCCGCGTCAAGGCGCTGGCCGAGGCAGCCCGCGAAGCCGGTCTGCAGTTCTAATCGGACACGAGATTCAAAATGGCAAAGATTCAAGCAAGAACGCAGAACGAAGGTCCTGAGGACGGTCTGCGCGAGAAGATGATCGCGATCAACCGCGTCACCAAGGTGGTGAAGGGTGGTCGTATCCTCGGTTTCGCAGCGCTGACCGTGGTCGGTGACGGCGATGGCCGCGTCGGCATGGGCAAGGGCAAGTCCAAGGAAGTGCCTGCTGCCGTGCAGAAGGCAATGGAAGAAGCCCGCCGCAACCTGTTCAAGGCTCCGATCAAGAACGGTACGCTGCACCACCAGGTGCAAGGTCACCACGGTGCTGCCACCGTCGTGATGTACCCGGCTCCCAAGGGTACCGGCATCATCGCCGGCGGCCCGATGCGCGCCGTGTTCGAAGTCATGGGCATCACCGACATCGTGGCCAAGAGCCATGGTTCGTCGAACCCCTACAACATGGTTCGCGCCACGCTCGACGGGTTGAAGAACTCGACGACGGCCGGCCAAGTGGCTGCCAAGCGCGGTCTCACCGTCGAAGAAATCTTCGCCTGAGCGCAAGCTCTCGCAAGGCTGAAGGAAGCATTCAAATGACGCAACAACAAACCCTCAAGGTGCAGCTGGTGAAGAGCCCGATCGGCACCAAGGAATCGCATCGCGCGACCGTGCGTGGCCTCGGCCTGCGCAAGCTCAACAGCGTGAGCGAGCTGCAAGACACGCCCGCAGTGCGCGGCATGATCAACAAGATCAGTTATCTGGTCAAAGTTCTGTAAGAGAGACTGATATGGAACTCAATGGCATCAAGCCGGCAGCTGGCGCCAAGCACGCCAAGCGTCGCGTTGGCCGCGGTATCGGCTCGGGCATCGGCAAGACCGCAGGTCGCGGTCACAAGGGCCAGAAGTCGCGCGCAGGCGGTTTCCACAAGGTCGGCTTCGAAGGCGGTCAAATGCCGCTGCAGCGTCGCCTGCCCAAGCGTGGCTTCAAGTCGCACTTGCTGAAGTACAACGCCGAAGTCACGCTGACTGCTCTCGAGCAGCTCGGCCTGGCCGAAGTCGATGTCCTGGCACTGAAGCAAGCCGGCCTCGTGGGCCAGCTCGCCAAGGTCGTCAAGATCATCAAGACCGGCGAACTCACCAAGGCCGTCAAGCTGACGGGCGTGGGTGCGACCGCTGGTGCCAAGGCTGCGATCGAAGCAGCCGGCGGCAGCCTCGCCTGATCACCTTCGGACTGAAAGAAGTTCTTCGTGGCAACTAACGCGGCAACGATCGCAAAAACAGGCAAGTTCGGCGACCTCCGTCGTCGGCTCGTCTTTTTGCTGCTCGCGCTCGTGGTCTACCGGATTGGCGCGCACATTCCTGTGCCGGGTATCAACCCGGACCAGCTGGCAGCGTTGTTCCAGGGCCAGCAGGGCGGCATTCTGAGCCTGTTCAACATGTTCTCGGGCGGGGCGCTGTCGCGTTTCACCGTGTTCGCGTTGGGGATCATGCCGTACATCTCGGCGTCGATCATCATGCAGCTGATGACCTACGTGCTTCCGACCTTCGAGCAATTGAAGAAGGAAGGCGAGGCCGGTCGCCGCAAGATCACGCAGTACACGCGCTATGGCGCGCTCGGCCTGGCTCTGTTCCAGTCGTTCAGCATCGCAGTGGCCCTCGAATCGTCGGCCGGTCTGGTGATCGCCCCCGGTTTCGGCTTCCGCCTGACCGCCATGGTGAGCCTGACGGCAGGTTCGATGTTCCTGATGTGGCTCGGCGAGCAGATCACCGAACGCGGCCTGGGCAACGGCATCTCGATCCTGATCTTTGCAGGTATCGCGGCCGGTCTGCCCGGTGCGATCGGCGGCCTGGCTTCGCTGGTGACGACCGGTGCGATGAACCCCATCGTTGCGCTCTTCATCATCGCGGTCGTGGTGCTGGTCACCTACTTCGTGGTGTTCGTGGAACGCGGTCAGCGCAAGATCCTCGTGAACTATGCGCGGCGCCAGGTTGGCAACAAGGTCTACGGCGGTCAGTCGTCGCACCTGCCCCTGAAGCTGAACATGGCCGGCGTGATTCCTCCGATCTTCGCGTCGTCGATCATTCTGCTGCCGGCGACGGTGGTGGGCTGGTTCAGCGCCGGTGACGGTGGCTTCCGCTGGATCAAGGACATCGCCAGCGCACTGCGTCCGGGCGAGCCCATCTACGTGCTGCTGTATGCCGCTGCGATCGTTTTCTTCTGCTTCTTCTACACGGCACTCGTGTTCAACAGCAAGGAAACGGCCGACAACCTGAAGAAGAGTGGTGCGTTCATTCCTGGCATCCGCCCGGGTGACCAGACCGCTCGCTATATCGACAAGATTCTGGTTCGCCTGACGTTGGCTGGCGCGGTGTACATCACCTTCGTCTGCCTGCTGCCCGAGTTCCTGATCCTGAAGTACAACGTGCCGTTCTACTTCGGTGGTACCTCCCTGCTGATCATCGTGGTCGTCACGATGGACTTCATGGCCCAGGTGCAAAACTACATGATGTCCCAGCAGTACGAATCGCTGCTGAAGAAGGCGAACTTCAAGACATCGTAGGGCTGTGAGTTTCAGTATTGAGTCCGGGCGGTAGACCGCCACGTTAAACAGTTTTAGGAGAATGAAATGAGAGTTTCGGCTTCGGTCAAAACCATCTGCCGTAATTGCAAGGTCATCCGCCGTAAAGGTGTGGTGCGTGTGATTTGCACCGACCCGCGCCACAAGCAGCGCCAGGGTTGATTGAAGAGTATTAGAGGACGCACATGGCACGTATTGCTGGCATCAACATCCCGCCGCACAAGCACGCTGAAATCGGCCTGACCGCCATTTTCGGTATCGGTCGCACCCGCGCCCGTCAAATCTGCGAAGCGAGCGGCATCGAATATTCGAAGAAGATCAAGGATCTGACCGACGCCGATCTCGAAAAGATCCGCGACCAGATCGCTCTGTTCACGATCGAAGGCGATCTGCGTCGCGAGACGACGATGAACATCAAGCGTTTGATGGACATCGGCTGCTATCGCGGCTTCCGTCACCGTCGCGGCCTGCCGATGCGCGGCCAGCGCACGCGCACCAACGCCCGCACCCGCAAGGGTCCGCGCAAGGCTGCGCAGTCCCTGAAGAAATAAGGATAGACAAGCATGGCTAAAGCACCTGCAAACAACGCCGCACAGCGCGTTCGCAAGAAGGTTCGCAAGAACGTTGCGGACGGTATCGCCCACGTGCATGCCTCGTTCAACAACACCATCATCACGATCACCGATCGCCAGGGCAACGCCCTGTCGTGGGCTTCGTCGGGTGGCCAGGGCTTCAAGGGCTCGCGCAAGTCGACCCCGTTCGCTGCGCAGGTCGCTTCCGAAGTGGCCGGCCGTGCTGCTGTCGAACAAGGTATCAAGAACCTCGACGTCGAGATCAAGGGCCCCGGCCCTGGTCGCGAGTCGTCGGTGCGCGCACTGGCTGCGCTCGGCATCCGGATCAATTCCATTGCCGACGTGACGCCCGTTCCGCATAACGGCTGCCGTCCTCAGAAGCGTCGCCGCATCTGATCGTCAGTCCGCAAGGCGCAGCCAGCTTTCGAGCGGCTGCGCATTTGTTTTTTCACTAAGCCCACCGCCATCGGCATATCCGCCGACGGCTCCCGCAGGCAACTGCGGCAGATGACACCAAGGAAATACCGTGGCACGTTACCTCGGCCCCAAGGCCAAACTTTCCCGCCGTGAAGGCACCGACCTGTTCCTGAAGAGCGCCCGCCGTTCGATCCAGGACAAGGCCAAGTTCGACTCCAAGCCCGGCCAGCACGGCCGCACCTCGGGTCAGCGCACCTCCGACTACGGTCTGCAGCTGCGTGAGAAGCAGAAGGTCAAGCGCATGTACGGCGTGCTCGAGAAGCAGTTCCGCCGCTACTTCGAAGAAGCCGATCGCCGCCGTGGCAACACCGGCGCCAACCTGCTGTTCATCCTCGAGTCGCGCCTGGACAACGTGGTCTACCGCATGGGCTTCGGCTCGACGCGCGCCGAAGCACGCCAGCTCGTGTCGCACAAGGCGATCACCGTGAACGGCCAGTCGGTCAACATCCCGTCGTACCTGGTCAAGACCGGTGACGTGATCGCCGTGCGCGAAAAGTCCAAGAAGCAGAACCGCATTGTCGAAGCGCTGCAACTGGCCCAACAAGTCGGCATGCCGGCCTGGGTCGATGTGAACGCCGACAAGGCCGAAGGCACCTTCAAGAAGGTCCCGGATCGCGACGAATTCGCAGCCGACATCAACGAATCGCTGATCGTCGAACTGTATTCGCGTTGATTTTCTCTACCCGCCTGCGCGTCTTTGCGCCGGCGGGAGATTGATATTGTTGTTCACGTTCCTGCTCCGCACTCTGTTGCGGATCAGGCGCTTCACCAGCCTTACCGGTGTAACGAGCCGGGGGTATTGAGAGGAAGTCTGCATGCAAACCACCCTGCTGAAACCCAAGACCATCCAGGTCGAGCAACTTGCCGCCAACAAGGCCAAGGTCACGCTCGAGCCTTTCGAGCGCGGCTACGGCCATACGCTCGGCAACGCGCTGCGTCGCGTTCTGCTGTCGTCCATGGTCGGCTACTCGGCCACCGAAGTCACGATCGCTGGCGTTCTGCATGAGTACTCGTCGATCGACGGCGTGCAGGAAGATGTCGTCAACATCCTGCTGAATCTCAAGGGCGTGGTGTTCAAGCTCCACAACCGCGACGAAGTCACGCTGAGCCTGCGCAAGGACGGCGAAGGCCCGGTCCTCGCATCGGACATCCAGACCCCGCACGACGTCGAGATCATCAACCCCGACCACGTGATCGCGCACCTGTCGCAAGGCGGCAAGCTCGACATGCAGATCAAGGTCGAAAAGGGTCGCGGCTATGTGCCCGGCACGATGCGTCGCTACGCCGACGAGCCGACCAAGTCGATCGGCCGCATCGTCCTCGACGCCTCGTTCTCGCCCGTCAAGCGCGTGAGCTACACCGTCGAAAGCGCCCGCGTCGAACAGCGTACCGACCTGGACAAGCTGCTGGTCGAGATCGAGACCAACGGTGCGATCAGCGCCGAAGATGCGGTTCGCGCATCGGCTAAAATCCTGGTCGAGCAGCTCGCCGTGTTCGCGCAGCTCGAAGGCGGCGAACTCGCTGCATTCGACGCACCCGCACCGCGCAGCGCCCAGCAGTTCGATCCGATCCTGCTGCGCCCTGTCGACGAACTCGAACTGACGGTGCGTTCGGCCAACTGCCTGAAGGCCGAAAACATCTACTACATCGGTGACCTGATCCAGCGCACCGAAAACGAGCTGCTCAAGACCCCGAACCTGGGTCGCAAGTCGCTCAACGAAATCAAGGAAGTCCTCGCTTCGCGCGGTCTCACCCTTGGCATGAAGCTCGAAAGCTGGCCGCCGGCTGGTCTCGACAAGCGTTGATTTGAATTTTTGAGAAATCGGCCCCCTGAAAAGGGCCAGTGCACCGGACAGTACCTGACACGGCTGTCTGTTTTTATAAAGTAAAGGAAAGCACCATGCGTCACGGACACGGACTCCGCAAACTCAACCGCACCAGCTCGCACCGCCTCGCGATGCTGCAGAACATGATGAATTCGCTCATCGAGCACGAAGTCATCAAGACCACGGTCCCCAAGGCCAAGGAACTGCGCCGCGTCATCGAGCCGATGATCACCCTGGCCAAGAAGCCCACGCTCGCCAACAAGCGCCTGGCCTTCGACCGCCTGCGCAGCCGCGACAGCGTCGTCAAGCTCTTCGGCGAACTCGGCCCGCGTTTCGCAGCGCGTCCGGGCGGCTACACCCGCATCCTGAAGATGGGTTTCCGCGTGGGCGACAACGCGCCGATGGCGCTCGTCGAACTGGTCGACCGTGCTGAAATTAAAGATGCTGGCGCTGAACAAAACGCCGCTGAATAAGCTATAATTTATACTTGCCGCGCGATGGAGCAGCCTGGTAGCTCGTTGGGCTCATAACCCAAAGGTCGCAAGTTCAAATCTTGCTCGCGCAACCAATTTAAAAGGCCCTTTGAGAAATCAAAGGGCCTTTTTCTTTGGCCGAATTCTTTTGGAAATTCCCAGTCGAAATTCGACGCAAAAAAGCCCTCGCGAAGAGGGCTTTTCTGTTTCTGGACGAGCCCCACAAAGAGGCCGGTCTCGAGAACGTGCGCCGCAGCGGCGCCTGAAGACTGCGCTGACGCGCAGCCCAAGCGCAGGATCAGTCCGGAATGACCGCCGTCACCTCGATCTCCACCTTCGCGCGGTGCTCCACCAGCGCCGCCACCTGCACGCAGGTCATGGCCGGGAAGTTGCGGCCCAGCGCGTCGCGGTAGACCGGGCCGAGCTCGGAGAGGCGCCGGCTGTACTCGTCGCGGTCCGTCACGTACCAGGTCATGCGCACCATGTGCTCGGGGCCGGCACCGGCTTCGCGCAGCACCTCGGCGATGTTGCGCAGCGCCTGGCCGCACTGGTCGATGAAGTCGTCGGATTCGAACTGCTGCTGGGCATTCCAGCCGATCTGGCCGCCGACGAACACCTGGGTGCCGCGCGCCGCGATGCCGTTTGCATAGCCCTTCGGGGGCAGCCAGCCCGGGGGCTGAATGAGTTTGTTCGTCATGATGGTGTGTTGCTGTTGAGTTGTCTCAATTTGAAGCGCTGGAGTTTGCCGGTTTCGGTGCGCGGCAGCGCCGTCACGAACTCGATCTCCCGCGGGTACTTGAAGGGGGCGATGGTGGCTTTCACGTGGTCCTGGAGGGCCTTCACCATCGCTGCGTCGCCGGTGTTGCCGGGCTTGAGCACGCAGAAGGCCTTCACGATCATGCCCCGGTCGGTGTCGGGCTTGCCGATCACACCGCACTCGGCCACGGCCGGGTGCTTGAGCAGCGCATCTTCCACCTCCGGGCCGCCGACGTTGTAGCCGGCCGTGATGATCATGTCGTCCGCACGCGCCTGATAGAAGAAGTAGCCGTCGTCATCCTGCACGAAGGAGTCACCGGGGTAGTTCCAGCCATTCTTCACGTAGTCGGCCTGGCGCGGATCGTCGAGGTAGCGGCAGCCGACCGGCCCTTGCAACGCCAGCTTGCCGACCGTGCCGCGCGGCACCTCGTTACCCTGGTCATCGACCACCTTGGCCGTGAACCCCGGCACCGCCTTGCCGACGGCGCCGCGGCGCACTTCGTCGCCGGCAGCCGAGATGTAGATGTGGAACACCTCGGTGCCGCCGATGCCGTCGAGCATCTCGATGCCAGTGGTCTCCTTCCAGAGCTGGCGCGTGGCGTCGGGAAGCGCCTCGCCTGCGCTCACGCAGATGCGCAGGCTTGGCGCCCCGTGCTGCCGGACGAAGGGTGCCATCTGGCGATAGAAGGTGGGCGCGGTGTAGCAGATGGTCGCGCCGACCTCGTTGATGAGCTTCACGAGCGCTTCGGGCGAGAAAGCGCCCTCGGGAAAGTACACCGAAGCACCAGCCCACATCGGGAAGATCAGCAAGCCGCCGAGCCCGAAGGTGAAGGCCAGTGGCGGCGTGCCGACCACGATGTCGTCGCTGCGCGCGCGCAGCACGTGGCGCGGCCAGGTCTGGCACATGGCGACGACGTCGCGGTGTGTGGTGACGGGCGCCTTGGGCTTGCCCGTGGTGCCCGAGGTGAAGGCGAGCAGCGCGATGTCGTCGGCCGCCGTGGGGCAGGCCTGGAATACGCCGCTCTTGCTCGCTGCGCGGGCCGACAGCGAATCGGGCGCGTCCGGCTGGTTGAAGGCAATCACCGTCGCGAGCACCGGGTGCGCCTGCTGCGCAGCCACCAGTTCCTCGAGCAGGCGGCCTTCGCACAGCGCGGCCACGGGCTGCGATTTCTCGATGATCTCGCCGAGCTCCTTGGCGCGCAGCAGCGGCATGGTCGCCACCGCGATCAGCCCCGCCTTGACCACGGCGAGCCACGACAGCGCCATCCACACCGAGTTGCCGCCGCGCAGCAGCACGCGGTTGCCGGGCACGAGCCCGAGATCCTCGACCAGCACCTGGGCGATGCGGTTCACCTCGACGCCCGCCTGGGCGTAGGTGAGCACGCCGGCGGGCGAACGCAGCATCGGCCGGTCGCCGAAGCCCTTGGCGACCGCCTTGTCCAGCAGCTCCTCGACCAGGTTCAGCTGGTCGGGGAACTGCAGCTCGGGCAGGTCGTAGCGAAAGACCGGCAGCTGCGCGGCAGGCGGCAGGCGGTCATGAACGAAGCGATCGACTTGGGCAGACACGGTTTCACCCCCGCAAAACGGATTTGCCGATGATCAGTTGCTGGACTTCCGTCGCGCCTTCATAGATGCGCAGCGAGCGGATGTCCCGGTACAGGCTTTCGATCTTGGTGCCGACCTTCACGCCGAGTCCCCCATGCATCTGCAGCGCCATGTCGATCACGCGGCTCGCGTTCTCGGTGGCGCACATCTTGGCCATGGCGGCGGCAGCCGACACGTCGCCGACTGCCGGCGCGCCGCGGCGCTCCGCGTCGTCGCGCATCCAGGCGGCGCGGTAGGTGAGCAGCGCGGCGCTGTCGATCAGCGCGGCCATCTCGCCGAGCTTGGCCTGCGTGAGCTGGAAGTCGGCCAGCGTCTGGCCGAACATGCGGCGACCCTTGGCATGCGCGATGGCTTCGGCCAGCGCGCGACGCCCCATGCCGAGCGCGGCCGCGGCGACCGAGGCGCGGAAGATGTCGAGCGTGCGCATCGCGAGCTTGAAGCCGCCGTTCAGCGTGCCCAGCTGCGCCGTGCGCGGCACGACGCAGTTGTCGAAGCGCAGGGTGGCCAGCGGGTGCGGCGCCATCACGTCGATGTGGGCCGAGGTGTCGAGCCCCGGCGTCGTCGCATCGACGATGAACACGGTGATGCCGCGCGTCCCGGCCGTGGGGTCGGTCTTGGCGAACACGCAGTAGAAGTCGGCGATGCCGCCGTTGCTGATCCAGGTCTTCTCGCCGTTCAGGCGCCAGCCGTCGGCGGTGGGCTCGGCGCGCATCGCCATCGCCGCCACGTCGGAGCCGGCCTCGGGTTCGCTGAGCGCGAAGGCCGCGATCTTCTTGCCCTGGCCCACGGCCGTGAGGTAATGCGACTGCTGCTCGGGCGTGCCGTCCAGCGTGATCGCGCCGCTGCCCAGGCCCTGCATCGCGAACGCGAAGTCGGCCAGTGGCGAGTGGTAGCCCAGCGTTTCGCGCAGTAGCACGAGCGCGCGCGAATCGAGGCGTTCGAGCGCGCCGCCGGCACTGCCGGGCACCGCGTAGCGCAGCCAGCCGGCGTCGCCGAGACGGCGCACCCATTCGCGGCAGGCGGCGCGGTCGTCGCGCTCATCGATTTCCTGGGCGGCGCACCAGGGCAGCAGGTCGTTGGCGAGCGCGCGGTGCGCGTCGTCGAAGAACGGCAGCGCGAGGTGCGCGGTCGACGGTGGGGCGGGGATCTTGGTCATCATGCGCGTCAGTCTCCGCCGAACACCGGCTTGCGCTTGGCCGCGAAGGCCTCGTAGGCGCGCTTGAAGTCTTCGGTCTGCATGCAGATCGCCTGTGCCTGCGCTTCGGCCTCGATGGCCTGGTCGATGGTCATCGACCATTCCTGCGACAGCATGGTCTTGGTCATGCCGTGCGCGAAGCTCGGGCCCTCGGCCAGGTCGCGCGCGACCTTGGTGGCGGCGTCGAGCAGCGAGGCGCTGTCGTGCAGTGCGTTGAAGAAGCCCCAGGCCTGGCCTTCTTCGGCGGTCATGGCGCGGCCGGTGAACAGCAGCTCCGAGGCGCGGCCCTGGCCGATCACGCGCGGCAGCAGTGCGCAGGCGCCCATGTCGGCGCCGGCCAGGCCCACGCGGGTGAACAGGAACGCGGTGCGCGTGGCGGGCGTGCCGTAGCGCAGGTCGCAGGCCAGCGCGATCATCGCGCCGGCGCCGGCGCACACGCCGTCGATGGCGCCGACGATCGGCTGCGGGCAGTTGCGGATGGCCTTCACGAGGTCGCCCGTCATGCGCGTGAACTCGAGCAGCTCGGGCATGCGCATGCCGGTCAGCGGGCCGATGATTTCATGCACGTCGCCGCCCGAGCAGAAGTTGCCGCCGGCGCCGGTGACGACGATCACCTTCACGTCGGTCGCGTAGGTCAGCGCGCGGAACAGGTCGCGCAGCTCGGCGTACGAATCGAAGGTCAGCGGGTTCTTGCGCTCGGGGCGGTTCAGCGTGATGGTGCCGACGCCGGCTTCGTAGCGCCAGGCGAAGTGCTCGGCCTTGTAGTCGGCCTTGGGTTCGAATTGCGCGCGCATGGGATTGCTTGCGCCGATGTAGTGCTTCATGCGGTCTCCGCCAATTGGCTGCTGTGGGAATGTTGCTTGACCTTGCCGAGCAGCTTGTGAAGCTGCGCGATCTCCTTGGGGTTGAGGCTCGAGAAAGCCTCGACGATCCAGTCTTCGTGCTGCTGCGCCATCTCGTTGAAGAGCTTGCGTCCGCGCGGCGTGAGGCGCACGCGCCAGGCGCGGCGGTCGCCCTCGACGTTGATGCGCTCCACCAGCCCTTCGGTCACGAGCTGGTCGGTGATACCGGTGACGTTGCCGCCCGTGACCATCATGCGGCGCGAGAGCTCGTTCATCTTCAGGCCGTCGGGCGAGCGCTCGAGTTGCGACATGAGATCGAAGCGCGGCAGCGTGGTGGCGAACTGCGCGCGCAGTCCGTTGCGCACCTGCTTTTCCACCAGCTGCGTGCAGGTGAGCATGCGCAGCCAGAGGCGCAGCGCCTCGGGGTGCTCGCTGTGGGCGCGTGCTTCGAGGTCCATGTCAGTGGGTCTCTTCGGCGTCGGCCGCGCGGCCCGCGGCAGCGGTGGCCGCGGCGATCTGCTGCTGCTTGGCGATCTCGCGGTACATCTGGTCGCGGCCGCTCAGGTACTGCTTGGGCCAGTCGACGTCGCGGCTTTGCAGCTTGGCGGCTTCGTGCAGCGTCCAGGCCGGGTCGGCCAGGTGCGGGCGCGCCACGGCGCACAGGTCGGCGCGGCCGGCCGCGATGATGCTGTTGGCCTGGTCGGCGTCGGTGATGGCGCCCACCGCGATGGTCGAGATGCCGACCTCGTTGCGGATGCGGTCGGCGAACGGCGTCTGGTACATGCGACCGTACACGGGCTTGGCGGCGCGCGTGGTCTGGCCCGAGGACACGTCGATGAAGTCGGCACCGGCCTCCTTGAAGAGGCGCGCGACCACCACGGCGTCGGCATCGGTGTTGCCGCCGGGCGCCCAGTCGTGCGCCGAGATGCGCACGCTCATCGGCTTGTCGGTCGGCCACACGGCGCGCATCGCGCGGAACACTTCGAGCGGGTAGCGGCAGCGCGCTTCGATGTCGCCGCCGTACTCGTCGGTGCGCAGGTTGGTGAGCGGGCTGATGAAGGCCGACAGCAGGTAGCCGTGCGCGCAGTGCAGCTCGAGCCAGTCGAAGCCGCACTCGACCGCGCGGCGCGTGGAGTCGACGAACTGGTCGCGCAGCGTGTCCATCTCGGCGCGCGTGATCGCGGCTGGCAGCTGGTTCTGTTCACCATAGGGCAGAGCGCTCGCGCCGAGCACGGGCCAGTTGCCGCTTTCGAGCGGCTCGTCGGTGCCTTCCCAGCCCACGCGGGTCGAGCCCTTGGGGCCGCTGTGGCCGAGCTGGATCGCGATCTTGGCGCTCGACTGCGTGTGCACGAAGTCGACGATGCGCTTGAACGCGGCCTGCTGCGTGTCGTTGTACAGGCCCGTGCAGGCCGGCGTGATGCGGCCTTCTGGCGTCGGGCTCGTCATTTCGACGCACACCATCGCGGCACCGCCGAGCGCGCGCGCGCCCAGGTGCACCAGCAGGAAGTCCTGCGGCACGCCGTCGACCGCGCTGTAGGTCGCCATCGGCGAGACCACGATGCGGTTCTTGAGCTCGAGGCCGCGCACCTTCAGCGGCATCAGCATCGGTGCCACGGCCTTGCCGCCCGCCAGCCACTGCTCGTAGCCGCCGAGCCATTGCGTGTCGCGCACGCGCAGGTTCTCGTGGCTGATGCGCTGCGAGCGCGTGAGCAGCGAGTAGGCGAACTGCTCGATCTCCATGCCCGTGTAGCGCGGCACGTTCTCGAACCATTCGGTGGAGTTGCGCGCGGCGTTCTGGATCTTCAGCACTTCGACGCTGCGGCGTGCTTCATAGCCCTCGAGTACGTGGTCGACGGTGCCGCCCTGCGCGAATTCGTTGGCCAGGTCGATCGCGTCCTCGAGTGCGAGCTTGGTGCCCGAGCCGATCGAGAAGTGCGCCGTGTGCGCGGCGTCGCCCATGAGCACGACGGGCACCGAGCGGCCTTCGACGTCGATGCGATGCGTCCAGCGCTCGCACACCACGCGCGGAAAGCGGATCCAGTTGGCCGAGCCGCGCAGGTGCGTGGCGTTGCTGATGAGCGAATGGCCGCCCAGGTACTTGGCGAACAGCTTCTCGCAGAAGGCGATGGCCTCGGGCTGCTCCATCTGGTCGAGGCCGTGGGCCTTCCACACGGCTTCGGGCGTCTCGACGATGAAGGTCGAGGTCTTGTCGTCGAACTGGTAGGCATGCGCCTGGAACCAGCCGTGCTCGGTCTGTTCGAAGGCGAAGGTGAAGGCGTCGAAGGTCTGGTTCGTGCCCAGCCACACGAAGCGGCAGTTGCGCAGGTCGACGTCGGGCTTGAACACGTCGGCGTAGCGCTGGCGGATGCGGCTGTTCAGGCCGTCGCTGGCAATGACGAGGTCGGCCTTGTACTGCGCGGCAATCGCCTGGTCGTCGGTGGCGTCGGTTTCGAACACCAGCTCCACGCCGAGTTCGAGGCAGCGTTCCTGCAGGATGTTCAACAGGCGCTTGCGGCCGATGCCGCAGAAGCCGTGGCCGCCTGAGCGCACCTGGCGGCCCTTGAAGAAGACCTGGATGTCGTCCCAGTGGTGGAACTCGTTGCCGATGAGCGCGGCAGTCGGGCCGTCGGCTTCGCGCAGGTTGCCCAGCGTCTGGTCGCTGAGCACCACGCCCCAGCCGAAGGTGTCGAAGGGGCGGTTGCGTTCGACCACCGTGATCTGCAGCGCCGGGTTGCGGGCCTTCATCAGCAGGGCGAAATACAGGCCGGCTGGACCCCCACCGATGCACAGGATGCGCTGGAGGTCCGAGGCGGGCGCGAGGCGGGGGGAGGTCAAGCTGTTCATGGTTGAATAGTTTAGGCATAAACAATCTGTTGTCAACGAGGGCTTCTCTGCAGAGGCCCTGGGCCCGTGCGGCGCGTGATGTCATGCAAATCCTTGGAAAAATCAATACCATGGACGCATGCAACACTTGATACCCAAGATCGAGTCGCAGCTGGCCTCGCTGCCCGTGCCCATCGCACTGGAGCTGCCCGACGGGCGCCGGGTCGCCCAGGCGGGCTCACGCGTGACGCTGGCTTTCAAGGAGTGGTCGGTGCTGGCCAAGCTGGCCGGCCGGCAGGTCGGGGCCATCGGCGAGGCCTACGTCGAGGGCAAGGTGCAGATCGAGGGCGCCATGCGCGACCTGATCGACGCCACCGTCGGCCTGTTGCCCGGCAACCCCGCCGAGACTGACACCACCTGGTGGAGCCGCCTGCAGCGCCGCGCCAAGTCGCGCGGCTCGCACTCGCTGCGCAAGGACGCCGCGCAGATCGAGTTCCACTACGACGTCTCCGATGATTTCTACGCGCTGTGGCTGGACCCGCGCCGCGTCTATTCATGTGCCTACTTCCGCACGCCCGAGCTCACGCTGGCGCAGGCGCAGGAAGCCAAGCTCGACCACATCTGCCGCAAGCTCATGCTGCAGCCCGGCGAGCGCTACCTGGACATCGGCTCGGGCTGGGGCGCGCTGCTGCTGTGGGCGGCCGAACACTACGGCGTGGACGCCACCGGCATCACGCTGTCGAAGAACCAGCACGCGCATGTGCAGCGGCTCATCGAGGAGAAAGGGCTGCAGGGCCGCGTGCGCGTGGAACTGCGCGACTACCGCGAGCTGCCCGACGACCAGCCCTTCGACAAGATCTCGTCGGTGGGCATGTTCGAGCACGTGGGCGCGGCCAACATGCCGACCTACTTCCACAAGATCCACACGCTGCTCAAGCCGGGCGGGCTGGTGCTCAACCACGGCATCACCTCGGGCGAGCTGAACTACCGCCAGCTCGGCGCGGGCATGGGCGACTTCATCGAGAAGTACATCTTCCCCGGCGGCGAGCTGCTGCACGTGACGCACGTGCTGCGCGAGACCGCGGCGGCCGGGCTGGAGATGGTCGACACCGAGAGCCTGCGCCCGCACTATGCGCGCACGCTGTGGGCCTGGTCGGACGCCCTCGAGGCGCAGCTCGATGCCGCGCGCGAGGTGCTGGGCCGCAGCGGCGGGCGCCAGGGCGAGAACGCCGAGCGCATCCTTCGCGCCTACCGCCTGTACCTCGCGGGCTCGGCGATGAGCTTCGAGCAGGGCTGGATCTCGCTGCACCAGATGCTGTCGACCAGGCCCGACGGCAAGGTCGAACACGGTGCCTTGCGCGGTGCGCAATCGGTGTACCCTTTTGCCCGTGACTACATCTACAAATAAGTGAGGACACCACCACCATGCTCTACCGCTTCAAATCCCGGGCCGCCCCAGACTTCGTGATGCTCGAGGTGCACGCGCGCCAGCTGCTCGACATCGTCGGCAAGCCGGCCGCGCCGCAGGGCATCATCACGGTCGAGCAGATCCCCAGCGCCATCGCTGCCCTCGAAGCCGCACTGGCACTCGAAAGCAGCAAGCCCGCGCCGCACAACCACGACGAACACGTCGTCGAAGGCCACGACGCCGATGCCGAGAAGCAGCATGTCGGCCTGCACCAGCGCGCCGCGCCGCTGCTGCACATGCTCAAGGACTCGCAGGCCGAGAGCAAGGATGTGACTTGGGGGACCTGAGCCCCCCGGTCCAGACGATCAGTCCACTTTCGCGCCCGAATCTTTCACGACTTTGGCCCACTTCACATGCTCACTCGCAATGAGCTTCGTGAAGTCCGCCGGCGAATTGCCGCTCGGGATCGCGCCCTGGGCCAGCATCTTTTCCTTGATCGCCGGCGTGCCCAGCGACTTCGCGACTTCCTGCTGGATGCGGTTCACGATCTCCGGCGACGTGCCGGCCGGCGCCAGCAATCCGAACCATGAGCTCGCCTCGTAGCCCTTGAGCGCGGGGCCGCCGGCTTCTGCCACCGTCGGCACATCGGGCAGCGCGGGCGAGCGCTGGGCGCTGGTCACGGCCAGCGGCGTGAGCTTGCCGCCCTTGATCTGCGCCATCGACGAAGGCAGGTTGTCGAACATCAGGTCGGCGCTGCCGCCCACCAGGTCGAGCAGCGCCGGGCCCGAGCCCCTGTACGGGATGTGCGTCATGAAGGTGCCCGTCATGCTCTTGAACAGCTCGCCCGCCAGGTGGATCGACGTGCCGCTGCCGCTCGAGGCCATGTTGAGCTTGCCCGGGTTGGCCTTGGCGTACTTGAGGAAGTCCTGCACGTTGCGGATGTTCAGCGACTTGGCTTTTTCGGCGTTCATCTCCATCACGTTCGGCACCGCGGCCACCAGGGTGATCGGCGCGAAGTCCTTGATCGGGTCGAAGGGCAGCTTGGGGTACAGCGCGCGGTTGATGCCGTGCGTGCCCACCGTGCCCATCAGCAGCGTGTAGCCGTCGTTGGCCGAGCGCGCGACGATCTCGGCGCCCACGTTGCCGCCGGCGCCTGCGCGGTTGTCCACGATGAACTGCTGGCCGAAGGCCTTCGAGAGCTCGGGCGCCACGGCGCGCGCCAGGATGTCGGTGGTACCGCCGGCCGCGAAGGGCACGACGATGCGCACCGGCTTGGTCGGCCAGGTGGCCTGTGCGTGCGCGGCGCCGCCCAGCAGCGCGAGGGTGGCCGCCGCCGTGGCGACGAGCGCGAAGCGGCGGGTGGAGGAAGTGACGGAAGAAGAAGAGCGGGAGATGGAAGTCATGCGCGCCTTTGTACAGGGGGGCGCCAAAGGCGTCGCGAGTAAAAACCCCGGCCTTCGATGGACATCGCCGCTCAACCCACCTGCATCCGCTGCGCGAACTTCGCCTCGCGAAAGCGCGCCAGCACGAAGTCGACGAACACCCGCGTCTTGGGCGGCAGCAGCTTCTTGCTCGGGTAGTAGATCCACACGGCGCCCGAATCCTGGTACCACCCGGGCAGCAGCCGCACCAGCGCGCCGCTGCGCAGGCCGCGTTCCACGAAGGGCATCGGCAGCATCGCCACGCCGAGCCCCAGCAGCGCCGCCTGCGCGATCGCCTCGGGGTCATTGAAGATCGCGCGCGGGCGCGCCGGCAGGTCGACCATGGTTTCCTCGCCGCTCGCATGCCGCAGCGTCCACGGTCGCAGCCGGCCCGTGGGCGAGGAGCGGCGCAGCAGCACGTCGAAGCGCGCCAGCTCGGACGGATGCGCGGGCAGCGCGCGCCCCGCCAGGTAGGCCGGCGCCGCCACCGCGACCACGTGGATGCGCGCCAGCTCGCGCGCCACCACGCCGGGCGACAGCGCGATGCCGCCGCCGATGGCCGCGTCGAAGCCCTCGCCGACCAGATCGACCTGCTGGTTGTCGAAATGCCAGTCGGGCACGATGCCCGGGTAGCGCGCCAGGAAGTCGCCCATGAACGGCAGCACGTGCTCGCGCCCGAAGGCCTGGCCCATGCTCACCTTGAGCGTGCCCGAGGGCTGGCCGTCGTCCTGCGCGAGGCCGGCCACCGCGTCCTGCAGCGTGGCCAGCGCACCGCCCACCTGCGCCAGGAAGCGCTCGCCGGCCTCGGTCAGCGTGAGCCGCCGCGTGCTGCGCTGGAACAGCCGCACGCCCAGCCGTGCCTCGAGCCGCGCCACGTTCTTGCTCACCGCCGCGGGCGTGAGCCCCAGGCGCCGCGCGGCCGCCGAGAAGCTGCCGCCCTCGGCGCTTTGCACGAAGGATTCGAGGTGATTGAGCGGTTCCATGCCGTCATTCTGGCGCCCATCTTCAACTTTGGGTTGAATCTGATCGGGCCGATTGATGGCTACCGCAAAGGGAATGGAATTCCGACACTGAAGGCCTTCCTCCTCCACCCGATCGGAAAAATCATGACCTCCACCTCTGTATCTTCTTCCCCCGTCCTGGCCGGCAAGGTCGCCTTCGTCACCGGCGGCTCGCGCGGCATCGGCGCCGCCATCGTGCGCCGGCTGGCCCGCGACGGCGCGGCCGTGGCCTTCACCTACGTCAGCGCGCAGGCCGAAGCCGACAAGCTCGCCGGCGAGATCCAGGCCGCCGGTGGCCGCGCGCTGGCCATCCGCGCCGACGCCGGCGACGCCGCTGCGCTGACGGCCGCCATTGCCCAGGGCGCACGCGCCTTCGAGCGCCTCGACATCCTGGTGAACAACGCTGGCGTGTACCTCGGCGGCGAGCTCGACACCTTCTCGCTCGAAGACTTCGACCGCACCATCGACGTCAACGTGCGCGCGACCTTCGTGGCCGTTCAGGCCGCCGCGCGCCACATGGGCGACGGCACGGGCCGCATCGTCAACATCGGCAGCATCAACGCCGAGCGCGTGCTGGACGCGGGCGCCAGCGTCTACGCGATGAGCAAGGCGGCCATCGTCGGCCTCACGCGCGGCCTGGCGCGCGACCTCGGCGCGCGCGGCATCACCGTGAACAACGTGCAGCCCGGCCCGATCGACACCGCCATGAACCCCGCCACCGGCCCGCGCGCGGCCTCGATGCACGACGTGATGGTGCTGCCGCGGCACGGCCGCGCCGAAGAAATCGCCGGCATGGTCGCCTACCTCGTGGGCCCGGACGGCGGCTTCGTCACCGGCGCCAACCTGAGCGTGGACGGCGGCTACACCGTCTGATCGGCTGCGCCGGGGTCGGGCGCGCGCTCCACCGCGCGGATCAGCGTGTCGAGCGTGTCGCTCAGGCGGGCCAGCTCGCCCGCATCGACGCCCGCGAACAGCTCGGCCTCGCGCTGCCGTCCCAGCGCGCCGACGGTGGCGTGCAGCGCCTTGCCGGCGGCCGTGAGGTACAGGCGGCTGCAGCGCTGGTCGGTCGGGTCGCTGCGGCGTTGCACGCGCTGGTGGCGCTTCAGGCCCGCCAGCGCGCGGCTCACCGCCATCTTGTCCAGGCCGGTGAGGTCGGCGACCTGCGTGGCGCTCAGCCCCGGTTGCGCGGCCAGCACGGCCATCGCGCGCCACTCGTTCAGCGTGAGCTGGTGCTCGCGCCCCACGCGCTCATGGAACGGCCGCGCCGTGAGGTTGACGACCCGCACCAGCTTGAAGAAGAGCGGGTCCATGGCCGTTTGTGCTCTTGTGGTTCAGCCGGCCAGCTTCTTCGCCGTCGCCACGATCGCGTCCACGCCCACGCGCGACTGCGCCTCCAGCACCGGCGCGTAGCCGACCGGAATGCGCGGCGCGCCCAGCCGCGCGATGCGGCAGCCCGTGGCCTCGGCCGCGCTCGCGGCGATCTCGGCGCCGAAGCCCGCGGCCTGCACCGCCTCGTGCACCACCAGCAGCCGCCCCGTGCGCGCGCACGACGACAGCACCGTCTCGCGGTCCCAGGGCCACAGCGTGCGCAGGTCGATCAGATCGACCGCGATGCCCTCGGCCGCCAGCGCGTCGCATGCGGCGGCGCAAGGCTGCATCTGCTTGCTCCAGCTCACGAGCGTGAGCGCGTTGCCCTCGCGCACGCGCGCCGCCTTGCCCAGCGGCACGGCCAGCGTGTCGTCCACCTCGCCGCGCACGCCCCACAGCGTCTTGTGCTCGATGTAGACCACCGGGTCGCCGCATTGCAGCGCCGCGCGCAGCAGGCCGTGGTTGTCCTGCGGCGTGGACGGGCTCACCACCACCACGCCCGGCAGGTGCGCGAACCAGGCCTCGAGCGACTGCGAATGCTGCGCCGCCGACGCGTCCCAGATGCCGCCCGGCATGCGCGCCACCAGCGGCACGCGGCCCTGGCCGCCGAACATGAAGCGGTTCTTCGCGGCCTGGTTCACGAGCTCGTCCATGCCGCACAGCGCGAAGTCGACCACGCGCATCTCGACCACGGGGCGCAGCCCGGCGAGCGCCATGCCCACGCCGGCGCCCATGATCGCGGCCTCGCTGATCGGCGTGTCGATCACGCGCTCGGCGCCGTACTGCTGCTGCAGCCCCTTGTACTGGCCGAAGATGCCGCCGCGGCCCACGTCCTCGCCGAGCACGACCACGCGCGGGTCGGCGTCCATCTCCTGCTGCAGCGCGCGCACGGCGGCTTCGGAATAACTCAGCGTCGTCACAGCCATTGGCCTGCTCCCGTGGTCTGCACGTCGGTGAAGGCGGCGCTCGCCTCGGGCCAGGGCGCCGCGTCGGCCACGGCCAGGGCCGTGTCCACCTCGTCGCGCGCGGCGTTCTCGATGGCGTCCAGCGTCGCGGCGGCCACGCCGATGTCCAGCAGGTGGCCGCGCGCGCGCGCGATCGGGTCGGTCTCCAGCGCGGCGGCCAGCTCGGCCGGGTCGCGGTAGGCCGCGAGGTCGACCGACACATGGCCCTTCACGCGGTAGGTGAGCGCGTGCAGCAGGCGCGGTCCCGCGCCGCTGCGCACCTCGGCCACCAGACGCGCGGCGGCCTCGTGCACCGCGAACACGTCGTTGCCGTCGACCTGCGTGGCCGCGATGTCCATCGACGCGGCGCGCGCCGAGGCGCCGTCGCCGGCCGTCATCGGGCCGCTCGCGGTCGTGGCGCTCCAGCGGTTGTCCTCGCAGACGAAGAGCACGGGCAGGTCGTACACGCGGGCCCAGTTCAGCGCTTCGAGGAACGGGCCGCGGTTGATCGCGCCGTCGCCGAAGAAGCAGACCGTGATGTCGTCGCCTCGCTTCAAGAGTTTTTGCGCGTGCGCCGCCCCGACGGCGATCGGCAAGCCCGCCGCGACCACGCCGTTGGCGCCCAGCATGCCGACCGAGAAATCCGCGATGTGCATCGAGCCGCCCTTGCCGCCGTTGAAGCCCGTGGCCTTGCCGAACAGCTCGCACATCATCCGCGTGAGGTCCGCGCCCTTGGCCAGCGTGTGGCCGTGGCCGCGGTGCGTGGAGGTGAGGTAGTCGCTCGCGCGCAGGTGGGCGCACACGCCCGCCGGCACCGCCTCCTGCCCGGTCGACAGGTGCAGCGGCCCGCGCACCTTGGCGGCGCCGCCCGCCTGCTGGCCGTAGGCGCTGACCCCGCCCTGGCTGGCGGTTTCGGCGGCGTTCTCGAAGGCGCGGATGCGCACCATGACGCGGTACAGCGCCTCGCCGGCGCCTGGGGGGTTGCTCGGGTCCATCTTGTCTCCAACGCCCTGGGGATCGGCGCTTTGAGAAAAATCGTATCAACCGAGACGGATTCGACCTACCGGGCTAACCCTTCGACCCCCGCCCGGCCCCTTTTTCGGGCGCGGGCTTCCTGCTCTCTTCTCTATTTATTCTTCTTATTTAAGTTAGTAGTAGTAGATAAGGGTAAACCCGCCCTGTGGACAGGGCACTTTTTCCCTTGCCTGACAACAACTTGTCACACCCCGGACACTGTGTGCTCCTGTGCTTTCGCGGTGCTATCAAAACAGGAACAACTTGGGCGGGGTCGCTCCCGCTGTGGATAACAGGGGGCTTGTCCGGAAACTGTCCCCAGAGTTTTCCTGTGAGGGGGCCGGGCCCTGCCGCCCGGCCTCCGGGTCAGAGCGAAATGTCCGCGACGATGCGTGAGACCTGGCGTTCCACGAGGCTGTGCTCCGCGGCCAGCGCGCGGATGGACTTGCCCGTGCTGTAGTCCGTGCGGATCTGTTCGTTGCGGATGGCGTCGAGGGCCCGTTGGGCCTTGGGCAGCACGAAGCGAAGCCCCGTGCCGTCGACGGCGTACTCGGCGCTGAGGGCGCGCAGGTTGTCGAAGCCGATCAGCGCGGCGAACGGATGGTCGGGGGCCGGGTTCGCCGGAATGTAGATCCGCAGGCCGCCGTAGCGCGCGACGAAGGACATGGTGGCCGACAACCCGATCAGGCGGGCGAACTCCCGCAACCGGGGCGGCAGCAGGTCGCGCGCCGGCGCGGCCCGGCGCGGCCACGGCGCGATCGTGTGCGTCGGAAACGGCATGGTGCTGACGAACTCGGGAGGGCTCATGGGGTGGGGCTCCGTTTCAGATGTCGGTGGGGCCGATCTGCACCTTGGCGGGCGGGCGCTCCCGCATCGCCGAGGGTTCGACCAGGCCCGCGGCTTCGAGCTGCGGCCGGCAGGCGTCGCAGGCGATCTCGTGCAGGCTGGCGCCGGGCGCCATGCACCAGGCGCAGAAAGAGGGTTCGGTGATGTGCATGCTCATACGGCGGCGACGTCCAGGTTGATCGGCGTGTACTCGCCGGTGACGTCGTTGCGCTCGTAGAAGCGGATATAGGGCTTGGTGCTGGCGATGCGCATGCTGTCGCCGATCGCCCTCATCGCCTGCTGCCACTTCGCATCGGCGATGTCGTGCCGGCGCAGGCCGAGCACGCGGGCGGTGCTGATCTTGCCCTGCTGGTCGACGTGGAATGCATCGTTCACCAGCACCTTGATGTTGGCGTTGCTGCCCTTGCTCCAGTTCTGGATGCACTCGTCGATGAGCGCCTTGGCCGCCTGCAGCCGTTCGTCGAAGACGACGGTGTCCTGCATCCGGCGTTCCACCTTGTGCTTGCCGTCGAAGCTCACGAGCGTGACGTTGCCCTTGCGGCCGCCCTGCTTCACGTCGTAGGCCGCCAGACTGCGCTCGATGAACGCATGCACCGCGTTCATGGCGGCCACCTTGAAACCGATCAGCGCCGCGCTTTGCTGGCGGGCCTGCTCGCAGAGTTCGCTGACGACGGCATGGCGGTCCTTGTCGATGGGTTTGATCTTCGACACCGGGATCAGCGCGTCGTTGGCGTCTTTCCAGTAACCCGGGTGGTGTGCGATGGCTTCTTGCATGGAATGTCCTCTCAGGAGTTGGCGTTGTTCTTGGGGGTGTCGTTGTCGGAAAGGGCGAGCTGCCCGAGCAGGGCCGCCAGCGACACCTGGCGCAGCCGGCTTTCGATGCGCAGGCCGGAGACGGCGCGGCTGCGCAGGTAGCGGCAGGTCTCGTCGAGCTCGGCCGCCGTGGCGGCCATGAAGTAGCCGGTGTCAGGCTTGCCGCAGATGTGCTCGCCCTGCAGCCGCAGTGCGGCGACGTGCTCGCGCGCGCGGCGTTCCTGGGCGGGCGCCGGTGTCGAGCGGCCGGTGATGCGGGCGACGAGATCGCGCACGTGCAGGCCGTGCGCGCGCCCGACGCAGGTCCGCAGTTCGGCCAGCACCTGGGCGGCGGTGAGGGTCGGGTCGGCGCTGCTCATTGCGCGGACCCCCAGAAGCCGAACCGCGTGCCGAGCAGCAGGCTCGGCACCCGCGTGAAGTCGAGCGCGCCCGGCCGCACCACGGGGCTGTGCATGGGCATGTAGACGCTGGTGTCGAGCCGCGTCACGCGGCGCGCCGAGGCTATGCGCTCGGCCACGGGCCCGGGGCCGCATCGCCAGCGCCGCCGGCCGCCGACCGTCACGGCGTGGACGTGGCCGCCGTCCGCCAGCCGCGCCAGTTGCCGGCGAAGCGCCGGGCTGCCCGGCTCGGGCCGGTAGCCCGCGAGGTGGTGCGCCAGCATGCGGTCGAGTTCCCCGGCCGATGCCGTGCCGTGCGCTTCGAGGTGCGCGGCAACGGCCCGTGCGAGTCGCTGCTCCCATGCGCGATCCGTGCGATCTGCCTGATCCGTGGTGTCGTTCATGCGGGGTGTCCTTCCCTGGCCGTGCGTTGCGGCGGGGTGGCGCCCACGTCGCGCTGAAGCACGTAGCGTTTCAAACCGTCGACGCGGCGCGCGCCGATGCGCACGTCCTTCGGACGCTGCCGCGACCAGGACAGCATCAGTGCGCCGGCCTGGCGCCGGGTCTCGGCCACGTCGTCGTCCGCATCGGCCAGCAGGCTCGCGGCTTCGTCGGCGGTCAGTGCGCGGCGGATGCGCAGCAGGCGCCACAGGCGTTCGGCGAAAGGGGCGCCGTCGCCCGCCATCGGCTCGGCCGTGTCGTCGGGCGGCGGTGGCGGCGCGGCCGCTTCGGCCTGCGCGTTCGCAATGCGCTGCTCGGCGAGTGCCAGCAAGGCCTTGGCGACGAACCATTCGGAAGAAGAGGTGGTGTCCTGCATCACGCACCTCCTGCCAGTCGTTCGAAGCGCATCGCGCCGTCGAACGCGGTCTTTTTCTCGGTCTTGACGAAGCCTTTTCTCACAGTACATTTCTCCTCGCTCGTGGCACTGCTCAGTTCACTGGCACGCCCGGTGAAGGCTGCAACCTTCATCGGGCACTCTTGAAATCACGCGTTTCTTCTTCCTCCTCCGCACACGCCAGACCCTGGCGAGCCAAGCCGGGCAACCCGGCCAGGTCCCGTGCGGTGCGCCCGCTGGCCAGGCTCAGTCCGGCCCTTCGCCGGGAGGTGCCAGCGCATGCGGATTGCGCGTCATCGCAATGCCGCGGTGGCGTGGACGCCGGTAACGGCTGGGCCAGATCGCTTCGGGCTCGAGGGCCAGCGCGCGGGCCACGATGCGCTCCGCCGCAACCCAGGGGCGGTACAGAACTTCATTGATGTGCGCGTATTTGTGTTCTTTGGCCAACTTCGACAGGTTGGTTCCGACCATTGCAAGTGCAGCTTTAACCTGAGCCGGGTGCCAGTCCATCGAAAAATCTCGTTTTGTGTTGATGACCTCGATTATGCACACAAAATAGGTTTTGACAATCTAAAAAAACACGCGAGGCGATATTTCTCGTCGGTGAAACACTTTTTGGGTTGAGAAAGTACCTTTGTGTGTTTAATATGTGCGCCTTCGCACAAAGCAGAGTGATCGTGACGTCGCCCACCCCTACCCCTTTCGACGACACCCAGGTGACCGCCCGCGTCAACGAGCTGGCCCTTGCACAGGGCGCGCGGTTGCGGGATCTGCGCAAGCGCAAGGGCCTCACCATCGACGACCTCGCGCAGCGCAGCGGTCTGCACTTCAATACGGTGGGGCGCATCGAGCGGGGCGTCAGCGACGCCAGCCTCGCGCAGTTGTATGTGATGGCCCTGGCGCTGGGCGTCGATCCGGCGGAGCTGAATCCTTTTCAGTCCGCCCAGCCGGCCAGCCCGCTGTCGAACGGGCTCGACGACGAGACCTTCGTGCTGGTGGAACTGCTCGACGTGCGCGTGAGCGCCGGCGGGGGCTCGTACAACGGCTCGCAGGAAGACATGGGCCGCTTCGCGTTCAACAGGGCCTGGATGGCGCGCAAGGGCGTGAAGCCGGCCTATGCCCGCATCGTCCATGCGCGCGGCGACTCGATGGCCGACAAGATCAACAACGGCGACATCCTGCTGGTCGACACCGCCACCAAGTCGCTCGACCAGGACGGCGTGTACGTGATCCAGCTCGACGGCCACGACTACGTGAAGGTGCTGCAGCGCGACTTCTCGACCGGCGGCCTGCAGATCATCAGCTACAACCCCGCCTACAAGCCGCAGGTGCTCAGCGCCGAGCAGGCCGCCGAACTGCACATCAGCGGCCGCGTCGTCTGGCACGGCGGCGAGATCTGACCCGCGCGTTCCCGCGATCGGCGGGCATGCCAGTGTAGGCAGCGCCCCGCGCGGAAAAGGAGGTTGGCGGATGTCGACCTCAGCCGATCGGCCCCCGCGCCCGACCATCAGGGCATGGGCAATGACATCTTTCGAAGGTTCCGGCGGCGACCTGCGTCCGCCGAAAAAGGGGGCGCGTCCCCGCGCCAACTGCTGACCGTCCTCGCGCTCAGCGCGGCCGGGCTGGTGGGCATCGTCGCGCGCGAGGGCTACAGCGACAAGGCCTACCCCGACCCCGTGCACGGCACCGCCGTGCCGACCATCGGCTTCGGTACCACCGGCGGCGTGCGCATGGGCGACACCACGGCGCCCGTGCCCGCGCTGCAGCGCGCGTTGCGCGATGTGCAGACGTATGAAAGCGCGCTCAAGCAGTGCGTGCAGGTGCCGCTGCACCAACACGAGTACGACGCCTACGTGAGCCTGGCCTACAACATCGGCGCCTTCAACTTCTGCACGGGTGGCCGCGCGGGCCACACCTCGGTGCTGGTGCAGCGGCTCAACCGCGGGGACTACGCAGGCGCATGCGACGCCATCCTTGGCTGGAAGTACGCGGGCAAGACCGATTGCTCCGCGCCCGGCAACAAGACCTGCGGCGGACTCTGGCAAGACCGTCTGCGCCTGCATGCGCAATGCCAGGGGAATGCGCCATGACCTTCGGCACACGACTTTCCGTGATCGCCGTGGCCGTCGGTGCGGGCGCATTGCTGCTCGCCGTCGGCGGATGGGCGGTGCACGACGCAGGCCGCACCAAGGAGCGTGTCCTCTGGCAGGACAAGGAGGCGCAGCGCGCCGCGCAATTCGCGAAAGACCTCGAAGCCGAGTACGCGCGCGGGCGCGCCGCATCGACCCGCTACCAGCTCGGCGCCAGCGCCCTGCAGGCCCGCTACTTCACCCTCGAAGGCCCGTTCCATGATCTACGCCGGCGCGTTTCTCTTGTCGTTCCTCCTGCTGTTCCTGATCGCCGCGCTGAGCGGCCTGGCGATCCTGCGCGACCTGTCGCGCCGCGAGCGGACCCGGATGCTGTCGCGCCTGGCGATGCACAGCGCGACCCTGTCGACCGCGGTCATCGCCTCAGCCTTGCTGCTGTCTGGCTGTGGAACAGCGCCCTCGCGGGCACGGACGTTCCCGCCGGTGCCTGCGGACTTGCTGACACCTCCGTCGAAGCCTGTGCTGCTGACGCCGGTCTCACCGTCGACGACGCTTGGGACAACCACCACCTCAACGCGAAATCCTGCGCGACCGATCGCCTCCGGCATCGCGCGCTGATCGAGTTCATCACAGAAAGGCCCGCCCCATGAGCGACTCCCACGCCCGCGCACAGGAACTGCTGTTGCTCGGCCAGATCCACGGCCTCGTGCAAGCCCTGAAGGAGGGGCAGGACCAACAGAACCGGCGCATGGACAGCTTCGATGCGCGCTTCGATGCGCTCGACGGAAGGCTGCGTGCCGTCGAGCAGCGCGCGGCCGTGTTCGGCGCCGCCTCGGGCGGCGCGATGGCCATCGGCACCGCGCTGCTCATCGAGGCCATCAAGCAGTGGTTTCGCGGTGGGGGTCCCGGTGCGAACTGAACGCATGAACGAAGGCGCGCGCCGCCGTCTTTTCGCACCAGGGGCCGACAGATGTCGGCCTTTTGCATTTCGGGCCCGGCCGCGACAGTTGATTCACCAACCAACGCAGCAAACGATGCACACCACTTCCATCCACACGATCTTCACGCCGCAGCATTCGGCCGGAGCCGCGGCATGAGCGGCCTCGACACCCTGCGCGCGGCCATTGTCCAGACGCTGAACGGCGTGCCGCAGATCGGCCGCGTTCACGACCGCGAGCGTTTCGCGAGCGACGAGGCCGCGCTGCGCGCGCTCTACCTTCACACGCTGCCCGGCGGCGCACAGCAGCTGCGCGGCTGGTGGCTGCGCCGTGACGCCACCGAGGAGCGCAGCCTCAATGTCGGACGCACCCTCAGCGTCGACACCTGGACCTTGCACGGCTACATGGCCGTCGACGACGCCGCTGCTTCGGAGCTCGCCTTCGACGCATTGATCGAGGCCGTGCGCGACGCCGTGCGCGCCGACCCGGGCTTCGGCGGCGCATGCGCCCCCAGCCCGATCAAGGACGAGAAAGCCACCGACGGCATGCAGGTCGGCGGCACCGGCACGGTCAGTTTTTGCGGCGTGCAGTGCCACGGCGCCTCCCTGCAGTTGCGGACCTGGCGCTACCTCTGAGCCAGGCCCCTCTGTTCATTCCCCTCCCTTCATCCATCAACCAACCAACCTACGGAGAACGCCGACATGGCAAAACTCATGCGCAAGATGGCCATCCTGGCCAAGGCTGAAACGGTACGCGGTACCGACGCCCTTCCGACCGGTGCGGCCAACGCCATCCTGGTCAGCGAAGTCACCCTGACCCCCATCGAAGGCGATGTGGTCCAGCGCGACAACGTGCGACCCTACTTCGGCTCGCGCGGCTCCGTGCTGGTGACCCAGTACAGCAAGATCGCCTTCTCGGTCGAGATCGCGGGCGTCGCCGCTGCCGGCGACGTGCCGGCCTATGCCGCGCTCATGCGCGGCTGCGCCATCGCCGTCACCACGGCCGCCGGCGTCAGCACCACCTTCGCACCGGCCACCGACGGCCTCGAGTCGCTCACCATCTACGGCAACGTCGACGGCACCGTCTACAAGATGACCGACGCACACGGCAACGTGAAGGCCACCATCGACGCCAAGGGCATCCCGAAGTGGCAGTTCGAGTTCACGGGCCTGTTCGTGCCTGCCGCCGATGCACCGCTGCCCACGGCCGACTACACCAAGTTCATGGACCCGCTGGGCGTGAACAAGGCCAACACCACCCTCATGCTCGATGGCCTGGGCGTGGCGGCCAGTGCCTTCAGCTTCGATGCCGGCAACACCGTCGTGAAGCGCGACCTCATGACCGTCGACTCGGTCGAGATCACCGCCCGCGTCTCCACCGGCTCGGTCACCTTCGAGAACACCTCGGTGGCCACCAAGGACTGGATCGGCATGGCGCGTTCGAGCAAGCGCGTGCCCCTGGCCCTCAAGCACGGCCAGGGCGCTACCAACGTGGTCGAGTTCCTCTCGCCGCGCGCGCAGATCGGCAAGCCCACCTACAGCGACGTCGACGGCGTGCAGATGGTCACCGTGCCGCTCGAGTTCGTGCCCAGCGGCTCGGGCAACGACGAGTGGTCGATCGTCGTGCGCTGAGCACGGCCTTCTTCTTCATTCGCTGACCCAGTCATTCATTCAAGACTCAAGGAAGAGAACCCGATGCCCCAGAAGCTCAAGATCGCCGTGAAGCCCACCTTCATCGCCCCCGTGGTGATGCGTGTGCCCGGTGACGGCCAGGTCGAGGAGGTGCGTTTCGACGCCGTCTTCAAGCGCCTGTCCAAGACCGACAACGAAACGCTGCAGGCGCGGCTGGACGCGCGCAGCCTCACCGACCGCGAACTGCTCGACATGGTGCTGGCCGACTGGAAGGGCCTGGAGGGCGAAGACAACGCGCCCTTCATCTGTACGCCCGACAACCGCGCCGCAGCCGCGGAGGACTGGCCGACCTTCGAGGCCGCCATTGCCTACAGCTACTTCGAGCACGCGTACCCGGCCGCCGTAAAAAACTGAGGGGCGCCGCGCGCTTCGTGCTCGGAGTCGCGCATCGCGTCCATGACGAGCTGGACGACGATCTCCGCAGCCAGTGCGCGTCGCTCGGGCTCGACCCGAAAAAGCTCGTCTCCTCGATGGCGAACGGGGACGGCCCGCCGCCATTCGAGCTGTGGCCGGAACACCAGGAAGCCTTCGAGGTGTTCCACGCCTGCCGCACGCAATGGCGAGTGGTCGCCGGTGCGGCAGGCGCGTGGTTCCAGGGGCTCGACTTCGGTGCGGTCGACGTGGCGATGCGGCGCCTGGGCATTCCGCGTGTGCGCCAGCGTGAAGTGTTCCTGCAGTTGCAGGTGATGGAAGACGAGGGCATTGCGGTGCTGAACGTCTAGCGCGAGGAAGGCCGCAGGCAATTGAAGAAGCATGAGGCCGGCGAATGTCGGCCTCATTTTTTCCCCCTACCGAACGGACCATACAGACATGGCTGCTGAACAAAAAACAGGAATCCCCGCAACGACAGGCGCTTCGCTGGTGCTGAAAGAAGCGCCCGCCGCAACGCAAGCACTGAAAGACCTCACCGGCGCCGCCAACTTGGCGAACCTGGCAATCAAGAAAATCCCGGGAGGTCCAATTGTCAAGGCCGGTCTCAAGACGGCGGAGTATCTGGGGAAGCGCACCATCGAAGGCTTGAGGGAGGACGCGGCGTATTCCGAGGCGAGGACGCTCAGCAACAACTACGCAGGCGTGACGAATGACCAGTTGCGAAGGATCGAGCGTGAGAACGCAGGCGCCACCGGGTCTCGTGCGAAAGAAGCACAGGCGTTGCAGATGCTCGTTGCAGATGGGCACGTGCAAGGCCAAGTTCTAAAGGAGACCGGAGCCGCCCTCACAACCCTGAACCGAGTATTGGGTACGCCCATGAAAGAGGTCGCGGACGAGTTCCGCGAACTGGCGAATGAGCCATTCAAGAAATCCGCTGAGCTCAACAAGAAGTACGGATACCTCAGTGGAGCAGAACTCACGGAGATCGGCCGGCTAGAGGACGCAGGGCAGCGCCAGGCCGCAGAGGCCCTCGCGCAAAGGTCGTATGCCGTCGAAAGGACCCGCAGAGCCAAACAAGGCGAGAAAGACAGGCTCTTGGTCGATCGCGTGAAGCCGTGGGTGACCGATTTTCGAGATTTCTTAGAAGATATTCCTCGCAACCTAGGGCGCGGAAGCACGTTGCAGGAGAAAGCGGAGCAAGCCTCGAAAAAACTCGAAAACCGTCGTCGTCGAGACGGCGGGGCGGGAACTCCGTTTGCTGAAACAGGGGAAGGGGCTGCTGTCGGCCTCCTGGTGCGTCCCATGTCTTCGACATGGAGCGATCGGGCTGAAAACCTAAGGGAAATGCAACGGCATGACGCCAAGTCTGCGGCGACGCAGGCAGCAAATGCCAGCACCAAGATCTCTGAAACCGATGCGGTCATGAAGGAGCGCACGGAAAGTGAGCAGAAAAAGAATGCGGTAGAGAGTGCGAAACAGGTTGTTGTTGAGCTGAAGAAAGAGGGCGCACTTGTTCGATCAGGATCTGCTTCGGTGGGCCGCGTCGAAGGGTCACCTCGGAACCCGGCTGCTTCTCGTGGCTCGAGCGCCGGCATTCAGCAAGCTCAGATCGCGGGTCTTCAGTTGCAGATCGAGATTGCTTGTGCGCCTTGCAAAGAAGAGTCAGGGAGTTCTCGTCAAGATTTTTGCTCCGCGCTTCAAGGCACTGAAGAGACGAAAGACGAGAAATGGACGGGTGAAAACGTCCTGTCTGAGAGGAATCGTCTGAACATGCCCAGCGACACCGAAGGTGTCGAAGCGGGTGACAAGGCAAAGAACCAGCGGGACGAAAAAAGCCGCAAGCTGTCGGACGACCTGAATGGGGCATTCCGAGAGGGTTTTACGGGCTTTCTGCAGGGCGACGACAAGGCCTTCGACAAGATGGGCGAGTCGCTCAAGAAAAAGATCGTTTCGTCGATCGCGGACGCGCTCTACGACACATCGCTGAAGCCAGCCGTCGAGGCATTTTCCGGATGGTTCTCGGGCCTGTTCAAGGGCGGATCTTCGGGTGGTGGGGCTCTTGGAGGCGAAAGCTCCGGCAGCAACTGGTTGGGCAGCCTCGTGAACGGCGTGATGAAGTTCTTCGTCACGAGCGCCAACGGCAACGTCTTCGCCTCGCCCGGCCTGCACACCTACGCCAACAGCGTGGTCGGCAAGCCCACCTTCTTCCCCTTCGCCAACGGCATCGGCCTCATGGGCGAGGCGGGGCCCGAAGCCATCATGCCCTTGCGCCGTGGTTCCGACGGCCGCCTTGGCGTGAGCGCTCAAGGTGCGAGTGGCGGCGGCGCGCTGCACTACGCACCCTCCACTGTCTTCCACATCGATTCGAGGTCCGATCGCGGCGCCGTGATGGCCGATCTGGACCGTGCACTTCAAGCAAACAACCAAGGCCAAATGGAACAACTCAAGCGTATGCGGGTGGTGCCCCAATGAGCATCATCACCTTGCCCCCCACCTTGCCTGTCAAGCGGCAGGACTTCGGCATCCAGACCTTCGACCTGAGCTTCAGCAGTGGCGACACCGGCTCGTCGCAGGTCGCCGTGCTGGCACCGCCGCGCCGTACCTGTGCGCTCGTGAGCGAAGAGCGCATCCCGCTGATGAACGAGGCCGCGATGTGGCGCAGCCTGGTGCATGCGCTGCGCGGCCAGGTCAACGTGCTCGCGGTCAGCGACATGTTGCAGCCGGCCCCGCGCGGTAGCGCGCGGGGCACATGGACGGCGCTGGCTGCTGCGGCGGGCGCGTCGTCGCTGTCGATCCAGATGGGTGCGGCCCAGGCCGGAAAGACCCTGCTGCAGGGCGATTGGATCGGCGTCAACCAGGGGTCGATCCAGCGACAGCTGCTGCACGTGCAGGCCGATGCCGTGGCGAACGCGTCGGGGCTGATCGTGGTGTCCGTCGAGCCGGTGTTGCGCGTGGCCGTGGCCGCCGGCAGCGCCGTGGTCTGGGATCGCCCGACCTGCCTCATGCGCAAGGTCGATACCAAGAACAACTGGTCGTCGGAGTCGCGCACGCAGGGCGGCTTCAGCCTCGATCTCATGGAGTCCTGGGAATGACAGTCACCACCAACAGCGGCTTTCAGGCCACCGCCAGCGCCGGCGCCTATGGCGAGCTCGCACTGGTCGAACTGCAACTGCGCTCGGGCACGGCGCGCTTCACGAACTGGCCGCTCAGCGTCCAGGTCATGGACGAGACCTGGCAGGGCGTGGGCAACCTCGGCTCCATCGGCGAGCTGCACGAGAGCGAAGACGGTGCGGCCGAGAAACTCACGCTGACGCTCTCGCCGGTGGACATCGGCACGCGTGCCCTGGCGCTGGGCGATCCCGCCGACTACCAGGACCGTCGTGTGCGGGTCTGGATCGCCATGCTCGATGCCAACACGCTGCAGATCACCGGCGCGCCCGTGCTGCGCTTCGTCGGTGTGATGGACCAGATGAAGATCGCTCGCGATGGCAACAACGCCTCGATCAGCATGGACTGCCGCACCGCCAGCTACGACGTGCGCAGCAATCCCGCCGCGCTGCGCATGAACAACGCGCAGCACCAGGCACGGCATCCGGGTGAACTGGGTTTCGTCTATCTCACCAGCCTGATCGGCAACCCGGCCGTCTGGGTCGGCAAGTGGCTGCAAGCCAATCTTCAATATCGACAGAACCTGGGTGTGCACAGCAAATGAGCATTGATCTCGACACTTTCATCGACGCGCGGCGCCACATCGGCTTCGCCTACTTCGAGCACGACTGCGCGACCATTGCAGCGGATTGGGTGCGCGAGCAACGCGGAACCGACCCGCTCGAGCCGCTGCGCGCGCAAGGCGGCGCGTTGGCGCCCAAAAGGCTGCTGACGGCGCTCAGGCACGTGCGTGCGGTCGGCGGCTTTCAAGCC
The DNA here is from genome assembly GCF_059419205.1 of Variovorax sp. GW821-FHT06D12. Lineage (NCBI taxonomy): Bacteria > Pseudomonadati > Pseudomonadota > Betaproteobacteria > Burkholderiales > Comamonadaceae > Variovorax > Variovorax sp. GW821-FHT06D12. The sequence continues at coordinate 324,903 of NZ_JBWKRI010000007.1, read as the reverse complement.
GCTGCATCCACCCTTCTCGGGCCGGCGCTGCCCGGCCTGCGGGCTCAGCGCGGAGACGTGGTGCTGGCGCGAAGCGGCGGCCGTGTGGGCCGTGTGTCGGGCCACAGTTTCGGCATCTGCACCGGCTCGAACATCGTGGCGCCTGGCAAGGATCGCCTCCAATTTTTGCCTTTGACGGCGGGGGTGGCAGCATGGCGCGTCTGATTCGTTTTTTCTTGGTCCTTGGCGCCCTTCTGGGCGTCTGTACCGCCGCAATGGCGGATCCTGTGAGCTTCTTTGCGGCAATCGGTACGGCTGTTGGCGCCAGTGCAGGGGCGGCGGCCGCGGTTGGCGGATTGATCGTCAGCACCGCGATTTCCATGGTCAGCAACGCCTACGCGTCCTCGCAGGCCAAGAAGAAAGCGCGACAAGCCGCTGCCCGCAAGTTCGCGGAAGACGTGGCCAACCTGCGTGACCGTACGGCCACGCTGGTCAGCTCGGAAGCGCCTTGGGCCACGGTCTACGGCGCGCCCGCTCGTGTCGGCGGATCCATCGTTGCGGTGCTCGACAGCGGGCCGATGGCTCAGTTCAAACACATCGTGATGGTCTTCGCATCGCACGAATGCGAGGCGATCGACGAGATCTTCATCGACGGCACGTCGGTGGGGCGGCCGAATGAGTTCGGGTGGACCGACGGCTCCGAGTTCCAGATGCCACCGCTGTTCACGGGCTGGCCTTCGGAAGGCCCGGCAGTGAACGTGCAGTTCCACACGTCGCCTGGCGGCGTGGACACGGCCGATGCGTTCCTTCGCTGGAATGTCGACCAGACCCTTCCGGGTGCCAATCTCTGGACGGAGCAGCACAAGCTGAGTGGCTGCACCTATGCAGTGGTGACGCTCAACATGCTGTTCGAGCGTTTCCAGGGCGGCCTTCCCGAGATCACGGCCAGGCTGCGCGGCAAGAAGGTCTACGACCCTCGCACCGGCCAGACCGCCTACTCGCGCAATCCTGCGCTGTGCCTGGCAGACTTCCTTCGCTCGGAGACCGGCTACCTCGCGGCCGCCGACCAGATCGACGAAAACGCGCTGATTGCAGCGGCCAATGCCTGCGACCAGGAGGTCTACAGCGCTGTCGATGCCGTCAACCACGGTGGCTCCAAGGCACGGTATGTCTGCGACGGCATGTTCCGTTCGGACCAGGACCGTGAGTCGACACGGCAACAGCTCGAGGATTCGATGGCGGGCTTCAGCCTCGAATCGGGTGGTGTCTGGCGCATCCAGGCCGGTGCCTGGTCGACACCGGTGCTCAACCTCACTGACGAGGACATGCTGGCGCCCACGGCCGTGATGCAAACCGCCAACCCTGGCGCGAGCCGCTTCAATGGCATGCGCGGCACCTATGTCAACGCGGCGCGCAACGGGGTGAGCGAAGACTTCACGCCCTACCAGAACCAGGCCTTCCGTGCGCTCGACGCCAAGGACAAGTTCACCGACATGGCGCTGGCCTTCACGACCTCGCATGTGCGCTGCCACCAGATCGCCCGCGTGGTGGTCGAGCAGAGCCGCGGCGGCTTCGTTTTGCGCATCCATCCGAAGATGCTGGCCTGGCATCTGCAGCCCGGCGACCGCATCGTGCTCTCGAGCGCGCTGTACGGCTTCACCAACAAGACCTTCCGCGTCACCGACTGGACCTACGCGCGCAACGCGCCGCTGTCGCTGCTCGTGATCGAGGACGTGCCGGCCTACTACGACCTGGCCGACGAGGTGCTGGCCGACGCGGCGCCGAACACCAACCTGCCGAGCCCGTTCCTGCAACCGCAGGCACCGTTCGACTTCAAGGTGGAAAGCGGTCCGTCGCAGATGTCGCTGCAGGACGGCGGCATGGTGGCGCGCGCCCGCGTCTCGTGGGCGAAATCGAACGAGCTCAACATCCTGAAGAGCGGCGCGGTCGAGGTGCAATGGCGCTCGCTGGCGCCGGTGAGCGACTGGCACTCGTCGCAACTGCCGGGCGATGCCACCGAGACCTTCCTGCTGGGCCTGTCGGTGCGCAGCCTCTACCAGGTGCGTGCGCGCTTTCGAACGCCCTACGCATCGAGCCCGTGGGCCACGGCCGAGCACACGCTGGTCGGAAAGGGCGGCGTGCCTGCCGATGTGGCGGGGCTCGCACTCGACGTGACCGACGCCGGCATCGTCGCCACCTGGGGCCAGCCGATCGGGCTCGACCTGCTCGACTGGAGCACGACCCGCGTGCGCATCGGCGCGAGCTGGGAGCTGGCCGACGAGGTGTTCTCCGCCAAGGGCGTGGCGGCCAACCTCGGATGGCTGCGCGCCGGCACCCAGCGTGTCTGGGCTTCGCACGGCAGCACGTCCAACCAATGGTCGGTGCCGGTCTCCGCGTCCATCGACATCGCGGCACCTGCGCAGCCGATCGTGAACGGCACTGTCTGGCGCAACGAGATCGACCTGGCCTGGCAGGACTGCAAGACCATGCAGCCGATCGCGTACTACGAGCTGCGCCGGGGTGCCACGCTCGAGACGTCCGAAGAGATCGGACGCACGGCAGAGCGGACCTTCGTTCGCACCGAAGCCACGGGCAGCTGGCGCTACTGGGTGCGCGCCGTCGATGCCGGCGGCAACGGCAGCGCTGCCGCGTATGTGCAGCTCACGGTGCTGCCCGGCATCGACGAAGCGCTGGAAGAGCTCGAAAAGGGCCTGAACGAAGCCGTCGACGAGCTCAAGGCCGTCGACCAGGCGCAGGGCCAGGCGCTGACGAAGGAAACGCAGGATCGCGCGCAGGCCCTGAGCGCCGAAGCGGCTGCGCGAGCGGCTGCCCTTGCGGCAGAAACGGCCGCGCGCTCGGCGGCGTTGGTGTCCGAGGCCCAGCAGCGAACGCAGCAGGTCACGCAGGTGACGAACGCGCTCACCGCCGAAGCCACCACCCGCGCTGCGGCCGACCAGGCCGAGATCACGGCACGTGTGGCGGCCGTCTCGCAGGAGGTGGCCGACCGGAAGGCCGCAGTGACGGCCGAGGCCAGCACCCGCGCCACGGCGATCACCGCCGAACAGAGCGCGCGGGCGGCGGCGCTGCTTGCCGAAACCAATGCCCGCAGCGCCGCGATCGCAGACGAGGCCACGGCGCGGCAGACCGCGGACGAGTCGCTGTCGTCACGCCTCACGACGCTGAACGCATCGTTGAGCACCGCGCAGGCGGCACTGCAGACCGAGGCCACGACGCGCGCCAGCGCCGATGCGGCGGAAGCATCGGCACGCCAGCAACTGGCCACGCAGCTGCAAGCCGCCGACGCGTCACTGACTGCCGCCATCGGCAATGAGGCCTCGGCGCGCAGTGCCGCGGACGCGGCCGAGGCCCGCAGCCGCGAGTCGCTCACGGTCGCGCTGGTCGGCGCGACGGACCTTGCCGCCGCCTTGGCCTACGTGGATGGCGCGTCGCTGGACATCGGGTTTGCCGAGCAGAGCTATGGTGTATGGCAGGCGCCGGCCCTGGGGCAGGTGGGCAGCGGCCTGATCGCCGAAGAGCGCCAGGCGCGCGTGGCGGCTGACGCCGCCGAAGTCAGCGCGCGCGAGACGCTGCAGGCGCAGCTCACCGGTGGCTACGGCGGGTCGGACCTGTCGCAGGTGGTCAGCGGCCTGATCTACCAGGAGCGCAGTGCGCGCGCCACGAGCGACGAAGCCCTGGCGCAGCAGATCACGTTGATCTCGGCAGGCGTGGGCGAGCAGTTCGACTACGCAAAGATCTGGTACTTCGATTCCGGCCTGGAGGCCTGGACGGGCAACGGCATGCCCTCGGTGGCAGCGGGGTGGATCCGCCCCGCCAACCATGCGACCGATCCCTTCATCGTGTCGCCTGTGGGCATTGCCGTGAACGGTTCGACCTACGGCCAGATCCGCATGCGTGTGCGCAAGGTCGGTGCGCCCGCATGGGACGGCGCGCTGTCCTGGCGCGCAGCGAGCGACAGCGGCTTCGATGCGTCGCGGCGTGTGACGATGACGGAGCCGACCTACGACGGCGCAGGCATCGGCATGGTCACGGTCAGCCCCGGCTGGGATGTGGCCATCGACCAGCTCCGGATCGAGCTGTCGGCGGCGCAGACTGCCACGGCGTACTTCGAGATCGACTGGGTCGCCATCGGACGTCCGTCACCGGGCGCCTCGAACGCCGCGCTGCAGACCGAGATCGCTGCGCGTGCGAGTGCGGATGCCGCCGAGGTCTCGGCGCGTGAGAACCTCGCAACGCAACTGCGCGGCGCCTACAACGGCAACGACATCGGCGTACTGAGCTCGGGCCTCCTGGCATCGGAGCGCGATGCACGGGTGAGCGCGGACAGCGCCGAGGTCACGGCCCGGCAGCAGCTCGCAGCCACCGTGGCCAGCAACAAGACGAACGCGGATGCCGCGCTCGTGGCGGAGCAGACGGCGCGCGCCAACGCCGATGCCGCCGAGGTCACGGCCCGCCAGGCACTGGCCGCGACCGTGGCCGGGAACCTGGCCACCGTCAATGCCGCGATCAACGCCGAACAGAGCGCGCGGGCCACGGCGGACACGGCGGAAGTCACGGCGCGCGAGTCGCTGGCCACGCAGGTGCGCGGTGCCTACACCGGAACCGACGTGGGGGCTGTCAGCTCGGGCCTGGTCTACAGCGAGCGCCAGGCGCGCATCGCCGCCGACAACGCGGAGATCACGGCTCGCACGGCGCTGGCGGCCACGGTCACGGGCAACAAGACCAGCGCCGATGCCGCGCTGGTGACCGAGCAGAGCGTGCGCGCCACCGCCGACACGGCCAATGCCAATGCGATCACCGCGTTGCAGGCGACCGTCACCGGCAACGCCACGGCCGGCTCCGCAGCGCTGCAGGCCGAGGCTGTGGCACGGGCGCAGGCGGACAGCGCAGAGGCGATCCAGCGGCAGGGCTTGTCCGTGGCGCTCACGGGCGTTCCCGATACTTCGGGCAGCCTGGACACGGTGATCGGTGCGTCGCTGGTCAACGACTTCGTGGGCAATGCCTTCGAAGTCTGGGAGAAGCCGACGGGACCGACGCTCGCCAGTGGGCTGATCTACGAGGAGCGCCAGGCGCGCATCACGGCGGATGCGGCCGAGGTGTCCGCCCGACAGGCGCTGGAGGCGGTCGTCAACACGAACAAGGCAGATGCCGCTGCAGCCGTGACGGCCGAGCAGAGTGCCCGCGTCACCGCGGACACGGCGAACGCCAACGCGATCACCGCGCTGTCGGCCACCGTCAACCACACGACGAACGGCCTGCCGAGCAAGGCCAGCAACACGGCCCTGACCGCATTGACGACGCGCGTCACGAATGCGGAGGGCCTGATCACCTCGCAGGGCGATGCGATCACCAGCATCAACAGCGGGCTGGAGCTGGGACGTGCCGACTCGCAGGCCAGCCTGACGGCGGACGAGAGCCTGGCCAACGCAGCGGCCTGGCGCAGCCACTACGGCACCAACCTGGCGACGTACTTCGTCACGACCACGACCGGCAAGGTGGCCACGACGGTGTGCCGGTCGCCTGTGGGGGGCGCGAGCTTCTGGAACTACTCGAAGAGCAAGGTGGTGATCGACCCGGCGCGGACCTACCGCCTGACGGCATGGTTCCGGCGCGTGGATGCCAACGGCCCGCACTACTGGACCTGGTGGCGCAACACGTTGGGCAACTATGGCAACAGCGGTATCGCACTCGGCAGCCTGCCCAACAACGTCTGGGCCCGGATCTCGCTGGACCTGCTCGGCAGCGCCTTCGGCGACACCTCGGTCAGCCCCGGCTTCGCCCTGAACCACACGGGTGGCACCACGGGCTACTCGGAGATCCAGGGGTTCCGCTTCGAGGATGTCACGGACAGCCTGCGGATCACCAAGGCGGAGACCACGAAGGCGGACGCCAGCGCGGTCAATGCACTGACCACGCGAGTCACCAGTGCCGAAGGCTCGATCACGGCCCAGGCCAACTCGATGACCTCGTTGACCGCTACGGTGAACGGTCACACCTCGTCGATCTCGACCAACGCCTCTGCCATCGCAACACTGGATGGCACCGTCAAGTCGCAATGGCGCCTGAACGTCAACGCGGACAAGAAGGTCGCGGGCATGATCCTCAACAACGACGGCACGAAGTCCGAGCTGGTCGTGCTGGTCGACAAGTTCGCCATCGCGCAGGACGGCCCGGGCGGCGTGCCGACGTTCCCTTTCGTTGTTGGCAGCATCGGTGGCACACCTTCGGTCGGGATCAACGGCAACATGTTCGTCGACGGGTCGATCAAGGCTCGTTCGCTGGATGTGGAACAGTTGACGGCTTCGATCTCGAAGCTGGGCTATATCACTTCCGGTCAGGTCACGATCAACGGGGACATCACGGGAACAGGTTGGGGCTACATCCGCAGCCCTGGCAAGTGGCGCAACAGTTCTTGGGGCTGGATCCTGGCGCAACACCCCACGGGCGACATGTTCGTCGACTTCACTCTCGGCGGCTGTGGGCTCGTGATGCAGTACATGCCTGCGAGCTCATACACCGGCTTCCATCTCTGGGGGCCTGGTTTCAATCTGGATCAGAGTGGGTTGAGGATCGACCAGGCTGAGGTGATCAACACGCTCAACATTCGAGGCGAAGCGGTCACCGTTCCCAGATTCGCGGTCGCGCCGGGGAGCTCCTCCTGCAGATTGCTCTACAGGAACAACACCGGGGAGACGCTGAAGGTCTTCGTCACGGGTTCAGTCTTCATGATGATGATGGGTGGCGTCAACATCTACGCGAACGGTAACGCCATTTGGGTGGGGGCAGGTGTTGCTGGTTCCACCGTGACGGGAGGAGCTCAGTTCGATTGCGTGCCAGGTGATACCACGTTCGACATCATCTCCACGGCTCCTTCCGGTTACTCCGGTTCCTTTATCTACGCAATCGCTACACGTCGCTAAACATGATTGATTTCACTGTCTATAGAACCGCGACTGGAGAGGTCGTTCGCTCAGGCTATGCCGGCTCCGAGGACGAGTGCCTCAGTCAGGCCTTCGAAGGCGAGTCTGTCTATGTGGGAAAAGCCCGATTCGACCAATACATCGCGGATGGGACGCCCGTCGACATGCCGCCGAAGCCAGGCGAGCACCACGTGTTCGATTGGGCGCAACGCGCCTGGCTCGATCCGCGAACGATGGAGGACCGTCGTCGCTCGCTGCGCGAGCGCGTCACCGAGCATCGATGGGAAATCGAAACCGGCGGCATCACGCTGCAGAACGGCGTGCGTGTTCTCACGGGCAAGCCCGACCAGGACCGCATCACGGCGGTGATCGTCAACGCCGACATTGCGGGCATCGACGCTGTCGACTTCAAGGCCGACAGCGGATGGGCCCGCCTGACCATCGACGAACTTCGCGGTGTGGCCCGAGCGATCGGCCTGCATGTCCAGGCGTGCTTCAGTGCCGAGCGCACGCACCACGCCGCCATCGACCAACTCCGGACAGAGGCCGAGACCGAGGCCTATGACATCTCCGCGGGCTGGCCCCTTACCCACAACAGCATCGAAACGCAATGACCACCACGCTCACCGAAAAAACATTCGCCGAACTGTTCACCTACGCGGGGGCGGCACAAGGCACTTGCACGAACGCCCAGGGCTGGATCCAGCCGAAGCCTGCCGGTGCCGTTCCACGCTACGACTACGACCCCCTCACAAAGGCGCCGAAGGGCCTGTTGATCGAGAGTGCGCGGACGAACGTGCTGACGGTCTCGTCACGCTTTGAGGCCGCCGCCTGGACCAAGTCGAACGCCACGGTGATTCCGGGCGCTGCGCTGGCTCCGAATGGTCGTTGGGATGCTTGCAAGCTGCTGTTGCTCAATGGCGCGAACAATGGCAATGGGCACATCATTCAAACGTCTTCAAAAGGTGAAGCGGCGAGCACCTACGCCTTTTCGTTCTACGCAAAGGCTGCCGGCTCGTCCAATGGATACCTGTATGCACGCGGCGCATCCACGGCCAACAGCATCACCATCGGTTTCAACCTGGCCACGATGACGACCACGGGCTCCACTATTGGCGGGTTCGTCGAAGTGTCCCGGAAGATCATTGATGTCGGCAACGGCTGGCGCAGGGTCGAGGGCGTCTTCACGACCGATGCGACTGCGGTGCTTGGGGCTGCTATTTACCCTGGATCGGCGGCAGGTACTGGGCCTGGCGACGGTGTCGCGGGCATCTACATATGGGGCGCGCAACTCGAAGTGGGCACGTTCCCCAGCACTTACATCCTCAATGTGGAGACGTTCAATAGTCGCGCCTCCATTGGCAGCTACTACGACGCCAACGGCGTCATGCGCTACGCAGCGGCGGGCGTCGCGCGCAACAGTTACGAGCCATCCAACCTGACGCTGGCCCCTGGCTTCCTGGCGGAGGAGCAGCGCACCAACATCCTGCTCAAGAGCAGCGATATGCACTTGTCGTGGACAGGCGGTGGATTGACGCGCATCCCGGGGAAGCTGGCGCCCGATGGCACGCTTCGAGCGGTTGAGTTTTCGGGGACATCCACGACCCCTAATACGCAAAATGTCGCTGCGACGGCGACGGTGATGACGTACTCGATCTACTTGAAGAACGTGTCGCGGACGGCCAACGTGGACCTGCTGCTGCGCAATACCACCACGTTGACGAACGACATCGGCGCAAGTGTGAATCTGCACGGCGCGGCGCCATCCATCACGGGGGCGGGCTGGGAGATGCGGCCCGTCGGCGACGGATGGTTTCGCTGCATGTACACGTCGAAGATTGCCATTGCCGTGGGCGATATTTTGACTTGCTATGCAGTCGTTTCCGGGCCGCGAGCGGACAACGGCGCGTGCCTTGCATGGGGCGCCCAGCTCGAAGCCGGTGCCTATGCGACCAGCTACATCCCGGGCACCGAAACCTTCACCAGCCGCGCGTCCATCGGCACCTACTTCGACTCCACGGGAGCGATGAAGACGGCGGCAGCGGGTGTGGCGCGGATGACCTACAACCCGGCCGACCTGACCATCGCACCGTGGTTGATGCTGGAAGGCGGGAGCACGAATCTGGTGCTGAACAGCCAGATCACGGTTGGCGTAGGTGAAGGGACTACTCCACCTGCAGTTGCCAGCACGACCGTCGATGGAGAAGCGTGCATCGCCGCGACGTTCACGTCGGCGAGCGCCATCGGTTACGCAGGCAGCCGTGTCCGAAGCAACACAGCCGTCGGTGCGAACGTCACCACTGGGACGGCTTACTCGACAAGCCTCCATGTGAAGCTGAGCAGACCGCTGACTGGGAGCGAGTCGATCAACGTGTACTACACCGGCGGGTCGGGGATGGGGGGCTTCCCCATCAACGCTGCGAACTCGGCCCAGTTCGCGGACCGGTTTTCCCGGACGATCACCCAGAACATCACGCCCGCTGCGTCCGGAGGAATCTATCCGGTGGTTCACACGGCCGGGGCTCTCACCAGCAACCTCACCGTGTGGTTTTGCAAGGGCCAGGTCGAAGAGGGGCCGATGGTGACCAGCTACATCCCGACAACGTCGGCGACCGTCACCCGGGCTGCAGACGTGTCGACGTCGGCCGTCACAACCCGCCTGGGCGACTCCTTCACTTCAGTGGCCACGACACGCGCCGGCGACGGCGTTCGGGTCGACACCTCCAAGGGCTGGTGCAATGCGGCTGAGGGCACCATCTTCATGGAATTCGGACGACCGAGAGAAGGAGATGTGACGACAAGGAATCTTGTCGAGATCGGCACCGCAGTCGGGAATCGCCTGGGTATCGGGTTCACTGCATCGGCGCTCGCCTATGCGTACTCGGCTGTCAACGGCCCGTCCGGGCCGAACACGGTCTCCACCGGGCTCCTGGGTACACCTGTGGGAGGCCCGGTCAAGGTCGCCCTCAGCTATGGCGCCGATGGACTCCGGTTCGCGTGCAACGGCCAACTCCTCAAGGCCGCCATGCCGACGGTCCCGCCGTTCGCCAGCCTTGGCATTGGAAATCTGTCCTATAGCGGCGGCAATCAACCGTTTTTCCACGTTCGCGCGGTGCGCTATCAACCGCAGAAGCTGACGGATGCGGAAGTGGTGGCATTGACGACATAAGGAGGGGCTCTGGTAAGAAGGGCAGTACGAAAAGAGCAATCACCACCAGGCCCTTCGGGGCCTTTTTCACGCCTGCTTGCGTACCCACGTCATCTCCACGCAGTCCTTCTTCGTACTGCCAACCTCCTTGACATCCGCTCCCAAAGCGCGCGGAGCGCTTCCCACGCCTGCGTCTCGGGGAATTCCCGGGTGCCCGGAATCTCCCCCCAATGGGATAGTTAGTTCGTTACTCAAACTAACTACCCCGGTCCGCCAGCTCACGCTCGGCACACCGTTCTGAGGAGAGACACCGATGCAACTGACAACGAAACACACCCTGGCCGCCCTGGCGTTCGGTCTCACGGCCGTGGGCGCGATGGCGCAGACCGTGGTCGGCGTGAGCTGGTCCAACTTCCAGGAAGAACGCTGGAAGACCGACGAGGCCGCGATCAAGGCGCAGCTGGAAAAACTCGGCGCGAAGTACATCAGTGCCGACGCGGGCGGCTCGCCCGAGAAGCAGCTGGGCGACATCGAGGGGCTGATGTCCAAGGGCGCGAAGGCGCTCATCGTGCTGGCGATGGACAAGGACGCGATCCTGCCCGCCGTCACCAAGGCCACGCGCCAGAAGGTACCCGTGGTGGCGTACGACCGGCTGATCGAGGCGCCCGGCGTGTTCTACATCACCTTCGACAACGTCGAGGTCGGGCGCATGGAGGCGCGCGAAGTCCTCAAGGTCAAGCCCAAGGGCAACTACGTGATCATCAAGGGCTCGCCGAGCGACCCGAACGCCGACTTCCTGCGCGCGGGCCAGCAGGAGGTGCTGGATGCCGCGATCAAGAAGGGCGACATCAAGATCGTCGGCGACGAGTACACCGAAGGCTGGAAGCCCGAAGTCGCGCAGAAGAACATGGAGCAGATCCTCACCAAGAACGGCAACAAGGTCGACGCGGTGGTGGCGGCCAACGACGGCACCGCCGGCGGCGCGGTGGCGGCGCTCACGGCCAAGGGCCTGCGCGGCATTCCGGTGTCGGGCCAGGACGCCGACTTCGCCGCGCTGAACCGCGTGGCGCTGGGCACGCAGACCGCGACCATCTGGAAGGACTCGCGCGAGCTCGGCCGCGAAGCCGCCACGGCGGCGGTGTCGCTCGCAGCGGGCAAGCCGGTCGACAAGGCCGCGCCCTGGGCCGGCGGTGCCAAGAAGATTTCGCTGTCCTCGCGCCTGCTGACGCCGGTGCCGATCACGCGCGACAACCTCGACGTGATCGTCAAGGCCGGCTGGATCAAGAAGGACGAGCTCTGCAAGGGCGTCTCGGGCGCGAACGCGCCCGCGGCCTGCAAGTAACGCCGCAACCACCGGCGCGTTCAGCTTCTCGCTGAACGCGCCCTCCATCTCTTCGCAACATGGCTTCCGGCCGACCCGCAAGGGCCAGCCGGTGGGCGGTTGCGCACCTGTAGTCCGTCCTGAGGGGGCTTGAAAAAAATGAGCGATCCAACACCCGGCTGGTGGCGCCGCACCGGCATCGACCTGCGCCTGCTCCTGATGTGCGTGCTGCTGGCCGTGATGGCGGTGGCGTTCAGCATCATGTCGGGCGGCGTGTTCCTCTCGCCCGAGAACCTCTACAACGTCGCGCAGCAGACGGCGGTGGTCGGCATCGTCTCCACGGTGATGGTGCTGATCATCGTGGCGCGCCACATCGATCTGTCGGTGGGCTCGGTGATGGGTTTCGTCGGCGTGCTCATCGCGTACCTGCAATACACCTCGGGCTGGTCGTGGCCCACGGCCTGCCTCGCAGGGCTCGCGGTGGCGCTGCTGGTGTCGATCTACCAGGGCTGGCTCACGGCAGTGCTGGGCGTGCCGTCGTTCGTGGTCACGCTGGGCGGGCTGATGTCGTTTCGCGGCGCGGCCTTCCTGGTGGCCGACGGCAAGACGCAGCCGGTGAACGACGAGTTCTTCCAGCGCCTGGGCGGCGGCTACGACGGCGGCATCGGCGTCACGGCCAGCTGGGTGCTCGCGGGGCTGGTGGCGCTGGTGCTGTTCGGGCGCATGGTGCAAAAGCGCCGCGCGCGCCAGCGCTACGACATGCCGACCGAGGCGCTGTGGCTCGACGTGCTGCTCACGGCGGTGCCGGTGGCGGTGGTGGTCGGCTTCGCCTGGGTGATGAACAGCTACCAGATCTCGTCCAAGAGCGAGCCGCAGGGCATTCCGATCCCGGTGCTGATCTGGGCGGCGGTGGCGATCGTGCTGTCGTTCATCGTGCATCGCACGCGCTTCGGCCGCTATGTGTTCGCGATGGGCGGCAACCCCGACGCGGCGGCGCTGGTGGGCATTCCGGTGCAGCGCGTCACGCTCATGTTGTTCGCGCTGCTGGCGGTGCTGGTGACGGTGGCGGCCATCGTGTCGATCGCGCGGCTCAACGCGGGCACCAACTCGCTGGGCACGGGCATGGAGCTGTACGTGATCGCGGCGGCCGTCATCGGCGGCACGGCGCTGGCGGGCGGCAGCGGCTCGATCTTCGGCTCGGTGCTGGGCGCGCTGATCATGCAGTCGCTGGACAGCGGCATGCTGCTGCTCGACGTGCCCATCGGCAAGCGCATGGTGATCATCGGCCAAGTGCTGATCGTGGCCGTGGTGTTCGACGTGCTCTACCGCCGCAAGTTCGGGGAGAACTGACATGGCCGACATCGACAAGACAAAACCGCTGGTCGAGCTGCGCGAGATCCGCAAGGCCTTCGGCGGCGTGAAGGCCGTGGACGGCGTGAGCATCAACCTCTACCCCGGCGAGGTGGTGGCGCTCCTGGGCCACAACGGCGCGGGCAAGTCCACGCTGATGAAGATGCTCGCGGGCGCCTACCCGATCGATTCGGGCGACACGCTCATCGCCGGCGAGAAGGTCCACATCCGCACGCCCGCCGAGGCGCAGGCCCAAGGCATCGAGACCATCTACCAGACGCTCGCGCTGGCCGACAACCTCGACTCGGTGGCGAACCTCTTTTTGGGCCGCGAGAAGATGACGGCGTGGAACACGCTGGACGACCACTTCATGGAAGTGCAGGCGCGCAAGGTGTTCCAGCGCCTGAACAAGAACTTCACCAACATCCGCATCCCGGTGCGGCGTCTGTCGGGCGGGCAGCGGCAGGTGGTGGCGATCTCGCGCGCGCTGTACTTCAACGCGCGCATCCTCATCATGGACGAGCCCTGCGCCGCGCTCGGCCCCGAAGAAACCGCGATGGTCGGGCGCCTGGTCAAGCAGCTGAAGGACGACGGCGTTGGCATCTTCCTGATCACGCACGACATGCCCGACGTGTTCTCGCTGAGCGACCGGCTCGCGGTGATGAAGAACGGCAAGCTCGTGGGCACCTACCGCACCGCCGACGTGACCGAGGACGAAGTGCTCGGGATGATCATCGCCGGCAAGCGGCCCGAGGGGCGGGAGCAGGCGCACCACGCGGCAACCGCGGCCACAGCAACGGCATGAAGACCATCGGCGACCAGCAGCTGCTCAAGCGCATGAACCGCAGCGTGCTGCTGCGGTTGCTGCGCGCGCAGCCGGGCTTGTCGCGCGCGCGGCTCGCGAGCGAAAGCGGGCTCACCAAGTCGACCGTGAGCCTGCTGGTGCGCGAGCTGCTCGATGAGGGCTGGCTCAGCGAATCGGGCGCCGCCGTGGCCGACGGGCTCGGGCGGCCGTCCACGCCGCTGCGGATCAACGTCGGCGTGCGCGCGCTGATGGGCGTGGAGATCGCCGTCGAAACGCTGCGCCTGGTGTGCGTCTCGCTGCAGGGCGAGGTGCTGCACGCGCAGGCCGAGCCGCTGGACGACGGTGAGCCCGCTCATGTGTGCGCGCAGCTCGCGCGCATGGCGGCGGCGGCGCACGCGCAGCTCGACGAGCGCGGCCTGCGCCTGTCGAGCATCGGCGTGTGCGTGCCTGGCGCGGTGGACGACTGCACGGGCGTCGTGCGCTTCGCGCCGAACCTCGGTTGGCGCAATGTGAGCCTGCTGCCCGCGCTCGAAAAGGCGCTGGCCGCGGCGGGTCTGCCGGGCGTCACCGTGCAGCTGCAGAACGACGCCGATGCCGCCGCGCTCGGCGAGTACGAGTTCGCCGCGGGCGAGGGCGAAGACCCGTTGATCTTCGTCAACAGCGACGTCGGCGTGGGCGCGGGCGTGGTGCTGAACGACCGCCTCTTCACCGGCGCGCAAGGCATGGCCGGCGAGATCGGTCACACCATCCTGCAGCTGGACGGGCCGCTGTGCTCGTGCGGCCGGCGCGGCTGCGCCGAGGCCTTCTTCGGTTCGCGCGTGCTGGCGCGCGAGGGCGCGGACATGGCGCGCGCCGCCGCGTTCTTCGGCGTGTTGCTGCAGAACCTGTGGGTCACCTTCAACCCGCGCGCGATCGTGCTCGGGGGCAAGGTCTGCGCGGAACACCCGGAGTTCGCGCAGGCGGCGTTCGAAGGTGTGAAGGGGCACGCGGAGCGTGCCGGCATGCCCGCGCCGGAACTGCGCACGGCGCGCTACGAAGCGCTTGCGCCTGCGGTGGGGGCGGCGGCGTTGGCGCTGCACGACTACCTGCGGCCGCTGCAGCCCGATGCGAAGGCGCGCCGCGCGCGGGCACTGGCGCGCGCCGGCGCCTGAACCTTCGCTGTCCGTCAGTCCGCTGCGCTGCTGTCGTCGTTGTGCCAGCCGCGCAGCCGCCGGTACAGCGTGCCGCGCGACACGCGCAGCTGCCGCGCCGCCTGCGACACGTTGCCGCCGTGCGCCGCGAGCGTGTCTTCGATCAGCTTGCGGCTGTGCTCGCGCAGGGTTTCGGTGGGTGGCGTCTCGCTGGCGGGTGCAAGCGCCACGGGCTGCTGCGCCTGCACGTCGATCGCCACGGGCGCATCGACCGGTGCGCTCGCCATCTCCGGCATCGCCACCGCATGCCGGAAGTCCGCGCCGTCCGCGCCCTTGAGCTGCGCCTGCATCCACACGCCGAGCCCGCTGGCCAGCCGCAGCGGCTGCGCGGCCTCGCGCCGGCCCAGCCGCAGCAGGCTCGCAAGGTCGTGGCCCAGCAGGCATTCCACGTCGCGGTCGTCGGGGGCCTCGGGCAGCCGCCCCAGCAGCCGCGCGCCGGCGTTGTTGAGCCACGCGATGGTGCCGTCGGGCGCGATGCCCGCGAGCGCCTCGAGCGGCGTGCCCAGCAGCGTGGGGCTGGCCTGGAAGCGCAGGATGAGGTGGTCGCGCGACTGCGCCTGCAGCAGCCGGTTCTCGATGATGGTGGCGTGCAGCGCCACCATCGAGGCCGCGTCGAAGCCGAAGCGCCGCGCTTCCACCGTGAGGTCGAGCACGCCCGCGAGCCGGCCGCTCACGTCGCGGATCGGCGCCGCGGCGCACTGCATGTGGCACAGCACGTCGTAGTAGTGCTCGGCGCCGTCCACGGTGCAGGCTTGCCCGGTGCTGGCCACGATGCCCGGCGCCGTGGTGCCCACGACGCGCTCGGAGATGTTCACGCCCAGGCGCGCGGTCTGGCGCAGCACGGGCTGGTGCGTGCCGGCGGGCTGGCTCGTGACGTGCACCACCACGCCGTCGCGGTCGGTGAGGATCACGCGGCAGTCGGTGCCCGCGAGCATGTGCTCCATCTGCACGAGCTCGTGCCGCGCCACGTCCAGCAGCTCGCGGTTGCGCGCCAGCGTGGTGTGCAGCCGGCTGGGCGTGACGGCGTCGAAGGCCACCACGCGCTGCCGGTCGGCGTGGGTGCGGCTGCAGCGCATCCACGACTGGATGACCGCCTCGCCGACCAGCCCCGAGGGGCGCACGCCTTCTTCGAAAAACTGCTGCCGCGCCAGCGCCACGCGCTGCGCCGGCGTGCTGGCAAAGAGTTGGCGCGGCGCATCCGCCGTGCCGAGCCTGTCGAGCGCCATGGGTTCGCCACCTCTTCCGGGTTCAGGGACCCTCTCGAATGTGTTCCGCAATGGAACAAGGCTTGATTGGGGAAATCCCGGGGGTGAAGGCCGATGCCGTGCGAACGATCCTTGGGGCAGAACGAAGAAGGAGACAGACCCCGATGAAGACGACAACGACACAGCCTCTTTCCGGGCGGCGCCTGCTTGCGGGCGCCTTGCTGTGCCTGGGCCTGGCGGCCCCGGCGCTGGCCCAGACGGCCGCCAGCCCGCAGGACCGCGCCGGCGCGGCCGCCAAGCGCGTCGACGGCAACTTCGTGCGCGCCAATGCGGCGAAGAAGACGCCCGACTGGCCCAGCTACGGGCTCGACTACGCCGAGTCGCGCTTCAGCAAACTCGACCAGGTCAACACCGGCAACGTGAAGCAGCTCGGGCTGGTCTGGTCGTACAACCTCGAATCGACGCGCGGCGTGGAAGCCACGCCGCTGGTGGTCGACGGCATCATGTACGTCACGGCCTCGTGGAGCATCGTGCATGCGATCGACACGCGCACCGGGCAGAAGATCTGGACCTTCGATCCGCAGGTCGACCGCACGAAGGGCTTCAGGGGCTGCTGCGACGTGGTCAACCGCGGCGTGGCGCTGTACGAGGGCCGCGTCTACGTGGCCGCCTACGACGGCCGGCTGATCGCGCTCGACGCCGCCACCGGCCAGAAGGTGTGGGAGAAGAACACCATCGAGGGCCAGAAGGGCAGCTACACCATCACCGGCGCGCCGCGCGTGTTCAAGGGCAAGGTCATCATCGGCAACGGCGGCGCCGAGTACGGCGTGCGCGGCTACGTCACCGCCTACGACGCGAAGACCGGCGACCAGAAGTGGCGCTGGTTCGTGGTGCCCGGCGACCCGAGCAAGCCCTTCGAGGACGAGTCGATGGCGCGCGCCGCCAAGACCTGGGACCCCAGCGGCAAGTACTGGGAAGCCGGCGGCGGCGGCACCGCGTGGGACAGCTTCGCCTTCGACCCCGAACTCAACCTGATGTACGTGGGCACCGGCAACGGCTCGCCCTGGGCGGCCAAGGCGCGCAGCCCCAAGGGCGGCGACAACCTGTACCTGGGCTCGGTGGTGGCGCTCGACCCCGACACCGGCAAGTACAAGTGGCACTACCAGGAGACGCCCGGCGACAACTGGGACTACACCTCGACCCAGTCGATGATCCTGGCCGACGTCAAGCTGAACGGCAAGGCGCGCAAGGTGCTGCTGCACGCGCCCAAGAACGGCTTCTTCTTCGTCATCGATCGCACCAACGGCAAGTTCATCTCGGCGAAGAACTTCGTCGCGGTCAACTGGGCCACGGGCTACGACAAGAACGGCCGGCCCATCGAGGTCCCCGCCGCGCGGCAGAACGAGAAGCCGGGCGACAGCATCCCGGGCCCGTTCGGCGCGCACAACTGGCACCCGATGTCCTACAACCCGCAGACCGGCCTGGCCTACCTGCCCGCCCAGCACGTGCCGATCAACCTGATGGACGACAAGGCCTGGAAGTTCGACGAGAACGCACCCGGGCGCCCGCATGCGGCGCTGGGCTGGAACCTGGGCAAGTTCGCCAACGTCGAGCCGCCCACGAGCAAGCCCTTCGGCCGCCTCGTGGCCTGGGACCCCATCAAGCAGAAGGAAGCCTGGGGCGTGGACTACGCCTCGCCGTGGAACGGTGGCACGCTGACCACCGCCGGTGACCTGGTGTTCCAGGGCACGGCCGACGGGCGCCTGGTGGCCTACCACGCCAAGACCGGCGAGAAGTTGTGGGAAACGCCCACCGGCACCGGCGTGGTGGCGGCGCCCGCGACCTACATGGTGGACGGCAAGCAGTACGTGTCGGTGGCCGTGGGCTGGGGCGGCGTGTACGGCCTGGCGCAGCGCGCCACCGAGCGCCAGGGCCCGGGCACGGTCTACACCTTCGCGGTCGGCGGCACGGCCAAGATGCCCGCGTTCGTCGAGTACCGCATGGCCAAGCTGGTGCAGGGCGTGAAGTACGACCCCGCCAAGGTCCAGGCCGGCACCATGCTGTACGTGAGCAACTGCGTGTTCTGCCACGGCGTGCCGGGCGTGGACCGCGGCGGCAACATCCCGAACCTGGGCTACCTCGACCCGGCCTACATCGAGAACCTCGACAAGTTCGTGCTCAAGGGCCCGGCCATGTCGCGCGGCATGCCCGACTTCACGGGCAAGCTCTCGGGCGACGACATCGAGAGCATCAAGGCCTTCATCCAGGGCACGGCGGACGCGATCCGGCCGAAGTAGAGGCATCGCGGACTCGAAAAGAAAAGGCGCCGTCGGCGCCTTTTCTTTTGGGGGATCAGGGCGGTCAGCCCGCCAGCCGCAGCTCGTGGATCAGCCCCGCCACGTTGCCCACCTGCAGCTTGTCGTAGATCGACTGGATGTGGTTGCGCACCGTGGCCGGCGAGCGGTTCAGGATGGCGGCCACTTCCTTGTGGGTGTCGCCGCGCGCCAGCAGTTCGGCGATGGTGTGCTCGCGCGGCGTGAGGCTGTCGGCGCGGCAGCGATGGCGGCACTTGAGGAACAGCAGGCGCTGCTCGACGCGGTGCGTGACCACGATCTCGCGCCCGTTGAAGCGCGCGTGGCCCTGCAGGAAGTGCTGCAGCAGCGCATCGGGCAGCGTGCGGCCGTGCCAGGCCGGCCACTCGGCCTTCAGCATCGCCTCGAACAGCCGGTCGGCGTGGTACAGCACGCCGCGCAGGTCGCCGATGGCCGAGCCGCCGGGCGACGCGCTGCCCGCTTCGAGGCGGTCCAGGTGCATCACGCGGTTCAGCGCCAGCGCCTGCATCACGTGCGGCGCGAGGCTGGCGAGCAGTTGCCGCTCTTCCTCCGTGCCGTGGGCTTCCGGGTCGGCGCGGAACAGGCTGAGCCAGTGGACGAAGCTCGTCTGCGGGTTCGAATCCGAGGTGATGAAGAAGTTGGCCTGCTCGAAGCGGCGGCCGTAGTCGCGCAGCTCGGCCTGGTCGTCGCGGCAGAACCACGCCTGCGCATTGAAGGCGAGCGTGGCGTTCGACTGCTTGGCCACCTCGCCGGCGGCCGTGTCCATGTGCTTGACCTGCTCGTAGGCCGTGACCATCTCGAGCGGCTGGTTGTGCAGGTGGATCGTGTGGATGTCGATGCCGTGGTCGGTGCGGGTGGCGGTGCCCCACATCGACGAGTCGAAGGGCAGCACGGGCTTGAGGAGGTCGAGCGCGGCGTCCTGGAAGGCGTCGATGGGCAGCTCGTGCGAGAGGCGGTACAGCCGCAACAGGAGGTCGCTGAAGTCGCGCGGGACACCGGCCGTGAAGGTCATGCGGGGAGTCTTCCAGCCCGGGCGCCGCATGCCCATCCCATGTTCCGGTGACGCGCGCGGGGCTCGGCCGCGCGGTTTCAAGAATGGTGCATTTGCATCATTTGATTTCCAAAAGCGAAAGCTATTGTTTGCAGCGCCCTCGGTTGCTGACCAGGCCCTTTCCCTTTTCGAGAGACCCACGATGCCCCACCCCACCTCCAGAATCCCCCACGCCCTGTCCCTTGCCACCCTGTTGATCCTCGGCGCCTGCGGCGGCGGTGGGGGTGGCGGAGGCGGCGGTGGCTTTGCATTCCCCGTCGGTACGGGCAACGGCGGCACGCCGCCCGCCGCCGAGTCGCCCGGCACGTTGAGCGGCACCGTGGCCACCGGCGCGGCCTTTGCCGGCGCCGCGCTCACCGTGTTCGACCAGACCGGCGCCAAGGTCTGCGAAGTGACCGTGCCGGCCGAAGGCACCTACAGCTGCGTGCTGCCCGCGGGCACCAAGGCGCCGTTGGTGATCCAGGCCGTGCGCGACGACCTCACGCTCTACAGCACCACCGCCAGCACCGCCACCGGCACCACCAACGTCACGCCGCTGACCACCGTGGTGGTGGCGCAGCTGTCGCCCAATGGCGACCCCGCCAAGCTCGCCGCCGCGGTGCAGGCCGACGCCGGCGCCGTCACACCGGGCGCCATCAGCGACCAGGTGGCCAAGCTCGTGGCCGCGCTCAAGCCGCTGCTGGACGCGCTCAACACCAGCATCGACCCGATGAGCGGCACCTTCCAGGCCAACGGCACGGGGCAGGACCGCGTGCTCGACACGCTGAACGTGTCAGTGCGCCCCGACGGCACGGCCGCCAACATCGAGATCACCGTCAAGGCGCAGCCCGCGAGCGAAGAGAGCGCGCCCGTGTCCATCGTCTTTCGCACCGGCGAGAGCAGCATCGCGCCGCTGCCCGCGGTCGATGCCGCGGCCCTCGTGCAGCCGCCCACGCCGGCGATGGTCAAGGACCTGCTGGACCGCCTCAACGCCTGCTACGCGCTGCCGCTGAACGAGCGCGTGGACAGCACCATCGGCTCCGACGGCAATGCCTTCGGCGAAGCCGCCAACGTGGTCGCGCCGGCCTGCCGCACGCTGTTCGTGGGCGACGACCCGGCCAGCTTCGTCGCGGCCGGCCTGCACATCGGCCGCGCGTCGAGCGGCCCGCGCCGGCCCTTCGAAAGCCTGTTCCGCTTCGGCCCCACGAACCTGAAGCACGACCGCGGCAACTTCGAATACTTCCACCCGGGCGGCGACATCGCGCTCACCTACCGCTGGACCGACAGCGTGGGCAACACCGACAACGACGTGTTCAACGCCAGGATCGTGAATGGCGCGCTCAAGCTCACCGGCAACAGCAACGCCTACCGGGCCGCCGTGCGTCCGCAGCAGGAGCTGAAGGACTTCCTCAAGCACGCGAACCTGAAGTACCACGCCGCGGGCTACAACGTGTCGGTGGACAACGTGCTCGACGGCAACGGCGACTCGATCTTCACGAAGGTGGTGGCCACCTCGTCGGCGCTGCCGGGCCGCGAGCTGGTCCTCGTGCCCCGGGCCGGGCTGACCACCCTGGTGCTCACCACCGACGGCACCGCCAACGGCGCGCTGAACTCCTCGCTGTGGCGCATGGCCGCACGCTATGTGGACCCGGCGCAAGGCGGCAACCCGAGCAGCGTCGAGCCCGGCAATCTCTTCGCAGCGCCGCAGTTCGACGACACGCAGCTGAGCGCCATTCCCGATCAGGCGGTCTGGAAGCTCGAGTTCTTCCTGGCGGCCGGCGGGACCAACCCGGTGCAGTACGTGCGCACCTTCTCGCGCGCGCCGACCCTCGCCGAGGCCGTGCAACTGCCGACCGTGGAAATGACGCCCGCCCTGCGCGCCGAGCTGATGCAGGAAATCGACGGCGTTCCGCGCGGCATCGTGTTCGGCGCGCCGGTGCCGTCCGACCCCAGTGCCAACAACATCGACTTCAGCGCCGAGGGCAACCAGGACGGCTGGGCCGTGCCCAGCGGCGCCTACGCGCCGACCACCTTCCTGGTGGCGGGCCGTGGCCCGAACAACAACCGCTTCACCGACTCGATCACCGTGCGCACCTCGGCGCGCAAGGCCGTCATCTACTGCCAGCCGGTGAACTCGCCGAGCGACAACCACTGCGTGAGCGTCGGCAACAACGCCTGGCAATACGCGCAGGGCTCGTCGGTCAGCAGCTTCATCTTCACGGCACGCACCGCGCGCCAGGTCGATGTGCGCAAGAACTTCGAGGCGTGGACCTACTCGCCTCCCTGATTCTTTTCCTGCTGTCACCGCATGAAAAAAGCCGCCGACCCGAAAGGGCCGGCGGCTTTTTCTTGAGAGGCCGAAAGGATCAGTCCGCGTACACGCCGGCGGCCTTGATGATCGGACCCCACTTGGCGATTTCAGCCGAGACGAACTTCTTGTGCTCGGCCGGCTCGACGCGCTTGTCGGTGGTGATCACGGCGCCCAGGCCTTCCTGGCGCTTGATGAAGGCCGGGTCCTTCATGGCGGCCTTGATGGCCTCGTTGACCTTCTTGAGCACCGGTGCGGGCGTGCCCTTGGGGGCGTACACGCCGTGCCAGATCGACACTTCGAAGCCCTTCAGGCCCGACTCGTCGAGCGTGGGCAGGTCTTTCAGCGCGGGCGTGCTCAGGCGCTTGCTGGTGGTCACGGCGTAGGCCTTGACCTTCTTGGCCTCGATCTGCGACGTGGTGTTGGTGGTCTGGTCGCACAGCAGGTCGATCTGGCCGCCCAGCAGGTCGGCGATGGCCGGCGCGGTGCCCTTGTACGGCACGGGCGTCATCTCGATCTTCAGCGCGCTCTGGAACAGCAGGCCGCACAGGTGCGAGGCAGCGCCCAGGCCGGCGTTGCCCAGGTTGATCTTGCCCTTGTTGGCATTGATCCAAGTCGTCAGTTCCTTGTAGTTGTTGGCGGGCAGGCCGGGCTTGCCGATGAGCGTCATCGGCACTTCATTGACCATGCCGAGGTATTCGAAGTCGTTCTCGACGTTGAACGGCAGCTTGCGGTACAGCGCCGGCATCGTCGACATGCCGATGTGGTTCAGCAGCAGCGTGTAGCCGTCGGGGTTGGCGCGCGCCACCTTGGCGGTGCCGATCGAGCTGCCGGCGCCGGCGGTGTTGTCCACGATGATCGTCGTGCCCAGCGTCTTCTGCAGCGATTCGGCCAGGTCGCGGGCCACGCGGTCGGTCGGGCCGCCGGCCGAGAAAGGCACCACCAGCGTCACGGGCTTGCCTGCGGGGAAATCCTGGGCGTGTGCGCCGACGGCGGCCGCGGCAATCGCCGCGAGGGCAAACAGTTTCTTCATGATGTCTCCGACGGAGTTTTTAAATGGAAAGGGTCGCGATCTTATCGGCTGACCGGGGGCTGACCCATACCGAATAGCCCTTAGGAATGTCACCGTTTTCGCCCCATGCTGGGGCATGATCACGCCCGTCCCGCGCACCCGCGCCGGGGTGACCACAACCACAAACAGGCCAGCCCGACGGGCGGCATCGAGGAGAAGAAACCAATGGATCCCTGGGTCTATCCGCGCGAGCGCTGGCTCGGCAAACTCACGCTCGTTCTGGGCCTGCTGGCCTGGGCACTGATCGTCGTCGGCACGCTGGGCATTGCGCTGCTGTACGTGCTGCTGGGCTTCATCGGCTACGTGTTCGCGCAGTCGGCGGTCATCGCCTGGATCAAGGGCACGGGCGTGAAGCTGTCGCCCCAGCAGCTGCCCGAGCTGCACGCGCGCTTTGTCGACTGCTGCACCCGCCTGGGCATCGCGCAGCCGCCCGAGGCCTACCTGCTGCACGGCGACGGCATGTTCAACGCCTTCGCCACGCGCTTCTTCGGCCGCAACTTCGTGGTGCTGCTGTCCGACGTGGTCGACGCCATGGAGGCGCAGCCCGACGGCATCCACTTCTACATGGGCCACGAGCTGGGCCACATCCGCCGCGGCCACCTCACGGGCCACATCTGGCGCGCGCCCGTGCTCTGGCTGCCGCTCCTGGGCGCGGCCTATGCGCGCGCCAAGGAATACACCTGCGACCTGCACGGCGCGGCCTGCTGCCGCGAGGTCGACTCGGCGCCGCGCGCGCTGGTGGCGCTGGCCGCCGGCGCGCAGCAGTGGCGCAACGTGAACCTGCAGCGCTACGCCGCCCAGTCGGCCGGTAACCGCGGCTTCTGGGGCTCGTTCCACGAACTCATCGGCGGCTACCCCTGGCTCACCAAGCGCGTCGCACGCGCCATCGACCCGGGCGCCAAGCTGCCCGAGCGCAATCCGGTGGCCTACCTGCTCGCGCTCTTCGTGCCGTATGCCGGCCGGGCCGGCGGCGGCGCGGCGGGTGTGCTGATCGTGGTGGCCGTCATCGGCGTCATGGCGGCTGCAGCCATCCCCGCCTACCAGGAGTACCAGACCCGCGCCGTCGTCGCGCAGGCCTGGTCCGAGGGCGCGCCGGTGCGCAACGCGCTCACGCGCCACTATGAAGAAAAGGCCGAGATCCCCGACACCCTGGCCGCTGTCGGCCAGCCGGAGAACCTGCCCAACGGCGCGACCCTCACGCTCGACCCCGACAGCATGGTGGTGGAGGTGGCCACGCCCAAGGGCACGCTGCGCATGGAGCCGTCGTCGACCGACCGGGGCATTGCGTGGCATTGCAGCGCGGGGGAGGGGTTGAAGGACAAGGCGTTGCCGGCGAGCTGCAAGAAGTAGCCGTTCACTGGCCTTGATGACGTCTCCCGCTTCCATCGCACACGCGTGGCGCCTGCCGCGCGACTTCGCGCTCATCACCGTGGCCGTCGAAGCGGCCATTGTTCTGGTCCACTTCGGCAGGCAGCTGTGGCCTGGCTCGGGGCACGAAGGCTATGACCTGGACGTGTGGGCAGGCATGGCGGCCAACCTCGCGATGGCCTGGGTGCTGGCAGCGTCGCTGGCCTGGAGCCATGCCCGCCAGGCACTGGAGGTGCGCGGCGCCGCGCGCCTGGCGCAGTTGCGCGGCCCGCGTGTGCGCCACGCCGGCGCTTATCTCATCGTGCGGGTGCTGGACTACTTCGTGCTGAGCCCGTGGCTCTACGGGCTGGAGCTGCTCTACATGCCCGGCGGCCGGCTGGTGCAACTGGCGATGCTGGTGCTGGGTGTGTGGCTGGCGACCTGGGTCGCGCTGAGGCAGGGCACTCAGGCATCGGCCGCGTCGTTCGATGCGGGCGATGCCGACGCCGTGGCGCCCGCGAGCGCATCGCCGGGTCGCGCCACGGTAGCGCTGTTGATCGCCGCCGTGTCCGCGTCGATCCAGATTTGGTGCGCGATGGTCACGGACCCGTGGCACGAGGCCATGAGGACCATGGACCGCGTGGCGCCCTTCCTGAGCTGGGTCGCGCCGCCGTTGTTGGTCTTTGCTCTGGCGTTCTGGGGCGCGTGGCTCGGCATCGGCCGTGGCCCGCTCCCCACACGGGTCCGGCCCTTCCGGGCCGTGGCCGCGTCGGTGCTGGCCTTTGTGCTGGTGCTGGCGGGCTGCGCTGCCGTCATCCTCGCGGGACTGGGGTTGCTGGAGCCGTCCCAGACCAGCATGGCCGGTGTCGGCGACCTGGTCATCCTGCTGGCCGCGCTCGTACCGCTCTACCCCTTGCTGACCGTGCTCCTCACGCGCTTCATTACGCGCCGCCTGTACCGCCCCTACTTGTAGCTGCGCGCGTCCTCGATCACCTTGCCGTCGTTCGGCAGGCTGCCCGGCGCCACCAGCTCGATGGTGCCGCGCAGCTTGGTCACTTCGCGCACCGCATCGGCAATGCGCGCGTCGAGCCCGGCCGGAGCGCCGGCGCATTCGAGCTTGAAGGTCATCTGGTCGTCGCCCATCTCGCCCGACACCACGAGCCGCGCGCGCACGATCTCGGGAAAGCGCCGCACGACCTCGGCGACCTGCGACGGATGCACGAACATGCCGCGCACCTTGGTGGTCTGGTCGGCGCGGCCGAGCCAGCCCTTGATGCGCTTGTTGGTGCGGCCCGTGGGGCAGGTGCCCGCGAGCACGGCCGAGAGATCGCCGGTGCCGAAGCGCACCAGCGGGTAGTCGGGGTTGAAGGTGGTGACGACGATCTCGCCCACCTCGCCGTCGGGCACCGGGTCGCCGGTGCCGGGGCGCACGATCTCGACCAGCACGCCCTCGTCGATCACCAGGCCCTGGCGCGCGCTGGTTTCGTAGGCGATGAGGCCCAGGTCGGCGGTCGCGTAGCACTGGATGCCCTGCACGCCGTGCGCAGCGATCCAGTCGTGCAGGCTGGGCGGAAAGGCCTCGCCGGACACGAGCGCCTTGGTGAACCACGGCAGCTTCTGGCCTTTTTCTTCGGCCTTCTCCAGCAGGATCTTCAGGAAGCTCGGCGTGCCCGCGTAGCCGTCGGGCTTGAGGTCGACGATGGCTTCGAGCTGCTGCTCGGTCTGGCCCGTGCCGCCCGCGAAGATGGTGCAGCCCATGGCATGCGCGCCGCTTTCCATGATGGAGCCGGCCGGCGTCATGTGGTAGCTGAAGCTGTTGTGGATCAGCTCGCCGCTGCGAAAGCCCGCCGCATGCAGCGCCCGCGCGGTGCGCCAGTAGTCGCGTGCCTCGCCCTCGGGTTCGTAGATGGTGCCGGGGCTCGCGAAGATGCGCGGCATGCGCGGCCCGCGCACGATCGACGCAAAACCGCCGAAGGGGTCGTCGGCGCGGCGTGCCTTCTGCAGCTCGAGCAGTTCCGACTTGCGGGTGACAGGCAGCTTCGCGAGCGCTTCGCGCGAGGTGACGTCGGCGGGCTTCACGCCGTCGAGGATCTTCGTGAAGGCGGACGTTGCAGTCTGTGCCTGGGCGATCTGCTTGGGCAGCGCGGCCAGCAGGTCACGTTCGCGTTCGGCGGGGTCGCGGATTTCCAGTTGGTCGTAGTGGTCGTTCATGTCCGTACCCTTCGTCTATCGATTCGGTCGCTCTGGGGTGGGTACTTCAGGCCAGCCAACGCTTGCGGCGTTTGTAGCTCTTCACATCACGGAAGCTCTTGCGGTCCGCGCCGCCCACGCCGAGGTAGAACTCCTTCACGTCCTCGTTCTCGCGCAGGCTCTTGGCCTCGCCGTCCATCACGATGCGGCCGTTCTCCAGGATGTAGCCGTAGTCGGCGTAGCGCAGCGCCATGTTGGTGTTCTGCTCGGCCAGCAGGAAGGTCACTTTTTCCTTGGTGTTCAGGTCTTTGACGATCTCGAACACCTCTTCCACGATCTGCGGCGCCAGGCCCATCGAGGGCTCGTCCAGCAGCACCATGGTCGGGTTGGCCATCAGCGCGCGGCCGATGGCGCACATCTGCTGCTCGCCGCCCGAGGTGTAGGCCGCCTGCGAGGTGCGGCGCGTCTTCAGGCGCGGGAAATACGCGTAGACCTTCTCCAGCGTCTCCTGCACCGAGGCCTTGCCGTCGGTGCGCGTGTAGGCGCCGGTCATCAGGTTCTCTTCGATGGTCAGGTGGGCGAAGCAGTGGCGGCCTTCCATCACCTGGATCAGCCCGCGCTTGACCAGCTCGGCCGGCGACAGCGCCTCGATGCGCTCGCCGCGCAGCTCGATGGTGCCCTTGGTCACGGCGCCGCGTTCGCCCGCGAGCAGGTTGCTCACGGCGCGCAGCGTGGTCGTCTTGCCGGCGCCATTGCCGCCGAGCAGCGCCACGATGCCGCTTTCGGGCACGGTCAGCGACACGCCCTTGAGCACGAGGATCACGTGGTTGTAGATGACCTCGATGCCGTTGACGTTGAGAAGGATCTTGGGTTCGCTCATGGTGTGGTCCGAAGCATTCGAAAGAACAACGACGCTGTTCTTTCAGATACCCGCTTGACCCACCGCCCTTCGGGGAACACCGCGGAACCGGCTTTGCCGGGCCGCTGGTGTTGCCCCCTGCAAGGGGGTGGGAGAAGCGACACGAAGTGCGCGCAGCCTGGGGGTTAGCTCAAGACTGGCAATCCGCGGCTTCGCGGCGGGTGAGCTTCTTCTCGCCGGCGTACTTGTCGGCAGCCGCCTTCACCATCGGCTTGATGATCTGGCTGTCGGCCTCGTACCAGTCGGACATGCCGCCCCACTTGGCGCCGTCCCAGGTGTGCACGCGCGCCCAGGTCGAGCCCATGTGGTCCTGGCACGAGGTGCTCACCGGACGCATCACGCCCGAGAAGCCCAGCGCGTCCAGCTTCTTCTGGTCGAGTGCGAGGTTTTCCATGCCCCAGCGCACCTGCTCGCCGGTCATGACCTTGCCCTTGCCGAAGCGCTCCTGCGCACGCCGCACGGCCTCGATGGTCAGCATCTGGATGATCACGCCGCGCGTGTAGAGCACCGAGCCCACTTCGTCCTTCGGACCCGTGCCCTGGCCCTTGTCGTGCACCTGCTTGAGGATGTCCTGGATCACCTTGGGCTGCGTGCCCGAGGTGTTCAGCGCCAGCGCGTTGTAGCCCTTGGCGTTGGCACCCACGTCCTTCACGTCGGGTTCGGCGCCGGCCCACCACACGCCGTACATCTTCTCGCGCGGGTAGCCCGTGGCCACGGCTTCCTTCAGGGCGGTGGAGTTCATCACGCCCCAGCCCCACAGCAGCACGAAGTCGGGACGCGACTGGCGCACCTGCAGCCAGGCCGACTTCTGTTCCACGCCGGGTGCGGTCACGGGAATGAGCGACAGCTCGAAGCCGTTCTGCTTGGCGCGCTCCTGCAGCAGCGGAATCGGCTCCTTGCCGAACGGCGAGTCGTGGTACACGAGGGCGATCTTCTTGCCCTTGAGCTTGTCCATGCCGCCTTCTTTTTTGCCGATGTGCTGGATCAGGATGTCGGCCGCGGTCCAGTAGGAGCCCATGAGCGGGAAGTTCCACTTGAACACGCCGCCGTCCTGCGAGGCCGACAGGCCGTAGCCCAGCGTGATGAGCGGGATCTTGTCGGTGGGCACCTTGTCGGTCAGCGCGAAGGTGATGCCGGTGGCCTGCGGGTCGAACAGCGTCACGCCCGGGCGGCCCTTCAGGCGCTCGTAGCATTCCACGCCCTTGTCGGTGGCGTAGCCGGTTTCGCATTCCTCGTACGTGATCTTCACGCCGTTGATGCCGCCGGTGGCGTTGATGTACTTGATGTAGTCCTGCTTGCCGTTGGCCCAGGGCGTGCCGTTGGGCGCGTAGGGGCCGGTGCGGTACACCAGCAGCGGGAAGAACTGTTCCTTGGCCTGGGCCTGCGCGAGCGAAGGCGCGAAGGCCGCGCCGAGGGTGCTGGCCACCAGGGCGGCGGTCAGAGCGAGCGATTTCAGTGTCATGCCTGTCTCCTTTTGTGGGCACCTCGGTGCCGGGTTTTTACGAACGAACAACAACGAACCAGAACCTGTCAGTGCGGGAAGGGCCACAGCCGCAGCTTTTCCTTGGCCGTGGACCACAGCCGCGCCAGGCCGTGGGGCTCGACGATCAGGAAGAACACGATCAGCGCGCCGAAGATCATGGTCTCCAGGTGCGAGGCCAGCGCGGTCGAGATCGAGAAGCCCAGCCACCCCGGCAACTGGTTCAGGAAGAGCGGCAGCAGCACGATGAAGGCGGCGCCGAAGAAGCTGCCCATGATCGAGCCGAGCCCGCCGATGATCACCATGAACAGCAGCTGGAACGAACGGTCGATGCTGAACGCCGCCGGCTCCCAAGCGCCCAGGTGAATGAAGCCCCACAGCGCGCCGGCCACGCCGACGATGAAGCTGCTCACCGCGAAGGCCGTGAGCTTGGCGTACACCGGGCGGATGCCGATCACCGCGGCGGCCACGTCCATGTCGCGCATCGCCATCCATTCGCGGCCGATGGCGCTGCGCACCAGGTTCTTGGCGAGCAGTGCGAACACCACCACGAAGATCAGGCAGAACAGATACTTCTGCACTGGCGACTCGATCGGCACGCCGAACACGTTCAGCCCTGCCACGCTCACCGAGCCCGACGACGAGTTGTTGGTGAACCACTGGATGCGCAGGAACGCCCAGTCGGTGAAGAACTGCGCGGCCAGCGTGGCCACCGCCAGGTACAGGCCCTTGATGCGCAGGCTCGGAATGCCGAACAACACGCCGATCACCGTGGCGCACAGCCCACCCAGCAGCAGCGAGGCGATGAGCGGCATGCCGTCGATGCGCACCTGGAAGTTGTAGGCCGCGTACGCGCCCACCGCCATGAAAGCGCCGGTGCCCAGCGAGATCTGGCCGCAGTAGCCGACCAGGATGTTCAGGCCGAGCGCCGCCAGCGACAGGATCAGGAAGGGCGTGAGGATGGCGCGCATCCAGTAGTCGGACACGCCCATCGGCACCACGACGAATGCCACGAGCAGCAGCACCAGGATCGCCAGGCGGTCCTGCGCGATCGGGAAGATCTGTTGGTCGGCGCGGTAGCTCGACTTGAACTGGCCGTTTTCTCTGTAGAACATTCTCAGACCCGATCGATGATCTTTTCGCCGAACAGACCCTGCGGACGAACCAGCAGGAAGACCAGCGCGAGGACATAGGCAAACCAGATCTCGATGCCGCCACCGAGCATGGGGCCGAGATAGATTTCAGACAGCTTCTCGCCGACACCGATCAACAGGCCGCCGATGATGGCGCCGGGGATCGAGGTCAGCCCGCCGAGGATCACCACCGGCAGCGCCTTCAGCGCCACCAGCGAGAGCGAGAACTGCACACCGAGCTTGGAGCCCCAGATGATCCCGGCCACCAGTGCCGAGAAACCGGCCACCGACCACACGATCACCCAGATGCGCGACAGCGGAATGCCGATCGATTGCGCGGCCTGGTGGTCGTCGGCCACCGCGCGCAGCGCACGGCCCGTGGCCGTCTTCTGGAAGAAGATCGCCAGCACCACCACCAGCGCGGCGGACACCAGCGCGGCGATCAGGTCTTCCTGGCTCAGCAGCAGCCCGCCCTGGAAGGTGCCTTCGAGCACCATCAGCGGTTCCTTGGGCATGCCCACGTCGATCTTGTAGATGTCGTTGCCGAAGATCGTCTGGCCCACGCCGTCCAGGAAGTAGGCGATGCCCAGCGTGGCCATCAGGAGCGTGATGCCCTCCTGGTTCACCAGCTTGCTCAGCGCCAGCCGTTCGATGAGCCAGGCCACCACGATCATCACGGCCATGGCCGCGATGAAGGCCAGGATGTTCGCGAGGATCTGGCTCTGGAAGCCGAACCACTGCGGGAACCACTCGGCGAAGCGCGCCATGGCCAGCGCCGCGAACAGCACCATCGCGCCCTGCGCGAAGTTGAAGACGCCCGAGGCCTTGTAGATCAGCACGAAGCCGATCGCGATCAGCGAATACAGCATGCCGACCATGAGGCCGCCGAAAAGGGTTTCGAGGAAAAATCCCATGGTCAATGCTCCACGCCGAGGTATGCCCGGATCACGTCTTCGTTGTTCCGAACTTCATCCGGCGTGCCGTCGCCGATCTTCTTGCCGTAGTCCAGCACCACCACGCGGTCGGAGATGTCCATCACCACGCCCATGTCGTGCTCGATGAGCACGATGGTCGCGCCGAACTCGTCGTTCACGTCGAGGATGAAGCGGCTCATGTCCTGCTTCTCTTCGACGTTCATGCCGGCCATGGGTTCGTCCAGCAGCAGCACCTGCGGCTCCATCGCCAGCGCGCGGCCGAGGTCGACGCGCTTTTGCAGGCCGTAGGGCAGGCGGCCCACCGGCGTCTTGCGGTGCGCCTGGATTTCCAGGAAGTCGATGATGTGCTCGACGAACTCGCGGTGCTGCAGCTCTTCGCGTTCGGCCGGGCCCCAGCGCAGCGCCTGTGCGAACAGGCCGCTCTTCATCTTGAGGTTGCGCCCGGTCATGATGTTGTCGAGCACGCTCATGCCCTTGAACAGCGCCAGGTTCTGGAAGGTGCGCGCCACGCCCATCTCGGCCACCTGGCGCGAGTTCATGTGCTTGAAGGTCTGGCCGCGGAAGGTGATGGAGCCCTGCTGCGGCCAGTACACGCCGTTGATGCAGTTCAGCATCGAGCTCTTGCCCGCGCCGTTGGGGCCGATGATGGCCCGCACCTCGTGCTCGCGCACGTTGAAGCTGATGTCGGTCAGCGCCTTCACGCCGCCGAAGCTCAGGCTGATGTTCTGGACGTCGAGGATGACGTCGCCAATTTTCCGATTGCTCATGCGGCGGCCTTCACGATGGGGAAGGTCTTGGCGTCGTTGATCTTCAGCGTGGCGCTGACAACCCCCGTGCGTCCGTCCTCGAACTTGACCTGGGTCTCGATGTACTGCGCGGTCTTGCCGCCATAGAGCGCATCGACCAGCACGGCGTATTTCTCGGCGATGAAGCCGCGGCGCACCTTGCGCGTGCGGGTCAGCTCGTCGTCGTCGGGGTCGAGCTCCTTGTGCAGCACGAGGAAGCGCGCGATCTGCGTCTCGCCCATGCCGTCCTCGGCCGCGAGGTCGGCGTTGACCTTGGCGATGCACTCGGCCACCAGCGTCAGCACCTCGGGCTTGCCGGCCAGGTCCACATAGCCGCCGTAGGCCAGGCCGCGGCGCTCGGCCCAGTTGCCGACCGCCTCGAAGTCGATGTTGATGAAGGCGCAGACCTCGTCGCGGCCGTTGCCGAAGCACACGGCCTCCTTGATCTGCGGGAAGAACTTGAGCTTGTTCTCGATGTAGTTGGGCGCAAAGATCGCGCCGCCCACGAGCCGGCCCACGTCCTTGGCGCGGTCGATGATGCGCAGATGGCCTTCGCTGTCGAGCACGCCGGCGTCGCCGGTGTGGAAGTAGCCGTTGGCGTCGAGCACCTCGGCAGTGGCGTCGGGGCGCTTGTAGTACTCCTTGAGCACCGACACGCCGCGCACCAGCACCTCGCCGTCGTCGGCGATCTTCAGCTCGATGCCCGGCGCGGCCGTGCCCACGGTCTGCAGCTTGACCTTGCCGTCCTGCTGCAGGCACACGTAGGCGCAGGTCTCGGTCTGGCCGTAGAACTGCTTGAGGTTCACGCCGATCGAGCGGTAGAAGCGGAACAGGTCGGGCCCGATGGCCGCGCCGGCCGTGTAGGCCACGCGGATGCGGCTCATGCCCAGCACGTTGCGCAGCGGGCCGTAGATGAGCAGGTTGCCCAGGCTGTACATGAAGCGGTCGCCGGTGCTCACGGGCGCGCCGTTCAGGATGTCGGCGCCCACGCGCTGTGCCAGCGCCATGAACTTCGCGTACAGCCAGCGCTTGGGCGCGGCCGCGTCTTCCATGCGGATCGACACGGCCGTGAGCAGGCCTTCGAAGGTGCGCGGCGGGCCGAAGTAGTAGCTCGGGCCGATCTCGCGCATGTCGTTCATCACCGTCTCGGCCGACTCGGGGCAGTTGAGCGTGAAGCCGCCCACCAGCCACTGCGCCACCGAGAACAGGTGGTCGCCCACCCACGCCATCGGCAGGTAGCTCATGATGTTGTCGCCGGGGCCGAGCTTGTCGGTCTCGACGCCGCCGCGGCCCGCCGCGATGAAGCTGGCGTGCGTCTGGCACACGCCCTTGGGACGGCCGGTGGTGCCCGAGGTGTAGAGGATCACGCCGACGTCGGTGGCCTCGCCGCTGGCCACGGCGCGGTCGTAGTAGCCGGCGTTGGCCTTGTCGAAGGCCCGGCCCAGCTCGCGCAGCTGCTCGTAGCTCATGAGCCCCGGCTGCTCGTAGTGGCGCAGGCCCTTGGGGTCGTCGTAGATGATGTGGCGGATGCCCTGCTGCTGGCCCTCCTGGCCTTGCTGCAGCTCGCGGCACTCGAGCAGCTTGTCGACCTGCTCCTGGTCTTCGACGATGACGAACTCGATGCTCGCGTCGTTCAGCATGAAGACCATCTCGCTCGCGACCGCGTCCTGGTACAGCGGCACGGGCACGCCGCGCAGGCTTTGCGCGGCGAGCACCGCCATGTACAGGTGCGGCCGGTTGGCACCGACGATCGCAAGGTTGTCGAAGGCCTTGAAGCCAAGGCTTGCCAGACCGCAGGCCATCTCGCGCACTTCCTGCGCCACGGCGTTCCAGGTCCAGGTTTGCCAGATGCCAAGGTCTTTTTCGCGCACGGCGGGAGCCTCGGGACGGGCCTCGGCATGCGCGAGCAGCAGACGGGGGAAGGTGGGGGCGGTGGTTTGCACAGTGGCCGGATCGTAGGTCCCACTTTGACGCCCGGTTGTCGTTCCAACGACAATCCTAGGGACACTACTCCCCGGAGTTTCCCGATGCCTCCTGGCAACCTCAACCCACAGAACGTGCTCGGCGGTTCCATCAAGGACCGTGTGCGCCCTGCCAATGCCGCTGAACTCGACGGTATTCCGTGGCTGCCCACGCTCACGCCCGCCGAGCGCCGCCGCGCCGAGGCCACGCTCGTGGTGGGCGAGGCCGAGCCCGGCGACCTCGTGTGTCGCGTCGGGCGTTCGCCCACCTACTGGTTCGGCGTGGTCGAGGGCCTGCTGAAGATGAGCAACGACAACGCCGACGGTGGCTCGGTCACCTACACCGGCGTGCCGCCCGGCGGCTGGTTCGGCGAGGGCACGGTGATGAAGCGCGAGCCCTACCGCTACAACATCCAGGCGCTGCGCCGCAGCCTCGTGGCGGGGCTGCCGATCGAGAGCTTCCACTGGCTGCTGGACCACTCCATCGGCTTCAACCGCTTCGTGATGAACCAGCTCAACGAGCGGCTGGGCCAGTTCATCGCGGCGCTGGAGATCGACCGCCTGAACAACCCCGACGCGCGCGTGGCGCGCAACCTGGTGTCGCTGTTCAACCCGGTGCTGTACCCCGGCGTGGGCGAGGTCTTGCGCATCACGCAGCAGGAACTGGCGTACCTTGTCGGCCTGTCGCGCCAGCGCGTGAACGAGGCGCTCAATGCGCTGTCGGCGCAGGGGCTGATCCGCGTGGAGTACGGTGGCCTGCGCGTGCTCGATCTGCCGGGCCTGCGCGCCACCGCGATGTCCAGTCGCAAGAACAACAGCACTTCGAACTGAAAGAAGAAAAGACCATGGCCCTTTCCGACCACCTGCAGATCGTGCCCGCCGACGCCCAGGCGAGCTTTCTGCCGCCGCAGCAGCAACAGGCCACGCAGGCCCGCAACGAGGAAGACGACGGCCCGACGCTCGAAGAAGCGATCGACCGCGCCGAGGCCTTGGGCGAACAGATCGACGCGCTCAACGAGATCCTGGCGCGCCCGCTCAAGGACATCCTCGCCGACCGCGAGAAGTCGGAAGAAGCCGCGCTGGCCTGGGACCGCTTCGGCGCGATGTGGATGCTGTCGCAGCGCGCCATGCGCCGCGTCGCGCTCGACCTGGCGGCGCAGCTCGGCGTGAGCGAGGAAGAGGTCGTGGCGCGTGCCATGGCGAACGCCAATGCGGTGCTCAACGGCGCGGACGAAGTCGACCTCGGCGGTTCCATCGCACCGGCGCAGCTGCAGCACATCGCCCGCCACCGCAACTTCCTGCGCGCCCAGTTCCGTACCGGCTGACGCGCGCGGCCTTTCGATATCCCTTAGCCTTGCGGCCTTCTTCTGCCTCCACACCACCATGACCACCTCCGCCTCTTCCCACCTCACCGTCATCACCGGCGCCTCGCGCGGCCTGGGCCGTGCCATGGCCGAACAGCTGCTGCAGGCCGGCCACACGGTGCTCGGCATCGCGCGCAAGTCCTCGCCCGAACTGGCCGAAGCCCCCAAGGCGACCGGCGCTGAACTGACGCAATGGGAGCAGGACCTGTCCGACCCGGTCGCCGCCGCGGCGCGCCTGTCGGACTGGCTGCGCACGCTGGACGGCCAGCGCTTCGACAGCGTCACGCTCATCAACAACGCCGGCACCGTCGGCAACCCCGCGCCGCTGTCGCGCGCCGTGCCGGCCGAACTGGCCCAGGCGCTGCGCATCGGGCTCGAGGCGCCGATGCTGCTCACGGCTGCTTTTCTCGGTGCCACGCGCGAATGGCGCGGCGCGCGCAAGGTGCTGAACATCTCGTCGGGCCTGGGCCGCAACGCCCTGGGCAGTCAGGCGCCGTACTGCGCGGCCAAGGCCGGCATGGACCATTTCTCGCGCGCCGTGGCGCTCGAAGAGGTGCATGCACCGAACGGCGCGCGCATCGTGTCGCTGGCGCCCGGCATCATCGACACCGACATGCAGGTGCAGCTGCGCGGCGCTTCGGCCGAACAGTTCCCGGACCGCACGCGCTTCGTGAGCATGAAGGAAGAAGGCCGGCTCGACAGCCCCCAGAGCGCGGCGGCCAAGGTGCTCGCCTACCTGGCGCGCGCGGACTTCGGCAGCAACCCCGTGGCCGACGTGCGCGACCCGGCCTGAACGCGACGACAGAAGCACATCATGGCCACCGCAAAGTCCATCGACACCGTCGAATACAAGCTCTTCCCGTCGCCGAGGAACGTGCACCGCATCGTCTTCGAGCACCAGGTGTTCGTGCCGTACCCGTATGCGCTGATCGTGATGGACGAGTTCTATTTCAAGGGCCGCTACAGCCTGTTCTCGGCCTGCCGCATGAGCGACGGAAAGATGGGGCAGGTGGCGACGTTCGAGGATGCGGCGGACGTCGAGATCTTCAATACGAAGTTCGTGCCTGACTGAGCTCGCCCCCAGGCTTCGCGCACTTCGTGTCGCTTCGCCAACCCCCTACCGGGGGCAACACCAGCGGCCCGGCAAAGCCGATTCCGCGGTGTTCCTGGTATGAAAACCAGTCTTACTCGATCGTCGCGCCTGAGGCCTGAACGATCCCCTTCCACTTCTCGTAGTCGGTCTTCAGCAGCGCGCCGAACTGCTCCGGCGTCATGCTCTGCGGCTCCGCGCCCTGG
Organism: Variovorax sp. GW821-FHT06D12; assembly: GCF_059419205.1. Taxonomy (NCBI): domain Bacteria; kingdom Pseudomonadati; phylum Pseudomonadota; class Betaproteobacteria; order Burkholderiales; family Comamonadaceae; genus Variovorax; species Variovorax sp. GW821-FHT06D12. The sequence continues at coordinate 288,814 of NZ_JBWKRI010000007.1, read as the reverse complement.
GCAATGATGGCCGCCTTCATTTCAGGCGTGGCCAGCAGCTTGTTGACTGCCGCATTCAGCGTGGTGACGATGTCCTTGGGCGTGCCGGCCGGCACGAAGACGCCGTACCAGGTGCTCACGTCGAAGTCCTTGTAGCCCAGCTCGGCCACGGTGGGCGTGTCGGGCAGCGAGGTGCTGCGCTTGGCGGAGGTGACGGCCAGCGGGCGCAGCTTGCCGGCCTTGATCTGCGCCATGGCCGAAGGCACCGACGACACCATCAGGTCGACGTTGCCCGCGAGCACGTCCATCATGGCCGCGTTGGAGCCCTTGTAGGGCACGTGGCGCATCTTGATCTTGGCGGCGCCGTTGAAGATCTCGCCGGCCAGGTGGATGGTGGTGCCGTTGCCGGGCGAGCCGTAGGTGATGGTGTCGGGCGCGGCGCGCGCGGCCTTCACCACGTCGTCGAGCGTCTTGAACTTGGAGTTGGCCTGCGTGACGATCACCACGGGCGTGTAGGCCACGTGGGCCACGGCCGTGAGGTCCTTCACCGGGTTGTAGCTCAGGCTCTTGTAGAGCCAGGGCGCGACGACCATGTTGTCCTTCTGGCCCATCACGATGTCGTAGCCCGTGGGCGTGGCGCGCGCGGCCTCGGCGATGCCGATGGTGCCGCCGGCGCCCGCGCGGTTGTCGGGCACCACGGTCCAGTGGTTGGCCTCGGTGAGCTTCTGCGCGACCAGGCGCGCCAGGATGTCGGTGCCGCCGCCGGGCGGGAAGGGCACGACCATGCGGATGGGCTTGGCGGGGTAGGCGGCGGTCTGGGCTTGGGCCGGGGCGGTGGCCGCCACGGCGGTGAAGGCCAGCGCGAAGGCCAGCGGACGGAGGAAGTTCGATGGGGTCATGGGGTGCATTGTCTCGTTCTGGGGGCAAGGGGGATGCAGTCTGCCGGAAGTGCCGATGCAGGGTTTTCGCGGTTCGCGATGGCCCTCGTCTCGGCTGGAGGGGGCAGAACGCGGGGCGGTGCGTACTTTCGGACGCCTTGACACCGCCCATCGCGCGTCGAATACTCCACCAAATGGTTGAGTATTTCTGGCTCGCCCGGCGCTCGGCGGCTTCCGGGCGCCCATCCTCTTTGCGGGAGGCTCCCATGCTCGGACACATCAATGCAGTGGCCAACCTGGCGGTGAAAGACCTCGCCGTGGCCCGACGCTTCTACGAAGACACGCTCGGCCTGGCGCAGGTCGATGCCGAAGGCGACGAGGTCATCGTCTACCGCAGCGGCAACACGCGGCTCAACGTCTACCGCTCGGCCTTCGCGGGCACCAACCAGGCCACGGCCGTGACCTGGTCGGTCGACGGCGACATCGAGCGCCTCGTGGCCGCGCTCAAGGCCAAGGGCGTGCGCTTCGAGCACTACGACATGCCCGGCACCACGCTCGCGGGCGACATCCACGTCATGGGCGACATGAAGGTCGCGTGGTTCAAGGACCCGGACGGGAACATCCTGAACCTCATCAACGTCTGAGCAACCCCTGTCCATCCGGCATCCCCCGTTTGGGGGAAGCCAAGGGCGACGCACTGCGGACAATCCCTCCTGCCATGCACCGGCCTGGCATGGAGGAGTTCCCACATGCGCGCACCGTCGCCCGAGCAGCCAGCGTCTGAACCACCCGAGCGCGTCGCGGTCATCGCCATCCACGGCGTGGCCGACCAGAAGGCCGGCGACACGGCCCGCGCCATCGCCTCGCTGATGCTCAACCACCCCGGCGAGGGCGCCACCTACCGCCAGGCCGACTGCGACAGCCACCTGCTGCCGGTGCCGCCGCTGACCTCGATGGTGCAGCAGCGCACCGGGCATCAGGACAAGAACGAGAAGGCCGCCACGGAAGGCGCTGCCGCGCAGAAGGCCTACGTGCCGCCCGTGCGCAAGGCGATGCGGCAGTCGAAGACGTCCGACTTCAGCGCCGACGACTGGATCTCGACCGCCGAGGCCGACGACGCGGGCGTGGTGCGTGCCGCCAAGGGGCGCGGGCCGCTCACGCCGCGCGAGCTGAAGCGGAGCAACCCCGACATCGCCTTCAGCGACTACCTGCTGTTCAAGTCGCAGCGCGCCGAGCCCGACCACGAGGCCTACGAGGCCACGCGCGTGCGCATGACGCGCGACGCCACCGATGCCCACGGGCAGCCGGTGCAGCAGCGCATCGATGTGCACGAGATGTACTGGGCCGACCTGTCGCGCCTGCCGGGTTCGGTGGCGCGCATCGTCGCCGAGCTCTTCACCATCGTGTTCCGCCTCTCGCAGCTGGGCCGCGACGCGGTGGACCGGGCCGCCGAAGCGGCTGGTGTGAACAAGAAGCCCAGACCTTCGGGCGCGCGGCGCTGGGCCTGCCTGGCGAAGCTGCAGACCGCGCTCGACTGGGCCTTTGCGAACCTTCTGGCGAACCTCTTCCTGCAGCTGCTGCTGGTCGGGCTGGTGATCGCGGGGCTTGGCGGGTTGGCGCGGGTCGAGCCCGCGCCCCATGCGTTGTCGCTCACCGAACTGCTGCGCCGGGTGCTGGCCGTGGCGGTGCCGGTGCTGGCGATCTGGTGGTACTGCTACCAGGCGCGCACAAAGGCCTCCTCGCGGATCGTGGTGGGCCTGTACGCGCTGCTGGCGGGCTGGTTCCTGTGGGCGCTGGTGCCCGCGCACTGGGTGGTCGGCGTGGCCTGGCTGGCGCTGCTCGCCGCGTTGGCCGACCGCGCCCTGCGCATCGCGCGCGACCGCTTTCCGGCGGCGCGCACCTGGGGGCTGGGGCTGATGGCGCTGACCGCGGCGGCGCTGCTGGTGCACGTGGCGATCAACGCCTCGGCCGCCGGCGCCACGGACGACCTGCGCCACTGGGTGCGCGCCGGCATGCGGGTGGTCGAGTACCTGCTGCTGGGCGTCGTGGCCTGGTGGGGCGTGGCCGGCGTGCTGCTCATCGCCTGGCTGCTCGCCGGGGAGACGGTGCCCGACCGCGACGCGGCCGCGCGCGCCAGCATCGCCACGGGGCGGCTCGGGCTGTTCGTGTCGCTGGCGGCGTTCGTGGCACTGACGATGGTGGCCTGGGCCGTGCTGACCAATCTGGTGGAGTTGGGTGCACGGGGCGTTTCTTATGCGCCGTTCTGGTTTTCCAAGGACATGTGCTGGGGCGACGGTGCGAACTTTCTGCACGACCGCTATGAACGGAGCACGCAGGCCTTCGCCTTGACGGCCGGCCTCACGCTGTCGCTGCTGGCCTACCTGGTGGCGGTGCTGGTGCCCAGCCTGTTCGCCGAGCTCAAGGTGGCCTTCGGCACCTCGCAGGGCCTGGGCCGCTGGCTCGGCGCGGGCTACCGGCGGCTGGACCGCTTCGTCGCCGTGCTGACCAGCGCCAGCGTGGTGGTCGCCTTCGCGGTGGCCCTGTTGCTGGTGCTCAAGCAGTGCAATGTCTCGGTCGGCGGGTGGATCGACGATGCGGTGATCTGGGTGTCGGCGCTGTCGCAAAGCGGGCTCAAGCCGCTGATCTTCACCGCTGCCACGCTGGCCGCCTCCGTCTCGCTGCTCGGCGGTTTTCTCACGCGCACCGTGCCGGGCCTGCGCATGCCGCTCGACGTGGCGCTGGACGTCGACGGCCACTTCCGCGAGTTCCCGCGCCGCGCCATCCCGCGCGCGCGCATCTTCTCGCGCTACGTGTCGCTGCTGGAGCACGTGGCGGCGCAAGGCTACGACCGCATCGTGATCGTGGCCCACAGCCAGGGCACGGTGATCTCGACCGAGCTGCTGCGCTACCTGCAGTTCCGCGCCGCGCAGCAGGTCGATGCGCGGGTGACCGACCTCTGGGCGGCGCTCAACAAGAGCCGCCTCCTGCTGCTCACCGCCGGCTGCCCGCTGCGCCAGTTGTATGCGGCGCGCTTTCCGCACCTCTACGGCTGGGTGACGGCGGAAGACGCGAACGGCGGCGGGCCGAGCGCGGCCCAGGTCGGCGTGGCCCGCTGGGTCAACCTCTACACGGCGGGTGACTACGTCGGGCGCTGGCTCTGGGGCGAGGACGACAAGCCCTACGAACAGGTGACGACGCCGCCGGCCTGGTGCGTCGCGGCCGAGCACGAGGCCTGCCTCGGCCTGGGCGCCCACACCCATTACTTCGACCTTGACCAGGCGCACGTGGCGCGCTGGATCGACTGGATGGTGACGGCGCGCCCATGAAAAAGCCGGCCCACAGGCCGGCTTTTTCTTCATGCCGAAAGCGCGGGCTTCAGCCGAAGTTCTTCGCCGCGAAGTCCCAGTTGGCCAGCTTGGCCAGGAAGGTCTCGACGAACTTCGGGCGCAGGTTGCGGTAGTCGATGTAGTACGCGTGTTCCCACACGTCCACCGTCAGCAGCGCGGTGTCGGCGGTGGTCAGCGGCGTGCCGGCGGCTCCGGTGTTCACGATGTCCACCGAGCCGTCGGCCTTCTTCACCAGCCACGTCCAGCCCGAGCCGAAGTTGCCCACGGCCGACTTCACGAAGGCTTCCTTGAAGGCGTCGTAGCTGCCCCACTTGGCATCGATGGCCTTGGCCAGCGCGCCGGTGGGGGCGCCGCCGCCTTGGGGCTTCATGCAGTTCCAGAAGAAGGTGTGGTTCCAGATCTGGGCGGCATTGTTGTAGATGCCGCCGCTGGACTTCTTGACGATCTCTTCGAGCGTCATCGCTTCGAACTCGGTGCCCTTTTGCAGGTTGTTCAGGTTCACCACGTAGGCGTTGTGGTGCTTGCCGTGGTGGTACTCGAGCGTTTCCTTCGAATACTCGGGGGCCAGTGCGTCGATGGCGTACGGCAGCGGGGGAAGGGTGTGTTCCATGGTGGAGCCTTTCTTTCTAGTTGGTGGATAAAGACAAAAGAGGGTGCCTCAGGCGCGGGCCTTGGGCACGATGCGGTAGGCGCAGCGCCGCGCGCCCGCGAGCACGTGCTCGACACGGCTCACGTCGGCCTCGGGCCCCAGCACCTCGTCGAAGAGCTGCAGCTCGCTGCGGCAAAAGCCGGTGCAGGCCTGCGCCGCGGTGCAGATGGGGCAGTGGTTCTCGATGAAGAGAAAGCCCTCGCCCTCGGCCCGGTACTCGGCCATGTAGCCCTCGCGGCTGCGGATGTCCGCGAGCCGTTCGAGCCGCGTCTCGAGGTTGCGCGCACCGCGCATGGCCTCGGTGTAGGTGGCGCGCATGGTGGCTTCGCGCGCGCCGATGAGCTGGTCCATGCCCTTTTCGCCGAACACGCTGATCACGGCGCTGATCATCTGCACCGTCATCTCGGCGTGCGTGTCGGGAAAGCGCCGGTGGCCCTCGCCGGTGAGCCGCCAGATCTGGGTCGGACGGCCGCGCCCGCTGGAGCGGCTCTCGGCGTCCACCAGCCCTTCGGTCTCGAGCTTGGACATCTGCTGGCGCACCGCCTCGACCGTCACGTGCAGCACCTTGGCGATGTCGGGGATGCCGAGCGCGCCGCGGGTCTTCAGCGTGGAGAGGATGCGGTCTGCCGGCTGGTGCGGCATCCAGGTGGGCTTGGTGGCATCGGGGGCGGACATGGCGGCTTCGGTCGTGGGGGGAGAAAACAGCGTCATTGTCAGGTGGTTGGCCCTCCCTTCGCATCTGTGGGCGCTTGCCACCCCCCACCGAGCGCTTTGTAAAGCGCGACGAGGCTGGTGAACGAGGCGGTTTCGGCCTCGGCCACGGCATCCTGCGCGCGCAGCAGGGTGCGCTGCGCGTCGAGCACGCTCAGGTAGGGCGCGGCGCCTTCGCGGTAGCGCACCTCGGCCAGCTCGGCGGCACGGCCGCTGCGGGCCGAGGCCTCCAGCAGCCGCTGCAGGCGCAGCTGGTTCTGGCCGTAGCCGGTGAGGGCGCTTTCGACGTCCTCGATGGCGCGCAGCACGGTCTGTTCGTAGACGGCGCGCTCGCCCTCGGCACGCGCCTCGGCGCCGCGCAGGCGGGCCTTGACCGAGCCCAGCCGCAGCGCAGGCCAGCTCACGCCGGGCGTGACGCTGAAGGCGCGGCTCGACGAACTGCCCAGGTCGGCACCGCGCAGCGCGATGAAGCCCAGGAAGCCGCCGATGTCGACGCGCGGGTACAGCTCGGCCGTGGCCGCGCCCACGTCGGCCGTGCTGGCGGCCAGGCCGCGCTCGGCGCGCAGCACGTCGGGCCGGCGGCGCAGCAGATCGCCCAGGTCGCCGATGGGCAGGCGCTTGTCGAGCACGCGCAGCGGGTGCGGCTGCAGCATCGGCGCCAGCTCGGCCGGGCGCAGGCCCGCCAGCACGGCGACGCGGTGCGCGGCCTGGCGGCGCGTGGTCTCGAGCGCGGGCAGCTGGCTCTCGGTGCTGGCCAGGTTGGCCTGCGCGCTGGCCAGGTCGCCTTCGAGGCCGCGCCCGGTGCGCACCTGCGCCTCGGTCACGCGCAGGCTCTGGCGCAGGCTCTCGAGGGTGCGCTGCGTCACGGCCAGGCGCTGCTCGGCGCCGCGCATCTCGTAGTAGTTGCGCGCCAGTTCGGCCACGGCCACGATGCGCACCTGTTCGAGGTCGGCCGCACTGGCCTGGGCGCGCGCGGTGGCGGCTTCGTCCAACCGTTGCAGGCGGCCGAACAGGTCGATCTCCCAGCCGGCGTCGAAGCCCGCGCGGCTGCTTTGCGCCAGCGTGCGCGCATCGGCCGGCACGCCGTTGCCCTGCGCGATGCTGCGCGTCTTGCTGGCGCCCAGCGTCACCACGGGCAGGCGGTCGAGCTCGGCCTCGGTCTGCATCGCACGCGCTTCCAGCAGCCGCGCGTGGGCGATGCGGATGTCGTGGTTGCCGGCCAGTGCGCGTTCGATGAGCGCGTCGAGCTGCGGATCGTCGAGCTGGCGCCACCAGTCGCGTTGCACCGCGTCGGGCGCGAACAGCGCGCGCTCGGGGGCGGCGATGGCCACCGGCGCATCGGTCGGCGCGGCGTACTTCGGCCCGACCGCGCAACCGGCCAGCACCAGCAGGCTGAGGGCGAACGGTGCGGCGTAGGAGAAGGGTCTTCTTGTCGTCATGGTCATGCTCCCGGTGTCTCAGACGGTGTCGCCGGCAGGCTCGCGCGCCACGAGCGCCTCGAGTTCGGCGGCGCGCTGCGAGCGCCCCACCGTGCGGTGGTCGCGCGCCAGCAGCGTGTACATGGTGGGCAGCACGAACAGCGTGAACAGCGTGCCCACCAGCATGCCGACCACGATCACCAGGCCGATGCTGAAGCGGCTGTTGGCGCCCGCGCCGCTGGCGAACAAGAGCGGCACCAGGCCCACCACCATCGCGGCCGTGGTCATCAGGATCGGGCGCAGCCGGATGCGCGCGGCCTGCTCGATGGCGGCGCGGCGCTCCAGGTTCAGGCGCTCCTGGATCTCGTTGGCGAACTCCACCATCAGGATGCCGTGCTTGCTGATGAGCCCGATGAGCGTCACCAGTCCGATCTGCGTGTAGATGTTGATGGTGGCAAAGCCCAGCGCCAGCGGCACCAGCGCGCCGCAGATCGACATCGGCACGCTGACCAGAATGATCAGCGGGTCGCGCAGGCTTTCGTACTGCGCGGCCAGCACCAGGTAGATCACCACGATCGCGAACACGAAGGCCATCACCAGCGCCGAGCCTTCCTGCGTGAACTGGCGCGCGTCCGACTGCCAGTCGTAGCTGAAGCCGGCCGGCAGCTTCTTGGCCTCTTCGCTGAGGAACGCCACGGCGTCGCCCATGGTCACGCCCGGCATCGGAATGGCCTGGAAGGTCGCGGCGTTGAGCTGGTTGAACTGCGTGAGCTTGTTGGGGCCCACGCTGGTCGACAGCTGCACCAGGTTGGTCAGCGGCACGGGCTGGCCGCTCGCGCTCTTCACGAAGTAGCGCGCGAGCGCCTCGGCCGTGAGCCGCTGGTCGCGCGGCGACTGCGGAATCACGTCGTACGAGCGGCCGTCCATGCCGAAGCGGTTGACGTAGTTCTCGCCCACCAGCACGGCCAGCGTGTCGCCGATGGCCTTCATGGTCACGCCCATGCTGTTGGCCTTGGCGCGGTCCACGCGCACCTCGGTCACGGGGTTGTTGAACTCCAGGTCGCTGTCGACCACGGCGAACTTGCCGCTCTCGCGTGCCGCCTTCTTCAGCGTTTCCATCGCCTCGAACACGCTGCGGTGGTCGCCCGCGCTGCGGATCACCATCTGCACCGGAAGCCCACCGGTCGAACCGGGAAGCGACGGCAACTGAAAGGCGAACACGCTGCTGCCCTCGACCTCGTTCATGCCGCCCTGCACGTCGCCCTGGATCTGGTCGGCGTTGCGCTGGCGAGCGTTCCAGTCGGACAGCTGCACACCGCCGATGCTGTTGGACACGCCGTCCGAGCCGTTGATGAGCCAGCGACCGGTGTTCTCGGGCAGCTTGGCCAGCACCTCGTCCCACTTCTGGCCGAACTTCTCGACGTAGTCGATGTTGGCGTGCTGCGGCGACTTGATGACGGTCATCACCATCGCCTGGTCTTCGCCGGGCGCCAACTCGCGCTGCGCCGCGTTGTACAAAAAGGGCAGGCTCACGAGCACGGCCGCCGCCAGCAGGCCCGTGACCCAGCGGTGGTGCAGCGACACGTCGAGCAGCCGTCCGTAGGCCGTGGCCAGCTTGTGGAAGAAGGCCTCGGCATAGCGCGCCATGCGGCCCGCCGTGGCATCTTGCGGCAGCAGGAACGAGCTCATCACCGGCGACAGCGTGAGCGCGATCACGCCCGACACCACCACCGCGCCCGCCAGCGTGAAGGCGAACTCCTTGAACAGCGAGCCCGTGAGCCCGCCCATGAGGCCGATGGGCGCGTACACCGCGGCCAGCGTGAGCGTCATCGCGATCACCGGGCCGGCCACTTCGCGTGCGCCGATCAGTGCGGCCTGCACGCGCGACTTGCCTTCCTCGATGTGGCGGTGCACGTTCTCCACCACCACGATGGCGTCGTCCACCACCAGGCCGATGGCCAGCACCATCGCCAGCAGCGTGAGCAGGTTGATGCTGAAGCCGAACAGCAGCATCAACGCCGCCGCGCCCAGCATCGACAGTGGAATCGTCACCACCGGGATGAGCACCGCGCGCAGCGAGCCCAGGCACAGGAAGATCACCAGCACCACGATGGCGATGGCTTCGAGCAGCGTCTTCTGCACCTCGTCGATCGAGGCCTCGATGAAGCGCGCGAGCTCGAAGGGCAGCTGCACCTCCACGCCCGGCGGCAGGTTCTGCTTGATGCCGGGCAGCAGGTCGCGGATGCGCTTCACGATCACCAGCGGGTTGCCGTTGGGCGCGGCCTGCAGGCCGAGGTAGATGGCCTTGTCGCCGTCCATCGTCGCGCTGCTGTCGGCGCTCGCGGCGCCCAGTTCCACCGTGGCCACGTCGCCCAGGCGCACGATGGCGTCGCTTCCACCGTCGGTCTGGCGCTTGATGACCATGTCGCGGAACTCCGCCACGTTCACCAGGTCGGTGTTCACGCGGATGTTCGACACCACGTACAGGCCCTTCACCTGCCCGGGGGCGGCCTGCACGTTGTTCTGGCGCAGCGCGTCGGCCAGCTCGCCGGCCGAGATGCCGCGCGCGGCCATGCGGTTGGCGTCCAGCCACACGCGCATCGCCAGCGTCTGCCCGCCCGACACCTCGACGCCCGAGACGCCCTCGATCGACGCGAACTGCGGCTGCACCACGCGCGAGAGGTAGTCGGTGAGCTGCGGCACGGGCATGGTCTTGCTCGAGAAGCCCACGTAGGCGACGGCCGTGGCCTCGCCCGACGACTTGAGGATCACCGGGTCGAAAGCCTCGGCCGGCAGCCGGTACTTCACCTGACTGACCTGCGCCATCGCCTGCGTCAGCGCCTGGTTGGCGTCGGCGTTGAGCTTCATGCGCACGCTGATCACGCTGCGGCCCAGCGTGGACGACGACGACAGGTAGTCGACGTTCTCGATCGTCGCCACCGCCTGCGCGATCGGCTGCGTGACGAAGCCCTGCATCAGCTCCGGCGAGGCGCCGGGGTACTGCGTGGTGATGGTGAGCGTGGTGCTCTCTGTGAGCGGGTACTGGCGCACCGGCAGGTCGCCCAGCGCACGCGCGCCGAGCAGCAGGATGAGCGTGCTCACCACCAGCGCCAGCACGGGCCGGCGCACGAAGAGATCGGTGAACTTCATGACTTCGATTCCTGCAGGGCCAGCGTGTCCTTCGCGGCCGGGGCCACGGCGGCGCCGTTGTACAGGCGCAGCTGGCCCGAGGTGACGACCTGCTCGCCGGCCTTCAGTCCCTGCTCGACGACGACCAGCCCGTCTTGTCGTTCGCCGGTCTTCACGAACACCTGCTGCACCGAGAAGCCGTCGCCCTTGTCGCCAGCGCGCACCACGAACACCGAGTCGCCGTGCGTGCTGTAGGTGATGGCGGTTTCAGGCACCGCGATGGCGTCGGCGCGCGCGGGCAGCGCCACCTTGGCGTTGACGTACATGCCGGGCGTGAGCGCGCCGTCGGCGTTGTCGACCGTGGCCTGCAGCCGCACGGTGCGCGTGTCGCTGCCGATCATGGGTTCGATGGCGCTGAGCTTCGCGGGGAACACGCGGCCCGGGTAGGCGTCGACCGCGAGCGCCACCGCCTGGTTGCGCCGCAGCGCCGGCAGCGCGTTCTCGGGCAGCGTGAGGTTGGCGAACAGCGTGCGCGCATCGGTGAGCGACACCAGCGCATCGCCGGCACGCACGAACTGGCCGAGGTTGACCTTGCGGATGCCCAGCACGCCGTCGAACGGCGCCTTGATGTGCTTCTGCTCGATGAGCGCCTGCACGCGCCGCAGCTCGCCGCTGGCCTGGTCGAAGGCGGCCTGCGCCTGTTCCATCTGCTCCTGCGTGGCGGCCTGCTGCGGCAGCAGGCGGCGCGTGCGTTCGAGCAGGGCCCTGGCATTGGCCTGCTGGGCGCGCAGCCGCTCGAGGTCGCCCTGCTCGGGCGCGTCGTTCAGCTGCACCAGCAGCTGGCCGGCGCGCACCTGCGCGCCCGGCGTGAACAGGATCTTCGCGACCCGTCCCTCCACCTCGGCCGGCACCTCGACCTGCCGGTTGGCCTCCAGCGTGCCGATGCCGCCGAGAAAGCGCGCCATCTCGGTCTGCCGCGCGGGGGCCACCGCCACCTTGGCCGGCGGCATGGCGCCGCCCTGTGCATGGGCCGGCTGGAACTTCGCCACGAGCCCGTAGCCCGCCGCGCCCAGCACCGCGACCGTGAGACCGGCGCCGAGCCAGGTCCTGGATTGTTTGTTCATACGCAACCTGCTTTTTTATCAAAGAGAGTGCTTTGATTATTAGATCGCGTCCGAACGCTGTCGAGAAAGACGTGGCAATGGCCCCGATAGGGCAGGGCTATCTTTGGCGTCGCGTGCATGGTGGGTGCTCCGGGTGGTTGCGCGGGGACATCCCCGCACCCCGAAGACGGGCAGCGCGTCGCTTTTGTGACGCGGCGGCCGCGTGCAATCGCCGTACGGCCGCCGGGACATCGCTCGCTGCGCCAAGGGCCGATGTACATTGCGACCTGCGCATGAACCTATTCAGCATGGCCACCAAACCCCGTAAGAAGTCCGCGGCTGTCACCGAGGACGAGGTCTTCGACATGGCCGCCGACCTGTTCCGGGCCATGGCCGCGCCGATGCGGCTGAAGATCGTGAGCCTGCTGTGCAACGGCGAGAAGAACGTGAGCGAGCTGCTCGCGCAGATCGACACCACGCAGCCCAACATGTCGCAGCACCTGAACACGCTCTACCAGGCGGGCGTGCTCGCACGACGCCGCGACGGCGTGAGCATCTACTACAGCATCGCGAACGAGACCGTGGTGGCGCTGTGCCGCAGCATCTGCGTGCAGATCGCCATCGAGCAGGAATAAGAAGAGAAGACGAGGGCCGGCGTCAGCCGGCTTTTGCGCCTCAGGGCTTCAGGTAGACGTAGCCTTCCTTCGCCTGCAGCCGCGCGACCTCGGCCACGCCCGAGGGCACCACCTTGGTTTCCATCAGCAGCTTGCCCGCGTCGATGTTGCGCGTGGTCAGCGTGTTGTTGCACACCTTGAACTCCACGCCGCGCCCCGCCAGTGCGCTCACCGGTCCGCTGAACTCGCGGCCTTTGCTGTCCTTGGCGTCGCTCAGCAGGAAGTCGATGCCGGGGCCGTGCGTGACCACGACGATCTTCGCCTTCGGGTCCGCGTTCAGGTGGTTCGTGATGTTCGCGAGGATGGCGGCGCTGTTCTCCACGCCGGTGTTCACGTGGTAGACCACCTTGGTCTCCTGCGCGCCCGCAAACGTGGCGACCATGGCGAGCAGGAAAGCGATGAATGCGTGTCTCATGGGGAAACCCTCTGGCTGTTGTCGTTGCCCGCAAAATATCATCTTCTGCTTATATTTACAGCCGGGCAAGCCCGCGGCCCTCGCCGCCCAGCCCGCAGGAGACGACCCACGATGTTCCCGTGCCGGCCCACCGCCGTTCGCGCGAAGGCGCTGTTGATGTGCGCTGCGCTCTGGCTGAGCGCCAGTGCCGCGTTCGCCGCGCCCGAGATCCGCCCGCTGCCGGTGGCGCCCGACATCTACTACGTGCAGGGCATCCCCGCGCTGGGCTCGAAGGAGAACCAGAACTTCATCTCCAACGCCGGCTTCGTCGTCACGCGCGACAGCGTCGTGATGATCGACGCGCTCGGCTCGCCCGCCGTTGCCGAGCGCATGGTGGAAGAGATCCGCAAGCTCACGCCCAAGCCGATCAGCCACGTCATCCTCACGCACTACCACGCCGACCACATCTACGGCCTGCAGGTGTTCAAGGCGCTGGGCGCGCAGATCGTGGCGCACGCACGGGGCAAGAGCTACCTCACGTCCGACACCGCGCGGCTGCGGCTCGAGGCCTCGCGCCAGGAGCTCGCACCGTGGATCGACGAGCGCACGCGGCTGGTGCCTGCCGATGTGTGGATCGACGGGCGCACCGAGCTGACGATTGGCGGCACGCGCTTCGTGATCCAGCCCGCCGGCCCCGCGCACACGCCCGAAGACCTGGCCATCTTTTTGCCGCAGCAGAAGGTGCTGTTCACCGGCGACATCGTGTTCCGCAACCGCACGCCCTACGTGGGCTCGGCCGACAGCCGGCACTGGATCGCGTCGCTCGACGCACTGCTCGCGCTCGACGCGCGCACCATCGTGCCGGGCCACGGCCCCGCGTCGGACGACCCGGCGCAAGACCTGCGGCAGACGCGCGACTACCTCGTCTTCCTGCGCGGTGCGATGCAGAAGGCCGCGACCGAGATGACGCCTTTCGACGAGGCCTACGCCGCCACCGACTGGTCGCGCTTCGAGGCCTGGCCGCTGTTCAAGGTGGCCAACCGCATGAACGCCTACAACACCTACCTGCTGCTGGAGCAGGAGGCGCGATGAGCGGCGACCGCACGCGCCGGCAGTTCGTCGCGGGCCTCGCCGCGTGGTGCGTGGCGCCGATGGCCGTGCATGCGGCCGATGTGCAGTTGCCCGCGCCTGCTTCGCTGGCCGGCGCGCTCGCCGCGGCGCTGGCTCGCGCGCAACCGCTGGTCGTCATGGCCAGCCTGCAGGGCTGCCCCTTCTGCAAGATCGCGCGCGAGCACTACCTCATGCCCGAACTCGCCGCGGGCCTGCCCGTGGTGCAGATCGACTTTCGCGACGCGCGCACCGTGCGCGACTTCGACGGCGCCACGCGCACGCACGACGCGCTCATCAAGGCATGGCACGTCAGCGTCGCGCCGACCGTGCTCTTCTTCGGCCGCAACGGCCGCGAGGTCGCCGAGCGCCTGACCGGCGGCGACTCGGACTTCTACGGCGCCTACCTCGAAGCACGCCTGCAGCAAGCACGTACCGCCGTCCGCAGCTGACGTTATGCATGGCGAAACCGAACGGGTTTCCCCCAAGAGCAAAGCCCTTCCCTTGTTCACGATCGTCCCTAAAATCAATACATAACGATTTACTTATTTAACGATGAAACCGGCCGCTTCGGGGCGCGTTTCGAGGAGACCGAATTGAAGTTGCTGCTGCCGTCGTTCGCCGTCGCTGTCACCGCCTTGCTGCTGTCGACACCGGCCCTTGCCAACAAGGAGCTGGCCCAGAAGAACGCCTGCCTCGCCTGCCACGCGGTCGACAAGAAGCTGGTCGGCCCGGCCTACCTCGACGTCGCGAAGAAGTACACCGGCCAGGCCGACGCGCTCGCCGCGCTCACCGCGAGCATCCAGAAGGGCAGCACCGGCAAGTGGGGCGCCGTGCCCATGCCCGCGCAGCCTGCGATGAGCGAGGCCGATGCCAAGGCGCTGGCCGCCTGGGTGTTGGGCGGCGCCAAGTAAGGCCCACGGACGCGACGCGATGAGCGGCAGCATCCAGCAGACCGGGCAGGTGCGCAAGGCACCCGAGAACTTTCTCGACGCGCAGGGCGTGCGCGCCGTCTTCGCCGAAGCCGGCAAGGGGCGGCGCGACTTCATCCGCAACGCCTTCGCCGCGGCCGTTGCAGGCACGGCGGCCACGTCGTCCGCGCTCGCGCAAACGCGCACTGCCGTGGGCGACGGCGACCCCGCCATATTGAACCTGCCCGCGCACAGCACGGGCCTCGGCCAACCGGTGGTCACCGACGGCTACGGCAAGCCTTCCAAGTACGAAGCCAACGTGCAGCGCCGCCAGAGCCCGGGGCTCACGCCGACCGCGCAGGCCTCGGTGTCGTTCGCGCCGCTGCAGTCGCTGTTCGGCATCGTCACGCCCAGCGGCCTGCACTTCGAGCGGCACCACCAGGGCTGGTGGGACATCGATCCCTCGAAGCACCGCCTGATGGTCAACGGCATGGTGAAGACGCCGAAGGTCTTCACGCTCGACGAGCTGATGCGCCTGCCCTCGGTGTCGCGCTTTCACTTCATCGAGTGCGGCGCCAACACCGGCATGGAGTGGGGCAACGTCGCCGTGCCCACGGCCCAGTACACGCACGGCATGCTGTCGTGCAGCGAGTTCACCGGCGTGCCGCTGATCACGCTGCTCGAGATGGCGGGCGCCGACCTCAAGGGCGAGCGCTTCGTGCTCGCCGAAGGCGCCGACGGTTCGTCGATGACGCGCACCATTCCCATGAGCCTCATCCGCTCGGGCGAGGTGCTCGTGGCCTACGGCCAGAACGGCGAGATGCTGCGGCCCGAGCAGGGCTACCCGCTGCGGCTCGTGGTGCCCGGCGTGCAGGGCGTGAGCTGGGTCAAGTACCTGCGCCGCATCGAACTCGGCGACCAGCCCTACGGCGCCAAGGACGAGACCGTGCACTACGTCGACCTCATGCCCGACGGCCAGCACCGCCAGTACACGAACATCCAGGAATGCAAGAGCGTCGTGACCACGCCCTCGGGCGGGCAGATGCTGCTCGACAAGGGCTTCTACAACATCACCGGCCTCGCATGGTCGGGCCGCGGCAAGGTCAAGCGCGTGGACGTGAGCGTGGACGGCGGGCGCAACTGGCGCACCGCGCGGCTCGAATCGCCCGTGCTCTCGAAGTGCCTCACGCGCTTCAACATCGACTGGGTGTGGGACGGCACGCCCGCCATCATCCAGAGCCGCGCGATGGACGACACCGGCTACGTGCAGCCCAGCTACAAGCAGCTGCGCGCGGTGCGCGGCACGCGCTCGATCTATCACAACAACGCCATCCAGTCGTGGCAGGTGCAGGCGAACGGGGAGGTGGCGAATGTCCAGCTTTCCTAAGCGCGCGCTGCTGTTGCTGGTCCTCGCTTGCAGCGCAGCCGCATGGGCGCAGCCCAAGACAGCAGGCTATGCCGGCATCGGCCGCGACGCCACGCCCAAGGAAGTGGCCGCGTGGGACATCGACGTGCGTCCCGACTTCAAGGGCCTGCCGCCCGGCTCGGGCTCCGTCACGCGCGGGCAGGACCTGTGGGAAGGCAAGTGCGCCTCGTGCCACGGCGTGTTCGGCGAGTCGAACCAGGTGTTCAGCCCGATCGTCGGCGGCACCACGGCCGAGGACATCAAGAGCGGCCACGTCGCGCGCCTGAAAGACCCGGCCTTCCCGGGCCGCACCACGCTGATGAAGGTCACGAGCCTGTCGACCGTGTGGGACTACGTGTACCGCGCCATGCCGTGGAACCAGCCCAAGTCGCTGACGCCGGACGATGTGTATGCCGTCACCGCCTACATGCTGAACCTCGGCGGCATCGTGCCCGACGACTTCACGCTGTCCGACAAGAACATCCGCGAGGTGCAGGCCCGCATGCCCAATCGCAACGGCGGCACCACCGCGCACGCGATGTGGCCCGGCAGCGAGTTCGGCCGCGCAGCGAAGCCCGACGTGTCGGCCGTGGCCTGCATGCGCGACTGCGTGCCGGCGGCGTCGTCCGTCGCGCAGCTGCCACCGCATGCGCGCGGCAGCCACGGCAACCTCGCCGACCAGAACCGGCTGGTGGGCGCGCAGCGCGGCATCGCCACCGCTGCGCCCGCTGCCGCTGCCGTGAAGACCAGCGCACCGGCCGCGGCACCGAAAGTGCCCGTGGCGCTGCTCGAGAAGAACAGCTGCACCGCCTGCCACGGCATGACGCAGAAGCTCGTCGGCCCCGCCTTCTCGGACATCGCGAAGAAGTACCCCGGCCAGACCGACCACCTGCTGCAGAAGATCAAGGCGGGCAGCACCGGTGTCTGGGGGGCGATCCCGATGCCGCCGCAGACCCTGGCCGACGATGATGCCAAGGCCATCGCACGCTGGCTCGCCGACAGCGCCGGACCATGATTCGACAGGAGACAACCCCATGAAAAACCGCAGACAGATGCTCACGCAGTCCGCCGCCCTCGCAGGCCTGGCGGCCACCGCCGGCTGGCTCCCCGCCACCGCGTTCGCGTACTCCAAAGACGCCTTCGATGCCAAGAGCGTGGCCGACGCGCTCAAGGCCGTCGGCGTCACCGGCGCGCCCACCGAGAGCAAGGACGTCACCATCACCGGCCCCGACATCGCCGAGAACGGCGCCGTGGTGCCGCTCAGCGTGGCCACTGCCTTGCCCGGCGTGAAGCAGCTCATGTTGCTGGTCGAGAAGAACCCCAACGCCGTGGTCGCGATCTTCAACACCTCGGAGTTCGTCGAGTCGAACTTCACCACGCGCGCCAAGCTGGGCCAGTCGTCCGACGTGTACGCGATCGCGGTCATGAACGACGGCAAGGCGCTCTTCGCCAAGAAGGAAGTCAAGGTCACGCTCGGCGGCTGCGGCGGCTGAGCGACGGGCTTCACACACAGAACACGACGAGAAGAAGGAGACCACCATGGCAGATCCCATGCGCATCCGCGCCCAGGCCGCGGGCGACAAGACGACCGTGCGCATCCTCATGGCGCACGAAATGGAAACCGGCCAGCGCAAGGACGCCGCCGGCAAGACCATCCCCGCCTGGTTCATCCAGGAGGTCACGGCCTCGCTCAACGGCAAGACCGTGCTCACGGCCGACTGGGGCCCGGCGGTGTCGAAGAACCCCTTCATGCAGTTCACGCTGAAGGGCGCGAAGGCCGGCGACAAGATCGCCGTGACCTGGAAGGACAACCGCGGCGACACCCGCACCGACGAAGCCACCGTCAGCTGACGCTTTCTTCGCCCACGCGGGCGCTCGCTCGCGTGTTGTGTTCCCCACGAGAAAAAAAGGCGGCCCCATGAGGACAACCACATGCCTGAGCCTGCTGGTGCTGGCCGGCAGCATCGCACTGCCCGCCGCGGCGCAGAAGACCACGGCCGAAGGCATCGCCGAGTACCGCGCGCTGCTGCAGGACGGCAACCCCGCCGAACTGTTCGAGGCCAAGGGCGAAGACCTCTGGAAACAGAAGCGCGGCCCCAAGGCCGCGTCGATGGAGAAGTGCGACCTCGGCAAGGGCCCGGGCGTGGTGAAGGGCGCGTTCGCCGAACTGCCGCGCTACTTTCCCGACACCGGCCGCGTGCAGGACATGGAGTCGCGCCTGCTCACCTGCATGGAAACCTTGCAGGGCTTCGACGCCGCCGCCATCGCCAAGACGCCGTTCGGCCAGGGCGAGCAGAAGAACCTCGAGGGGCTGGTGGCGTGGATCTCCGCCGAGTCGAAAGGGCTGCCGCTGAACCTGCCGCAGTCGCATGCGAGCGAACGCCGCGCCTACGAAGTGGGCAAGCGCCTGTTCTTCCTGCGCGCCGGCCCGCACGACTTTGCCTGCGCCACCTGCCACGGTGCCGACGGCAAGCGCATCCGCCTGCAAGACCTGCCCAACCTCACGAAGAACCCCGGTGCGGGCGAAGGCTTCGGCGCCTGGCCGGCGTACCGCGTGTCGTCCGGCGAGCTGTGGGGCATGCAGCGGCGGCTCAACGACTGCTTCCGCCAGCAGCGCTTTCCGTACCCGGGCTACGCCAGCGACGTGACCGTGGCACTGGCCGTGTACATGGGCGTCAACGGCAAGGGCGGCAAGACCACCGCACCGGCCATCAAGCGCTGAAGGAGCCACGCCATGAAGTCAGATCATTTCCTCGGCCTGGCCGCCGTGGCCTGCGCGCTCACCGTGTTCGGTTGCGCGTCCGTCGACAGCGCCGCCGAGCTCGACAAGCTCACCGCCGACGCGCTGCAGCGCTCCTTCCGTGACCAGGGCATCGCCAAGGTCGACCGCCTCGTGCAAGACCCCGCCAACCTCGCGTGCAGCGAAGCCGACGCCAGTGGCCAACCGCTGGACGAGCAGCGCACCAAGGAGATCGAGGCCGCCAACATGAAGACCGTGCGCTGGCCTTCCGATGGCAAGTTCGTCGGCGACTGGCGCGAGGGCGAGAAGATCGCGCAGAACGGCCGCGGCCTCACCTGGACCGACGCGGCCAACGCCGCCAACGGCGGCAATTGCTACAACTGCCACCAGATGTCGAAGGAAGAAATCTCCTTCGGCACGCTCGGCCCGAGCCTGTACCACTACGGCAAGCTGCGCGGCGTGAGCGACCCGGCCAGCGCTGCGTCCAAGCCCATCGTCGAATACACCTGGGGCAAGCTGTGGAACGCGCGCGCCTACAACGCCTGCTCGAACATGCCGCGCGTCGGCCATTCCGGCATCCTCAACGAGAAGCAGATCCGCGACGTGATGGGCTTGCTGCTCGACCCCCAGTCCCCCGTCAACCGCTGAACGCCCGGCTTCTCTCTTCATGAACCTTTCCAAGCGCGAGTTCGTCCAGATGCTCGGTGCCGGCGCTGTCGCCGGCCTGGGCCTGGGCCGCCACGACAGCAGCATGGCCGCCGGCCTCGACAGCATGTACACCGTGCCGGCCTTCGGCAACGTGTCGATGCTGCACATGACCGACTGCCACGCGCAGCTCAAGCCGCTGTACTTCCGAGAACCGGGCGTCAACATCGGCGTGGGAAACATGCGCGGCAAGGTGCCGCACCTCGTCGGCGAACATTTGCTGAAGGCTGCGGGCGTGAAGCCCGGCACGCGCATGGCGCATGCGCTCACGTACCTCGACTTCGACAAGGCCGCACAGCGCTACGGCAAGGTCGGCGGCTTCGCGCACCTGGCCACGCTGGTCAAGCAGCTCAAGGCCAGCCGTCCCGGCGCGCTGCTGCTCGACGGCGGCGACACCTGGCAGGGCTCGGCCACCTCGCTGTGGACCGATGCGCAGGACATGGTCGATGCCTGCAAGCTGCTCGGCGTCGACGTGATGACCGGGCACTGGGAGTTCACCTACGGCATGGCGCGGGTGCAGCAGATCATCGAGAAAGACTTTGCGGGCAAGGTCGAGTTCGTCGCGCAGAACGTCAAGACCGCCGACTTCGGCGACCCGGTGTTCAAGCCGTATGTGATGCGCGAGATCAACGGCGTGCCCTGCGCCATCATCGGCCAGGCCTTCCCGTACACGCCCATCGCCAACCCGCGCTACATGGTGGCCGACTGGACCTTCGGCATCCAGGACGACAACCTGCAGCGCGTGGTGAACGAGGCGCGCGGCAAGGGCGCGCAGGTGGTGGTGGTGCTGTCGCACAACGGCATGGACGTCGACCTGAAGATGGCCAGCCGCGTCACCGGCATCGACGCCATCCTCGGCGGCCACACGCACGACGGCACGCCCATGCCCACGCTGGTGAGCAACGCGGGCGGCAAGACCATCGTGGTCAATGGCGGCTCCAACGGCAAGTTCCTCGGCGTGATCGACTTCGACGTCAAGGGCAAGAAGGTGAGCGACTTCCGCTACCGCCTGCTGCCCGTGTTCTCCGACCTGATTCCGGCCGACAAGGAGATGGACGCGCTCATCACCCGCGTGCGCGCGCCCTACGAGGCCAAGCTGTCCGAAACCCTCGCGCACACCGACGGCGCGCTGTACCGGCGCGGCAACTTCAACGGCACCGGCGACCAGCTGCTGCTCGACGCGCTCATGGAAGTGCAGGACGCACCCATCGCCTTCTCGCCCGGCTTCCGCTGGGGCACCTCGCTGCTGCCCGGCCAGGCGATCACGCGCGAGTGGCTGATGGACATGACGGCCACCACATACTCGTACGCCACCGTCACGCAGATGACCGGCGAGACGCTCAAGACCGTGCTCGAAGACGTGTGCGACAACCTCTTCAACCCCGACCCCTACTACCAGCAGGGCGGCGACATGGTGCGCGTGGGCGGGCTGCAATACACCTGCGACCCGACGGCCGCGATGGGCCAGCGCATCCAGGACATGCGCCTGGGCGGCAAGCCCATCGACGCCAGCCGCAGCTACAAGGTCGCGGGCTGGGCGCCCGTGAGCGAAGAGGCGCGCACCGCCGGCAACAAGCCAGTGTGGGAGGTCATCGAGCCGTGGCTGAAGTCGCGCAAGGTGGTGGCCACGCGCCGGCTCGACGAACCCGTGCTGAAGAACATCGCGCCGAACCCCGGCCTGGGCTGAATGGGCCCCCGCACGCGCGGGGTCGCTCCCTAGAATCGGGGCATGTCCATCGCGCAGCTTTCCCTTCTCACCACGCTCGCGCTCGTGGCGGCCTTCGTGCTGTCGGCGGTGTTCGGCGCCGTCGCGCGCGCCACGCGCTTTTGCACCATGGGCGCGATCAGCGACGTGGTGGCGCTGGGCGACTGGACCCGCGTGAAGCAGTGGGCCGCGGCCGGCGGCGTCGCGCTCATCGGCTTCTCGGCGCTCGTGTCCGCGGGGCTCGTCGATGCCGACCGCACCCTGTATGCCTCGCACCAGATCCTCTGGCTGGCCGCGCTCGTCGGCGGCCTGCTGTTCGGCGTCGGCATGGTGCTGTCTTCGGGCTGCGGCAACAAGACGCTGGTGCGCCTGGGCGGCGGCAACCTCAAGGCATTGGTGGTGCTGGTGCTCATGGGCGTGTCGGCCTTCGCCACGCTGAAGGGCATCACCGCGGTGCTGCGCGTCGCGACCGTCGATGCGGTGCACATCGACCTGGCGATGAATGCGTCGCTGCCCGATGTGCTGGCCGCGTCTTTCCAACTGAAGGCATCGTCGCTGCGCCTGGCGCTCGGCCTCGTGCTCGGCGGCGCGCTGCTCGTGTGGGCCGCGTGGGGTCGCGAGACGCGCGACGTGCGCAGCCTTGTCGGCGGCATGCTGATCGGCGCGCTGGTCGTCGGTGCATGGTGGCTCAGCGGCCACTGGGCGGTGGTCGAGGAGCATCCGCTCACGCTCGAGCACGTGTTCCTCGCCACCAACTCCGGCCGCGCCGAAGCGCTGAGCTTCGTCACGCCGGTGGCCTACGCGCTCGACTGGCTCATGTTCTACAGCGACGCCAACAAGCGGCTCACGCTGGGCATCGTGTCGGTGGCCGGCGTGGTGGCGGGCGCCGCGCTGCATGCGCTGTGGTCGCGCGAATTCCGCTGGGAAGGCTTTGCCGGCACCGGCGACCTCGCGCACCACGCGACGGGCGCGGTGCTCATGGGCATCGGCGGCGTCACGGCCATGGGCTGCACCATCGGGCAGGGCCTGAGTGCGTTGTCGACGCTGAGCATCGCGAGCCTGCCGGCCATCGCGGGCATCGTGATCGGTGCGGTGGTAAGCCTGAAGTACCAAGCCTGGCAGCTCGAACGCACGCTCTGACTTTCCAGGGCACGCCTTGAAGCGAATCCTCACAATTTAGTTCGGTGCGCGGGGCGTTTTTCGCGCGTTCGCGACGATCGGACGCGGTGGCGCTGGCTATCATTTTTCGCACCTGTTGCCGCTGCGAACGATGGCCTTCATCGACGGGCGCGGCACCGAACAACCACAACCGAGGGAGAGCGCCATGACTGCGCACAACAACCGATCGGCGCGCACGCGCCTGTTTGCCTTGAGCCTTTGCTTCTGCGCCGTGCTCGCGGCCTGCAAGGAAGACAACAAGCCGACGCCGGCGGCAGCCTCGCCATCGCCGTCCGCATCGGGCAAGACCCAGCCCGCCAAGGACCCGGCCCGCGTGCAGGCCGCGGCTCGCACCACCTACAGCCAGGGCTACAACCGGCTCATCGACGACAACCGCAGCGTGGCCGCCAAGTACAAGAGCTACGTGCAGATGAACGTGAACGGCAAGTCGCCGAGCGGGAACTCGTTCTATGGCAGCCCTTCCGATGTGCAGTCCATCGTGGACGACCTGAAGAAGGCACGCGCCGACGGTTCGGGCGACGCGGCGCTCGACGCGGCCGTCGACGGCGTGGTGGCCACGGGCGAGAAGCTCGTCGCCGTCTGGACGCCGATGGACCCGTACTACCGGTCCAAGAGCTTTCTCGAAGACAAGTGGGTCAAGGGCCGCGCGGCCGACGCCGACATGAACGCCGCCTTCAAGGGCCTGCTGGCCAGCATCGACACGCTGGGCAGCGAGCTGGACCGCGTGCAGGAGGCGTCGCGCACCGAACGCATGGCCAAGCTCAAGGCCGAGGGCGACATGCTCAACTACCACACGCTGGCCTCGATGGCGGTGGCCAAGAAGTTCGTCAACGGTCTCGACCAGATCGACGGCCTGAAGAACAAGGACGCCGTCGCCAAGGTCGATGCGGCGGCCAGCGAGTTGCAGGCTTCGCTGGAAGAACTCTCCAAGGCGCTGGAAGAAGCCAAGGCCGCAGCCAAGGCCAAGGGGGAAGCAGGCAAGGCGCCCAACTACAACTACGAGTCGCTGCACGGCAGCCTGCTGAACATGATCGGCCAATGGCGCACGTTCAAGGACAGCAAGTTCCCGTCGACGTACAAGAACATCGTGAGCTACTACAACTCCGCCGTGGGTTCGTACAACCGCGGCTTCGGCCGCTGACCCGGGCCATGGGCACCGCGCGGGTTCTTTCGCGCGGCAGCGTCGCGGCCCTGGCGGTCGCGGCGCTTCTCGTTGCGACGGGGTTGGCGGGATGCGGCAGCGCCCGCGAGACGCAGCAGATTCCCGTCACCGCGTTCCGCAACTACGGCGCGTCGCCGCTGCAGCACACCTTCTACATCGGCTCCGACGCGCGCTTCCACCGCTTCCAATGGTCCAACGGCAAGCAAGGTGGCACCTGGCTGATCGCGCGCGCCGAGATGGACATCGTCAACGAAAAATCAGCCGACGACCCGGGCGTCGGCCGCGCCGGCTACTTCCTCAGCCGGCGTGACGACGGGCGGTGGATGGCGCACTGAGCCTGTCGCTCGCCCGGAATCATCGGGGCATCACGTCCATGACCACCGGGTAGTAGATGTCATAGACAGGGCCTCCGTCCGGCGTGTAGCGGAACTGAACCTGTGCGCTGTAGTGTCCGGGCGGCAGGCATCGGTCGTTGTAGCAGGCCTGCACCTGCGTACTCCAGCTGTAGCTCTTCGTCGCGTACCTGGGCAAGCCCGCTTCGTTGTAGAAGTAGTCATAGAGCCACAGGTTCGGCCCTGGGTACATGCTGGTGTCCACGCCGGGCGGTGTGTTCATCACCATGCCCATGTAGCGCATCTTGTCGCTGGTGTTGCCCGGGAAGAATACCGCGTTGTCCTGTGCGGGCGCCAGGGTGGGCGTTCCTTCCTTGACCACGAAGTGCGCCTCCGGTTTGGCCAGGACGTAGGGCGCGCTGGAGGGGTTGGTCAGCACGCTCACCTCCAGCAGCCTGGACAGTTTCTGCCCGTCCGAGGTCATGGCGCTCACGCTGAAGCTGGCCTTGTACGACGTGGCGCTCGGCAGCAGCGCCGGCAGCGAGACCACGAGGTTCGGCGAGCCGTCGCCTGCCTTCTCGACCTTGAAGGTATCGGTCGATCCGATCGCCGGCGCGACGGCCCATGAGGCGGCGCCCTCGGGCAGCGTGACCGGAACCGTCACAGGCGCCACGGCGGCGCCGAAGGGGGTGACGAAGTCGACGTTCTTGCTGCCCAGGACCAGTCCGGTCTTGACGGTGATCGCATACGGAATCTGCGGATTCTCGACCCGGATTTCCGACTGGCATGCCGTGTCCAGGCAGGCCTTGATCGTCATGTTGCCCTTGTAGGTCTTGGGGCCGTCGGGTGCGATCTTGCCGGTCATGTTCAGCGAAGCCGACTGTGCCGCGGCATTGATGGCGATGGCGGGCTTCTCTTCGAACAGCGGATCGGGCATGACGACAAGGAGCACCAGCACCTTGCCGCTGAGCAGATTCACGTCGCCCGACAGCGTGCCCGACACCAGGACGCTCGGGATCATCTGCCCTTCGTAGACCGTCTTGTCGATGCTGGCCGGCTGGTTGATGCGGATGGACAGGCCGTTGACATAGTTCACAGGGGGTGCGACGGGCGCGATGCCGATCGGAAAACCACCACCGCCTCCTCCCCCGCCACCACCACCTCCGCCGCCACAAGCGGCGATCACCAGGGACGCAAGGCCGGCCGCAGCCGCCTGAAAGACACGCTTCAGTTTCATCTCTTCCTCTCAGTGGATTTCACTTTTTTGCGGGCCCGATCGATCGCTCTTTCGGTCCGCACCCTCTTTGGTTTGCGCTGGCTTCCTGCGCGCTTGTTTTGAGAGATTGTTGTCGATTCCACCTGGCGGCGGCAAACAACCTGACAGGCATCACCGATCGCTCTGTCTTGGCAGACATGCACCCGACCCGATCGGCAGATAGCATGCGCGTTCATCCCCCCACCAACTTCGCCCCCCATGACCCTCTCGACGAGAAACCTGAAGGCGCTTCCAGACCTTCCGACGTTGAAGCGATTGACCCAGTCTCTTGCAATGCTCGACGCCATGCTCTCGCCGGAGTGGGAGTACCGGTACTACTCGTTCAACGCCGCGTGGTCGGATGAGGCGGCGATGGCATCGATGCGCAATGGTTCGGGCGATCATTGGTTTGCCATCTTCTGCCAGGCCGGCGCCGCGCTCCACGGGCTTGCGCACGAGGCTCCGGCATTCCGGCCGGGGACGCCATGGCCCGGAATCTTCGAACGACTGCCGGGGGAGTTCCGCGCCAACCTGCTGGAAGAGCCGGCGTTCACGACCAGCGACAGCACCTTCTGTCTCTGGCGCCTGAGCCATGAAGAACGCTGGACTTGCGGACCGGTCGAGCTTCCGCCGGGTGAAGATCCGGATGGCTCCGCCGAGCTGCTTGGCATCCTCGCCGGCCGGCCCGAGCAGTACGTCGAATTCGCGTCCGACTACTACGAACGCGACCTCGACCTGGGCGATGTCGAGGCGATCTATCGGCACCAACCGCTCAGCGACGCGCTCGTCCGGCGATTCAATCCCGACCTCGACATGGCGTCGCTCGAAAATGACATCGCCGAGATCGGGTATCCCCGGCAGGTGGACTGACAGGGCCGCGCCATCGGCAACAGTCTTGGCTGTTTGAATGGCTCCGGCCCCTTGCTGGAGCTCGCCGAGACATTCGACGCGACGCATCAGGCGGGCCTCGCCCTCCGCGTTGCCGGCGTTTTTACGCTTTCTTTACGGCCCCCCACTCACTCTTTCCCCCGGTTTTACGCACGCCTGCCGAGACTCGTTTCATCTTGTTTGCAGGAGTGATGAATGGACATCGTCTGGATGGGCGCCTTGCTGGCGCTGTGGGTCGTGGTGGCGGCCATGGTCGTCGGGCTGAACCGGCTCGAAGGGCCGCAGAAGCCGCACGCGGGCGTTGATACGACACGCACGCCGGGGGATGCATCGTGATCGGCCTCGAAGTCCTGTACGGCTTCGGCGCGCTGGTTGCCGTGGTCCTGTTCGCGTACCTGGTGTTCGCGCTGATCTGCGCCGAGGAGTTCTGACATGGAAACCTCGGCCTGGGTCTTGCTGGCCCTTTTTCTCGGCGCGCTGCTGGTGCTGGCCTGGCCGCTGGGCAAGCTGCTGGCCGCGCTGTGCGCCGAGCGCGTGCCGCGCTGGATGCAGCGCATCGAAGCGCCGCTGTACCGCCTCGCGGGCACGCAGCCCGAGCAGTCGATGCACTGGCTGCGCTACGCGCTGGCGCTGCTCGCGTTCAACGCCATCGGCGCGATCTTTCTCTATGCCTTGCAACGCCTGCAGGGCGGGCTGCCGTTCAACCCGGCCGGCATGGGCGCGGTGTCGCCCGACTCGGCCTTCAACACGGCGGTGAGCTTCGTCGCCAACACCAACTGGCAGGGCTACGGCGGCGAGTCGACCATGAGCTATCTCACGCAGATGCTCGGCCTGGCGGTGCAGAACTTCCTGTCTGCCGCCACCGGCATCGCGGTCGCCTTCGCACTGGTGCGCGGCTTCGCGCGCCGCGGTGACGGCAAGGGGCTGGTCGGCAACTTCTGGGCCGACGTGACGCGCGTCACGCTGTGGGTGCTGCTGCCGATCTCGTTCGTGCTCGCGCTGTGCCTGGCAGGGCAGGGCGTGATCCAGAACTTCGACGCCTACAAGAGCGTGCAGACGATCGAGGCCACGGCCTTCCAGCAACCGAAGAACGGCCCCGACGGCCAGCCGCTGAAGGACGACAAGGGCGCCCCCGTGATGGAAGACGCCACCACCCCCACGCAGACGCTGGCCATGGGCCCGGTCGCTTCGCAGGAAGCGATCAAGATGCTCGGCACCAACGGCGGCGGCTTCTTCAACGCCAACTCGGCGCACCCCTACGAGAACCCGACGGCGTTCAGCAACCTGCTGGAGATGCTGGCGATCTTCCTGATCCCGGCGGCGCTGTGCTTCGCCTTCGGCCGCGTGGTCGGCGACCTGCGCCAGGGCTGGGCCGTGCTCGCGGCGATGACGGTGCTGTTCGTGGTGGCGGTGCTGGCCGTCACGCCCGCCGAGCAGGCCGGCAACCCGCTGCTGGGCCCGCTGGGCGTGGACCAGGTGGCCAGCGCGCTGCAAAGCGGCGGCAACATGGAAGGCAAGGAAGTGCGCTTCGGCATCGATGCCTCGGCCCTCTTCGCCGCCGTGACCACCGCGGCCTCGTGCGGCGCGGTGAACGCCATGCACGACTCGCTCACGCCCATCGGCGGCATGGTGCCCATGGTGCTGATGCAGCTGGGCGAGGTCGTCTTCGGCGGCGTCGGCAGCGGCCTGTACGGCATGCTGGTGTTCGCCATGCTCGCGGTGTTCATCGCGGGCCTGATGATCGGGCGCACGCCCGAGTACCTCGGCAAGAAGATCGAGGTGCGCGAGATGAAGCTGATCTCCATCGCCATCCTGGTTACGCCGGTGCTGGTGCTTGCGGGCACGGCGCTGGCGGTGAGTGCGGGCGCGGGCAAGGTCGGCATCGCCAACCCCGGCGCGCACGGCTTCTCCGAGGTGCTGTATGCGCTGACCTCGGCCGCCAACAACAACGGCAGCGCCTTCGCGGGCCTGTCGGCCAACACACCGTTCTACAACGGCCTGCTCGGCCTGGCGATGTGGCTCGGGCGCTTCGCGATGATCGTGCCGGTGCTCGCCATTGCCGGCGCGCTGGCCGCCAAGAAGCGCCTGCCCGTCACCAGCGGCACGCTGCCCACGCACGGCCCGCTGTTCGTCTTCCTGCTGATCGGCACCGTGCTGCTGGTCGGCCTGCTCAACTACGTGCCGGCGCTGGCCTTGGGCCCGATCGTCGAACACCTCGTGCTCTGGAAATAAGAAGGAGCGCACCATGACTGTCAAAACCAAAACCTCTCTCTCGCTGTTCGATGCAGCACTGGTCAAGCCCGCGCTGTGGGGCGCCTTCGCCAAGCTGAACCCGCGCACCCAGTGGCGCAACCCGGTGATGTTCATCGTCTACATCGGGAGCATCCTCACGACGCTGCTGTGGGTGCACGCGCTGAGCTTTCCGGGCGACACCGGCATGCAGCCCGCCTTCGTGCTGGCCGTGACCATCTGGCTGTGGTTCACCGTGCTGTTCGCCAACTTCGCCGAAGCGCTGGCCGAAGGCCGCAGCAAGGCGCAGGCGGCCTCGCTGCGCGGCCTGCGCAAGGACACCTGGGCCAAGAAGCTGAAGGACCAGCAGCAGCCGCACCACGGCGCGCCGTGGCTGCCCGAGCAAGCGCCCAACCTGCGCAAGGGCGACGTCGTGCTGGTCGAAGCCGGCGACGTGATCCCGCTCGACGGCGAAGTGATCGAAGGCGTGGCCTCGGTCGACGAGAGCGCCATCACCGGCGAATCGGCGCCCGTGGTGCGTGAGTCGGGCGGCGACTTCTCAGCCGTCACCGGCGGCACGCGCGTGCTGTCCGACTGGCTGGTGGTGCGCATCTCGGTGAACCCGGGCGAGTCGTTCCTGGACCGCATGATCGGCATGGTCGAGGCGGCCAAGCGCCACAAGACGCCGAACGAGATCGCGCTGACCATCCTGCTGGTGGCGCTCACCATCGTGTTCCTCATGGTCACCGTCACGCTGCTGCCGTTCTCGGTGTTCAGCGTCGAGGCCGCGGGCGCGGGCACCGTGGTGTCGCTCACCGCGCTGGTCGCGCTGCTCGTGTGCCTGATCCCGACCACCATCGGCGGCCTGCTCTCGGCCGTGGGCGTGGCCGGCATGAGCCGCATGATGCAGGCCAACGTGATCGCCACCTCGGGCCGCGCGGTGGAAGCCGCCGGCGACGTCGACGTGCTGCTGCTGGACAAGACCGGCACCATCACGCACGGCAACCGCCAGGCCAGCGCCTTCCTGCCCGCGCCCGGCGTGCCCAAGGGCCGCCTCGCACGCGCCGCCATGCTCGCCTCGCTGGCCGACGAAACGCCCGAGGGCCGCAGCATCGTCGAGCTGGCACGCCGCGACGGCCTCGAAGCGGCTTCGGTCGAAGGTGCGCGCTTCGTGCCCTTCACCGCGCAGACCCGCATGAGCGGTGTCGACCTGCCGGCCGCGCCGAACAGCCTGGACGTCGACGCCATCGTGCTGCGCAAGGGCGCGGTCGATGCGGTGCGCCGCCATGTCGAAGCACTGGGCGGCAGCGTGCCGGCCGAGATGCTGCGCGCCGCCGAAGAAACGGCACGCCGCGGCAGCACGCCGCTGGCCGTGGCCGAAGGCAACCGCGTGCTCGGCGTGGTCGAGCTCAAGGACATCGTCAAGACCGGCATCAAGGACCGCTTTGCCGAGCTGCGCCGCATGGGCATCAAGACCGTGATGATCACGGGCGACAACAAGCTCACGGCCGCCGCCATCGCGGCCGAGGCCGGCGTGGACGACTTCCTGGCCGAGGCCACGCCCGAGGACAAGCTCGCGCTCATCCGCAAGTACCAGGCCGAAGGCCGGCTGGTCGCGATGACCGGCGACGGCACCAACGACGCCCCCGCGCTCGCGCAGGCCGACGTGGCCGTGGCCATGGGCAGCGGCACGCAGGCCGCGAAGGAGGCCGGCAACATGGTCGACCTCGACTCCAACCCGACCAAGCTGCTCGAAGTGGTGGAGACCGGCAAGGCGCTGCTCATGACGCGCGGCTCGCTCACCACCTTCTCGATCGCGAACGACGTGGCGAAGTACTTCGCGATCATTCCGGCGATCTTCGTGTCGACCTACCCGCAGCTCGGTGCGCTCAACGTGATGCGCCTGGCCAGCCCGTCGTCGGCCATCCTGTCGGCGGTGATCTTCAACGCGCTCGTCATCGTGTTCCTGATTCCGCTGGCGCTCAAGGGCGTGCGCTACCGGCCGGTGGGCGCCGCCGCACTGTTGCGCCGCAACCTCGCCATCTACGGCCTGGGCGGTTTGCTCGTTCCCTTCATCGGCATCAAGTTGATCGACTGGCTGCTGGTTGCAGTCCATCTGGTCTGAGGAGTTCTTCATCATGAAAAACAACAACGGCAGCATCGTCCGTCCCGCGCTCGTGCTCTTCGCGCTGCTGAGCGCATTCACCGGCCTGCTCTACCCGGCGGCCGTCACCGGCGCCGCGCAGGCGCTGTTCCCCGCGCAGGCAGCGGGCAGCCTGGTCGTGCGCGACGGCAAGCCCGTCGGCTCCGCGCTCATCGGCCAGAACTTCAGCGACCCGAAGCACTTCTGGGGCCGCCCGTCGGCCACCGCGCCGCAGCCCTACAACGCGAGCGCCTCGGGCGGCTCCAACCAGGGCCCGCTGAACCCCGCGCTGGCCGATGCCGTGAAGGCGCGCGTCGAAGCGCTGCGCGCGGCCGACCCGGGCAACACCGCGCCGGTGCCGGTGGACCTCGTCACGGCCTCGGCCAGCGGGCTCGACCCCGACATCAGCCCCGCCGCCGCGCATTACCAGGCTGCCCGCGTGGCGCGCGATCGCGGCGTGCCGATCGATCAGGTGAACGCGTTGATCGCGAAGAACACCCAGTCGCCGCTGTGGGGCGTGCTGGGCGAATCGCGCGTCAACGTGCTGGCGCTGAACCTGGCGCTCGATGCTTCTTCGACGGTGCGTTGAGGAGAAAACAACCATGGCCTATGCCGCCTACCGTGAACATCCTGTCGCCGTCGTGCGAAGTCCGATCGCGCCGCGCACGACGCAGTTCCATGTGCTCGACGTCACCGTCTGCTGCGCCGACGCGCTGCGCGTGCGCCGAAGCATCGCCGCCTGCGCCGAGGCCGGCGTGGTGCGCTGCGAGCCGTTGCTGCATGCCTGCAGCTCGCAGGAAAGCGACGCGCCCTGCGTGCGCCTGATGATCCGTTTCCCGACCGCGCGCTATGCCGAGGTGCTGCACCGCCTCATCGAATGCGTGCCTTCGGGCGAGATCGGCCGGCTCATGAGCTGGCGCGATCACCTCGCGCGCTGCGGCCTGCGCCATGGTCACTGACCTGCTGCACGCGCTGCTGGCCATGGCAGCGCTGTTCGTGCCGCTGGGATTCGCCTGGTGGGTGCTGTCACGCACCGCGCGCCGACATGAACGGCGGCGCAAGAACGGGCCGCCGATGCGATAACCTGAGAAGCCATGCCCGAGACCCGCCCCGACCCCGACGCCCTGCTCGCGCAACTGCGCAGCGACGAGGCGCGCGCGCTGCGCGGCAAGCTGCGCATCTACTTCGGTGCCAGCGCGGGCGTGGGCAAGACCTGGGCCATGCTCAGCGCCGCCCGGCGCGAGCGCGAGGCCGGGCGCGACGTGCTCATCGGCGTGGTCGAAACCCACGGCCGCAGCGAGACCGCCGCGCTGCTCACGGGGCTCGACACGCTGCCGCTGCGCGAGGTGCCTTACCGCGGCCGCACGCTCGCCGAGTTCGACCTCGACGCCGCCCTCGCGCGCAAGCCCGCCGTGCTGCTGGTCGACGAACTGGCCCACACCAACGCGCCGGGTTCGCGCCACGCCAAGCGCTGGCAGGACGTGCAGGAGCTGCTGGCCGCCGGCATCGAGGTGTGGTCGGCGCTCAACGTGCAGCACCTGGAAAGCCTCAACGGCACCGTCGGCGCCATCACCGGCGTGCGCGTGCACGAGACCGTGCCCGACACCGTGCTCGACGAAGCCGACGAGGTGGTGCTGGTCGACGTCACGCCCGACGAACTCACGGCGCGGCTCGCGGCCGGCAAGGTCTACCTGCCGCAACAGGCCGAGCGCGCCGCACAGAATTTCTTCCGCAAGGGCAACCTGATCGCGCTGCGCGAGATCGCCCTGCGCCGCACCGCCGAACACGTGGAAGACGACGTGCGCGGCTGGCGCGTCGAGCAGTCGGGCCCCGGCGGCAACGGGCAGGGCGGCGCGGCGCTGCAGGCCTGGAACACCTCGGGCGCGATCCTGGCCTGCGTCGGCCCGCACGAGGGCGCGGCGCAGACTGTGCGCACCGCCGCGCGGCTCGCGGGGCAGCTCAATGTGCGCTGGCATGCCGCGTACGTCGAGACGCCGCGGCTGCAGCGCCTCGATGCCGCACAGCGCGACCGCATCCTCGCCGTGCTCAAGCTGGCCGAAGAACTGGGCGCGGCCACGGCCGTGCTCACCGGTGCGGATGTGGCGGAGCAACTGTCCGAGCAGGCGCGGCGCCTGAACTGCGCGACGCTGGTCATCGGGCGCGCGGAGCCCGTGCGCGGCTGGCGGCGCTGGTGGGGCGCGTCCGCCGTGCCGCTGGCGCGCGCGCTGGCGCAGCGGGCGCCGGCGCTCGACATCCTCGAAGTGGGCCGCGCCGACAGCGCGCGCCGCCTGTCGCAGGCGACGCTGGTCGCCACGCAGGCCGACGACGACGACGAACGCGCGCAGTCGCGCTGGCCCGGCTACGCGTGGGCGGCTGCCACCAGCATCGCGCTCACGCTGCTGTGCACCCCGCTGACGGGCGTGCTGGAGTTGTCCAACATCGTCATGCTGTTTTTGCTCGGCGTGGTGGGCGTGGCGATGCGTTTCGGGCGCGGGCCTTCGGCGCTCGCGGCCATGCTCAACGTGGCGGCCTTCGACTACTTCTTCGTCGCGCCGCGCCTGTCCTTCGCGGTCAGCGACGTGCAGTACCTGCTGACCTTCGCCGTGATGCTCGGCGTCGGCCTGCTGGTGGGCCAGCTCACCGCCGGGCTGCGCTTCGCGGCCGGCGTGTCGACCAGCCGCGAGCGTCGTGCGCGTTCGCTGTTCGAGCTCACGCGCGAACTCTCGGCCGCGCTCGAAAGCACCCAGGTCGTCGCGCTCGGCGCCGCCGCCGTGCAGGCCCATTTCGGCGGCCATGCGCGCGTGCTGGTCACCGACGCGGCCGACCAGCTCGTGCCCCCCGCCGACCCGCCGCCCGGCTTCGACGCGCAGGTGGCCGACTGGGCCTTCCGCCACGGCCAGCCCGCTGGCCTGGCCACCGCCACGCTCGCCGCCCAGCCCTGGCACTACGTGCCGCTGCGCGCGCCCATGCGCGTGCGCGGCGTGCTCGCGCTGTGCCCGGCCCGTCCGCGCTGGCTGCTGATTCCCGAGCAGGCGCAGCAGCTGGACACGCTCGCGCGCCAGATCGCCATCGCGCTGGAGCGCGTGCACTACGTCGAAGTCGCGCAGCGCGCCGTGGTCGAGATGGAATCGGAGCGCCTGCGCAACGCGCTGCTCGGCGCCATCTCGCACGACGTGCGCACGCCGCTCACCGCGCTCATTGCGCTGGCCGAATCGCTGCAGACCCTGCCGCCCGAAGAGCACGGCGAGGCCGCGCGCGCCATCGTCGCGCAGGCGCACGCGCTGCATGCGCTGGTCAGCAACCTGCTCGACATGGCGCGCCTCGAAAGCGGCGTGGCCGGCGGCGCGGTCAACCTGCGGCGCGACTGGCAGTCGGTCGAAGAGGTGGTGGGCGCCGCCATCCGCGCCGCCCGCCCCGCGCTGCGCGGCATGACCGTGCAGACCGCGTGGGACCCCGAGCTGCCGCTGGTCGAGTTCGACGCCGTGCTGATCGAGCGCGTGCTCGTCAACCTGCTGGAGAACGCCGCCAAGTACGGCGCTGCGCCCATCGAGGTCGGCGCGCGTGCCGAGCCCGCCGCGCTGGTGCTCACGGTGCGCGACCATGGCCCCGGCCTGCCCGCAGCGCTGCACGGCCGTGAGCAGACCCTGTTCGACAAGTTCACGCGCGGCGAGGCCGAATCCGCCACGCCCGGCGTCGGCCTCGGCCTGGCCATCTGCCGCGCCGTCGTGAGTGCGCACGGCGGCGAGATCAGCGCGGCGAATGCGCGCGACGGCGGTGCAGAATTCACCGTCACCCTCCCGCGCCGCGAGCCACCCGAACCCGCTGAAGCCCAGCTCTGAAACCCGCCATGCCATCCCCCACCGCCATCGTGATCGAAGACGAGCCGCAGATCCGCCGCTTCGTGCGCGGCGCGCTCGAGGCCGAAGGCTGGCAGGTGCACGAGGCCGGCACCCTGCGCGACGGCCTGGCGGCCGCCGGCACGCGCCAACCCGATCTGCTCGTACTTGATCTGGGCCTGCCCGACGGCGACGGCGTGTCGCTGATCCGCGATGTGCGCGGCTGGTCGCAGGTGCCGATCATCGTGCTCTCGGCCCGCACCGACGAAGCCGACAAGATCGCCGCACTCGACGCCGGCGCCGACGACTACCTCACCAAGCCCTTCGGCACGGGTGAGTTGCTCGCCCGCGTGCGCGCCAACCTGCGCCGCCCACGCGCCGCGGGCGGCAACGGCGACGAACCGGCCGCCGAGGCCGTGTTCCGCTTCGGCGAGATCGAACTGGACCGCGCCGCCCGCATCGTGCGCCGCGCCGGCGCCGAGGTGCACCTCACGCCAACCGAGTACCGGCTGCTGTCGGTGCTGGTGGCCAACGCCGGCCGCGTGCTGACGCAGCGGCAGCTGCTGCGCGAGGTGTGGGGCCCGTCACACACGGACCAGAGTCACTACCTGCGCATCTACATGGGGCATCTGCGACAGAAGCTGGAGGCCGATCCGGCGCAGCCGAAGCATCTGTTGACGGAGACGGCGGTGGGGTACCGGCTGGTCGTCTAGTCAGCGTTTCAGGCCGAGCAGTTCGCGCGCCACGACCCAGCGGTGCACTTCGCTCGGCCCTTCGTAGATCCGCATCAGGCGCGCTTCGTTGGCCATCTGATGCAGTGGCATTTCCTTGGTCATGCCCATGGCGCCGAACATCTGCATCGCGTGGTCGATCACTTTCCCCGCCATCTCGGTGGCGAACACCTTGACCATGGAGACCTGGCTGCGCGCCTCGTCGCCACGATCGATGCGCGCGGCTGCTTCGTAGGTCATGAGTCGACAGGCGTGAATGCGCGTGGCCGCGTCGGCAATCCACCATTGCACCGTCTGGCGTTCGGCGAGCGAGGCGCCGAAGGTGCTGCGCTGCGGTGCGTACTCGCACATCATGTCGAGCGCGCGCTGGGCGCGGCCGACGCACCACGCGGCCATCTGCAGGCGCCGGCTCGACAGGCGCGCCTGCATCGGCGCGAACCCCTGGCCTTCCTGGCCGAGCAGGCGTGCATGCGGCACGCGACAGTCTTCGAGCAGCACCTCGTAGGTCGAGACGCCGCCGATCATGGGGATGCGACGCTCGACACGAAAGCCCGGGGTCTGGCGGTCGACGATGAACGCCGAGATGCCCGGACGGCCCGGCTTGGTCTTGTCCGTGACGGCCATGACGATGGTCCAGTCCGCGCGTGCGGCGCGGCTGATCCAGATCTTTCGGCCGTTGAGGACCCAGTCGTCGCCGTCGCGCACGGCGCGCGTCGACATCGCCGAAGGGTCGGCGCCCGCGCCGGGCTCCGAAATGGCGATGGCCGAAACCGTCTCTCCGCGTGCGTAAGGGGCCAGGTAGGCGGCGCGCTGCGCGTCGTTGGCGGCGGTCAGCAGCATCCGCAGATTGGGCGAGTCGGGGGGCAGCTCGTAGGGCGTGATGGTCTTGCCGAATTCTTCGTTCACCCCGACCATCGCCACCACCGGCAGGTCGAGGCCCTCCATTTCGGCGGGCGCATCGAGGCCCCACAGGCCACGGGCCTTCGACACGGTGTCCAGCCGCGCGTGCTCGTCGGCCGACAGCTCCCAGGGTTCACCGGCGGCCTCCCGCTGCAGCAGGGCCGGTTCCAGCGGCAGCAGGTCTTCGCGCACGAAGCTGGCGACGAGCTCCTTGAGCGTCTGGTGTTCGGGGTCGAGTTCGAAATTCATTCAGGTACTCCGTCGTTGTCTGTGCAAAGCTGATCGAGTGGTCGCTCAGCGACCGGTGAAGCGCGGCGTGCGGCGCTCGGCCATGGCCTTGATGCCTTCACGGAAGTCGTCGCTCAGGAATTGCACCTGTTGCTCGGCCAGCTCCCGTTGGTTGATTGCGCGCACGTCGTGCGCGCAGCCGGCGCGCAAGGTGGCGCGCGTGCTCTGTACCGCGAGCGGCGCCGACACGGCGATCTCCTGGGCGAGCGCCTGGGCGCGGGCCAGCACCTCGTCGGCCATCACCAGTTCGTCGACCAGGCCGATGGCCAGCGCTTCGGTGCCGTCGATGCGGCGGCCCGTGTAGAACAGCATCGAGGCCTGCTGCAGGCCGATCAGGCGAGGCAATGTGTGGCTCAGACCGAAGCCGGGGTGAAAGCCCAGCCGGTTGAAGTTGACGCTGAACCGCGCCTGCGCGCAGGCCACGCGAAAGTCGGCCACGAGCGCGAGCCCGACGCCCGCGCCCACCGCCGCGCCCTGCACCGCCGCGATCAACGGCTTTCGTGCGTTGAAAAGCCGCATGGCATGGGTGTAGAACTCGGCGGGGTCGACCGCCTGACCGCCCGAGGGAACCGCCGAGAAGTCGGCGCCGGCACAGAACGACTTGCCTTCGGCCGCGAGCACGATGGCGCGGCAGCCTGCATCGTCGTCGAGTGCGGCCAGGCGGTCGGCCAGGTCGCGCATCGTGCCGGCATCGACAAAGTTGTGAGGGCCGCTCCGCAGGGTCAGCGTGACGACATGGGCGTCGCGGCTTTGGGAAATGGAGGGCGAATCGGTCATTGGAGTTCGATCCTTGCGGCCGCCGCGATGCGCTTCCAGACGGCGATCTGTTCGCGCTGGAAGTCGCGCAGCTCGTCCTGGCCGCCTTTCATCGTGATCACGTTCTGCCTGGCGTAGAACTCTTGCGTCTCGGGCATGGCGAGGATCTTCACGAACATGCCCGACAGCTTGTCGACCACCGGCTTGGGCGTGTTGGCCGCCACGGCGACGCCCGTCCACGTGTCGGCGCTGAAGCCGCCGATGCCCTGTTCCTGCGCGGTGGGCACATCGGGCAGGCCGGCAAGGCGCTGGTCGGCCGCAATGGCGAGTGCGCGGATCTTTCCGCCGCGCAGCAACTCCATGGTGGCGGTGATGTCGGAAAAGCCCAGATCGGTCTGCCCGGAGAGGGTGGCGTTGACTGCATCGGGCGCGCCCTTGTAGGGCACGTTGAGCAGCTGGATGCCGGCCTTGTCGGCGAACAGTTCGCCCATGAGCTGGTAGGCGGCCGACCCCGATGCATAGGTGCGCTGCCCGGGCTTGGCGCGCGCCGCATCGATCAGGTCCTTGAGTGTCTTGTAGGGCGAGTTGGCCGGCACGATGAGCACGATGGGCGAGCGCATGAGCGTCGAGACCGGGGCCAGGTCCTTCACCGGGTCGTACGGCAGTTGCTTGAACAGCGCCACGTTGGTGGCCAGCGTCGAGTTGCTGCCCATCAGCAGGGTGTAGCCGTCGGCAGGCGCGGAGGTCACGGCCTTCACGGCGATGAAGCCGTTGGCGCCCGCGCGGTTCTCGACGATCACCGGCTGCCCTGCCAGCTCGCTCAGCTTTCGCGCGAAGAAGCGTGCGCCGACGTCGGTGCCGGAGCCGGGCGGAAAAGGCACGACGAAATGGATCGGCTTGGACGGATAGGTCGCGGCGGCCTGTTGTGGCTGGGCCTGCGCGAACAGTGCCGCGGCGGATGCCAGCGCGGCCGTGAACGCCGCGGCGCGCAGCATCTTCGACAAA
The DNA here is from genome assembly GCF_059419205.1 of Variovorax sp. GW821-FHT06D12. Classification (NCBI taxonomy): domain Bacteria; kingdom Pseudomonadati; phylum Pseudomonadota; class Betaproteobacteria; order Burkholderiales; family Comamonadaceae; genus Variovorax; species Variovorax sp. GW821-FHT06D12. The sequence continues at coordinate 251,255 of NZ_JBWKRI010000007.1, read as the reverse complement.
GGGTTCATGAACGTGTCTCCTGTGGTGGAGGCCGGATTCTATGAAGTTACTTGTTGATCGACAAGCAAGTTGATAAGATGACCCTCACCACATCAGCAGAGAACCTTCATGGAAAAACGGCCCCCCACGACACCAGCGGCGAGCGGACCGCTCAAGGGCGTTCGCGTGCTCGACCTGACCTCGGTCGTGCTCGGACCCGTTGCCACGCAGATCCTGGGCGACTATGGCGCCGACGTCATCAAGGTCGAACCGATCGAAGGCGATCTGATGCGCGCCAACGGTGTGTCGCGTCACGCCGGCATGAGTTCGATCTTCCTGGCCATCAATCGCAACAAGCGCTCCCTGGCGGTCGACCTCAAGAGCGCCGAAGGCCGGCAGATCCTGCTCGAACTCGCGGCGGACGCCGATGTCTTCGTGCACAACATGCGCGTTCCCGCCATTGAACGCCTGGGCCTGGGCTACGACGCGCTGCGTGCGGTACGTCCCGACATCGTCTACTGCGCGGCCACCGGCTTCGGCCAGGACGGCCCGGACCATGCCAAGCCTGCGTTCGACGACATCATTCAGGCCGCCAGCGGTGTCGCAGGGCTGATGTGGCAGTCCACGGGAACGGCCGACTACGTGCCCACGCTGATGGCCGACAAGACCACCGGCATCGTGGTCGTCAATGCGGTGCTCGCGGCGCTGTTCCATCGCGAGCGCACCGGAAACGGCCAGTACGTCGAAGTGCCCATGCTCGAGACGATGGTCGAGTTCACCATGGTGGAGCACATGGGCGGGCTCGCCTTCGATCCGCCGACCGCACCCGCGGGCTACGGGCGCGTGGTGAGCGGCGGGCGCAAGCCGGCACCGACGTCGGACGGCTACATCGCCATGCTGCCGTACAGCCCGCAGCAGTGGCTCGCGCTGTTCCGCCGCGTGGGACGGGAAGACCTGGCGGGTGGCTACGACCTGTCGGACCGGCACAAGCTCAACGCGAGCGTTCGCGAGCTCTATCGCGAGCTCCACAGCCTGACACCGACGCGCAGCACCGCCGCGTGGGTCGCGATCTGCGAAGAGCTCGACATTCCCGCCACGCAGATCTGGCGCATCGACGACCTGCCCGAGCACCCGCACCTGAAAGCGGTCGGCATGTTCCAGCCGATGGACCATCCCTCGGAAGGCGCCCTGCAGACCACGCGGCCGGCCACACTGTTCGGCGCCACGCCGGCGCAGATCCGCAGCGGTGCGCCGCTGCTCGGGCAGCACTCGAACGAGATCCTCGGGGAGTTGGGCTATGCGGGCGACCGGATCGACCGGCTGCTCGGCGCCGGCGTGGTCAAGGATGCCGCACCGCGTCGTTAGACTTCGGGCCCATGAGGACCGCCGCCAAATCGCCGAACACCACGCTCCCTCGCCGAACGCAGATGGAGCGCCGCGCAGCCGCTGAGGCACGCCTGCTGGAAGCGGCCCGCGAGATCGTGTCGCGCAAGGGGTGGGTCGGGATGACGCTCGCCGAAGTGGGCGAGGCGGCCGGCTACAGCCGGGGCCTGGCGGCGCATCATTTCGGAAGCAAGCCTGCGCTGCTGCGTGCGCTGGCTGCCTACATCAACCAGAACTTCATGCACGAGCTCGAGCGCAGCCCTCCGGCCGACGAGGGCATGGCATCGTTGCTTTCCTTCGTGGACGTGTACCTGGGACGCGCCGATGGCGGATGGACCAACACCCGCGCCTTGCTGGTGCTGATGGCCGAGGCCACCACCGACGATTCCGAAACCGGCGAAAGCCTGGGGCGCTACAACCAGAGCGTGATCGACTTTCTGGCGCTGCACTTCCGGGCCGCCATCGCGGCAGGCGAAATGCGAAAGGGCGTCGATCCCGCCACGGCTGCCGTCATCGTGCTGGGGGCGCTGCGTGGCGTGATGCTGCAGGCGCTGTTGAAAGAATCGACGGTCGATTTGCGCGCGGTGCAAAAAGAGCTGTCGACGATGATTGTTCAAAGCTTCGCGCAAGACCCCGACGCATGGCAGGGGGCCCGCAGCCGCAATTCGCGGCCGAGGTGAGGGGCCACGCCGGCTGAATCGAGCCGAACGCCGGGTTGCGGGCCGGGCCGATGGCCTTGCGCCCAGGCAGGTGTCAGCCCGCCAGCCCCTTGTTCGGATTCAGCAGGAATTTCTCCCCGGTCGCCTGCTTCCCATACACCCCGATCGCATCGAGCTGCAGCGCCTCGACCAGCGACACCTCCCGCGTGTAGTGGCTCGCAAACGTCGTCTTCAACTCAGCCACCACGCGCGAACGCAGCCGTTGCGTGCCTTCATCGCCCAGCTTCTGCAGGAACGGGAACAGCAGCCAGCCGCCCATGCCCCAGGCCATGCCGAAGTTGCGCACGAACTCGGTCGGGCTGCGGTCCAGGCCGCCGTAGATGTAGACCTGCTTGTGCGTGGTCGAGCCGTAGCGGCTGTATTCCTTGGCCGTGCGGTTCAGTGCCGCCTCCATGCAGCCGAGGATCTGGCCGGCCAGCTTGCCGCCGCCCGTGGCGTCGAAGGCCAGCGTGGCGCCGGTGGCGACCAGGGCGTCGGTCAGCTGTTCGAGGAAGTCCGGCGAGCTGGCGTTGCACACGTACTTCGCGCCGATGCCGCGCAGCAGCGCTTCCTGCTCGGGCTTGCGCACGATGTTGACGAGGTCGATGCCGTCCTTCTGGCAGATCTTGTTGAGCATCTGGCCCAGGTTGGACGCGGCCGCCGTGTGCACCAGCGCCTTGTGGCCTTCGCGCTTCATGGTCTCGACCATGCCCAGCGAGGTCAGCGGGTTCACGAAGCACGACGCGCCCTCGGCCGGCGTGGTGCCCGCCGGCAGCTCGAGGCACATCGCCACGGGCACCGCGCGGTACTGCGAGTACATCGCGCCGCCGATGGCTGCCACGGTCTTGCCCAGCAGCGCCTGCGCAGCCGGCGACGAACCGGCCTTGACCACCACGCCCGCGCCTTCGTTGCCCACGGGCATCGACTGGTCGAGCCGCGCCGCCATCGAGGCGCGCGCGCGTTCGGGCACGGTGGCGGTAACGACGGGGCGATCGGCCGTGCCGGAGGCCACGGCGGTGCTCATGTCGGCGGCGCCGAAGAGCAGGCCCAGGTCCGACGGGTTCATCGGCGAGGCCTCGACGCGGATCACCACCTCGTGGGCCTGCGGTTCGGGCATCGGGTCGTCGTGCAGGGAGAGTTCGAGTTCGCCGTTGGAACGGACGAGGGAGCGCAGTTGGAGTGCCATGGGAAAGCCCCTGTGAAAGGTCGTTCGGAGATGGCCATCGGCCACGGGGCGGCCAGTATAGGAGCGGGTGCGCGCGCCTGCTGGCGCCTTCAAGACACCATGGGGATCACCGGGGCATGGGCCAGCGCGTGGCGCATCCGCAGCGGGTCGAGCCGCTCGATGTAGCGCGGGATGTTGCGCCACAGCGTGTGGTACCCATAGCCGCCGCGCAGCATCTCCTGGCGCGCGCTGTCCTTGTCCCAGTCCTGCACGGCCATGCGGTAGACCGCCGCCACCACGCCCGTGCGGTCGGCGCCGTGCATGCAGTGGATGAGCACCGGCCCCTGCTTTTCGGCCTCGCGCATCGCGACCAGCGCGCGCAGCACCTTGGCGTCGTCGATGGCCCAGGTGTTGATCGGCACGCGCACCAGCCGGATGCCGCTGCCCGCAAACACCTTCCGGTCGTCGTTGAAGGAACGCAGGCTCACGACGGTGCGGATGCCCAGCGACTGCAGCGCCGCCACATTGGCGCGGCGCGGCTGCGCGCTGCGGTACAGCGTGGGCGTGATGCGGTGCAGGTTCTCGACCTGCAGGGCGTCGAGCGGATCGGCCCAGTGGTCGGGGCGCAGGTCGGCGGTGTCTTGCTTCATCGTGCGCGGCGCGGCCAGTGGCGACGCACCAGGATCAGCAGCGCCACCGCGAGCCCGCCCCAGTAGTCGACCGGCGCGCCCCACAGCCAGTGCTTGTGCCAGAAGGCCTTCACGGGATTGAAGTTCTCGAAGCCGAAGGCCGGGTTGATGAGAAACCACAGAAAGTCTTCGCAGACCCAGAACACGATCAGCCCCGCGAGCGCCAGCCCCCAGTCGCGCAGCGTCCAGCGCCCCTGGAAGGCCAGCGGCGAGAAGAACACCAGCATCATGAAGGTGAACACCCAGGCGTGGTACCCCGTCATCGCGCGGCCGCCCCAGAACAGGTCGAGCCAGATGTTGTTCTCGATGCGCCAGGTGGGCAGCGAGGTGGCCCAGCCGGCGCCGCCTTCGATCTGGATCTCGGCGTTGGCGAAGAAGAACGCCATCGTCACGACCCACGCGAGGTAGACCAGCGTGCGGCCGATGGGGGGCCGCTGTTCCGTGGCGACGCCGCTCATTCGGCAACGCCCAGCACGCGCTGCAGCACCGCGCGCGCGGCCTGCGGCTTGCCCAGGGCGCGGCTGCGCGCGGCCATGGCCGCGAGCTTGGCGGGGTCGGCCATGAGGCGCGCCACCTTGTAGTCCAGGCCGATGGCGTCGTAGGCCAGCCAGGCGGCGCTTTCTTCCATGAGGAAGCCGGCGTTGTGCTCTTCCTGTCCCGGAATCGGCGAGATCAGCAGCATCGGCTTGCCCAGCGCCAGGCACTCGGACACCGTGAGGCCGCCGGGCTTGGTCACGACCAGGTCGGCCGCGGCCATCATCTTGTGCATCTCGTTCGTGAAGCCGACGGCCACCACGCGGCCCGGATGGCGCTGCGACAGCGCCTCCAGCCGCGCATGGGCTTCGGCGTTGCGGCCGGCCACCGCGATGACCTGGAACGGCGTGTCGCCGCCCAGCGCCAGCACGCGCTCGACCATGCTCGGCAGGTCGCCCACGCCGGCACCACCCGAGGCCATCAGCAGCACTGGTCGCGCGGGGTCCAGGCCCAGTGCACTGGCGCAGGCCGCGTGCGCGAGCTCGGGCGCATCGGGCTCCGAAAAGGCCGGCATCACCGGAATGCCCGTGACATGCACGCGCTCGGGCGGAATGCCACGCGCGCGCAGCCGGAAGGCGACTTCTTCCGTGGCCGCGAGGTAGCCCGTCATGCCCGGCACCAGCCACATGTTGTGCAGGTCGTAGTCGGTGATCTGCAGCCACACGGGGCACTCGATGCGGCCCCGGTTGCGCTCGCGCATCAGCAGCTCGGCCGGCAGGAAGTGGGTGCAGATCACGGCGTCGGGCTTGGCGCGGCGGATCTCGCGCACCAGCGCGCCGGTGCTCAGGCGCTCGATGCCGCGGCGCAGCCGCTGCGAGGGCGCGTGGTGCGGCGTGACGTCGGTGCGCTGGTGCAGGTACGACCACAGCTCGGGCGCGCGGTTCACCAGCTGCAGGTACCAGTCGGTGTACACCTTGCGAAAGCCCGCCGGCACATGGGCCATGGCGTCGACATGCACCGCGGTGTGCGGCACGAACGACTGGGCGAGGGTGGCTTCGAGCGCCTGGGCGGCGCGCACATGGCCGTTGCCGGCGCTCACACTGAGGATCAGGAGTTTGGTCATGGATTCGGCGGTCTGGTCGCCGGATTATGGACATGCCATGTGGCACGGCCGGTGCACACGTGCCGTGCTGGAAGGATCACCGCCTCAGAGCGGCGCCCGCGACGTGACGAGCTGATTCACGCCGGCGGCCGCCCGCTCGCGAATCGCCTCGAAGGTGGTGTTCGCGACGATGCGTCCGTTCTCGAACACCGTTTGCAGCAGATCGACCTGGCCGCTCGCCAGCGCTTCTTCGCGCAGCGTCTGCACCTCGCCGCGCGCGTTGCGCACCAGCGCGAGCCGCCCCTTCTTCGAGGCCTTGTTCACATCGCCCACCGGCGACTTGTAGACATCGCGCCACTCGCCGTTCACCTGCATCGCCGAGCACTTCATCGCCCATTGCATGGTGTCGCGGTTGACCTGCTGCAGCAGGCCACCGCCCATGCCGAAGGAGATGTTCTCGGTCGAGAAGCCGTTGTGGAAGAAGTTCGAGAGGCACAGCCGCAGCGAGTCGAGGTTCACGCCGTCGCCCTGGATGATGCGCACGTTGTTCAGCACGCGGAACCCCTTGGCATTCGTCGTGGTGCCGAAGCGCTCGGCCAGGATCTGCGCCACCTTGAGCGTGGTTTCGGCCGGGTCGCCCGAGTCGGGCCGCACCACCAGCGTCGCACCCGAGGCCACCACCTTGGCCTTGAGCTCGTCGCCCCAGATGCGCGCGCAGGCATTGAAGATGTCGTAGCTGTCGCTCACCACGGCGAAGGTCGTGCCGGGCTTGGCGAACTGGTCGACCATGTTGCTGTACGCGTCGGATTCGTGGTCGCGGCCCCAGCCCGTGATGGTGCTGTGCTCGGCCGCGGGAATCGAAAAGCCCGCCACGTCGCAGTCGTAGTAACGACGCGCCGCCACCAAGGCCGCCAGCGTGTCGGTGCCCATGAAGTTGACCAGGTGGGCCATGCCGCCGAGCGCCGCCGACTCCAGGCTCGACACGCCGCGCGCGCCGAAGTCGTGCAGCCTGAACGCGATCTGGCCTTGCGGGTCGTCGCAGGTCGCTTCGAGGTAGCGCAGCAGCGTGGTGCGTGCGGCGGCCGAGAGCGTGGCCACCGTGGTCGGATACCAGATGGCGCGCAGCAGTTCGGTTTCGAGAAAGCTCGTGACCCAGAAGAACTCGGGGTCGGTGTTCTCGATGGTCGCGAGCACGTTGTGCACCGGCAGCACGCTGCCCTCGGGCACCGCACGGATGCGCACGGGCATCAGTCCGTCGTGCTTCTCGATCAGCCGCAGCCACCCTTCGCGGTTGAAGGGTTCGCCGTGCACGGCCATCATCGCCGCGGCCTCCTCGACGTCGCTGCGCGTCACCGGCGTCTGCAGGTACTCGCGCAGGTATGCCTGCAGGCCGAAGAACAGCGAATGGCTGAAGAGCCCGCCGCGCGATTCGATGTAGCTGTGCACGGTCTGCGTACCGGGCGGGTACTGCATCCAGTGCGACACCTTGTAGGAGTCGGTGCGCAGCAACAGGTTGTTGCCCAGGGGCGAGGAGGTGAGGTTGCGGTTCATGTGAAAGCTCCTTTCACGTGGGCCCCGTCAACCGGGACCCGTTCTTGCTGACAAAGCCTGGTCGTTCAGTTCTTGCCCAGGCCACCCAAAAAATGGTTTGCGATGAAGTAGTGGTCTTCGTAGATGCGGTCCGGCATCCCGAGGAACTCGGCAATCGGCACCCACCGCACGGCGGCCGCGTCGTCGTCGGCACGCACATCCGACAGGCCCGTCCACTGGTTGTGGGCCAGCTCGAAGAAGAAGCCGTGCGTGATCGTGCGGCCGCGCTGCGAGCGGTCGGGCGCATCGAACACATGGCTGGCCTTCATGCTGCCGTTGAGCACGGGCACGGGCACCTTGAGGCGGGTTTCTTCCTTCAGCTCGCGGATGGCCGCGTCCTGCAGCCGCTCGTGCTGTCCGACGAAGCCGCCGGGCAGCGCCCACGTGCCCTTGCCGGGATGGAACTTGCGCTGCACCAGGAGGATGTGGCCGGCCTCGACCACGATGGCATCGACCGTGGTGTAGATCGGCGGAAAGTCGCTGCCTGCGTAGCGGTACTTGTCGCGGTAGTCGACGAGGAAGGCGCGCTCGTCGCAGAGCTCGGCATAGTCGGCGGTGCCGGTGAACTTGTCGAGGAAGGCGGCGGTGCCGTCGGGCAGGTCGGCGCGTGCGAGCTGGCCGCGGTTCTCGGGGTCGAAGTAGAGGTTGCGCACGTCGGTGGCGTTGAGGCTTTCCACGCTGTGCTGGCCCACGAACTCCCAGTGCGGGAAGAGCTTGAGGTAGTAGCTGGAGCTGTCCTTCAGGTGTCCCACCAGCGCGACCTTGGCCCGCGCCGCGGGCACGAGGCCATCCTGCTGGATCAGCCGCTCGACGGCAGACTGGATCGACGCGATCCAGATCTGGTCGTTGTAGGGCGAGTCGCCGACGCCGACCACGCTCACGCGCATCTGCTCTGTGCCGCGCAGGCATGCGCGCACCATGCGTTCGCGTTCATCGAAGGTGAAGGGGTCCTTGACGCTGCGGGGCTTGCGGTCGGAGCCGACCACCACGATGACCCGATCGGCGGCGCGAAGGCCTTCTTCGATGAGTCGCTGGTGACCGAAATGAACGGGCTGGAAACGCCCGATGACGATGGCGTACTGAAACTTGCGTGTGTTTGGCATGCTCACTTGGGAATCCCCCAAAAAGGGCGCAATCAACTTGCGCCTGGATTCAGGATAGCACCGGTCTGACGCATCGATCAAGTATTCCGAAGCGCGGGAGGTGTGTGTGCAGTCGCAAGTTTTTCGCACTTGTCCCGATTGGTTGCGAGAAGCGCGGTCGTTTGACCGTTGTTTGCAAAACCTGCAGCGTGAGTGCCGCAGACTTTCCGCTCGTTGTGCGCCAGGTTCTTCGCGCATGCATCAGGCGCTCTCTTTCCGCGCCATTCCATCGTCCGGACCCTTCATCTTCATGTTCGCCAACGCCACGCCGCTTCTCGATCAACTGCTTGCCAGTCAGATCATCGACCAGGCGGCCCACGACGCCGCAAAGAAAAAACTCGAAGAACTTGCATTGCCTCGAGAGCCGTTCCACACGCTGGGCACCGGGCTGTTCTGGTTGCTCGACAACGAAGTCGTGTCTGCCGAAGCGCTTGATGAAATCGCCAGGCTCTCTGAACAAGAAGAAGAGGGGGCTTTTGCCAACAACTCCATTCGCAAGCAAGCCGTGGCTGAATTCCTGGCCCACCTCGCAGCACTGCAGCGCGCAAGCTTCGAGCGGCAGTTCTGGTCGGGCATTTTTCCCGGACCTCGCTGGGCTTGGCTGACAGGCGGCGCCGCTGCCGCTGTGTTCGCGGGGTGGTTCTTCCTGGCGCCCGATGCCACGCCAGCATGTGAGGACGAGCGTGTTGCCAGCGCGCTTCGCCGTGCGCTGGTTGATGTCGCGTTCAGCGATTCCAGCAAACCACTGTTCGGTACGGCGGAAGACCGGTCCAATCTGCTGTTTGCAAGGTTCACTCACATCAAGGAGATCGGCTACATCAAGGCCGAGCGATCGCGCGGTTGCGCGGCTACGCTCACCCTGGAGGACGCGTCCCTGCCGATCGGCTTCACCGTGGGGCCCGAGAACGGTGGCAAGGAGATCATGGTGCGCACCGGCGATCAGCGCGTAATCGAGGCCAAGTACAGCCGGGCCAACAAGGATGGCACCGTTTCCGAACTCGGTGCACCGATCGGCAAGGCGCAACTGAGCGCTGCATTTACAAGCGGCGTGGAAGCGTTTGAGAAGAAGACCGCCCCGATCAATGCACCGGCGTTCAAGGAAATGGACCGCCGCCGCGGCATCGACCCTGACAGAAAAACGGTCCAGTCCGTAGAACCGCTGGCAGATTGCCTGGTCGTCGAGCCCGACAAGACGTACGCGTGCCGCCTGCAGGTTCAGTACATCGACCGCGCCATGAGCATCCTCGGCACGTCGGAGACGCAGGTGGTTCAGGGCGATTTCGAGTTCGTGAAGCAAGGGGCGGGCTGGGCCGTCTCCGACAACTTCTCCCGGCAATACCTGGATGCCATGGTGCGCGGGCGTCTTGCCGCCCTCAAGGGCGATGAAGCGGCTAACAAGCTGGAAGAGATCCAGAAAAATCGCGGCAAGGAAGCCGCATCCACGGACAACTGACGCGTCGAGTGATCGCCGGCTTGCACGACGCGGCAGGCGGCCGACTGCAAACGGCCAGATACTCCGAGGGTGCATTTGCTAGGATTCGCCCCCCATGACCGAGCCCTCCACCTCCCCCCACGCGCCCGTGCGCCTCAACAAACGCATGGCCGAACTCGGCCTGTGCTCGCGCCGCGAGGCGGACGACTGGATCGCGCAGGGCTGGGTGCGCGTCAACGGCAAGCCCGCCGAGATGGGCGTGAAGGTCACGCCCAACGACCGCATCGAGGTCGACAAGGCCGCCAAGGGGCAGCAGGCGAACCAGGTCACGATCCTCATCAACAAGCCGATCGGCTATGTGAGCGGGCAGGCCGAGGACGGCCACGAGCCGGCGGTCACGCTGTTCACGCCGCAGAACCGCTGGTCGGAAGACAACGCGCGCTTCTTCTTCGGCCCGCAGCAGCTGCGCGGCCTGGCGCCGTGCGGGCGGCTGGACATCGACTCCACCGGCCTGCTCGTGATGACGCAAGACGGCCGCATCGCGCGCCAGCTCATCGGCGAAGACTCGACGATGGACAAGGAATACCTCGTGCGCGTGGCCTACCACGGCCTGGACCAGCCCGCGCCCACCGGCCAACTGGTGCGCCTGGACGACGACGACCCGGTCACCACCAACGTGCAGGCGGTGTTTCCGCCCGCCATGTTGGCCCGGCTGCGACACGGTCTGAGCCTGGACGGCCAGGCGCTCAAGCCGGCGCGCGTCGAGTGGCAGAACCCCGAGCAGCTGCGCTTCGTGCTCACCGAAGGCAAGAAGCGCCAGATCCGCCGCATGTGCGAGCTGGTCGGCCTCAAGGTGGTGGGCCTGAAGCGCGTGCGTATCGGCAAGGTGATGCTCGGCAACCTGCCGGTGGGCCAGTGGCGCTACCTGGCGCCGCACGAGAAATTCTGACGATCTGCCCATGGCCGCGGTGCTGAGCCGGCGCGCGCTGAACCGGGCCACGCTGGCGCGGCAGATGCTGCTGGCGCGGCGCAAGGCGAGCGTCGCGCAGGCCATCGACAAGCTGGGCGGGCTGCAGGCGCAGGCGCCCAACCCGCCCTACATCGGCCTGTGGAGCCGGCTCGAAGGCTTTCACCGCGCGCAGCTGACCGACGCGCTGAAGAACCGCCGCATCGTGCGCATGTCGACGCTGCGCGCCACCCTGCACCTGATGACCGCTGCGGACGCGTGGGCCTGGCGGCCGCTGCTCGAACCCGTGCACCAGCGCGGCCTGTCGGGCCTGCATGCGCGGGCCCTCGAAGGCGTCGACCGCGCGGCCGTGGTGAAGGCGGGCCGTGCACTGCTCGGCGACGGGCCGCTCACCGGCACCGCCCTCGGCCAGGCGCTCGCGGCGCGCTGGAAAGACCACGCGCCGGCCTCGCTCGCCGCGCTCATCCGCAACAACGTGCCGCTGGTCCACCTGCCGCCCGCGGGCAGCTGGAACTCGCACCAGAACGCGCTGCTGCAGCCGCTCGGCGAATGGCTAGGCGATGCCACCGCCGAGATCGCCACTGCCACGCAGGACGACCTGCTCCTGCGCTACCTCGCCGCCTTCGGACCCGCGACGCTGGCCGATGCCGGCGCGTGGTCGGGCCTCACGGGCTGGAAGGCCGTGGCCGATCGATTGAGGCCGCAGCTGCGCGTGTTCACCGGCGACGAGGGCCAGGAACTCTTCGACCTGCCGCGCGCGCCGCGCCCCGACCCCGATACGCCCGCGCCGCCGCGCCTGGTCGCCGAATGGGACAACCTGCTGCTCTCGCACGCCGACCGCCGCCGCGTGCTCGACGAGGCGCACCGCGCCCGCGTGTTCACCATCAACGGCATCGTGCGCGGCACGGTGCTGCTCGACGGCTTCGTGGCGGGCACCTGGAAGATCGAGCGCGCGGCGCAGGCGGCCACCGTGGTGCTGGAACCCTTCACGCGCTGGTCGGCGGCTGACCGGCGCGGCGTGGAGGAAGAGGCGCTGCGCCTGCTGGCCTTTGCCACGGACGCAGAGGACGAGCAGCACGCCGTCCGCGTCCTAAGCCCCGCCTAAGTCTTCGCGCCTACGCTGCGCCGAGGCGCAGGGCCCCTGACGATCATCCCGGTCGCGTGCTACCTTGCGCGCAAAGGAGTCGCCGCGATGCGCGTGCTGCTGGTGGAAGACGACGAAATGATCGGGCGCAGCCTGAAGCAGGCGCTCGAGGGCGCGGGCTGGTCGGCCGACTGGGTGCGCGACGGCGAGCTGGCGCACAGTGCGCTCGGCGACGGCGGCTACACCTGCGTGCTGCTCGACCTGGGCCTGCCCCGCCAGGACGGCACCGAGGTGCTGCGCCGCGCGCGCGAACGCGGCGACGCCACGCCCGTGCTGGTGCTCACCGCGCGCGACGGCCTGGACGACCGCATCCACAGCCTGGACCTGGGCGCCGACGACTACCTGCTCAAGCCCTTCGAGTTTCGCGAACTGCTCGCGCGCATGCGCGCCGTGGTGCGCCGCCGCGACGGCGCCGCGCACTCGCTGATCGGCACCGCCGCGCTGCAGCTGGACCTCACGACGCGTGAGGTGGCCGTGAACGGCGTGCGCGAGGCGCTCACCGCGCGCGAGTTCGCGCTGCTGCATGCGCTGCTGGAGCGGCCCGGCGCCATCCTTTCGCGCGAGCAGCTCGAGAACCGCATCTACGGCTGGGGCGACGAAGTGACCAGCAACGCCATCGATGTGCTGATCCACGGCATGCGCCGCAAGCTCGGCGCCGACGCGATCCGCAACGTGCGCGGGCTCGGCTGGCGAGTGGCTGCATGACCGATGCCGCCCGCCGCTGGTGGCGCCCGCGTTCGCTGCGCACCCAGCTGCTGCTGTGGCTGGTCACGCTGCATGTGGCGGCGGCGGTGCTCACGGCGTGGTTCTCTTTCCTGGCCTACGGCAACCTCGTGCACAACGCGCTGGACGACCAGATGCGGCTGGTGGCCGAGTCGTACGCGGGCAACGACCCGCCCAAGACCCCGCGCGCGATGGACGGCGAGGCGGCCTTCTCGCGCGGCGCCTTCGTGGTGCAGATCTGGAGTGCCGACGGCGCCACCCTGCGCGCGAGCTCGTGGCCCGCGCTGTCGGTGCCGCTGCAACCGGGCAGCGGCTTCAGCGACGTGCACGCCGAAGGTCCCGCGCATTCGCGCTGGCGCGTGTTCACTGCCGAGCCCGCGCCGCATGCCGATGCGCCGCGCGTGCAGGTGCTGCAGAACGAGGACTACCGCCATCGCCGCGCGCTGCGCCGCGCCCTGCTCGAAGGCCTGCCGATCGCGCTGTTGCTTCCGGCGGCGTTGCTGGTGCTGTGGCTCATCGTGTCGGCCGCCTCGCGCTCGCTGCGCGGCGTGGCGCGCGACGTGGCCTCGCAGGACGAGCGCCGCCCCACTGAGCTGTCGCTGGCGCGCGTGCCCGACGAGATCACGCCGCTGGTGGGCGCCTTCAACCACCTGCTGTCACGCGTGCGCAGCGCCTTCGCCACGCAGCGGCGCTTCGTGCAGGACGCGGCGCACGAGCTGCGCACGCCGATGGCCGCCATCGGCCTGCAGATCGAGAACCTGCGCGCGCACGTGCCGGCCGGCGAAGCCACTGAGCGCTTCATCCAGCTCGAAGCCGGCGTGACGCGCGCGCAGCACCTGATCGAGCAGCTGCTGCAGCTGTCGCGGCAGGACGCACCGCCCTCGGATGCGCCGGGCGAGCGGGTCGACATCGAGGCGCTGCTGCGCGAGAGCCTGGGCCAGCGCATGGTGTTGGCCGATGCGCGGCGCATCGACGTGGGCTTCGAAGGTTTGACCGGTGCGGTGGTGACCGCGCCTGCGATCGAGTTGCGCAGCGTGTTCGACAACCTGATCGACAACGCGCTGCGCTATGCGCCCGAAGGCGGCGTGGTCGATGTGCGGCTGCACCGTGTCGACGGGCAGGCGGTGGTCGACGTGCTCGACAACGGGCCGGGCATTCCGCCGGCCGAACTGGAGCGCGTGTTCGACCGCTTCTTCCGCGTGCCGGGCGCGGCGGCGGGCGGCAGCGGGCTGGGCCTGGCGATTGCGCGCACGGCGGCCGAGCGGCATGGCCTGCGCATCGAATTGCGCAACAGGGACGACGGGCCGGGGCTGAGGGCGCGGGTGGTGCTGCCGACGTAGTCATCGCGTGGTGCTCACTCCCGGCTCATTCTTCGCTCACGCTGGCCTCAGTCAGGCTGCCTAGAGTGGCTGCAGGTCCTGCTGCGCGCGGTCCGCGCGACGGCACCGGACCGGAGACAACCTGCCCTCAGGAGAACACACCATGCGCACTTCGTTCAAGCTTCTCGCCGTTGCTTCCTTCACCGCGTTCGCGGCGCTGGGCACGGTCAACGCCTCAGCCGAAACCACCGACGGTTCGGACTTCCACCCGCTGCAGTTGAATTCGCCGGAGAACCCGGAGGTGCAGGCCGGCGCGATGGCGGCGGCACGTCCGAGCGGCACGGAGCCCATTGGGCAGTCGACGTCGGCGCCGGCGATCAACGGGATGACCCCGGTGTCCGACATCCAGGCCGGCGCCTATGCGGCCTCGCATCCGACGGGCACCGAGCCCATCGGGCAATCGACTTCACTGCCGATGGTGAAGTCGGGCAGCGGAAGCTGAGCCTCTAGCTTCCGCTGCAGGAAGCTCAGTCGTCGTTGCTGCTGAGCAGTGCGCGGTAGATCACCGCGCCGATGATCGCGCCCACGATCGGGGCGACCCAGAACAGCCACAGCTCCGACACCGCGTACGACGGGCCGAACAGCGCCGGGCCGGTGCTGCGCGCCGGGTTCACCGAGGTGTTGGTCACGGGGATCGACACCAGGTGGATCAGCGTCAGGCACAGGCCGATGGCCATGCCCGCGAAGCCGGCGGCCGCGCGCTTGGCGGTGGCACCCAGGATCACGATCAGGAACACGGCGGTCATCACCACTTCGCTGATGAGCGCGGCCGTCATGCCGTACTTGCCGGGCGAGTGCTCGCCGTAGCCGTTGGTGGCAAAGCCGCCGATGTCCGCGCCCGGCTTGCCGGTGGCGATCAGGTACAGCACGCCGGCCGCCGCGATGGCGCCCAGCACCTGCGACACGATGTAGCCCGGCAGCTGCCCGGCCTTGAAGCGGCCGGCGGCGGCGAGGCCGATCGACACGGCCGGGTTGAAGTGGCCGCCCGAGATCGGACCGAGCGCATAGGCGCCCGTGACCACGGTCAAACCGAAGGCCAGCGAGACGCCGAGCAGGCCGATGCCGACGCCCGGAAAGGCCGCGGCCAGAACTGCGCTTCCGCAGCCTCCGAGCGTGAGCCAGAAAGTACCAATGAATTCTGCAGACCACTTTTTGTAGGTACTGTGTTCCATAACGCTCCATCCTGAAGTTGAGAAAGCACGCACGGCGGGAGCCGAACGCGGGCCGCATTCTAGGAACGGGAATTGGAGGCGTCGAGCAAACCGGCGCGCTTAGCGGCAACTGTTCACGAATGCTGTGGATTTGTGCCCTGCAGCATTTGCAAATGGTCGGGCGAGGGCGGGGCTGCGTCACATCGTCGTCATGCCATCGTCACGACGACCTTGCCGAACGCGCCGCGTTCCAGGTGGTCGAGCGCGGCAGGCAGTGCGTCGAAGCCGTAGCGCGCCGCGATCACCGGCTTGAGCGCGTTCGCATCGACCGCGCGCACCAGCTCTTCGAGCGCGCGCCGGTGGCCGACGCCGATGCCCTGCACCGTCACGCGGCCGAGCACCATCGCGTAGAACGACGCGCTCAGCGTGTCGCCGCCGAGCATGCCGATGATCGACACGCGCCCGCCCTGCTTCACGGCCTGCAGCGAGCGGTCGAGGTCGGGACCGCTGGAGAGTTCGAGCACGTGGTCGGCGCCGCGCCCGTGCGTGAGCCGGCGCACTTCGGCGGGCCAGTCGCTGTCGCGTGCGAGCACGTGCGTGGCGCCGAGCGCGCGCGCCGCGGCCTGCTTGTCGGCGCTGCCCGTCACCACGATGGCCTGCGCGCCGTGCAGCCGCGCGAGCTGCAGGCCGAACAGCGCGACGCCGCCGGTGCCGTGGACCAGCACCGTCTCGCCCGCGCGCAGGGCACCGGTTTCCACCAGCGCGAACCACGCCGTGAGGCCGGCGCAGGGCAGCGTGCTCGCTTCCTTGAGGCTCAGCGTGGCGGGCGCGGCCACGGCCCAGTTCGCATCGATGCACACGTGCGAGGCCAGCATGCCCGGCCCGGGGCCACCGAGCAGCGTGGTGTCGGCATGCCAGTGGCTGTCGGTCCAGTCGCCCCAGAAGGTGTTGATCACGCGGTCGCCCGCGGCAAAGCGGCGCACGTTGGGGCCCACGGCCACCACCGTGCCCGCCATGTCCGAGCCGGGCGTGAAGGGCAGCTCGAGCGCCATGCCCATGCCGTCGCGCACCATGAGCAGGTCGCGGTAGTTGAGCGCCACCGCGCCCACGCGCACGAGGATCTGGCCCGGGCCCGGCGAGGGCATCGGCGCTTCGGCCTGTGCGAGGTGGGCGCGGCCCAGTCGGGGAAGCTGCCAGCGGCGCAGCACGTCGGGTTCTTGCATCGGAAAGGCTCCATCGGAAAAGATCGGCCTCGATGCTATTGACGATGAAAACGATCCGGTGGTGGATAATTTTCCGAAGAATGGTGCTTGAAAGTATCCAATGAGCCAACGCCTGCAAGGCATAGAGGAGTTCGTCGCGGCGGTGGAGGCGGGCAGCTTCGCGCTCGCCGCGCAGCGCCTGCACGTCACCCGTTCGGCCGTCGCCAAGAGCATCGCGCGGCTCGAGGCGCGGCTGGACACGCGCCTGTTCCTGCGCACCACGCGCAGCCAGAGCCTCACCGAGGAAGGGCACGGCTACTACGAGCGCTGCCGCCGCGCGCTGGCCGAGCTGGAGGCGGCCGAGGCGCTGACCGACGCCGCGCGCCACACGGCCGCCGGCCTCGTGCGCCTGAGCATGCCGGCGATGCTGGGGCGGCTCAAGGTCGGGCCGTTGCTGCTGGCATTGGCGCGCCAGCATCCGCAGCTGTCGCTGGAGCTGGCCTTCAACGACCGGCGCGTCGACCTCGTGGAAGAGGGGCTCGACCTGGCCATCCGCAGCGGCGAGCTCGACGACAGCGCCGGCCTCGTGGCGCGGCCGGTCGGCGTGCAGTGGATGCTGCTGTGCGCCGCGCCCGCGTACCTGGCCGAGCGTGGCCATCCGCGCGACTTCGCGGCACTGGTCGCGCCGCACGAGGCCGTGTACTACGCCCGCGACGGGCAGGTCTCGCCCTGGCGCTTTCGCGAGGGCGACGCGGTGGTGGAGGCCGCGCTGCCCTCGCGGCTGCGCTGCGACAGCGCCGAGGTGCTGCTGGAGGCCGCCATCGGCGGCATGGGCCTGGCGCGGTTGCCGGCCTGGCTGGCGGCCGACGCGCTCGCGGCCGGCACGCTGGTGCGCGTGTTCGACGAGCCCGAGCCTTTCGGTTTTCCGCTGCACGTGATCCGCACGCCGAGCCGCTACCTGCCGCTGAAGACGCGCGTGGTGATCGACTGGCTGGTGGAGCACCTGCCGCCGCTGCTGGCGGCGCGCTGACCTCAAGCACCCGAGCCGGCGCTATCCTGCGCTGTCATACAACGTCGAACAACGAGGAGACCTGCCCATGCCTTCATTCGCCCCCCGGCACACCGTGCGTGCCCTTGCCACCGCCTGCCTGGGCACGGCGCTCCTGCTCGGGGCGTCGCAGGCCGCCGCGCAAGGCACCGTCAACGCGCTGTGCAGCACCGACGCGGGCTGGTGCGAGGCGGCCGCCACGGCCTTCACGCGCGAGACCGGCATCAAGGTGCAGCAAGCCCACAAGGGCACCGGCGAAATCGGTGCGCAGCTGCGCGCCGAAGCCGCCAACCCCAAGACCGACCTCTGGTGGGGCGGCACCGGCGACCCCTTCCTGCAGGCCGCCGAGCAGGGCCTGCTCGAGCCCTACCGCCCGGCCTACATCAACGACCTGCACGACTGGTCGGTGCGCCAGTACGCCATGTCGCAGAACATGGTGGGCGGCTTCTACACGAGCGCCATGGGCTTCGGCTTCAACACCGAGCTGCTGAAGAAAAAGAAGCTCGCCGAGCCCAAGTGCTGGGCCGACCTCATCAAGCCCGAGTACAAGGGCGAGATCGAAATTTCGCACCCCGCCACCAGCGGCACGGCCTACACCGTCATCGCGGGCCTGGTGCAGCAGATGGGCGAGGAGCCCGCCTTCGACTACCTGAAGAAGCTGCACAAGAACGTCACCAGCTACACGCGCAGCGGCCAGGCCCAGGCGCCCAACGTGGCCAAGGGCGAGGTGGCGATCGGCGTGAGCTTCATCTTCGGCTTCGAGCGTTGGCGGCACGACAAATTTCCGGTGAAGACCGCCGCGCCTTGCGAAGGCACGGGCTTCGAGATCGGCGGCATCGCGCTCGTGAAGGGCGCGCGCAACAAGGAGAACGCCAAGCGCTACTACGACTGGCTCATGAGCCCCGCGGGCCAGTCCATCGGCGCCAAGGCCGGCAGCCTGCAGTCGCCGGCCAACAAGACCTTCAAGCCCGATCCGCGCATTCCGTCGATGGAGAGCGTGAAGCTCATCAAGTACGACTTCGAGAAGTACGGCAAGGCGGCCGAGCGCAAGCGGCTCATCGACCGCTGGACGCGCGAGGTGGAATCCCAACCTCGCTGAAAGCGCGGCGCGTAGCCGACACCCGTGTGACAAAGTTCGCGCGGCCTTGCGCTCGTTGTTTTTTGGCGCGACAACCCCAGTTCATAAAGTTGGCAAGGCCGCCGCCCACCACGGGCGGCTCGCCTTAGAATTTTTTGGCTTCGATCCCTTTCTTTCCCATGGCTGATTCCTCCAATACCAAACTCCCGTTCCAGGCTGAAGTCGCGCAACTGCTGCACCTCGTCACGCATGCGCTGTACTCCAACAAGGAGATCTTCCTGCGCGAGCTGATCTCGAACGCGTCCGACGCGTGCGACAAGCTGCGCTTCGAGGCGCTCGACCACCCCGCGCTCTACGAAGACCAGCCCGACCTGGACGTGCGCCTGACCTTCGACAAGGCCGCGCGCACCCTCACCATCACCGACAAGGGCATCGGCCTGTCGCGCCAGGAAGCCATCGACAACCTGGGCACCATCGCCAAGAGTGGTACCAAAGACTTCATGAGCCGCCTGAGCGGCGACCAGAAGGCCGACGCGCAACTCATCGGCCAGTTCGGCGTGGGCTTCTATTCGGGCTTCATCGTGGCCGACAAGATCACGGTCGAGTCGCGCCGCGCGGGCCTGCCCGCCGACCAGGGCGTGCGCTGGGTGAGCGGCGGCGCCGGCGACTTCGAGGTGGCCGACATCACGCGCGCCGCGCGCGGCACCAGCATCACGCTGCACCTGCGCGACGACGCCGACGAATACCTCAACGCCTGGAAGCTCAAGCAGATCGTCGGCAAGTACTCCGACCACATCTCCCTGCCCATCCTGATGGAAAAGGAAGAGTGGAAAGACGGCGAGAACGACCAGCCCGGCGACATGGTGAAGACCGGCGAGTGGGAAACGGTGAACAAGGCCAACGCCCTGTGGAGCCGCCCCAAGAAGGACATCACCGCCGAGCAGTACGAAGAGTTCTACAAGAGCATCAGCCACGACTTCGAGGCGCCGCTGGCCTGGAGCCACAACCGCGTCGAAGGCAGCACCGAGTACACGCAGCTGCTGTACATCCCGTCCAAGGCCCCCTTCGACCTGTGGAACCGCGACAAGAGCGCGGGCGTCAAGCTGTACGTCAAGCGCGTCTTCATCATGGACGACGCCGAGGCGCTGCTGCCCAACTACCTGCGCTTCGTGAAGGGCGTGATCGACTCGGCCGACCTGCCGCTCAACGTGAGCCGCGAGCTGCTGCAGGAAAGCCGCGACGTGAAGGCCATCCGCGAAGGCAGCACCAAGCGCGTGCTGTCGATGCTCGAAGACCTGGCCAAGAAGCAGAAGACCGCGCCCGACAGCAACGAAGGCAAGACCGATGTGGGTTCGGGCGAATCGGTGCCGGCTCCCGAGCCGACCGAAGGCGTGACCGATGTGGTCGACAAGAACACCACCCCCGCCGCCGAAGCCGCCGCCGAGTACGCCGACGAATCGGGCAAGTTCGCGAAGTTCTACGCCGAGTTCGGCGCGGTGCTGAAGGAAGGCCTGGGCGAGGACATGGGCAACCGCGACCGTATCGCCAAGCTACTGCGCTTTGCCTCCACCACGAGCGACGTCGCGAGCGTGAGCTTCGCCGACTACAAGGCGCGCATGAAGGAAGGCCAGGACGCCATCTACTACATCACGGCCGACAACCTCGCCGCCGCCAAGAACAGCCCGCAGCTCGAAGTCTTCAAGAAGAAGGGCATCGAGGTGCTGCTCATGACCGACCGTGTCGACGAGTGGGCGCTGAACTACCTGAACGAGTTCGACGGCACGCCGCTGCAGAGCGTGGCCAAGGGCGCGGTCGACCTGGGCAAGCTGCAGGACGAAGCCGAGAAGAAGGCCGCCGAGGAAGCCGCCGAGTCGTTCAAGCCGCTGCTCGAGAAGCTGAAAGAAGCGCTCAAGGACAAGGCCGAAGACGTGCGCGTGACCACGCGCCTGGTCGATTCGCCCGCCTGCCTCGTGGTGGAAGACGGCGGCATGAGCACGCAGCTCGCGCGCATGCTCAAGCAGGCTGGCCAGCCCGCGCCCGACCTCAAGCCCGTGCTCGAAGTCAACGCCGAGCACCCGCTGGTGAAGAAGCTCGAAGGCTCCGCGCACTTCGACGACCTCGCGAACATCCTGTTCGACCAGGCCCTGCTGGCCGAAGGCGGCCTGCCGGCCGACCCGGCCGCCTACGTGAGGCGCGTCAACGCGCTGCTGGTGTGAACGCCCGGCCGCGCATCGTTCGTCGCGCAGCGGCTGCCACCTCGGCGCTGCTGCTGTTGCTTCTGGTGGGCGGCTGTTCGCACTATCACATCGGCATTCCGCTGGTGCCCGGGCTCTCGCTCGGGCTCGGTGCCACCAAGGACGGCAACTTCTCCGTCGGCCTGAACACCGGCTGGGGCCCGCTCGGCGCGGGCGTGGCGCTGCACGACAACGGCGCCGTGACCGGTTCGGCCAGCGTCGGCGTGGGGGTCGGTGTCGGTCCGATCGGCACCGGCGTGGGCGTCGGCAAGAGCGTGGTGCTGCACAACCCGTACGAGACGGCGGCGCCAGCGCCCGGGCAGGCGACGCCGGCCGTGGTGGTGCCTGCCGGCACACCGCCCGCCACGCCCGTCACCGTCACCAAGGCAGGCGTCACGCGGCCGATGGCTTCGGCGCCGCAGCCGTCGCCACCGATCGCCGCCGCACCCGTGCCGGCGGCACGCGTGTCCTACCGCGCCCCTGCTGCGAAAACAGCGGTCGTGGCCGGCGAAGCAGGCACGCCCGGCAACCCCATCGCGCCCTGATGGTCGCGCCCCTCCCACCCCTGACCGCGCCGCGGCCCGGCGCGAGGCTGCCCTTTCCATGAGTCTCAGTACCGAAGCCGTCCTCGCGCTCGCGCCGGACGACGCCTCCGCGAAGGCCGCCAAAGGCCTGCTCGCACCCGCCAAGTGGCCCACGCTCGGGCATTCCGACGACGCCGTCTGGGGCGAATGCCAGGGTAGCGGCAGCAAGCCGTACCAGACGCAGGTCGACCTGTCGGGCCCGGTGTTCCGCTGCTCCTGTCCGAGCCGCAAGTTCCCCTGCAAGCACGGCCTGGCGCTGATGCTGCTGCGCGCGCAAAGCGAAGCCAGCTTCACCGCCGGCGCGCCGCCGCCGTGGGTGGCCGACTGGCTCGCCTCGCGCCGCGAGAAGGCCGAGAAGAAAGAAGCGCGCGCCGCCGAACCCGCTGCCGCGCCCGATCCCGCTGCCGCCGCCAAGCGCGACGCGCAGCGCTGGAAGCGCATCGAGGCCGGCGTGCAGGAGCTCGCGCGCTGGCTCGACGACCAGACCCAGCGTGGCCTGGCCGCGCTCGGCAGCGAGCAGGCCGAGGGCTGGACCGCCATGGCCGCGCGCATGGTCGACGCGCAGGCGCCGGGGCTCGGCCAGCGCATCACGCAGGCGGCCGAGTTGATCGGCGCTGGCGAGGGCTGGCCCGCGCGGCTGCTCGACCGGCTGGGCCGGCTGCAACTGATCGTCGATGCGGTGCCGCGCCGCGACAGCCTCTCGCCCGCCACGCGCGCCGACCTGCGCGCCGCCCTCGGCTGGCCGCAGGACCGCGAGGCGCTGCTGGCCGACGGCGAACGCGTGAGCGACCACTGGCTCGTGCTGGGCCAGTGCCTGGACGAGCGCGACACCAAGCTGGTCGAGCGCCATGTGTGGCTGCAGGGCCGCGCGAGCGGACGCCGCGCGCTGCTGCTCGACTACTCGCACGGCGGGCGCGGCTTCGAGACCGGCTGGGTCAGCGGCAGCGAACGCGCGGCCGTGCTGTGCTTCTATCCCGGCCACGCCTCGCAACGCGCGGTGGTGGCCGAGTTGCCGGCCGAGGCCGCATCGACCGCAGCGTCTGTTGCGGTTCACGACGAAGCCGGTGAATGGCAGCGCATGGCGCAACAGATCGCGGCCAACCCGTGGCAACCGCTGCTGCCCCTGGTGTGGGCCGATGCCGTGCCCGCGCGGCACGGCGACCAGTGGTGGCTGCGCCTGGGCGCCGCGTCGCAAGCGCTGCCGATGCAGCTGGCCGCGGCGGAAGCCTGGCAGCTGCTGGCGCATGCGGGCGGCGCGCCGCTGCGCGTGTTCGGCGAATGGGACGGCGAACAGTTCGCGCCACTCACGGCGTGGGCCGCCGAGGGTGGAACACCCGTCTGGACCTTGAGCGGAGCACGCGCATGAGCCACTGGAACACCTTGCTGCAGACCGCCCTCGTCGGCACCGCACGCCAACCCGTGCCGGCCGCCGACGGCATGGCCGGCGATTTCGGCGCGCTGCTTCAGGCGCTGCAACAACCCACCGACACCGCGCAGGGCGTGCTGCTGCGCGTCGCGGGCGCCGTGGCCGTCGGCCGCCGCGCGGGCTTCGTCGCGCCGGGCCTGCCGGCCGACGATGCACCGCCCGCCGCCAACGATCCCTCTCCCGCGCTCGGCGACCCCACCTTGCTCGCCGTGATCGCCGATGCGCTCGCCGCCGGCCCGCAGCGCCTGCAGCACGAGGTGCTGACCGTGCTTTCGACGGCTGACTGGCGCCTGCCGCCCAGCCTGCTGCCCGCCGCGCTCGATGCCGGCCGCCGCGACACCGCATTGCGTCCCGCCGTCGTCCTCGCGCTCGGCGAGCGCGGGCGCTGGCTGGCCGCGCGCAACGACGACTGGCGCTACGCCGTCGGCGCGAGCGCGCAGGCCGACACGCAGACCCGCTGGGACGAAGGCAGCATCGACCAGCGCCGCGCCGTGCTCGCCGAGCAACGCCGCGACGACCCGGCCGGCGCGCGCGAACGCCTCGCCGCCGAACTGCCGCAACTGCCCGCCAAGGAACGCGCCGTGCTACTCGGCGCATTGGCCGAGAACCTCGGCCCCGACGACGAAGCGCTGCTCGAAGCCCAGCTGAAGGACCGTGCACGCGACGTGCGCCAGACCGTGGTCGAGCTGCTGCAGCGCCTGCCGGCCAGCGCGCACGTGCGGCGCGTCGAGGCCTTCCTCGCGCCGCTGCTGTCGTCGCAAGGCGCGACGTGGCAACTCAACGCCCCCGAGGCCGCCGACCCGCGCTGGAAGGACGACGCCATCGACGCCGCACGCCCCACGCACGACAGCCTCGGCGAGCGCGCGTGGTGGCTCTACCAGCTGGTGCGCCAGATGCCGCTTTCCTGGTGGACCGCGCGCACCGGCCTGACGCCCGCTGCATTGCTCGACTGGGCCGCCAAGGGCGACTGGCACGACGCGCTGCTGCGCGGCTGGAACGAGGCCGTGCTGGCCGCGCCCGATTTCGACTGGTGCGACGCGCTGCTCGACCGCCCGCGTGCCCATCGTGGCGGCGTGGGCCCGCTGCTGGCGCTGCTGCCGCGCGAGCGCCGCGAGCGCC
Source organism: Variovorax sp. GW821-FHT06D12 (assembly GCF_059419205.1). Lineage (NCBI taxonomy): Bacteria > Pseudomonadati > Pseudomonadota > Betaproteobacteria > Burkholderiales > Comamonadaceae > Variovorax > Variovorax sp. GW821-FHT06D12. Next base: position 227,546 of record NZ_JBWKRI010000007.1, on the reverse strand, counting down.
ACTGGGCGACGCAGCTCGGCGATGCCGGGCAGGGCGTGCAGGACGTCGTCGCGTTCGCCGACCAGGCCTGCGCACCCGGCGACACGCCCTCGGCCGCGCTGTCGCTGCGCATCGCCCAGGCGCTGCGCATGCGCGTCGAGCGCGGCGACCTCGTCAACGACTACGTGCTGCGCCAGGTGCTCGGCACCGCCGCCGCGCTGCTGCACCTCGATGCACTGGCGCTGCTGGCCGACCTGCCGCGCGCGGCCGAGGAAAGCCCCGGCCTCGCCAACGCACTGGCCGACACCGCGCGCATCGTGCGCGCGCGCCGGCTGGTTGCAACGCTTCCCTCTTCTTCCTCTTCTTCACTTTCAACCTCTTCCCAAGGCCGTCCATGAGCAATGTCCTGCGCCAGCATGCCGAACAGCAATTCGCCGAAGAACTCGAAGCGCTCCAGAAGGTCGACGACCGCCAGCGCCCGGCCAACTGGAAGCTCTCGCCCTGGGCCGTGCTCACCTACCTGATGGGCGGCAAGCTGGCCAACGGCTTCGAGATCAGCCCCAAGTACATCGGCAATTCGCGCCTGATGGAAATCGCCGTGTCCACGCTCGCCACCGACCGCGCGCTGCTGCTGTACGGCGTGCCGGGCACCGCCAAGTCGTGGGTGTCGGAGCACCTGGCCGCCGCCGTGAGCGGCGACTCGACCATGCTGATCCAGGGCACGGCCGGCACCAGCGAAGAACAGCTGCGCTACGGCTGGAACTACGCCGAGCTGCTGGCCCACGGCCCTTCGGAAAAGGCGCTGGTGCCGAGCCCGCTGGTGCACGCCATGCGCCTGGGCAAGATCGCGCGCGTCGAAGAACTCACGCGCATCCCGGCCGACGTGCAGGACTCGCTGATCACCGTGCTGTCGGAAAAGACCCTGCCCGTGCCCGAGCTGGGCACCGAGGTGCAGGCCACGCGCGGCTTCTCGGTGATTGCCACCGCCAACAACCGCGACAAGGGCGTGAACGAGCTGTCGAGCGCGCTCAAGCGCCGCTTCAACACCGTGGTGCTGCCGGTGCCGTCGAGCGAGGCCGAGGAAGTGCAGATCGTCGTCAAGCGCGTCGGCGAACTGGGCCGTGCGCTCGCGCTGCCGGCCGAGCCGCCCGCGCTGCAGGAAGTGCGCCGCGTGGTGCAGATCTTCCGCGAGCTGCGCAACGGCCAGACCGAAGACGGCAAGACGCGCATCAAGTCGCCCACCTCCACGCTCTCGACCGCCGAGGCCATCTCGGTCATCAACAGCGGCATGGCGCTGGCCGGCCACTTCGGCGACGGCGTGCTGCGCTCGGCCGACGTGGCCTCGGGCCTGATCGGCGCGGTCATCAAGGACCCGGTGCAGGACCAGGTGGTGTGGAAGGAATACCTCGAAACCGTGGTGAAGGAACGGGCCGACTGGAAGGACCTGTACCGCGCCTGCCGCGAACAACTCTGACGCGAGCCGGCGCATGAGCACGAGCGCGGCGCCTTCGCCGCTGCACTACTTCGGCATCCGCCACCACGGCCCCGGCTGTGCGCGCAGCCTGTTGCGCGCCTTCGAGTCGCTGCAGCCCGACTGCATCCTCGTCGAGGGCCCGCCCGAGGCCGAGCCGCTGCTGTCCTTCCTGGCGCACGCCGACCTGCAACCGCCGGTGGCGGTGCTGATCCACGCGAGCGAGGACACCGGCCTGGCCGCGTTCTATCCTTTCGCCACCTTCTCGCCCGAATGGCAGGCGCTGCAGTGGGGCGCCGCGCGCGGCGTGCCCACGCGCTTCATCGACCTGCCGCAGGCGCACCGCATGGCGATCGAGCAGGCCGCCCGCGCGGCCGACGAGGCCAAGGCGCAAGCGCCTGAAGAAACACCGCTGGGCGATGACGAGACCGACACGGTGCCCGTCGCCGAAACGGTCGAAGCCCCCGAGGAAGAACAGGCCGCCAACACGCTGCCCGACGACCCCTTCGACTGGCTCGCCCATGCCGCCGGCTATGCCGACGGCGAGAGCTGGTGGAACCACATGGTCGAGGAACGCGGCGACGGCGAAGACCTGTTCGGCGCCATCGCCGAAGCCATGACCGCCGTGCGCGCCGAAACGCCCGAAGACCGGCGCGGCGTGCGCGCGATGGAGCGCGAGCAGCGGCGCGAAGCCTTCATGCGGCAATCGATCCGCGAGGCCGTGAAGGCCGGCCACCAGCGCATCGCCGTCGTGTGCGGTGCGTGGCACGTGCCCGCGCTGCAGGGCGCGGCCACCGCCAAGGCCGATGCGGCGCTGCTCAAGGGCCTGCCCAAGCTCAAGGTGCTCGCGACCTGGGTGCCGTGGACCTATCGCCACCTCACGAGCGCCAGCGGCTACGGCGCCGGCATCGATTCGCCGGGTTGGTACGAGCACCTGTGGCAGCAGGGGCACGAAGTGGCGGGCCGCAGCACCGGCTGGCTCGCGCGCGTCGCGCGCCTGCTGCGCGAGCACGACCTCGACTGCTCTTCCGCCCACCTCATCGAGGCCACGCGCCTGGCCGACACGCTCGCCGCATTGCGCGAGCGCCCCGCGCCCGGCCTGCCCGAGCTCGACGAGGCCGTGCGCAGCGTGATCTGCATGGGCGAGCAGGCGCCGCTCACGCTCATCCGCGAGCGCCTCACGGTCGGCGACCGCATGGGCCAGGTGCCGGCCGACGTGCCCACCGTGCCGCTGCAGCGCGACCTCGAACAGGCGCAGAAGAGCCTGCGCCTGAAGCCCGAGGCCACCGCGAAGACGCTCGACCTCGACCTGCGCCAGCCCAACGACCTGGCACGCAGCCACCTGCTGCACCGCCTGCGCCTGCTCGACCTGCCGTGGGGCGAGGTCACGGCCGGCCAGCGCGCGAGCCGCGGCACCTTCCACGAGGTGTGGCAGCTGCAGTGGCAGCCCGAGTTCGCGCTGCGCGTCATCGAGGCCAGCCGCTTCGGCGCCACCGTGGCGCATGCCGCCAGCGCGCGCGTGATGGAAGGGCTCGCGGCCGAGACCTCGCTCACCGCACTGGCCGAGCAGGTCGACACCGTGCTGCTGGCCGACCTGCCCGTGGCCGTGCAGGCCGTGACCCGCGCGCTCGAAGACCGCGCCGCGCTCACCGGCGATGCCGTGCAGCTCATCGGCGCCGTGCCGCCGCTGGCCAACGTGTTCCGCTACGGCAGCGTGCGCCAGACCGACAGCGCGCTGCTCTCGCACGTGCTCGACAGCCTCATCGTGCGCGGCGCCATCGGCCTGCCGATCGCCTGCGGCGCGCTCGACGCCGAAGCCGCCGAGTCGCTGCGCACCCGCCTCATCGGTGCGCACGACGCCGTGCGCCTGCGCGATGGCGAAGAAACGACCACCGCCTGGCGCAATGCCCTGCGCGCCATCGCCTTCGGCGAAACCGGCGCGCCGCTGCTGCGCGGCGTGAGCTGCCGGCTGCTGCTCGACGACGCGCAGATCGACAGCGACGGCGCCTCGCAGCAACTCGCGCGCAACCTCTCGGCCGGCGCGCCGCCCACCGATGCGGCGGCCTGGCTCGAAGGTTTTCTCAACCGCAACGCGATGGTGCTGCTGCACGACGATGCCGTGTGGTCGCTGGTCGACGGCTGGCTCGCGGGGCTCGGCGAAGAACACTTCGTGCAGGTGCTGCCGCTGGTGCGGCGCAGCTTCGCGGACTTCTCGGGTGCCGACCGGCGCGCGCTCGGCGAACGCGCCAAGCGCGGCGCCGTCGGCGGCACCTTGCCGTCCGCGGTGGCCGCCACCGACTGGGACGAATCACGCGCGGTGCTCGCGCTGCCGCTGTTGCGGGAACTGCTGGGAGTGAAGGCATGAGCGCGAATCCAACACCCATCGACGAAGAACAAACCCTGCCGCCCACCGACCGCCTGCAACGCTGGCGCCTCGTGCTCGGCAGCGAGGCCAACGCCAGCTGCGGCGCCATCGAAGGCCGCGTGCGCGAGATCGACCAGGCGCTGGCCGCGCTCTACGAAGCCGACGGCCGGCGCGGCCTGGGCCAGGGCGGGCAGCGCGGCGGCCGGGGCGATTCGGCGCCCAGCGTGGCGCGCTGGCTCGGCGACATCCGCAAGTACTTTCCGAGCCAGGTGGTGCAGGTCATGCAGCGCGACGCGATGGAGCGCCTGAACCTGCGCCAGATGCTGCTGCAGCCCGAGATGCTCGAAAACGCGCAGCCCGACGTGCACCTGGTGGCCAACCTCGTGGCGCTGGCGAGCGTGATCCCGGCCGGCACCAAGGACACGGCGCGCGCCGTGGTGCGCAAGGTGGTCGACGAGCTCATGAAGAAGCTCGAGGAGCCGATGCGCAGCGCCGTGAGCGGCGCGCTCAACCGCAGCCAGCGCAACCGCCGCCCGCGCCATTCGGAGATCGACTGGCACCGCACCATCCGCGCCAACCTGCGCCACTGGCAGCCCGAGTACCGCACCGTGGTGCCGCAGACGCTGGTGGGTTACGGGCGCAAGGCGCGCCAGCCGCAGCGCGAAGTCATTCTGTGCATCGACCAGAGCGGCTCCATGGCCGCGTCGGTGGTCTATTCGAGCATCTTCGGCGCGGTGATGGCGAGCCTGCCGGCGGTGTCGACCAAGCTGGTGGTGTTCGACACCGCCGTGGTCGACATGACCGAGCAGCTGCAGGACCCGGTCGACCTGCTGTTCGGCGTGCAGCTGGGCGGCGGCACCGACATCAACGGCGCCGTGGGCTACTGCCAGACGCTGGTGCGCGAGCCGCGCAACACCATCCTGATCCTCATCTCCGACCTGTACGAAGGCGGCGTGGAAGACGGCCTGCTGCGCCGCGCCCACCAGCTGGTGGAGGCCGGCGTGCAGTTCATCGCGCTGCTGGCGCTCAGCGACGAGGGCGCGCCCTCGTACGCCCGCGACCTGGCCGCCAAGCTCGCCGCGCTGGGCGTGCCCTCGTTCGCCTGCACGCCCGATGCGTTCCCCGGCCTCATGGCCGCCGCCATCAAGCGCGAGGACGTGTCGACCTGGGCCGCGGGGCAGGGCCTGAAGACCAGCCGGGCCGCCCCGTGACGCCGCGCCGCCTGCCCGACCTGAAGCGACGGCGGCTGGCCGCGCTGCTGGGTCTGGTGGCCGGCACGGCCTGGGCGCAGCAGCCCGACGACACCGCGCGGCCGATCCGCTGGATCGTGCCGTTCCCGACGGGCGCGATCGCCGACGTCGTCGCGCGCGCCATCGGTGCCCAGCTGGCCATCGACACGGGCCAGCCGGTGCAGATCGAGAACCGCCCCGGCGGCAACACCGCGCTCGCTGCCCTCGAGGCCGCGCGCGCACCGGCCGACGGCCACACCGTGCTGTCGGCCGACAACGGCATGTGGGTGTTCAACCCGGCGCTGTACCGCAGCCTGAGCTACAGCCCGTCGCGCGATTTCACGCCGGTCACGCAGCTGGTGCGGCTGCCGATGGTGCTGCTGGTCGGCCCGGCCAGCGGCGTGCGCGATGCGAGTGCCTTCATCGAGGATGCGCGCGCCTTTCCGGGCCGCTTCAGTTTTTCCTCGGCCGGCAACGGCAGCGCGCAGCACCTCGCGATGGCGCTGCTGGCGCGCGAGGCGGGGCTGGAGATGGTGCATGTGCCGTACCGCAGCGCCGGGCCGGCGCTGGTCGAGGTGGCGGGCGGGCAGTTGCCGTTCGCGATGGGCGAGCTCGCCACGGCGCGCCGCTTCATCCAGGGCGGCCGGCTGCGCGTGCTTGCGGTGGCGAACCCCGCGCGCCTGGCGCAATGGCCGGGCGTGCCGACCTTCGCGGAACTGGGCCTGCCGAAGGTCGAGGCCGCGATCTTCCACGGGCTCGTGGCACCGGCGGGCACGCCGCCCGAGGTGGTGGCGCGGCTGCAGCGCGCGGTGGCCAGCGCGCTGCACAACCCGGTGGTGCAGCGCCGCCTCGCCGAGGCCGGCGTCGAGCCGGTGGGCGGCACGCCGGCCGAGTTCGAGACCCTGCTGGCGCGCGAGTCGGCGCGCTGGCATCCGCTGATCCGCGCGCTCAAGCTCTCGCTCGACTGAGCGCGCTACAGGTCAGCGCGCCGCGTCGTCGTAGGGCAGGAAGGTGTCGCCCGGCGTCAGCGGCGCATGGCGGTAGCTGGCCGGCGTGCGGCTGAGCTTCACGGGCGCGCCGATGCCGCGGTAGCCGCCTTCCATCTCCACCACCATCTCGCGGTGCAGCGTGTGCGGGTGCTGCAGCGCGGCCGCCACCGGCAGCACGGGCGCGGCGGGCACGCCGGCGGCCATCAGCTGGTCGACCAGCGTGCGGCCGTCGAAGGCGGCGAGTGCGGCTTCGAGCTGCTGCTTGAGGCCGTCGCGGTTCACCGAGCGCGCGCCGGCGGTGCGGTACAGCGGGTCGTCGGCCAGCGCGGGCAGGCCGATGCAGCGGCAGAAGCTCGCGAACTGGCGGTCGTTGCCCACGGCCACGAAGATCGGGTCGGTGCCCGTGGCCAACGCGTCGTAGGGGTAGATGTTGGGGTGCGCGTTGCCGGTGCGGCGCGGCGCCGTGCCGTCCATGAACCAGTTGGCCGCGTGCGGGTGCAGCAGCGACAGGCCGCTGTCGTACAGCGCCGCCTCCACGAACTGGCCGCGTCCGCTGCGGTTGCGCTCCTGCAGCGCGAGCAGCACGCCGATCACCGCGTTGAGACCGGTCACCATGTCGACCACCGGCAGGCCCACGCGCAGCGGGCCGCCGTCGGCCTCGCCGTTGATGCTCATGATGCCGGTCATGGCCTGCACGGCGGCGTCGTAGCCCGGCAGCGCGCCCAGCGGGCCGTCGGCGCCGAAGCCCGACACGCGGCACCACACCAGGCGTGGAAAGCGCTGCGACAGCGCCTCGTAGCCGATGCCCCAGCGCTCCATCGTGCCGGTCTTGAAGTTCTCGATCAGCACGTCGGCCTCGGCCACCAGTGCCAGCAGCGCCTCGCGGCCTTCCTGGGTCGAGAAGTCCAGGTGCTGCACGCGCTTGTTGCGGTTCAGCCCGTGGTAGTACGAGGCGACGCCTTCCTTGAAGGGCGGGCCCCAGGTGCGCGTGTCGTCGCCCTGCGGTGGCTCCACCTTGAGCACGTCGGCACCGTGGTCGCCGAGGATCTGGCCGCAGTAGGGGCCGCCGAGGATGCGCGAGATGTCGAGCACGCGGATGCCCGCGAGGGCGCCGGTCGAAGTGGAGGCGGTGGTCATGGGGTGGACTCGGAAGAAGGAGAAGCGGTGCGCGGCACCAGCTTGAAGGTGCCGGTGGCCAGCGCGAGCAGTTCGCCCTCGGCGTTGCGCGCCTCGCCGCGCGCGAAGCACATCGCACGGCCGCGCCGCTCGCACACGGCGGTGGCGATCACGTCGCCGGCGCAGGGCGCGGTGTAGTGCACCGTGATGTCGACGGTGACCACGCCGAAGGCCGTGGGCGCATGCGAACGCACGGCGCTGGAGAGTGCGCAGTCGAACAGCACGGCGATCGCACCGCCGTGCACGTCGCCGCGGCTGTTGGTGCGGTCGGCGCTGTAGGGCATGCGCATGCGCGCGCGCTCGTCGCCGATGGCCTCGCCGCGCAGCGCGAAGGCGCGTGCCATCGGCATGGGCAGGCCGAACAGCACGCCCGGTGGTTCGTTGACGAAAGCGGTGTCCGACATGGTGTACGTGTGGGGTCAGTCGAGCAGGCCGCGCTGGCGCAGGCGCGCCACGCGCTCTTTCTCGCGCGCGGTCGTGGCCAGCGCGTAGCGGCGGTACTGCTCGGGGTCCATCGCGTTGGCCTGCTGGTTCAGCTGCTCCAGCACGCGCAGGCCGGCGGGCGAGGCCAGCGCTTTGCGGAAGGCGTCGTGCACGGTCTTCACGCGGGCCGGGTCCATGCCGGCCGGGCCGGCGATGCCGTAGGGCGAATCGATGACCGCGTCCACGCCCTGTTCGCGCAGCGTGGGCACCTGCGGGTAGCGCTTGACGCGCTGCGGCGTGAGCATCACGAGGTAGCGCATCTTGCCGGCGTCGATGTGCGGCACGGCCACGCCCGAGAGCGGCGCGGCGTCGATGTGGCCGCCGAGGATGGCGTTGGTGACTTCGGCGTCGCCCTTGAAGGGCACCATGTTGAGCTGGACCTTCGCCATCTCGGCGGCCTCGTCCATCACGATGCGCGGCGTGCCCACGGCGCCGGTGGCGCCCACGTTGAGCTTGCCGGGGCGGCGTGCGGCATCGGCCGCGAAGTCCTGCCAGGTCTTCCACGGTGCGTCGGCCTTCACGGCGAGGCCGAAGGTGTAGTCGGACAGCATCACCACGTACGAGAAGCTGCGCGCGGGGTCGAAGGCCACCTTGTTGATGAAGGGCTCGCGGTACACCGAGGCCGGCAGCACGGCCAGCGTGTAGCCGTCGGGCGCGGCGCGCACCAGCGCGGCGGCGCCGTTGGTGCCGCTCGCGCCGGGGCGGTTGTCCAGCACCACGGGCTGGCCGAGGGCCTTGCCGGCTTCTTCTGCCACGGCGCGCAGGTGCTGGTCGGTGGGCCCGCCCGCGGCGTACGGAACGATCAGCGTGACGGGGCGTTGCGGGTAGGTCTCTGCGGTGGCGGTGCCGGCTGCGGTGAACAGCGCGGCGAGGGCGAGCAGGCGTGACAGCCGTTGCGTTTTCATCTTCTTGTCTCCTTGTTTTTCTTGTGCGTCGTGGCGGTCAGTCGAGCTGCGCGCCGGACTTCTTCACCACGTCCTTCCACTTGGCCGTTTCGCTGCCGATGAACTGCGCGAGCTTCTGCGGCGAGGTGTCCGCCGTGGCTTCCAGGCCCTGCGCGGCGAACATCTGCTTGACCTTCGGCGAGTTGAGCACCTCGGCGAACGCGTGGTTGAGTTTGGTCACGCGGTCGGCCGGCGTGCCGGCCGGCGCGACGATGCCGAAGAACACGCTCACGTCGTAGGGCTTGTGCAGCTGCTCGGTGATGGTCGGCACCTCGGGCAGCGCCTGCGAGCGGGCCGAGGTGGCCACGCCGAGCGCGCGCAGCTTGCCGGCCTTGACGTAGGGCAGCGCGGTGAGGATGTCGGTGAAGGTCATGCTGACCTGGTTGCCCAGCAGGTCGTTGAGCGCGGGCCCCGTGCCCTTGTAGGGCACGTGCAGCAGGTCGGTGCCGGCCACCGAGTTGAACAGCACGCCCGCCAGGTGCGACGAGGCGCCGTTGCCCGACGAGGCGTAGCTCAGCTTGCCCGGGTTGGCCTTGGCGTAGGCGACCAGCTCGGCCACGTTCTTCACCGGCAGGGCCGGGTTCACCACCAGGATGTTCGGCAGGTAGCCGACCTGGATCACGGGCGCGAAGCTCTTGGTCGGGTCGTAGCTGATCTTGCGGTACAGGCTCACGTTGATGGCCAGCGGGCCCGAGGTGCCGAACAGCAACGTGTGGCCGTCGGCCTCGGCGCGTGCCACGTAGTCGGCACCGATGTTGCCGCCCGCGCCCGCGCGGTTCTCCACGATCATGGGCTGGCCGAGCTTGTCGCGCAGCTCGGCGGCCAGCGTGCGTGCCATCGCGTCGGTCGGGCCGCCGGGCGGGAAGGGCACGACCAGCGTCATGGGCTTGGTCGGGAAGGCGCCGGGCTGGGCCTGCGCGGTGGGCGTGGCCGCCAGCAGCAGTGCGGCGCAGGCGGTGCCGAGGATGAGGCTGAGTCGTTGTCGCATGGGTGGTTGTCTCCGTTGTTCTCGAAAAGGGGCTCAGGCGGCCGTGCGCACCAGGGCGGCGTGCCAGTCGGCGGGCAGCGCGTCGGGCGCCAGCGGGTCGCGCGGCAGCACGCGGTGCAGCAGCACCAGCTGGGCCCAGCGCAGGCGCGCGGCGGAGCCGCCGGCCGAGGCCTCCCAGGCCATCGCGGCGGCGCTGGTGCAGTGGTACAGGGCCGAGGCGGCCTGGCGCGCGAGCACGTCGCCGCCTTCGCGCGCGGCGGTCTCGGCCAGGGCGCAGGCGCGCGCCATGGTGTCGCGCAGCGCGGCGGCAAAGGCCGGTGTGAGCGTGGTGGCGTCGCTGATGAGCTTCTCGACGTGCGCGCGCAGCACGGGCAGCGAGCCTTCGCGCTTCACGGCGCGGATCACGTCCAGCGCCACGATGTTGCTGGTGCCTTCCCAGATCGAGCCCAGGTGCGCGTCGCGCACGAGGCGCGGATCGCTCCACTCCTCGATGTAGCCGCAGCCGCCGCGCACTTCCATCGCGTCGCCCGTGACCTGGCGCGCATCGCGGCAGGCGCGGAACTTGATGAGCGGCGTGAGGATGCGCAGCAGCGCGTAGGCATCGGGCTCGCCGGCGTCGGAGCGCGCCAGCGCCTGCGCGGTCTGGCAGACCATGGTGCGGGCCTGCTCGGACGGCACGCGCAGCTTGTCGAGCTGGCGCTGCATCAGCGGCATCTGCTCGAGCGCGCGGCCGAAGGCGCGGCGCTCGGAGGCGATGTACTCGGCCTCGGCCACCGCGCGGCGCATCAGGCCGGCGGAACGCACGCCGTTGGACAGGCGCGAGTTGTTGACCATGTCGGCCATCTGCTGGAAGCCGCGGCCTTCCTCGCCCACGAGGTAGGCCACCGCGCCTTCGAGGCGGATCTCGCCGCTGGCCATCGAGCGCGTGCCCAGCTTGTCCTTCAGGCGGATGATGCGGTAGTGGTTGAGGCTGCCGTCGTCGAGTTCGCGCGGCAGCAGGAACAGCGACACGCCCTTCATGCCCGCGGGCGCGTCGTCGGCGCGCGCCAGCACCATCGCAAAGCCGGCGTCGGGGTTGGAGCAGAACCACTTGTCGCCGGCCAGGCGCCAGCTGCCGTCGGCCTGGCGCTGCGCGGTGGTGGCGGTGGCGGCGATGTCGGAGCCGGCGGCCTGCTCGGTCATGAACATCGCGCCCTGCGCGAGCTCGTCGAAGTCCAGCGAGGTCAGGCGCGGCAGGTACTTGGCGACCAGCTCGGGCGCGCCGAACTTCTTCAGCGTGCGCGTGAGCGAGTCGGTCATCGAGACCGGGCAGCACAGGCCGAACTCGGCCTGCACGAAGAGGTAGGTCAGCACGTACTTGACCAGCGGCGGCATCTTGCCGCTCCAGCCCAGCGTCTCGTCGCGGTGCGAGATGGCGGCCAGGCCGAACTCGCTGAGCGCCAGGCGCTCCATCTCGACGTAGGCCGGGTGCTTGATGACCTTCTGCTCGTCGATGCCGGTGCGCGTGCGCTGCTTCAGCGTGGGCGGGTTGCGGTCGGCGGTGCCGGCCAGGTCGTCCAGCAGGCCGCCCGCCAGGCCGCCCAGGCGCTCGAAGTGCGGGCGCATGTGCGTGCGCAGGGCCTCGGGCAGGTACAGCGCGAGCAGCGTGTGCAGCTCGGTGTCGGTGGTGAAGAGGTTCTGGCCGTGGCGATCGGGGATCGGGTGCGCGGCGGCTGTGGCAGCGGAAGCAGCGGGTGTGGGCATGCGGGCGTCTCCTGGTTCGCCGCATTGTTGAGTTGGCAATGATCCGTGTCTAATATTGATTTGGTCTTGTACGATTTGATCTAACTATTCATGGAACTGCGGCACCTGCGCTACTTCTCCGTGCTCGCCGAAGAGCTGCACTTCGGGCGCGCCGCGCGGCGGCTGGCCATTTCGCAGCCGCCGCTGTCGGTGGCGATCCGCCAGCTCGAAGACTCGGTGGGCGCGCGCCTGTTCGAGCGCAACAGCAAGGAAGTGCGGCTCACGCCCGCGGGCGAGGCGCTGCGCGTGTCGGCGCGGCGCGTGCTGTTGCAGGCCGAGGAGGCCGCGCTGGAGGCGCGCGACGTGGCCACCGGCTCGGCGGGCCGGCTGCGCATCGGCTTCGTGGGCGCCATGCTCTACCGCGGCCTGCCGCCCGCGCTGCGCGCGTTCCAGGCGCGGCATCCGGCGGTGCGCATCACGCTGAGCGAACTCAACTCCGGCGTGCAGATTGCCGAGCTGCTGCACGACCGGCTCGACCTGGGCTTTGTCCACACCAGCCGCATGCCGGCCGAGCTGCAGCACCGGCTGCTGCTGTCGGAGCCCTTCGTGGCCTGCCTGCCCGCGGGCCATGCGCTGGCGCGCAAGCGCGTGCTGGCGCCGGCCGACCTGCGCGATCAGCCCTTCGTGCTGTTCTCGCGCGAAGCCTCACCCGATTACCACGAGCGCATCCTGTCGATCTGCGCCGAGGCGGGCTTCCTGCCCGAGGTGCGCCACGAGGTGCGGCACTGGCTGGCCGTGGTGTCGCTGGTGTCGCAGGGCATGGGCGTGGCGCTGGTGCCGCAGGCGATGCGGCACTCGGCGCTGCGCGGGGCGGTGTTCCGCCCGCTCGACCGCGCGGTGGCGCAGTCGGAGGCTCACGGCGTGTGGCGCGCCGGGCCGGTCAATGTGCTGGTCGAGCGGCTGCTCGAAGGCGTGGCGCAGAGCCTGGCCGCGAACGCCGCTCAGTGATCACGCGTAGAGCGGCTCTTCGGCCATCTGCTCGCACTGGTCTTCCAGCACGAGGATCTGGCCTTTCCAGTAGTCGCTGGAGCCGAACCACGGGAAGTTGATCGGGAAGATCGGGTCTTCCCAGCGCCTTGCCAGCCAGGCGCTGTAGTGGATGAGCCGCAAGGTGCGCAGCGGCTCGATGAGTGCCAGCTCGCGGCGGTCGAATTCGCGGAACTGCTCGTAGCCGTCGAGCAGGCCCGACAGCTGCGCCGTGCGCTGCGCGCGGTCGCCCGACAGCAGCATCCACAGGTCTTGCACCGCGAAGCCCGTGCGCGCGTCGTCCAGGTCGACGAAGTGCGGGCCGCCGCCGGGGCGGTCGGTGGGCGTCCACAGGATGTTGCCGGGGTGCACGTCGCCGTGCAGGCGCAGCTTGCGGGGCTTGAAGTCGGAGGCCGGCGGCTGCAGCGCCAGGGCGGTCGCGCGGACCATGTCCAGCGCCTCGTTGCAGATTTTTTCCCAGTCGCGCTGCATGTCGAGCGGGATCTTGTCGTTCTCCAGCAGCCAGTCGCGCGAATCGAGGCCGAAGGTCTGCAGGTCGAGCGCGGGGCGGGCCTCGAAGGGCTTGGCGCTGCCCACCGTGTGGATGCGCGCCAGGAAGCGGCCCACCCATTCGAGCACCTCGAAGTTGTCCAGCTCGGGCGCGCGCCCGCCACGGTAGGGGCTCACGCTGAAGGCAAAGCCCGCGTGGTGGTGCAGCGTCTTGCCGTCGAAGGCCAGCGGCGGCACGGCCGGCACCTCGCCGGCGGCCAGTTCGAGCGAAAAGGCGTGCTCTTCGAGGATCTCGGCCTCGCTCCAGCGGCCGGGGCGGTAGAACTTGAGCACCACCGCGGGATGGGGATTCGGGTCTTCCAGGTAGACCTGGTAGACCCGGTTTTCATAGGAGTTCAGGCCGGTGAGGCGGCCGTCGCCGTGCAGGCCGAGTGTCGCGAGCGCGTCGAGCACCACGTCGGGCGTGAGGCTCTCGTAAGGATGGGTGTTCGCGGGCGCGACAGAAGAAGGGGTCATGCGGCGATTGTCGCCACATGGGCCCCGCGCGGGTCAGCGAGCGCCCGCTTGTTTGTAAAGCGAAAGGATATGGCCGGTGCGCGGGTCGCCCTTGCCCGCCAGCACCTGCGCGTAGGCGGCCTGCACCGCTTCGCCGCCATGGTGGTGCTCGGTGTGCAGCCAGGGGTTGCTGGCGTCGGTCACCGTGGCCAGGAAGCGGTGCCACGCGGCCACCATGCGCCGGCCGAACTCGTCGGCGCCCCATTCGGTGGTGCGCTTCTTGATCTGCGCCGGCGCGAAGAACAGCGTGGCGCGCGGGCCGGTCAGGCTCTTGCCCGCGCCCTTGGCGGCGAGCTGCTCCACGTGCGTGCCGCCGATCGAGCTGCTGTACTTGAGGTTGGTGAAGCGCTCGTGGATCGCAGTGCGCAGCTCGCCGTTGCCGGCGAAGTCGATGTACACGCACGGGGTGTCGGCCGCGATGGTGTCCAGCGCGTCGTAGGTCACCACGCGGTCGTAGCAGCCCAGGCTCTGGCAGAAGGCCACGTTGGCGGGCGAGGTGAGCCCGACCACCTCGATGCCGTCGCGCTGGTGCAGTTGGAAGGCCGTGCCGTAGGCCGTCTTGCTCGAGGCGCTCGACAGCAGCATGGTGGTGGCGCCGAAGAAGTCGTTGTCGGCCATGAAGTCGTCGATGAGCCACGAGGTGATGAACAGCGGGCGTAGCAGCGCCTGCAGGTCTTCGGTGTCGGTGGTGTACAGCGGGTCGGCGTTGCAGCGGAAGTACTGGTTGTAGACCGCGGGCAGCTCGGCGCGGTGCGCCGCCGCGTCGGTGAAGCGCGAGGGCGAGAGCCGGTCGGGGCTGAGCACCGCGCTCGTGGACATCGGCCAGTAGCCGTAGATCCGTTCGCCCACGGCCACGCCCGGGTGCTGCGACTGCACCACGCTGGCAAAGCCCCACACCGGGATGCTGCCCCAGCCTTCTTCCTCGGAGGGAAAGAACTGCCAGTAGCTCATCGCATCGCCGAAGGCGGCGTAGGTGATGTTGTTGGAGGTGAGCGCAAAGCTGTCGATGCGCACGCGCACCTGGCCGTCGGCCAGCGGCCGGTCGGTGGTGTCGGTGTGCAGGCGCGTGGTGGCCAGCTGGTCTTTGCGGATCAGGAGGTGGGTGGTGCTCATGGGGTCGATCTCCACGGGTGTGTGTTGAAGACGGGGGGCGGGACGGGCGAGACGTGCGGCCACATTAGCCAAGCTTGGTGAAAGGCGCTATCTCGGCGTGCGTTTCGGCGTCACCCGTGAGACAGACATGAAAAAAGCGCCCGGGCTTGGGGCCGGGGCGCTTTTTTTTGTGAAACCGTCAGAGCGGAATCAGACGATGGTCAGTTCCACGTCGATGTTGCCGCGCGTTGCGTTCGAGTAGGGGCAGACCTGGTGGGCGGTGTCGACCAGCAGCTTCTTCTGTGCGTCGTCGAGGCCGGGCAGCGAGATCGCCAGTTGCACCGAGATGCCGTAGGCCGCGCCGCCGTTCGTCGGGCCGAGGGAGACCTTCGAGTCGATGGCGACTTCTTCCGGCACCTTGACGCTGATCTTCGGGCCGACGGCCTTCATGGCGCCGATGAAGCAGGCGGCGTAGCCGACCGCGAACAGCTGCTCGGGGTTGGTGCCGGGCTTGCCCGAGCCTGGCGAGCTCAGCTTGACGTCGATGGCGCCGTCGCTGGACTTGCCGGCGCCGTCACGGCCGCCGACGGTGTGGGCTTCTGCGGTGTAGAGAACTTTGTCGAGCTTGGTGGTCATGGTGATTTCCTTTGGTCAGGGGAGTGGTGATGAAAGGGCTTCTTCTCACGAAGCCGGGGAGAACTCTGGATGGGTTGTGTGTCAGGCGGCTTTGCGGATGCGGTCGCGCAGGGTTTGTATTTGCTGCGTGAGGGCGATCAGCTCGGGGACGGAGCATTCGGCGGCGGCCATGAGGCATTCGGGGACGTTGGCGGCACGGGACTTGAGCTTGCGGCCTGCGGTGGTGAGCGTGATGTGGACGCGACGCTCGTCTGCTACGTCGCGGACTCGGGATACGTAGCCGTTGGCTTCGAGGCGCTTGAGGAGCGGGGTGAGGGTGCCGGAATCTAGCGAGAGACGCTCGCCGAGGGCGGAGACGGTGGGGCCGTCTTGCTCCCAGAGGGCGAGCATCACGAGGTATTGGGGGTAGGTGAGCTGGAGCTTTTCTAGCAACGGCTTGTAGAGACGGGTCATTGCCAAGGAGGCGGAGTAGACGGCGAAGCAGAGCTGGTTGTCTAGCTTGAGCAGGTCGTCTGTGTTGGGTTTCGTTGGCATGGGTTGAATTGTAGTTCGCAATTGAATTGTGTGCAATGTAGTTGTTTTGGGTGACTTGGGATGGTGGTCGTTTTGCTTCCCGAGGCCGGGACTCGCCCCGGCGGGCGACTCACTTTCTTTTGCTTCGCCAAAAGAAAGTAAGCAAAGAAAAGGCGACCCCACTGTCTGCGACCCTGCGCTTCGCTACGGGCAACCTGCGGTGCTCACGTTTCGCGGGGTCTCGCAGAACTCGCTTCGCTCAAACAGCTGCGAGCCCTGATCCGCGAAACGCTCCGCTCCTCGGCGCAGCCAGAGGGGCTTTGATACCGGGCGGGCCGTCGCTTCGCTCGGCCTGGGAACTACCAACAGCCGAAGCCTGCGTTTGTGCTCGTGGTGGTGGTGGTGGTGGTGGTCGCAGGCACATCCGCATCTGTATGAACGCACACGCATGCGCTCATGCAAGGACCAACGCCATGACCAATCCTCGCCGCAGCAGGCGCGAAGCGCCTGCTGCGGCCCACTGGCCGAGCGAAGCGATGGCCCGCTGGTATCCAAAGCCCTTCTGGCTGCGCCGAGGAGCGCAGCGTTTCGCGGATCAGGGCTCGCCCTTGTTTGAGCGAAGCGAGTTTGGGCGAGACCCCGCGAAACGTGAGCACCGCAGGTTGCCCGCAGCGAAGCGGAGGGACGCAGACAGCAGGGTCGCCTTTCTTTTGCCTACGTTTCTTTGGCGAAGCAAAGAAAAGTAGGTCGCCCGCCGGGGCGAGACCCGGCCTCGGGAAGCAAACCAGACAACGCCCTAAACATCACCCCCGAAACCTCTTCCGAGTCAACGCCAAAGCAATCCAGAAAGCCACAACCGCATACACAACCAAAACACCCGCATGCACCCACCACCCCTCAGGCCACCGATCCATAAACAGCGGTCGCACCAAAGCAACAGCATTCGTCAACGGCAACCAAGCCGCAACAGAACGCACAACAGAAGGCAACTGCTCCAGCGGAAAAAACACCCCACTCAAAAACATCATCGGCGTCATGAACAGCGTGAAGTAATAGGTAAAAAAGTCATACCCCTTAGCCAACGCATTGAAGATCAACGCCACAGAAGAAAACGTGATCCCACACCCAATCAACACCATCCAGGCCACGATCAACTTCGGGCTGTGACTGATCCCCAACCCCAACATCACAAACAAGATCGCAGTCACAGTAAAAATCGACTTGAACGCCGCCCACAGCATCTCCGCGAGCACGATGTCATCCAGCCCCACCGGCGCATTCATGATCCCGTCCCAAGTCTTCTGCACATGCATCCGAGAAAACGCCGAATACAGCGCCTCGAAGCTCGCCGCATTCATCGCACTCATGCAGATCGACCCACTCGCCAGGAACAGGATGTACGGCACCTGCGTGCCATCCACCGTCACCTGCCCGACGAGAGCGCCCATCCCGTAGCCAAACGCCACCAGCCAGATCAGCGGCTCCGCGATGTTCCCGATCAGGCTCGGCAGCGCCAGCTTGCGCCACACCAGCAGGTTGCGCAAAAACACCGGCCACCATCGCATCGACAGCTCGGGCGCGCGCCACACGGAGGGCGAAGGCGGCACAGGTGTCTCGGGAGAAACGGCAGAAGAAGCTGTGGTTGTGTTCATAGAAAGAAGGCCTAGCCATCTTGGCGAATCTGCCGACCGGTGAGCTTGAGGAAAAGATCTTCCAGATTGGCCGGCCGATGGAAAGTGCGCAGCCCGCCGTGCTGCGTGAGCGCATCGAGCAGACGCCGCGCGTCCTGCGTGTAAAAGAACACCGTCTCCCCGCTCACCTCCACGCGCGCAGCCAGCGCCTGCAGCTCGGCCGATCCGGCCAGCGACAGCGCCCCATTGCCATACACCTCGACCACATCAGGCTCCAGGTGCTCGGCGATCAGGTCGCGCGGCCGGCCCTCGGCGATCTTGCGGCCGTGGTCGAGCACCAGCAGCCGCGAGCACAGGCGCTCGGCCTCGTCCATGAAGTGCGTGGTCAGCAGGATCGACTTGCCCTGCTGCAACAGCACCTGCAACCGTTCCCACATCAGGTGCCGCGCCTGCGGGTCGAGCCCGGTGGTGGGCTCGTCGAGCAGCAACAACTTGGGGTCGTTCACCAGCGCGCGCGCCAGCGACAGGCGCCGGCGCATGCCGCCCGACAGCTCGCCGGGCTTGGCGTCGGCCTTGTGCGAGAGCGCGGCGAACTCCAGCAGCTGGGGCACGCGTGCACGCACATGCGCCTTGCTGAAGCCGAAGTAGCGGCCGTACACCACGAGGTTCTCGGCGCAGCTGAAGTCGGGATCGAGGGTGTCGAACTGCGACACCACGCCCAACTGCGCCTTGATGGCCAGCGCGTCGCGCGGCATCTGCAGGCCCAGCGCCTCGATGCTGCCGCCGTCGGGCGCGGTGAGGCCCAGGCACATGCGGATGGTGGTGGTCTTGCCCGCGCCGTTCGGCCCGATCACGCCCAGGCACTCGCCGGGCGCGATCTCGAACGAGAGATCGTCGACGACCGTGGTCTCGCCGTAGCGCTTGCGCAGCCCACGGACCTGGAACAACGGGGAAGAAGACGAAGAAGAAGGCGAGGAGGGGGTGGTGTGGGATGGCACGCGGCCATTCTGACGCAGCCGGCCGATTGGCGCAGCAGCTACATGCGCAGCCCGCTGAACTCGCTTTTCATCCACTCGATGAAGGCCCGCGTGCGCGCCGGCAGCAGCCGCGCATTCGGGTAGATCACGCTCACGGGCCGGGGCGCGGGCTCGTAGTCTTCGAGCACGAGCTGCAGCCGGCCCTGCGCCACATGCGGCAGCACCTGGTAAGAGAAGAAGGTGCCGAAGCCCATGCCCGCGGCGCAGGCCTCGATGGCGGGCGCGAGGTGGTTGAACTCCAGGCGGTTGTCGGGCGTCACGTGCACGGTCTTGCCGCCGTCGCGGAACGCCCATTGGGCCGGCGCATCGATGCGCCCGCGCACACAGGGCGCACCCGCCAGGTCGCGCGGATGGCGCGGCACGCCGTGCTGCGCGAGGAAGGCGGGGCTGGCCACCACCACACGGCGGATGGTGCCCAGGGTCTGCGCCACCAGCGACGAGTCTTCGAGCGGGCTGATGCGGATGCCGACATCGATGCCCTCCTCGAGCAGGTTCACCGTGCGGTCGTGCAGCCGCACGCTGCAGCGCACCTTCTCGTGGCGCTGCATGAAGCGCACGATGGCGGGCGCCACGTACATGTGGCCGAACAGCACCGGCGCGGTGATGACCAGCTGCCCGGCGGGCTCGCGCGCCTCGGCCTTCAGCGCCTGGTCGGCGGCGTCGGCCGCGAGCAGCACTTCGCGCGCGCTCGGCAGGTAGTGGCGGCCTTCCTCGGTGAGCGAGAGGCGCCGCGTCGTGCGGTGAAAAAGGCGCACGCCCAGGTGCGCCTCGAGCGCGGCGAGCGCGCGCACCACGGCGGGCAGCGAACTGCCGAGCGCCTCGGCGGCGCGGGTCAGGCTGCCCTGGTCGGCAATCTGCACGAAGGTCTGCATGGCTTTGAAGCGATCCATGGCGCGATTAAACCGGAAAACGCAGCAGTCAAATCCGGAAAAGGCTATTCATTCATTTGGTGGAAGAGAGAAGAATCGAGGCCATACCCACCCGAAGGACTCTTCATGACCGAGAACAGCACCAACACCCGCCAGCCCGCCCAGCCCATCCAGCTCTTCGGCAGCGCCATCTCGGGCCACGTGCACCGCGTGCGCTTCTTCCTCTCGGTGCTGGGCCTGCCCTTCGAGATCGTCGAGCTCAACCTGCGCCAGCGTGAGCACCGCACGCCGGAGTTCCTGGCGCGCAACCCCTTCGGCCAGGTGCCGGTGATCGAGGACGGCGAGGTCACGCTGGCCGACTCCAACGCCATCCTCGTGTACCTCAACGAACGCTACGCCCCCGACCCGGCGCGCTGGATGCCGCGCGACCCGGTGGGCGCGGCGCGCGTGCAGCG
Source organism: Variovorax sp. GW821-FHT06D12 (assembly GCF_059419205.1). Lineage (NCBI taxonomy): Bacteria > Pseudomonadati > Pseudomonadota > Betaproteobacteria > Burkholderiales > Comamonadaceae > Variovorax > Variovorax sp. GW821-FHT06D12. The sequence goes on along the minus strand of NZ_JBWKRI010000007.1, from coordinate 207,876 downwards.
CTGGTTCTCGGTGGCAGCCGGCCCGCTGGCCTACGGCCCGGCGGCGGCGCGCATCATGGTGCTGTTCGGCGTGGACGCCGACCGCACCGAGACCGTCAAGCGTTCGCACGCGCTGCTCGCGGTGATGGAAACCTGCCTGTCCGAGCAGCCCTTCCTCGCGGGCCCGTCGGCCACGCTGGCCGACATCGCGAACTACGCCTACGTGGCGCATGCACCCGAGGGCAGCGTGTCGCTCGATGCCTACCCGCAGCTGCGCGCCTGGCTGGCGCGCGTGGAAGCCTTGCCCGGGTTCGTGCCGATGGTGCGTTCGCCGGTCGGCCTGGCGGTGGCGTCATGATCGCCGCGCCCTTCCACGCCGGCGAGCGCGCGCTGCAGTCGCTCGTGGGCTCGCGCGAGCAGATGGAGGCGGTGGGCCCGCGCGTGATCCGCGACTACATGCCCGACCAGCACCGCGAGTTCTTCGCACTGCTGCCGTTCCTCGTGGTCGGCAGCCTCGACGCCGACCTGCAGCCGTGGGCCAGCATGCTCGCCGCGCCCGCCGGCTTTGCGCACTCGCCCGACGCGACGCACCTGCGCATCGATGCACTGCCGGGCGCCGGCGATCCGCTCGTCGGCCAGCTCGCGCCCGGTGCCATGCTGGGGCTGCTGGGCATCCAGCCGCACACGCGGCGGCGCAACCGCATGAACGGCACGGTCGAGGCGCTCGACGCGACGGGCTTCATGGTCGAGGTGCAGCAAAGCTTCGGCAACTGTCCGCGCTACATCCAGGCGCGCGAGCCGGTGTTCGCCGCACCGCCGGTCAACGAGCCGGCCGTGCAGTGGCTCGACACGCTCGACCTCGCGGCCGAACGGCTCATCGGTGCGTCCGACACGCTGTTCATCGCCACGGCGTATCCCGACGCGGTGGCGGTGGGCGACGCGGCCGATGCACGCTCGCACGGCGTCGACGTGTCGCACCGCGGCGGACGGCCGGGCTTCGTGCGCGTCGATGCGGGCGGCGTGCTCACGGTGCCCGACTTCAACGGCAACCGCTTCTTCAACACGCTCGGCAACCTGCAGGCGCATCCGCGCGCGGGCCTGCTGTTCGTCGATTTCGACACAGGTGAGTTGTTGCACCTGAGTGCCACGGCAGAGATCGTCACGGACGGCCCCGAGGTGGCGGCGTTCGAGGGCGCGGAGCGGCTCATGCGCTTTCACGTCACGCGCGCACTGCGCCGCCCGGCCGCGCTGCCGCTGCGCTGGGGCGAGGCCGCGTTGTCGCCGCACCTGGCGGGCACGGGGCGCTGGGCTGCGCACTGACTCAGTCGAAGACGGGAATGCGTCCGTTGACTGACGGGCGATAGTGCCAACTGAGCGCATCGAGATCGGGTGCGCTTCGCTGGCTCAGCAGCGCTTCGAGGCCCGCCGCAGCCAGCGTGCAGGCCAGCGCCTGTCCCGGGCACGCATGCAGGCCATGGCCGAAGCCAAGCACGCGGCGCCGCGCGCGCACGGGCATGAAGCGGTCGGGCTCGGGGTTGAATGCCGGATCGCGGTGCGCCGAGGCCAGCAGCACCAGCACCGCATCGCCCGCCGCCAGCGAGGTGCCGGCGATCTCGAGGGGCTCGATCGCGAAGCGGCGCGTGTTCTGCACCGACGGATCGTGGCGCGACGTCTCCTCGACGATGGCGAGCAGCCCGTCGCGCGTGCGCGCCAGCGGGCGCAGCGCGGGCTCGCGCACCAGTGCGATCAGGCTGTTGCCCAGCAGGCCCGCCGTCGCGTCGCAGGTCTGCGAGAGCAGGCCCACGAGGTTCGCCAGCAGCGCGCGCGAGAGCGGCGCGCTCGCCGTGCTTTCGGCCAGCACCGCCGCCAGCAGCGTGCCGTCGCGCGGCGAGGCGTTCGCGCTCAGGGCTTCGAAGCGGTTCATCAGCGCGCCGGCCGCCACGCTCGCCGCCTGCAGCTGGTCGGCGTTCGACAGCGGCGAGAGGCAGGCGACGAAGTCGCGCATCCAGCGGTCCACCTGCGGCAAGGTCGCACCGTCGAAGCCGAGCAGGTGCGCCATCGCCCGCACGGGCAGCGAAAACAACGCCTCGGACAGCAGCGCCTGCGCAGGCAGCTGCCGCGCCACGTCGAGCGCGGCGGCGTGCGCCGCCTGCAGGTCGAGCCCGGCCAGCGCGCGCTGCAAGGCCGGCCGGTGCGCCTGGTGCGCGGGGCCGTCATTCATGCGCACGAGGTGGCCGAACACCTCGCCCGCCGGGCTGCCCACGATCGCGCGCGGCACGGGCTCGGCGGCGGGGCGCACGCGCAGCGGGCCGTGCGCCTGCAGCACCTGCATGACGACATCGGCACGGCTTGCGACCCACACGCGCAAGCCGGCGTGCCACGCGAGCGGCGGGCCGTCGCGCAGCGTGGCGTAGTACGGGTACGGGTCGGCATGCGTGGCGGCGGCGACCGGGTCGGCGGGGTGGTGGGTGAGGGTGGCGGTGTTCATGGCGCGCAGTGTGCGTTCGCGGCCGCCGGCACACTTCGGTCGCGAACGAAGTGTGGGATGCGGCATCGCCTTAGGATGCCCGCATGGACGACACCACCGCTTCCGACTTCCAGCTCGCCCGCCTCGCCGGCGCCATCGCCGAGCCGGCGCGTGCCCGCATGCTGAACTGCCTGATGGACGGCCACGCCCGCACCGCCACCGAGCTCGCCACGGTGGCCGAGGTGGCCGCCTCGACCGCGAGCGCGCACCTCGCGCGCCTGAAGGAGGAGCGGCTGGTCGAGGTGCTCGTGCAAGGCAAGCACCGCTACTTCCGCCTGGCCAGCGACGACGTGGCTGCCGCGCTCGAAAGCCTCATGGTGGTGGCCGGCGCGCCGCGCCCTGCGGCCACCGCCTTCCAGCCCAACACGCCGAGCCGCCTGCGCAGCGCGCGCACCTGCTATGACCACATGGCCGGCACCGCGGGCGTCGCGCTGCACGACCGGCTGCATGCGCAGGGCTGGCTCAGCGGCCTTGCGAGCGGCTCGTACGAACTCACGCCCGACGGCGCGATCGCGCTGGAGAGCCTGGGCGTCGAGGTCGACGCCGTGCGCCGCTCGCGCCGCCGCTTCGCCTGCGCCTGCCTCGACTGGAGCGAACGCCGCCCGCACCTGGGCGGCGCGCTCGGGGCCGCGTGGCTGCAGCTGTCGCTGCGGCGCGGCTGGGTGCGGCAGGAACTCGACGGGCGCGCGCTCACGCTCACGCCGAAGGCGCAGCGCGAGATGCCGGAGTTATTTGCCTGAGGGCGAAGGCGCTCAGGCCTTGAGTTTGAGCAGATAGATCAGCGGGCCCGCCATGGCGGTGTCGAGTTCGAGAAAGCTCTCGAAGTCTTTCCCCGCCATCCAGTACGGGTCCCAGTTGTTGCGCTTGATGGTCTTCTGCCAGAGGTCGTGCGTGGTGGCGCGTTGCACCGCCTCGAGCAGCTGGCCGCGGCGGTAGGGCGGCACCTTCTTGCCGGTCATCACGCCGCGCCAGTTGGCCAGGTCGGCGTCCACGCCCTGCTGGCGCACCGAGGCGATCCCCTGGAACGGGTGCTTGGACGACACGCCGATGGCGCGCAGCTTGCCGTTGGCGATGTTCTCGGCGAACTCGCTGTAGCCCGAGATGCCGACCGCCGCCTTGCCCGTTTCGAGCGCCTCGACCACCTGCGCGCCGCCCGGGTGCGGCTGGTAGTTCAGCGACGCCGAGGCGCCGGCCACGCGCGCCAGCATGCCGGCGAACATGTGGTCCACGCCGCCGGCCGAGCCGCCCGCGATGACCGTGTTGGCGGCATCGGCGCGCAGCTGGGCGACGAGGTCCTTGGGGGTCTTGATGGGCGAGTCGGCCTTGACGGCGACCACCTCGTAGTCGCTGGTCAGGCGCGCCACGGGCGACACATGCGCCAGCGTGACGGCGGGCTTTTGCAGCGCCACCGCGCCGACCATCACCATGCCGCTGACCAGCAGCGCCTCGGGGTCGGCGTCGTACTTCTCGACGTACTTGGCCAGCCCGATGGTGCCGCCCTTGCCGCCGATGTTCTCGTAGGTGACGGTGCCCACGGCGCCCGAGGCCAGCAGGGCGGCGCCGAGGGCGCGGCCGGTCTGGTCCCAGCCGCCGCCTTCGTTGGCGGGAATGACGATGCGCAGCTTGCTGCTCAGTGGCGCGTCGGCCGCGCGGGCGTTGCCGGCCCACAGCGCGGCCTGGCCCGCACCGGCGGCAGCGGCCGAGGCTGCCAGCCAGGTGCCGAAGCGGCGGCGGGACAGGGGAAGGGCGGCGGCAGCAGGCGGCGAAGACGGGCGCATCGTGTTTCCAGTTGTGTACGTGACAGCCAATGATGTCCGCGAAACAAGGCAAACACGCCCTCGCCCGCACAGGGAGAAACCCTGAGGGGCGCGGAGGGGGAAAAGGCGTCGGAGCCTACTGGAAAGCCACTTCCGCGAAGCTTCGCAGCTTGCGGCTGTGCAGCCGGGTGGTGCCTTCCTGGCGCAGGATCTCGATGGCGCGCATGCCGATGCGCAGGTGCTGTTCCACGCGCTCGCGGTAGAAGTGGTTGGCCATGCCGGGCAGCTTGATCTCGCCGTGCAGCGGCTTGTCGCTCACGCACAGCAGCGTGCCGTAGGGCACCCGGAAGCGGAAGCCGTTGGCCGCGATGGTCGCGCTTTCCATGTCCAGCGCCACGGCGCGGCTCTGGCTGAAGCGGCGCTGCGGCTGGTTGCCGGGCAACAGCTCCCAGTTGCGGTTGTCGGTGCTGGCCACGGTGCCGGTGCGCATGATCGTCTTCAGGTCGGGGCCCTCGCACTTCGTGACGTCGGCCACCGCCTGCTCGAGCGCCAGCTGGATCTCCGACAGCGCCGGGATCGGCACCCACAGCGGCAGCTCTTCGTCGAGCACGTGGTCCTCGCGCACGTAGGCGTGGGCCAGCACGTAGTCACCCAGCTGCTGCGTGTTGCGAAGGCCCGCGCAGTGGCCCAGCATCATCCAGGCGTGCGGGCGCAGCACGGCGATGTGGTCGGTGATGGTCTTGGCGTTGGCCGGGCCGACGCCGATGTTGGTCATGGTGATGCCGCTGTAGTCCTCGCGCACCAGGTGGTAGGCCGGCATCTGCGGCAGGCGCGGCGGCGCGGTGCCCTGGCTGCCGTCCAGCAGGTGGGCGAAGGTGTCGCTGTGGCCCGCGGCCAGCCCGCGCCGGCGCGTGATCACGTTGCCGGGCTCGATGAAGGCGATGTACTCGCTGTTCTCGTCGGCCATGGCCTCGTGGCCCAGGCGCACGAACTCGTCGATGTAGAACTGGTAGTTGGTGAACAGCACGAAGTTCTGGAACCACTCGGGCGCCGTGCCCGTGTAGTGGCGCAGGCGGTGCAGCGAGTAGTCGACACGCGCCGCCGTGAACAGCGACAGCGGCTGCGGCTCGCCGGGCAGCGCCTCGAAGGTGCCGTTGGCGATGCCGTCGTCCATGGCGCCCAGGTCGGGCAGGTCGAACACGTCGCGCATGAGGGCGCGGCGCTCGGCGCTCATCGTGCCTTCGATGTGGTCGTTCTCGGCGAACGAGAAGTGGATCGGAATGGGCTGCGTGCTGGTGCCCACCTCGATCTCGACCTGGTGGTTTTCCAGCAGCAGGCGGAACTGGTCCAGGTAGTAGCGCGAGAACAGGTCGGGCCGCGTCAGCGTGGTCTCGTAGCGGCCGGGGCCGGCCACGAAGCCGTAGCTCAGGCCGGCGTTGGCCGGCGGCGTGTGGCGCGAGACGGTGTGCGTGTGCACCCGCACGAACGGGTAGCAGGCCCGCACCCGGCCCGGCAGCGCCTCGCCGGCGACGAAGCGCAGCATCGATTCGCGCAGGTGGGCCAGGCCGCCCTGGTAGATGGCTTTGACCTGGTCGAGCGCCTCGGCGGCGTCGGTGAAGCGGGCGGGAGCAACGAAGGTGGGCATGTAGGGCATGCCGTCATTGTGCAATGCGCCCGTGTCGATGGGGAGGCCGGAAACAGGGTGAGCAGGCCTCAGTCCAGCAGGCAGGCCAGCACCTTGGCCAGCATGTCGTCCACGTCCGTGGCCTGCACCGCGCCGGGCAGGGCGACGTCGCCGTGCATCACGAACACCGGCTTGCCCCATTTCAGCCCCATCGCCATCTCCGACAGCGTGCCCATGTTGCCGCCGATGGCGACCAGGCACACGCCGCTGCGCGCGATGATGCCGTTGCGCATCTCGCCCATGCCGGTGGGAATGGCCACGCTGAGCCATTCGTTGGCATGGCGGTCGTCGTCCTCGGGCAGGATGCCCACGGCGATGCCGCCGGCTTCCACCGCGCCGCGCGAGGCCGCGGCCATCACGCCGCCGCGCCCGCCGCAGACCACCGCCATGCCCGCGCCGGCCAGCGCATGCGCCACCGCGTAGGCGGCCTCGCATTCGGCCGGGCCGCCGTCGCCCGGGCCGAGCATCGCCACCGGCTGGCGGTGGCGCTGCGGCCCCCACTGCCGTTGCGCCAGGCGCGTCAGCGCCTCAGTGACCGGTGCCGACAGCACCGCGCTCGCGCCTTCGTGTAAAGACATCGCCCACTCCCATCACGACCACACACACCACCATCAGCACCAGCGACAGGGCCGCCGCCACCGCGAAATCGGACCCGCCGTCGCCCACCTGCGCGAGCAGCATCAGCGGCAGGATGTTCAGCTGCGTGCCCACCAGCGCCAGCGCCGTGCCGTAGGTGCCCATGGCAATCGCGGCCACCATGCAGGCGTTCGACAGCACCGAGGGCAGCACCTCGGGCAGCACCGTGTCCCGGAAGGCGCGCGCCTTCGAGGCGCCCAGCGTGCGCGCCGCCTGCGCCGGGCGCAGGTCGAGGTTGGCGAACACCGGGTACAGCGACAGCGCCACGCGCGGGATCAGGTAGTAGGCATACGCCAGCCCCAGGCCCGACACGCTGTAGATCCAACTGCCGATCACGGCCGGGTCGGCGCCCAGCCCCGCGAGCAGCTGCGTCACGAAGCCCGCGCGCCCGAACGCGAGGATGAAGCCGTAGGCGATCACCAGCCCCGAGAACGCGAGCGGCAGGCCCAGCAGGGTCATCATCCATTGGCGACGGCCCTCGGGCTGGCGCGCCAGTTCGATGGCGATGCAGGTGCCCACCAGCGCCGAGATCGCGCCCGCCGCCAGGCCCAGGCCCAGCGTGTTGCGCAGCGCGCCCAGGAACAGCGGGTTGCCGAACAGCCGCCCGAAGGCACTGCCGCCCTCGCCGAAGGCCTCGGGCAGCAGCGCCGCCAGCGGCACCGCGAAGAACAGCGCCATGAAGGCCCAGGCGGGCCAGGCGCCAAAGCGTCGCATCACGGCCTCTTACTTGCCCAGCGCGGCCTGCGCCCAGAGCTTGTCGACCTCGGCCTTGCGCTCCGAGGCCTTCACCACGTCGAGCGGCTTGATTTGCGGCGCGGCCGGCATCTTGGCCGCGACGTCGGCCGAGAGCGGCGTGCCCGGCACGGCAGGGCGCACGAAGCCCTGCGCGAACAGCGACTGGCCGGCCTCGCTCATGATGAAGTTGAGCCACAGCTTGCCGGCGTTCGGGTTCGGGCCGTTCTTCACGAGGCTGATGGCGTACGGCGCGGCCACGCTGGCTTCCTTCGGGATCACGACCTCGACCGCGTCGCCCATGCCGTCGACATGCTTGGCCTTGAGGCCGTCGTTCTCGTAGCTGATCCACACCGGGATCTCGCCCTTCAAAAACTTGGCATACGGCGTGGTGCCTTCCACGCGCAGCACATTGCCGGCCGCATGCAGCTTGCCCAGGTAGTCGGTGCCGGGCTGCACGTTGTCGACGCTGCCGCCGTTGGCGTAGGCCGCGGCGAAGGTCAGCACCTGGCCGATGCCGGTGGAGCGCGGGTCGAGGTAGACCACCGTGCTCTTGAACTCGGGCTTGAGCAGGTCGGCCCAGCCGGTGGGCACGTGCTTCACCAGCTTCTTGTTCACGAGGAACGCGATGTTGAGCGTGTGGATGGTGAACCAGCGGCCCTCGGCCTCGCGGAACACGGCCGGCAGCTTGTCGAAGTTGACGGGCTTGAAGGGCGCGACCACGTCCTTCTTCGCGGCATCGACGGCGGAGGCCGCGAAGTAGTAGGCGGTGTCGGCTTGCGGGCGGCGCTTGGTTTTTTCGAGCGCGACCACGGTGGCCGCCGAGCCGATGTCGTTGTAGGTCAGCTCGATCTCCGGGTAGCGCTTCTTGAAGTCGCGGAACAGCGACTTCCAGTTGGCCCACTCGGGGCCGGTGTCGAAGGAGACGCACAGGCCTTCCTTCTGCGCTTCGGCGTACAGCGCCTTCTCGCCCGCGTAGAGCTCGGGGCCGTCGAAGGCGAAAGCGGTGCGCGCGAGCGACAGCACGGGCAATGCGCCGGCGGCCTGGATCAGATGTCTGCGTTGCATGGGGGCTCCTTGAGAGGAAAGGTCAGTGGTCGAGCAGGCGAAGGTGTTCGGGGGCGATGGCGATCGCTTCGCCCGCCGGCGCGGCCGACTCGGCGAGGAAGGGCTTGCCCGCGCCCGCCACGTCGAAGTCGTAGCGCGTGAGCGCGCCCAGGTAGCGCTGCGCGCCGGTGCGGCCGGCCAGGCGGTTCACGCTGTCGGGCGTCGGGTCGGGGCGGATGTGTTCGGGCCGCACCAGCACGTGCACCGGCGTGCCGAAGGGGCGGTTGCCGGTCTCGGCGAAGAGTTCGGCAAAGCCCATGTCGAGCCGGCCCGGCGACGCCACCTTGGCGGGCAGGATCGTCGAGAGCCCGACGAACTCGGCCACCGCGCGGCTCGCGGGGTGCTCGTAGATCTCGCGCGGCGTGGCGATCTGCAGCAGGCGGCCGTCTTTCAGCATCGCCACGCGGTCGGCCATCACCAGCGCTTCTTCCTGGTCGTGCGTGACCAGCAGCGTGGTCGCGTTGAAGCGCTGCTGGATCGACCGGATCTGGTCGCGCAGGTGGCCGCGCACGCTGGCGTCGAGCGCCGACAGCGGCTCGTCGAGCAGCAGCGCACGCGGATCGATGGCGAGTGCGCGGGCCAGGGCCACGCGCTGCTGCTGGCCGCCCGAGAGCTGCGCCACGGCGCGCTGCGCGTGGTCGCCCAGCCCGACGATGTCGAGCAGCTCCTGCGCGCGCTGGCGGCGCGGGGCCGTGTCCACCTTGCGCAGCTTGAGCCCGTAGGCCACGTTGTCGAGCACGCTCAGATGCGGAAAGAGCGCATAGCTCTGGAACACCATGCCGATGTGGCGCTGATGCACCGGCGTGCGCGACATGTCGTCGCCGCCGAGCACGATGCGGCCCGTGTGGCCGGTCTCCAGCCCTGCCACCAGCTTGAGCAGCGTCGACTTGCCCGAGCCGCTGGGCCCGATCACCGCGACGAGCTCGCCCGTGCGCACGTCGAGCGACACGTCGTGCAGGCCGTGCGCGCTGCCGGGGTAGTTGTAGCTGACGTTGTCCAGGAGGAGGCTCATAAGGATTACGCGCGCTGCTTCACGAGGGAGGAAGAAAGAAGGGCCGACGCGCTCGCCAGCACGAGAAGGATGACGGTCGCCGCGCAGGCAAAGCCCGTCGCGCCGTAGAAGGCCTGCAGCAGCACCACCGGGTAGGTGCGGTTCTGGAAGCTCGTGAGCAGGTTCGACAGCCCGAACTCGCCCACCGAGATGGCCGCCACCATCACCAGCCCGCTGATCAGGCTCTGGCGCAGGCTGGGCAGCACGATGCCGGTGAACTGCTGCCAGCCCGAGGCGCCGAGCGTGGCGGCCGCCTGCTCGAGCCGCCCGAGGTCCAGGTGGCGCAGGTCGGTGAGCAGCGTGTTCGTGAGGTAGGGCAGCGTGAGGATCGCGTGCGCGGCGATCAGCAGCGGCATCGAGCCCAGCCACGGTGCGAGGTCGGTGTTGAACACGATCATGTAGCCGAAGGCCAGCGTGATGGTCGGCACCGCGACCGGCGTGGCGCTCACGATGCGCGCCGCGATGCTGCTGCCGCGCCGCGCGCCGTGGTACAGCGCATAGGCCAGCGGCAGCGCCAGCACCGTGTTGATCGCGCAGGCCGCCATCGCCACCACGAGGCTGCTCACGAAGGCCTTGCGGAACGAGGTGTCCAGCCACAGGTCGACATACCACTGCCCGGTGACGCCCGTGGGCAGCAGCGTGTTGGTCCAGTTGCCGCCGAAGCTGCCGATCGCCAGCAGGGCGATGGGCAGCAGCAGGTACAGGCCGTAGACGAGCGAGATGCCGCGAATCAAGGGGGTGTCTCCGAAGGTCTTGCGCACCCGGCATACTTTCCGGATGCTCTACTTTTTGCCCACGGCGGATTGCCGCGTTCTAGCGAATTCTAGGAAGCAGATGCACACTTATGGGTGAAAGTTGGATGACGACACTTGAGCAATCGGCAAGTGTTTTTCACACGACTTTCATCAACCGGAGCCAGGCATGAAACGCGACTGCCCCACCATCCAGGAACTGCTGGCCTTCGACGCCGTGGCGCGCCAGCAGAGCATCACGCTCGCGGCCGGTGCGCTGTGCATCACCGTGAGCGCCGTCAGCAAGCAGATCGCGGGGCTCGAGGCTTTCCTCGGCCGCGAGCTGCTGCAGAAGAACGGCCGCGGCGTGCAGCTCACGCCGCAGGGGCGCGTGTACTGGCAGAAGATCTCGGGCGGCTTGCGCGCCATCGAGACCGCGACCTTCGAGGCGCGCTCGGGCGATGCCGGCGCCGGCCTGCTCACGCTGGCCAGCGTGCCCACCTTCCTCACCAAATGGCTCATTCCGCGCCTGCCGGCCTTCAGCCAGAAAAGCCGCCACGTGATGCTGAGCTTCAGCCGCCACCTGGAGCCCAGCGACGGCATCCCGGCCGGCGTCGATGCCGCCATCCGCTACGGCCCCGACGGCTGGCCCGGCGTGGTCTCCGAATACATCGCGGGGCGCGAGTTCGTGCTGATCGTGGCGCGCGCGCTGGTCGAGGGGCGGCATCGCATCGTGCAGCCCGTCGACATCGTCGGCCACACCTTGCTGCACCACGAGGGCGCGCCCACCGCCTGGCGCCAGTGGGCCGCGCAGCACGGCGTGCCCGAGGTGCAGACCGTGGCCGGCCCGCGCTTCGCGCAGTACTCGGCGCTGATCCAGGCGGCGCTCAACGGGCTGGGCATCGGCCTCGTGCCCAAGCTGCTGGTGCAGGAAGAGCTGGCCGAAGGCGCGCTGCTGAACCCCTGCGGCACGCCGGTGCGCGTGGACCAGGGCCACTACCTGTGCTACCGGCCCGACCGCCTCGACCTGCCGGCCTTCGCGGCGTTTCGCGAATGGATCATGGACGAAGGGCAGAAGTCGCGCGGCGTGGAGACCGAGGCATGAAACGGCCGTCTTCGCTACGCTCTGCCCACGGAACAACCAAGGAATCGAATCGATGAAAGTCGCAGTCATGGGTGCCGGCGCGGTCGGCTGTTACTACGGCGCCATGCTGGCGCGCGCGGGCCACGCGGTGGTGCTGATCGGCCGGCCTTCGCATGTGGAGGCGGTGCGCGCGAACGGGCTGCGGCTGGAGACCAAGGCCTTCGATGAACAGGTGCGCCTCGAGGCCAGCACCGAGGCAGGCGCCGTGCAGGGCGCCGACCTCGTGCTGTTCTGCGTGAAGTCCACCGACACCGAGTCGGCCGCCGCGCAGATCGGGCCGCACCTGGCGCCCGACGCGCTGGTGCTCACGCTGCAGAACGGCGTCGACAACGACGCGCGCGTGCGCGCGGCGCTGCCGTCGCACGACGTGGCCGCCGCCGTGGTCTACGTGGCGACCGAGATGGCGGGGCCGGGCCATGTGAAACACCACGGCCGCGGCGAACTGGTGATCGCGCCCTCGCGCCGCAGCGACGAGGTCGCGCAGGCACTGATCGCGGCCGGCGTGCCTACGCAGATTTCCGACAACGTGCGCGGCGCGCTGTGGGCCAAGCTGGTGCTCAACTGCGCCTACAACGCGCTGTCGGCCGTGTCGCAGCTGCCCTACGGCGAGCTCGTGCAGGGCACGGGCGTGACCGACGTGATCCGCGACGTGGTCGCCGAATGCCTTGCGGTGGCGAAGGCCGAGGGCGTGGTGATTCCGGGCGATGTCGACGCGGCGGTGCGCGGCATCGCGCAGTCGATGCCCTCGCAGTATTCGTCGACCGCGCAGGACCTCGCACGCGGCAAGCGCAGCGAGATCGACCACCTCAACGGGCTGGTCGTGCGACGCGGCGAGGCGCTGGGCGTGCCGACGCCGGCGAACCGGGTGTTGTTCGTGATGGTGAAGCTGCTCGAAGGCAAGCAGCCTCAGGCCGGCGCCTAGCCGGGCATCGGCTCGCGCATCGTCACGAACTCTTCAGCGGCGGTGGGGTGGATACCGATGGTGCTGTCGAACAGCGCCTTCGTCGCACCCGCCCGCATCGCCACCGCGAAGCCCTGCACCACCTCGCCCGCGTCCGCGCCCACCATGTGCAGGCCCACCACGCGGTCGCTCTTCTTGTCGACCACGAGTTTCATGAAGGTGCGCTCGCTGCGGCCCGAGAGCGTGTGGCGCAGCGACTTGAACTCGCTGGAGAACACGGTGACCTCGCCGAACTTCGCGCGCGCGTCGATCTCGCTGTAGCCGCAGGTGCCGATGTTGGGGTGGGTGAACACGGCGGTGGGAATGAACTCGTAGTCCATGCCGCGCTTGCCCTTGCCGAACAGCGCATCGACCACCACCATCGCCTCGGCCAGCGCCACGGGCGTGAGCTGCACGCGGGTCGACACGTCGCCCACCGCGTAGATCGACGGCACCGAGGTGCGGTAGTGCGCATCGACCGCGATGGCGCCCTTGGCGTCGAGCTTCACGCCTGCCGCCTCCAGGCCGAGCCCTTGTGTGTTGGGCACGCGGCCGGTGGCGAAGAGCACGGTGTCGGCCTCGATCTGCTGGCCGCGCGCGAGCGTGACCACGAGGCCGTCGGGCCCGCGCGCGATCGACGAGGCTTCGCAGTTCAGCCGCACGTCGACGCCGGCCTTGCCCATCTCGTTCGCGAGGAACTGGCGCACGTCGTCGTCGAAGCCGGTGAGCAGGTGGGCGCGGCGGTGCAGCTGCGTCACCTTGGAACCCAGGCCGTTGAAGATCGAGGCGAACTCGCAGGCGATGTAGCCGCCACCCACCACCAGCAGGCGCTTGGGGAACGGGTCGAGGTCGAACATCGCGTCGGAGGTCACGATGTGTTCGCGGCCTGGAATCTCGGGCACGAAGGGCGTGCCGCCGGTGGCCACCAGCAGGTGGCGCGCGGTGTGGCGCTTGCCTTCGATTTCCACGGTGTGGGCATCGACCAGCTGGGCCCAGCCGGTGACGAGCGTGACGCCCGAATTTTTCAGCAGCGAGCCGTAGATGCCGTTGAGCCGGCTGATCTCCTTGGCGCGCTGGGCCTTGAGGTGCGCCCAGTCGAACTGCGGCGCCGCGGGCAGCTTCCAGCCGTAGCCTTCGGCTTCCTCGAAAGACTCGGCATAGCCGGCCGCATAGCTGTAGAGCTTCTTCGGGATGCAGCCCACGTTGACGCAGGTGCCGCCGAGCTCGGCGGCCTCGGCCAGCGCGACGCGTGCGCCGGTCTGCGCCGCCATGCGCGCGGCGCGCACGCCGCCGCTGCCGCCGCCAATGACGAAGAGGTCGAAATCGAATGGTTGCATGAGAAAGACGCTCCTTGCGGCCGACTGTAGCGGCGGGCCAGCGTCGGCGCTTTCGGCATGCGCATGGCCGTGAAGCACCGCGGCCTGCGAGGGTCTTTGCCGGGGGGGCGCTTGACCCTGAAGCTGCTTCAGGGAATCCACTGCAGTCAGGCCCGCGGGAATTCATCGCCACCGGCGACGTTGCCACCGGCCTGTTGCACGACGCAAGGGAGAAACACATGGGCATGCTGGAACGACTCTTCGGTGGACATGGCGGCGCGCGCCACGGCGGCGGTGGCGGGCACCACGGTTCGCAAGGCGGTTATGGATACGGCCGCGACGCACCGCCGCCACCCGGCGGCAGTGCCTGCCCGGCCTGCCGCGCGATGAACGCAGCCGGCGCGCGCTTCTGCCAGCAATGCGGCACGTCGATGCTGCCCGCGGCCTGCCGGCAGTGCGGCACGGCGATGGCGCCCGGCGCGAAGTTCTGCGCGCAATGCGGCCAGTCGACGCAGGCGACGTAGCGCGGCTGACGCGCGAAAAAAGGGGCGGGCCGCCAGCGAGAATTCGCGCTTGTCGGCAATGAGGGAGGGGCCCCATGAAGAACGATTCCAACAGGCAGAAGAAAAAGGACGGCGCGGCACTGGCGTGGCTGCCGGTCCTGGCGCTGTGCGCGACGGCCGTCGCGCCGGCCGGCGCGCAGCTCGCGCGCAAGCCGTCGTACTACCAGCAACAGAACCAGTCGCAGCCCGAAGGGCCCGCCGCGCAACTCGTGCCGCGCCCCGCCGTGCCCGCCTCGCTGCCGGCACTGCGCAGCCAGGGCGATTTCGACACGCTGGCGCGCGTCTACGACGCCGGCACGCCGATGCAGCTGGCCCATGTGCTGTTCGCGATCGACCGGCAGGCCAAACCGGCGCGCATGCACTACATCGACACGCCGCGCTTCCAGCTGCATGTGCGCTTTTTGCGCGACACGCGGCTCACGCCGAACACGGTCAAGCGCGAGATCGACCGCAACTACCTTGTGCCCGACCGCCGCTTCCTGTTCGGCACGCTGAGCTGGCAACAGAACATCGGCACCTTCACCTACGAGTTCTGGGAAGGCGACCGGCTCACGGTGCCGCTGCTGCGCGGGGCCGAGGCGCAGGTGAAGGCCAGCTTCTTCGCGCCGGTGAAGTTTAAGACGAACTCCACGCTGCACGAGCGCATCGCGAAGGAGGCCGGCATCGACTTCGTGAGCCAGGAGGCGCTGATCCGCGAACAGCCCTTCCTGCCGATGAACCTGGGCACGGCCACGGGCCGCGTGCGCATCGTGAACGACGCCTCGGGCCTGAATGCGCTGCTGCCCGACGACATTGCCGTGCTGCGCGAGGTGCCGATCAACCTGCCACCGGTGGCCGGCGTGCTGACCGAGCGGCCGTCCACGGCGCTGTCGCACGTCAACCTGCTGGCCAAGGGCTGGGGCATTCCGAACGCCTACGTGCGCGATGCCGCCACGGTGCTGAAGGCGCACGCGGGTCAGTGGGTGGCGCTGAAGGTGGCGGCCTCGGGCTACCAGCTGCGCCGCCTCACGGCGGAAGAAATCGCCGCGCTGCCGCCGCGCGCCGTGCGTGCCGCCGCCACCAGCGCGCTGCCCGGCAGCAAGGCCGCGAAGCCGGACCTGCGCGAAACGCGCCTGCTGCCGCTGGCCTCGCTGCGCGCGCGCCACAGCGTGCAATGCGGCTCGAAGGCGGCCAACCTCGGCGCGGTGCTGGCCGCGCGCATTCCCTCGACCACCGTGCCCGACGGCTTCTGCATACCGTTCGCGCACTACGACCGCTTCATGCGGTCGAACGGGCTGGCCGAGCGCATCGCGCGCATGCAGCAGCAGCCCGGCTTCGCGGGCGACCCGCAGGTGCGGCAGAAGGCGCTGGCGCAGCTGCGCGACGAGATCGTGCAATGGCCCGTCGAGCCCGCCACTGCGGCGGCCTGGCGCGCGGCGTGGCAGGCGCAGTTGGGCGGGGGCGGCGTGTTCGTGCGCAGCTCGTCCAACTCGGAAGACCTGCCGGGCTTCAGCGGCGCGGGGCTCTACACGACGGTGCCCAACGTGAAGACCGGCGACGCGCTCGAGCTCGCGGTGAAGAAAGTGTGGGCCTCGGTGTTCAACCCCGAGGCCTGGGAGGCGCGCAGCGCCGCGGGCTTCGGTGCCGAATCGGTGCTGATGGGCGTGTTCGTGCAGACCGCCATCGACTCGACCAACGCTGGCGTGATGATCACGCGCGACCCCTTCGACGCGGGCCACCCGCACGTCACCTACATCTCGGCCAAGCGCGGCATCGGCATCCGCGTGGTCGAGGGCAAGCGCGTGGCGGAGCAGGTGATGTACTCGAGCTGGTCGAAAGCCATCCAGGTGCTCAGCCGCTCGGCCGAAGAGACGGCGCTGCAGCTGGACAAGGACGGCGGCGTGAAGGAAGTGCCCGTGGAAGTCGGCCGCCACGTGCTGACCGACGAGCTGGTGGTGCGGCTCGCCGCCGTGGGCGCGGCGGTGAAGCGCACGTTCAACGCGGTCGACCAGGACATCGAGTGGGCGACGGTGGGCGACAAGATCGTGCTGCTGCAGGCGCGGCCGTATGTGGAGCGGCGGCGCTAGTTCACGCAGGCCTCAGCCCGGCGCGGCACGCGGGCGGTGGCCCGGCAGTGTGTTCAGCGGAATGCGCAGGTAGGCCACGCCGTTGTCGTCGGGTGGCGGCAGGCGGCCGCCGCGCACGTTGACCTGCATCGACGGCAGGATCAGCGTCGGCACTTCGAGCGTGGCGTCGCGCGCGGTGCGCATGCGCACGAACTCCTCTTCGCCGATGCCGTCGCGCACGTGGATGTTGTGGGCACGCTGCTGCGCCACCGTGCTCTGCCAGCGCGGCTCGCGCGTGGCGGGTGGGTAGTCGTGGCAGACGTACAGCGTGGTCTCGGGCGGTAGCGCGAGCAGCCGGCGCATCGAGCGGTAGAGCTCGCGCGCGTCGCCGCCCGGAAAGTCGGCGCGCGCGCTGCCCAGGTCGGGCATGAAGAGCGTGTCGCCGACGAAGACCGCATCGTCCACGAGGTAGGCCATGTCGGCCGGCGTGTGGCCGGGCACGCGCAGGGCCTGCGCCTCGATCTCGCCGATGTGAAAGCGCTCGCCGTCCCGGAACAGGTGGTCGAACTGGCTGCCGTCGGGCAGGAAGTCGCGTTCCAGGTTGTAGAGGCTGCGGAAGGTGGCCTGCACCGTGCGGATGTGCTCGCCGATGGCGATGCGCCCGCCGGCCTGCGACTGCACATGGCGCGCGCCCGAGAGGTGGTCGGCGTGCGCGTGGGTCTCCAGGATCCAGTCGACCTGCAGGGCCTGCGCGCGCACGTACGCCAGCAGGCGGTCGGCCGATGCGGTGTCGGTGTGGCCGGAGCGGAAGTCGTAGTCGAGCACGGGGTCGATGACGGCGGCGCGCTTCGTCGCACGGTCCCAGACCACGTAGGACACCGTGCCCGTCGCGGGATCGAAGAAGGCCTGGGTGGTGGCGCGTGGGGGCATGGGGGTCGGGGTCATCGGCGCTCCTTCTGCGGTGCCTGGAGGCCAGGCACTCATTCAATCAATCAAGCGACAAATATTATATGAATTAATATAATGTTATTTCGCGAACTGTCATCCCCCCATGAAGACCTCGACCCACGCCATCGACCCCCAACTGCTGCGCAGCGCCGCCGGCCAGGCCGTCGCCGTGCTCAAGCTGCTGGCCCACGAGGCCCGGCTGCTGCTGCTGTGCCAGCTCTCGCAGGGCGAGATGTGCGTGAGCGACCTCGAGAGCACGCTGGGCATCCGCCAGCCCACCCTGTCGCAGCAGCTGTCGGTGCTGCGCACCGAAGGCGTGGTGGACACCCGCCGCGAGGGCAAGAACATCTACTACCGCGTGGCCGACCCGGCCCTGCTCGAGATCCTGGCGGTGCTGTACCGCCTCTACTGCCCGAAGGAGAACTGAAGATGCCCACCATCGACTGGCCTCATTTCACGCCCTGGGCCGCACTGGCCGGCGGCGTGCTCATCGGTCTTTCCGCCGCGATGTTCGTGCTGCTCAACGGCCGCATCGCCGGCGTCAGCGGCGTGCTGGGCGGCTTGCTGCGCCCCATGAAGGGCGACATGGCCTGGCGCGCGGCCTTCGTGCTCGGGCTGGTCGGCGCACCGCTCGTGTATGGGCTGTTCGCCGTGCTGCCTGCGGCGCAGATCGACGCGGGCTACGGCACGCTCGCGCTGGCCGGCCTGCTGGTGGGCGTGGGCACGCGCTACGGCGCGGGCTGCACCAGCGGCCACGGCGTGTGCGGGCTGGCGCGGCGCTCGCCGCGTTCGCTGGCCGCCACGCTGGCTTTCATCGCCGCAGGGGTCGCCACGGTGTTCGTGATGCGCCACCTGCTCAACCTGTCGTGAACCGGGAGACCTGCCATGTGGACCGCCATTGCTTCCTTGCTCGCCGGCCTTGTCTTCGGGCTCGGCCTCATCGTCTCCGGCATGGCCAACCCGGCCAAGATCCTGGGTTTTCTTGACGTGGGCGGGGCCTGGGACCCGTCGCTCGCCTTCGTGATGGCCGGCGCGGTGGCGGTGAGCACCGTCGGCTTCCTGCTGGCCGGCCGTCGCAAGGAGTCGCTGCTCGGTGGGCCGCTCGCGCTGCCCAGCCTGCGCCACATCGACCGCCGCCTGGTCGGCGGCAGCCTGCTGTTCGGCGTCGGCTGGGGCATCGCGGGCTTCTGCCCCGGGCCCGCGCTGGTCTCGCTCGGCACGGGCGAGGTCAAGGCGCTGGTCTTCGTGGGCGCCATGCTGCTGGGCATGGGCCTGTTCGAGCTGCTCGAGCGCCGCCGCTTCGCGCGGCGCCCGGCCTCAGCCTGAGAAGGCGCGCGCGTTCAGCCGTACAGGTACTGCGGCAGCCACAGCGTCAGCCCCGGCCAGATGTACATGAACACCATGCACAGGATGACGATCAGCATGTACGGCATCATCCCCGCGAAGATCTGGTTGATCGTCACGTGCGGCGGCGACACCCCCTTCAGGTAGAAGGCCGACATCGCCACCGGCGGCGACAGGAACGCCGCCTGCAGGTTCACGAACACCAGCACGCCGAACAGCAGCGGATCGATCTGGAAGTGCGCCAGCAGCGGCAGGAAGATGGGCACGAAGATCACGATGATCTCGGTCCACTCCAGCGGCCAGCCCAGCACGAAGATGATCGCCTGCGACAGCAGCAGGAACTGCAGCGGGCTGAGGTTCATGCTCAGCACCCACTCCTCGACGATGCGCTGGCCGCCCAGCAGCGCGAACACCGCCGAGAACAGCGCCGAGCCCACGAACAGCCAGCAGACCATCGAGGTGGTCTTGAGCGTGAGGAACACCGCCTCCTTGATCTTCTTGAAGTTCAGCGTGCCGGCCTGCCACGCCATCAGGAAGGCGCCGGCCGCGCCGACCGCCGCCGACTCGGTGGCGGTGGTGATGCCGAACAGGATCACGCCCAGCACCACCAGCGTGAGCGTGGCCAGCGGCATCACCGACGACACCAGCATGCGCAAAATTTCGAACTGCTCCGCGTCCATGCGCCAGTAGTACCAGCCCAGCAGCGCGAGCGTGAAGAGGCAGGCCACCCAGAAGCCGGTGTAGAAGGCATCGGGCACCGCGGCGGTCTTGGGTGCCTCGACCGCGTCGCCCAGCTGCTGCAGGCCGCCTTCACTGGCAGGGGCTGCGGCGGGCTCGCTGCCCGGAGGCTCCTCGACGCCGCCGGGGGGCTCCTGCAGGCCGCTGCTTTCGGTGGTGTTCGCGGGTTCGTCGGTGCTCGGCGGCTCGGCCAGACCGGTGCCGGACGGCTCGGCGACGGCCGGCGCGGCGGCTGCGGGCTCGCCGGTCTTCTGCGTCGCCTGCTGCGTGGCCACCGGGGCGGCCGCGTTGTTGTCCTTCTGCGAGTAGATGGTCACGTACCACCACACCGAGCCCAGCGTGACCGCGGCCAGCGCCAGCGGCACCAGCGCGCTGAGCAGGCCTCGCAGCAGCATCCACCAGCTCAGGCGCACGCCTTCGACCGCGCCGCGCAAGGCACGCCCCGGCGCCACCACGGCCGCGGCGAGCGCGGGCAGCATGCGCGGGGAGTAGCTGGCGGCGAGATGGGCCACCCACGGCGTGATCGGTGCGCGTTGCTGGTCGATCGGCATCTTGGGCGCCACCTTCGGTTGCAGCACGGCCCAGCCGATCACGTAGATCAGGTACAGCAGGGCGAGGAAGAAGCCCGGGAACATCGCCGCCGCATAGAGCTTGACCACCGACTGCCCGGCCACGGCCGCGTACACGATGATCATCACCGAGGGCGGAATGAGAATGCCCAGCGTGCCGCCGGCCGTGATCACGCCGGCTGCCAGGCGCGTGTCGTAGCCTGCGTTGAGCATCGGGCGCATCGCGATCACGCCCATCAGCACCACCACGGCGCCCACCAGGCCGCTCGCGATGCCCCAGAAGGTGCACACGATGAGCGTGGTCACCGCCAGCGAGCCTGGCACGCGGCGGAAGGCGAGCTGCACGCTGTGGAACATCTTGTCGACCAGCGCGCCGCGCTCCATCACGTAGCCCATGAGCACGAAGAGCGGAATGGACAGCAGCGTCTCGTTGGTCATGGCCCCGAAGGCGCGCTGCACCATCAGGTCGAAGACCTTGTTGTCGAGCCAGGGCGAGGCGGGGTCGTAGAAGGCGATGAAGCCGAAGAACATGCCCAGGCCCATCAGCGTGAACGCCGTGGGAAAGCCGAGCATGATCACGAAGACGATCAGGCCCAGCATCAGCAGGCCGAGTGCCGGTTCGCTCATGCCGCGCCTCCCGTCGTGTCGCTCTTGCGCTGCTGCGCGGCCTGTTCGATGGCGTGGGCCTTCTCGATCACCTCGCGCTTGTCGGCTTCGTTCACGTAGCTGCTGCTGGCAAGCTGGTCGCCGACCACGTCCATTTCTTCGGCGTCTTTCAGGCGCGGCGTCCACACGCCGGTCTTCAGGCACAGCACGCAGCGCACCATCTCGGCGAGGCCCTGCACCAGCAGCACCGCGCCGGCCACGGGAATCACGAACTTGAAGGGGTACACCGGAATCGGGTCGGCGTTGAAGGTCTGTTCACGCATCGCGAGCGATTCACCGAAGTAGGTCCAGCCCGACCAGGTGAGTGCCACCACGCCGGGCAGGAAGAAAACCGCGAACAGCACGAGGTCGAGCGCGGCCTGCGTGCGCGGCTTCATGCTGCCGTAGAAGAAATCGCCGCGCACATGGCCGGCCTGCGAGAGCGTGTAGGCGCCACCCATCATGAACAGCGTGCCGTACAGCATGTTGTTGGCATCGAAGATCCAGGCCGTGGGCGCGTTCAGCGCATAGCGCTTGAACACCTCGCCGCACACCAGCAGCATCAGCGCGACGATGAGCCACGAGAAGGTCTTGCCCACCAGCATGCTGAACCGGTCGACGGCGTGGAGGAGGCGTTGGATGGTCATGTTGTGATGGGCGGGGCCCATTCCAGAAACACCGTGGAACCGGCTTTGCCGGGCCACAGGTGTTGCCCCCTGAAAGGGGGTTGGCGAAGCGACACGAAGTGCGCGAAGACTGGGGGTTAGCTTTTCTTCTTGCCGAAGTAGTGGTTGTAGGCCATCTTGAAGTCGACGCCATAGTCGTTCTGCCACTGCAGCGCACGCTCGGCGAACACGCGCTGCGACTCCAGCACCTTCTTGAAGAGCGGGTTCTCGCCGGCCTTCTTTTCCACCGTCTTGTCCCAGGCCGCGAGCTGCGCGCGCAGCACGGCGTCGGGCGTCTTGTAGAACTTGATGCCGGCCTTCTTCATGTCGGCGTAGTCCTGCGAGTTGCGCTGCACCGCCTTCCAGCTCATGTCGGCGCTGGCGGCCTGCACGGCATAGTCGATGATGGAACGCAGCTCCTGCGGCATCGCGCTGTACTTGCCCTTGTTGAACAGCACCTCGAACTGCTCGCCCGACTGGTGAAAGCTCTGCAGCATGCAGTTCTTCACCACGTCGGGGAAGCCCAGCACGCGGTCGCTCGAGGCGTTGTTGAACTCGGCCGCGTCGATCAGGCCGCGGTCCAGCGCAGGCACGATCTCGCCGCCGGGCAGCGGGTTCACCGCGGTGCCCATCTCGGTGAACATGTCCACGGCCAGGCCCACGGTGCGGAACTTCAGGCCCTTCATGTCCTCGACCTTGGCCACCGGCTTCTTGAACCAGCCCAGCGGCTGGGTGGGCATGGGGCCGTACAGGTACGACACCACTTCCATGTTCAGGCTCTTGTAGATCTCGTCGAGCAGCGCCTTGCCGCCGCCGTAGTTGTGCCAGGCCAGCACGGTGTTGGCGTCCATGCCGAAGCCGGGGCCCGAACCCCACAGCGCCAGCGCCGAGTTCTTGCCGTAGTGGTAGGCCACCACGCCGTGGCCGCCGTCGAGCGTGCCCTTGTTCACGGCCTCGAGCAGCTGGAAGGCGGGCACGACGGCGCCCGAGGGCAGCACCTCGATCTTCAGGCGCCCGCCCGCCATGTCGTTCACCTTCTTGGCGAAGTCGTTGGCGTACTCGTGGAAGATGTCCTTGGCTGGCCAGGTGCTCTGGAAACGCAGCGACGTGGTTTGGGCCATGCTGACCATCGGCGCGGACATCGCGCCTGCGGCCACCGCCGCGCCCTTGAGAAGGCTGCGACGGCGGGGCGATTTGCTGTCTGTCATGTGTCTCTCCATATAGTTCTCTGACCGGAACACCCAGGCCGTCGTCTTCACGTTATGGTTTCGACTGGCCGCGACCGCCATCTTTGGCGCGCCACACCTTGTGACAAACAGGGTTTTCACGAACCGGTGAAAAATTCCATCATCCGGCGTGCAGATCGATCGCCCGCAGTCGCCAAAGGCTCCGGGCTTACCCTAGAGATTCGAGAGAGAAAGCAACCATGAGTGAACCCGTTGGAGAAAAAGGCTACGCCGGCGACGTGACGCCCGAGCAGGCGGCGCAGTGGATGGCGAGCGGCGAGGCCGTGCTGGTGGACGTGCGCACCGACGCCGAGCGCGAGTGGGTCGGCTACGTGCCCGGCGCCGTGCCGCTGGCCTGGAAGCAGTGGCCGGGCATGGCGATCAACCCGGCGTTCGACGACGGCGTGCGTGCCGCCGCGGAGGGCGGCAAGAAGCTGGTGCTGCTGTGCCGCAGCGGCGTGCGCTCGATCGCCGCGGCGAAGCGGGCGACCGAGCTGGGCGCGCAGGCCTACAACATCCTCGAAGGCTTCGAGGGCAACCCGGACGAGAACGGGCACCGCGGGTTGACCGGCGGCTGGCGCAAGCGCGGGCTGCCCTGGCGCCAGAACTAGAGCGCGCTGCCCGCCTCACTCGGCCGTGGCCGGGTCGATGACGCTGTACACCCGGTCCACGCGGTTGGCCGGGAAGCCACCGAGCTCCGCGTGCCGGCGCACCAGGGCCTCGTCGGTGGCCTGGTAGACGCAGTAGATCCGGTCGTCGCTCACGTAGCTGTGGATCCACTGGATGTCGGTGCCCATGCTGCTGAGCACGCCGCAGGATTTTTGCGAGATGGCTTTCAGGTCCGCCGCGGTGAACTGGCCGGCGCCGGGAATCTCTCGCTCGATGACGAACTTGGGCATGGCGGTACTCCTGTCTAGAATCGGTCGAAGGCGACCAGGATCGATGGTGCCGACGCGAAGCCGTCCTGTATTGCCCGTCTCGCCGGACTTGTTGTCCGAAACCCCGCCCTCGCTTGCCGGGAGGTGACCATGGATGTCTTGTCGGACGTGCTGCGGACCATCCGCCTGGAGGGCGCGCTGTTCCTGAACGGGGACATGTATGCACCCTGGTGCTTCAAGGTACCCAGGGGCGCGGACATCGCGCAGGTGCTCAGGCCCGGCGCACAGCGCCTGGCCATCTGCCACCTCGTGCTGCAAGGCGAATGCTGGGCCCAGGTCGAAGGCGAGGCGCCGGTGCGCGCGCACGCCGGCGACGTGATCGCCGCGCCGCATGGCGATTCGCATGTGCTGGGCAGCGGCCTGCAGCATGCGGCGGTGGACATGTCGCATGTGGTGAGCCCGCGAGCGCCCGAACTGGCGCGCGTGCGCTACGGCGGCCAGGGCGACCGCACCTTGCTGGTGTGCAGCTGGTTCGCGTACGAAGGCGACGCGCCCAACCCTGTCATGGCGAACATTCCGCGCCTGTTCACCACGCCCTTGCGCAGCAGGCCGGCGGGCCCGTGGATCGAGCAGTCGGTCAACTTCGTCCTGGGGGATGCGGCTTCGCACACGCCCGGTTCGGAGATGGTGGCCGCCAAGGTGGCGGAAGTGCTGTTCACCGAAGTGCTGCGCGGCTACATCGAATCCATGCCGGCCAACAACCCGGGCTGGCTGGCGGGCCTGCGCGACCCGCACGTGAGCCGCTGCCTGGCGCTGATGCACGCCGAGCCCGCGCGCAACTGGACGGTCGACGCGCTGGCGCAGGAAACCCACATCTCGCGCAGCGTGCTGGCGGACCGCTTCACCGAACTGGTGGGCGCGCCGCCCATGCATTACCTGGCGCGCTGGCGCATGGTCCTGGCCGCCGGCATGCTGCGCAAGGACCAGGGCAACCTGGCGCGCATCGCCGAAGGCGTGGGCTACGAATCGGAAGCCGCTTTCAACCGCGCGTTCAAGCGCGAGTACGGCGTGTCGCCAGGGGCCTGGCGGCACAACGGCGCCTAGCGAGGCGCCGTTGCGGTGATCAGAGCGCCGGAATGCGCAGCTTCTGCCCCGGATAGATCTTGTCGGGGTGCGACAGCATCGGCTTGTTCGCCTCGAAGATCGCGTTGTACTTGTTGGCGTCGCCGTAGTACTTCTTCGAGATGGCCGAGAGCGTGTCGCCGCGCACCACGTCGTGGTACTGGGCGGGCGGCGCGGCCGGGGCGACGAGGTTGTTGTCCACGCTCGTCACGTTGGCCACGTTGCCCGCGGCGAGCGCGGCTTTCTCGCTGGCTTCCTGCGAGGGCGCCTGGCCCGCGAGGGTGACGACGCCGCTGCTGGCGGTGTAGGTCACTTCCAGTCCGGTGAGGCCGAGGTTCTGGGTCTCGATGTAGGTCTTGATGGCCGCGGCAGCTGCCGTGTTCGCATCGGGCGTGGCCGCCTGGGCCGACGAACCGCCGAACAGTTTTTCACCGGCTTCCTTGATGAAGCTGAGCAATCCCATGGTTTTCTCCTTGTGCCGTGGTGGATGGAAAAGGCGAATGTAGCGGTGGAACCGGGGCCCTCCGCGTAGGCCCGCGCCGCGACTGTCAAAGAGGCGCCAGCAGGAATAACAACAAAGTCGCAATAATCGCGCGCATGTCTTCCCCCTTCCTCGCCATCGACATCGGCAACACCCGGCTCAAGTGGGCGCTTTACGAGGGGGCCTTCCCCGGTGCGGCACTGCAGGCCCATGGTGCCGAGTTTCTCGACCACATCGAACGCCTGGCCGACGGCCCCTGGGCCGAGCTGCCGGCGCCCGGTTCCATGCTGGGCTGCGTCGTGGCCGGCGACACGCTGCGGCGGCGCGCCGAAGAGCAGATCACCGAACGCTTCGACTGCGCCCCGCGCTGGGTGGTGTCGAGCGCGGGCGAGGCCGGCATCGTCAACGGCTACGACCATCCGACGCGGCTGGGCGCCGACCGCTTCGTGGCCATGATCGGCGCGCGCCACCGCATGCTGTCGCAAGGGCCCGAGCGGCCGATGGTGGTGGTGCTGATCGGCACGGCCGTCACCGTCGAGGCGATCGATGCCAGCGGCAAGTTTTTGGGCGGCCTCATCCTGCCGGGCCACGGCATCATGCTGCGCGCGCTCGAGTCGGGCACGGCGGGCCTGCACGTGCCCACCGGCGAGGTGCGCGAATTTCCCACCAACACCAGCGACGCGCTGACCAGCGGCGGCACCTACGCCATCGCGGGGGCGGTCGAGCGCATGGTGCAGCACGTGCGCTCGCACTGCGGCGCCGAGCCGGCCTGCTTCATGACCGGCGGCGCGGGCTGGAAGATGGCGCCCGCCATGAACGGGGACTTCGAACTGGTCGAGAGCCTGATCATGGACGGCCTGCTCGTCATCGCGAAGGCACGGGCCCCGGCGGCGGCCGGCTGACCCGTCTTCCTTCTTCTCACCGCCTCATCAGGGCTCGGGCTTCATCAGCGCCTCGCCCATGGCCTGGAAGGCGGGCAGGGTGAGCGGGTCATTGCCCGCGTTGGCGGCGATCGGGTGCGCGGCGTAGCGCACGATCACCATCTCGGCCTTCGGATCGACATAGATGCTCTGGCCGTGGATGCCGCGCGCCATGTACGCGCCGTGCGGGTTGTGCGAGACCCACCACATGTTCCGGTAGCTCCAGCCCGGCAGCAGCGCGTAGCCCGCCTTTGCGAACTTCGCCGGGTCGGCGCCGCGCTGGATGTCGTCGACCACCGCCTTGGCGATCGCCTGCTGCCCGTTGGGCGCGCGCCCGCCGTTGCGCAGCGTTTCGCCGAAGCGTGCGATGTCGCGCAGCACGGTGTTCAGGCCGCCGCCGCCCGACTCGGTGCCGATGCGGTCGACCATGAAATACGCGTCCTGCTCGGCGCCGATGCGGCGCCAGATCTTCTCGCTGAGCAGGTCGGCCAGCGAGCGGTTGGACGCGCGGCGCACGATCCAGGCCAGCACCTCGGCGTTGACCGTCTTGTAGGCAAAGGCGTCGCCGTGCGTGCCTTCCTTCTTGAGCGTGGCCAGGAATTCGTAGAACGACTTCGGGCCCGTGTAGTTGGCGCCCTGGGTGAGCATGCCGCCGGCGCGCGCATAGTCCCAGACCTCGGCCTTCGGGTCGGCGTAGTTCTCGGAGTAGCGCACGCCGATGGTCATGTCCATCACCTGGCGCACGGTGGCGTCGCCGTAGGCCGTGTCCTTGAGCTCGGGCAGGTACTTGGTGACCGGCGCCGACGGGTCGAGCGTGCCCTCGTTGGCGAGGATGGCCGCCAGCGTGCCCACGAACGACTTGGTGACCGACATCGCCAGGTGCGGCCGCTCGGGCGTGAGCGCGCCGAAGTACTTCTCGTAGACCACTTGGCCGCGGTGCAGCACCAGGATGCCGTCGGTGTAGGTGCGCGCGATCATCTGGCTGAAGGTCTGCGCCTCGCCGCCGCCCATGGGCTGAAAGCGCACGGCCTCGATGTCGAAGCGGGGCTTGGCCGCCGGCAGCGGGCTGGCGGCGCCGGGGCCGCGCCACACGTTGGCCGTGGGCACCGTCTCGCGCACGTGCGAGAAGCTCCAGCGGATGCGCGGGTACACGCCGCCGACCGGGTTGTCGAAGGTGATCTGCTTGTCGGGCGGCGGCGGAAAGCCCTGCATCCAGCCCAGCGCCTCGACCGAGGTGGCGGCGGGATCGGGCAGCGCGGGCGCCGGCGGGGTCTGGGCGAGGCTGGTGTTCACGGCAAGAAGGGTGAAGGCGGCGGCCAGCGCCGTGCGTTGAAAGAAGAGAAACGACGACACAGAAGAAGAGGGCATGCAACGGGCTCCAGTGGACGACAGAAACGGAATGGAAATCAACAGCCTCAGCGGCCGCTGAACCGCGCAGGCCGGCGCTCGATGAAGGAGCGCACGCCCTCGGCCGCGTCCTCGCTGTTCGACAGGCGTTTCTGCGTCTCGATGAATTCCGCCACGGCCGCCAGCGGCCCGTGTTCGATCGCCTTGAGCACGTTGAGCCGCGTGGCCTGCACGGCCAGCGGCGCCTGGGCCGCGATGCGCTGCGCGATCTGCAGCGCCGCGTCGAGCTCCTGGCCGGCCGGCACCACCTTCTGCACGAAGTTCAGGCGATAGGCCTCGGCGCTGCCGAACTCGTCGGCCGTGAGCAGGTGCAGCATTGCGTTGCCCAGCCCCGCGCGCTCGGCCATGCGCAGCGTGGCGCCGCCCGTGGCCATGATGCCGCGCTGCACTTCCATCTGCGAGAAGCGGCAGTTGTCGGCCGCCACCACGATGTCGGCGCCCAGCATCAGCTCGATGCCCACCGTGAAGCAGATGCCCTTGACGGCCGCCACCATCGGCTTGGTGCGGCGGCGGTAGCCCTCCAGGCCGAAGTCGTGCGGCTCCACCAGCCCGGCCGGAATCGCCTTCTCGCCGCGCTTCATGTACTCGGTGACCGCCGGCAGGTCCAGGCCCGCCGTGAAGTGGTCGCCGAAGGCATGCAGCACGCCCACGTGCAGGCTCGGGTCATCGTCCAGCCGCGTGTAGGCCTCGGCCAGCTGCTTGAACATCGGCGGCGTCCAGCCGTTGCGCTTGGCGGGGCGGTTGATGCCGATCAGCAGCACGTGGTCGAGCACCTGGGTGTCGATGCAGCCTTCGGCGGGCGGGGTGGTGGGGGTGGCGGTCATGGCGTTGCTTGTCTCCTTGTTTTTATGGAATGCCGGATCAGTACGTGTAGACGCCGCGGCCGGTCTTGCGACCGAGCTGGCCGGCGGCGACCATTTCCTTGAGCAGCGGGCAGGGGCGGTACTTGGAATCGCCGAACTGCTCGAGGTACACCTCCATCACGGCCAGGCACACGTCCAGGCCGATCATGTCGGCCAGGGCCAGCGGGCCGATGGGCTGGTTGCAGCCCAGCTTCATGCCGGCGTCGATGTCCTCGGCCGTGGCCAGGCCCTCGGCCAGCACGAAGAAGGCCTCGTTGATCATCGGCACCAGGATGCGGTTGACCACGAAGCCCGGCGCGTTCTTCACCGTGATGGGCGACTTGCCCAGCTTCTCGGCCAGCGCCTTCACCGCGTCGTGCGTGGCGTCGCTCGTGAGGTAGCCGCGGATCAGCTCCACCAGCGCCATCATCGGCACCGGGTTGAAGAAGTGCATGCCGATGAAGCGGTCGGCGCGCGAGGTGGCGGCGGCCAGCTGCGTGATCGAGATCGACGAGGTGTTCGACGCAATGATCACCTCGGGGCCCACCAGCTCGTCCACCTGCTTGAGGATTTTGAGCTTGAGCGCGTGGTTCTCGGTGGCGGCCTCGATGACGAGCTGCGCGCCCTTCAGGTCGTTGTAGTCGGTCGAGCCCTTGATCAGCGCCAGCGCGGCGGCCTTCTGCTCGGCCGTGAGCTTTTCCTTCTTGATCAGGCGGTCGAGGCTGCCCGAGATGGTGGCGATGCCCTTGTCGACGGCGGCCTGGGCCACGTCGATCATCACCACGTTGACGCCCGATACCGCGCAGGCCTGGGCAATGCCGTTGCCCATGGTGCCGGCGCCGATGATGCCCACAGTCTGAATCGTCATGAAAAATGCTCCTTGAAACAAAAAAAGAAAATCGGAGGCGAGGGCGGGCGCAAGGCCGCCGTCGCGCAATGGCGGTCATTGTGAATCAGCCCGGAGGGGCCGCCGTTCCCGTGGGCGACACCGGCCCGGGGTGGCTTACAGTGCTGCGATTGTTTTCAACCCCATTTTTTCGAGCCCTCGCATGACCACCCTCGGCACCCCCCTGTCCCCTTCCGCCACCCGCGTGATGCTGCTCGGCTCCGGCGAGCTCGGCAAGGAGGTGCTGATCGCCCTGCAGCGCCTGGGCGTCGAGACCATCGCCGTCGACCGCTACGAGAACGCCCCCGGCCAGCAGGTGGCGCACCACGCGCGCACCATCACCATGAGCGACCCCGACCAGCTCAAGGCGCTCATCGAGGCCGAGAAGCCCGCGCTGGTGGTGCCCGAGATCGAGGCCATCGCCACGCCCATGTTGCAGCAGCTGGAAGACGCGGGCGTGGTGCGCGTGATTCCCACGGCCCGCGCCGCCCGCCTCACGATGGACCGCGAAGGCATCCGCCGCCTGGCCGCCGAGACGTTGGGCGTGCCCACCAGCCCCTACAAGTTCTGCGACTCGCTGGCCGAGCTGCAGGCCGCGATCGACGCCGGCATCGGCTACCCCTGCATCGTCAAGCCCGTGATGAGCAGCTCCGGCAAGGGCCAGAGCAAGATCGACGGCCCCGCCGATGTGCAGAAGGCCTGGGACTACGCCATGGCCGGCGGCCGCGTGAGCCACGGCCGCGTGATCGTCGAAGGCTTCATCGACTTCGACTACGAGATCACGCTGCTGACCGTGCGCGCCAAGGATGCAGCTGGTGCCGTCGAAACGAAGTTCTGCGACCCCATCGGCCACGTGCAGGTCAGCGGCGACTACGTGGAAAGCTGGCAGCCCCACCCCATGGCACCGGCCGCGTTGCAGAAGGCGCAGCAGATCGCGCAGGCCGTCACGGCCGACCTGGGCGGCCAGGGCCTGTTCGGCGTGGAGCTGTTCGTGAAGGGCGACGAGGTCTGGTTCAGCGAGGTCAGCCCGCGCCCGCACGACACCGGCATGGTCACCATGGCCACGCAGTGGCAGAACGAGTTCGAGCTGCACGCGCGCGCCATCCTCGGCCTGCCGGTCGACACCTCGCTCAAGAGCCCGGGCGCCAGCGCCGTGATCTACGGCGGCGTCGACGCCACCGGCATCGCCTTCGACGGCGTGGCCGAGGCGCTGCAGGTGCCGGGCAGCGACATCCGCCTGTTCGGCAAGCCCGAGAGCTTCGTCAAGCGCCGCATGGGCGTGGCGCTGGTGCATGCGGCCGACACCGACACGGCCCGCAA
This sequence comes from Variovorax sp. GW821-FHT06D12, assembly GCF_059419205.1. Taxonomy (NCBI): domain Bacteria; kingdom Pseudomonadati; phylum Pseudomonadota; class Betaproteobacteria; order Burkholderiales; family Comamonadaceae; genus Variovorax; species Variovorax sp. GW821-FHT06D12. The sequence continues at coordinate 177,673 of NZ_JBWKRI010000007.1, read as the reverse complement.
GCTGGCCAAGGAAGCCGCTTCGCGCGTGAAGCCCCGCACGGCCTGAGCGACCGAACCCTCCGGGTGAACCCGCGAGCCGGGCCCCGGTAGCCAGTTTTCGCAAGCGACCCCGCAGCGGTGCGGGCATGGTGCGGGTCTTGTCGCCAGGACGCCGGTCGGGTGCGGGTGCATGCGGATACCCCGCAGGCGCCCCGCCCTCCACACTGAGCGCTCCGTTCGATTCACCGGAGACACCATGCTGCATCCCCAGGCGCGCGCCTTGCTGGATTTCATCGAAGCGCGCGGCATTCCGCCGACCCACACCCTGTCGCCCGCCGACGCGCGGGCCTACTACCGCGAGCGCCGCACCGCCACGCAGCCGCTGCCGGCCGAGGTCGCCGAGGTGCGCGACCTCGCCGCCGACGGGCCGCACGGCACCATTGCGGTGCGGCTGTACAAGCCGCTCGGCGCAGGCCCGGGCCCGCTGCCCGTGCTCGTGTACTACCACGGCGGTGGCTGGGTCATCGGCGACCTCGACACGCACGACGTGCTGTGCCGCGAACTGGCCAACGGTGCGGGCTGCGCGGTGGTCGCGGTCGACTACCGCATGGGCCCCGAGCACCGCTTTCCCACCGCCGTGGACGACGTGCTCGCCGCCACCCGCTGGGTGCGCCGCGAAGCTGCCGCACTGGGGCTCGATGCCAGCCGCCTTGCGGTGGGCGGCGACAGCGCGGGCGGCAACCTCGCGGCCGTGGCGTCGATCGCCGCGCGCGATGCGGGCGACCTGCCGATCATGTTCCAGCTCCTGATCTACCCGGCCACCGACATGCGCCGCGGCCATCCGTCGCATCAGGCGAACGGGCAGGGCTACCTGCTCACGCGCGACACGATGACCTACTTCCACGACCACTACATCACCGACGCGAAGCACGACCTCGACTGGCGCGCCTCGCCGCTGCTGCACACCGACCTGTCGGGCCTGCCGCCGGCGCTCGTGCTCACGGCCGGCTACGACCCGCTGCGCGACGAAGGCGCGGCGTATGCCGAGGTGCTCACGGCCGCCGGCAACCGCGCGAACTACGTGTGCTTCGAGCGCCAGATCCATGGCTTCATCACCATGGGCAAGGTGCTCGACGAGGCCCACACCGCCGTCGCGTTGTGCGCGGCGGAACTGCGCCGCGCGTTCGCGCCGGCCTAGGGAAAGTCCCCGCGCAAATGGATGCCGCGCCCAAGGCCCCCGCCGCTACGATCCAGCGAACACGACGCCACCCCCCGGTCGGACGTCGTCGACCGATGCAGGAGACAGACACCATGCAGCGAACCAGGACGTCGACGCCTTCGGGCGGCGATGCACGGCAGGGCGAACGCCTCATGTGGCTCACGCCGCAGCGCGTCTTCTACGCCGGGCTGCTCGGCGCCGCGGCCGAGCGCGCCATGGGCGGGCACGGCGTGTACGTGTCGCCCGCCGGTGCGCCGCCCAACCGCATCCGCATCGGCGGCGGGGCCTGGCAAAGCGGCGAGTTCATCGTGGTGCCGCCGCACGTGCCGCACCAGGTCGAGAGCGCCTGCCCGCTGATCTTCAACCTGCTGATCGAATCGGAGTCGGTCGATCCCGCGCGCATGCCGGCCTTTTTGCAGCACTGCGGCCCGGTCGATGCGCCGGCCTTCGTGCAGCGCATGCGCGAGGTCCATGCCCACCTGCTGGCGGCCTCGGCGCGCGGCATCGACTTCGACGGCTTCGATTTCGACGCGCTGTTCTTCGACGGCCCGCTCACGCCGCGCCCGCTCGACGCGCGCATCCGCAAGGTGGTCGACATGCTTGTGGCCGACCCGGCCGCGCCCGCCTCGGCGGAAGACTGTGCGGCCTCGGTGCACCTGTCGTTCTCGCGCTTTTTGCACCTGTTCAAGCAGGAGACGGGCATGGCGTTTCGCGGCTTCCGGGCCTGGAAGCGTGCGCGCAGCCTGCTGCGCTACGTGCACCAGAGCGGCACGCTGACCGACATCGCGCTGGACACCGGCTACCCCGACTCCACGCACTTCAGCCATTCGATCCGCCAGGTCTACGGGCTCAAGCCCAGCGACATCGTGGCGGGCTCGCGCCGCCTCGCGCTGCACGACGCGGCCGGCGGGTTCCGGCAGTAAGCGCAGGCGGGACGGCATCGCATGCAGATCCTCCAACTCCTGCTGTCGGGCATCGCACAAGGGTGCATCTACGGGCTCATCGCACTGGGCTTCGTGCTGATCTACAAGGCCACCGAAACGGTGAGCTTCGCGCAGGGCGACCTGATGATGCTCGGCGCGTTCGGTGCCTTCGCGGGCATGTCGCTGTTCGGCATGCCGTTCTGGCTCGCGGCGCTGCTGGCCGTGGTGGCCATGGCGGCCTTCGGCGTGCTGCTCGAGCTGGTGGTGATCCGCCCGATCCTCGGGCAGCCGCAGTTCTCGATCGTGATGCTGACCATCGGCATCGCCTACGTGGCGCGCGGCCTCATCACCATGGTGCCGGGCATCGGCACCGACACCCACACGCTGGCGGTGCCCTACAAGGACCAGATCTGGAAGCTCGGCGAGCTGGTGGTGAACCTCGAGCAGTTCGTGATCATCGTGGCCACAGCGATCCTGTGCGGCCTGCTGTACGCCATGTTCCGCTACAGCAAGCTGGGCATCGCGATGCAGGCCTCGTCGCAGAACCAGCTCGCGGCCTACTACATGGGCATTCCGGTGAAGCGGCTCAACGGGCTGGTGTGGGGGCTTGCCGCAGCGGTGGCCGCCATTGCCGGCATGCTGCTGGCGCCCATCACCTTCGTGCACGCCAACATGGGCTTCATCGGCCTGAAGGCCTTTCCGGCGGCGGTGGTGGGCGGCTTCGGCAGCCTGCCGGGCGCGATCGTCGGCGGGCTGGTGATCGGCATCGTCGAGTCGTTCGCGGGCTTCTATCTGCCCGACGGTTTCAAGGACACGGCGCCGTACATCGTGGTGCTGCTGATGCTCATGATCAAGCCGAACGGATTGTTCGGCGAGAAGCTGCGCAAGAAGGTCTGAACATCCCATGCGCTTCATCTTCAAGACCAGCTACGACCAGGACATCCGCCTCGCGCGGCACGGCGGCCACGTGCTCTGGTACAGCCTGCTCGTGGCCTTCCTGCTCGTCGCGCCGTGGGTCATCGACGAGTACTGGCTCGCACAGCTGACCTTCGTGCTGATCTACGGCATCGTCGGCCTGGGGCTGATGCTGCTGGCGGGTTTCACGGGGCAGTTCTCCATCGGGCATGCGGCCTTCCTCGGAACGGGCGCCTACACGCAGGGCGTGCTGACGAACATGGGTGTGCCGTTCCCGCTCGCGCTGCTGGCGTCGGCGGCGCTCTCGGCGGCGGTAGGCGTGGTGGTGGCGATGCCGGCGCTGCGCGTGAAGGGCATCTACCTGGGCATCGCGACGCTGTCGTTCGGCTTCATCGTCGAGGAAGTGTTCGCGCGCTGGGAAAGCGTGACGGGCGGCAACGCGGGCCTGCATGTGAAGTCGCCGCAGCTGTTCGGCTGGTCGCTGGGCTCGGGCGAAGGCTTCTACTTCCTGTGTCTGGTGGTCGCAGTGGTGTCCACGCTGGGCATCCTGAACCTGCTGCGCTCGCCGACGGGGCGTGCCTTCGTGGCGATCCGCGATTCGGAGATTTCGGCGCAGAGCATGGGCATCCACCTGGCGCGCTACAAGACGATGTCGTTCGCGATCTCGGCCGCGCTCGCTGGCTTGGGCGGTGCGCTGTATGCGCACAAGCTGAGCTTCATCTCGCCGGACCAGTTCAACATCCTGCAGTCGATCGACCTGCTGCTGATGGTGGTGATCGGCGGGCTGGGCTCGGTGCACGGCGCGTTCCTCGGCGCGATTTTTCTCATCGCGATGCCGCAGCTGATCTCGATGGGCAAGGACTGGCTGCCGGCGGTGGTCGGGCAGGCGCCCGGCCTGCAGGGGCTGGTGTACGGGCTGGTGCTGATCGCCTTCGTGCTGTTCGAGCCGTTGGGGCTGTACGGGCGCTGGCTCAAGATCCGCACCTGGCTGCAGCTCTTTCCGTTCTACCGCAAGGGCCTGTTCAAGCGGCAGAAGTCGTTCACCAAATCGGACCGGCTGAGATGAGCAACGACGTCCTTCTTTCCGCGAAAGACCTGAGCGTGCGCTTCGGCGGCGTGCTCGCGGTCAACAAGGTGAGCTTCGACGTGCGGCGCGGCGAGGTGTTCACGCTCATCGGCCCGAACGGCGCGGGCAAGACGACGGTGTTCAACCTGATCAGCCGCATCTACACGCCGACCACGGGCGAGATCACCTGGCATGGCGAGGCGGGCGGGGCGATCGCGCTCACGCAGCAGGCGCCGCACGCCATTGCGGCACTGGGCATTGCGCGCACCTTCCAGAACATCGAGCTGTTCGAGCATGCGACCGTGTTGCACAACCTGCTGATCGGGCGCCACACGCACCGGCAGACGGGCTTCTGGAGCGAAGTGTTCTTCACGCCGGCCACGCGCCGCGCCGAGATCACGGCACGCGAGAAGGCGGAGCAGGTGATCGACCTGCTCGACCTGCAGCACTACCGCGACTCGATGGTGGCGGGGCTGCCGTACGGCGTGCGCAAGGTGGTGGAGCTGGCGCGCGCGCTGTGCACCGAACCCAAGCTGCTGCTGCTCGACGAGCCTTCTTCAGGACTCAATGTCGAGGAGACGGCGGACATGGCGTTCTGGATTCAGGACATCCAGCATGAGCTGGGGGTGTCGGTGTTGATGGTCGAGCACGACATGTCGCTGGTTTCCAAGGTGTCGGATCGCGTGCTGGCGATGAACCAGGGGGAGGTGCTGGCTACGGGGTCTCCGCGTGAGGTGCAGGCGGATTCGCGTGTCATCGAGGCTTACCTTGGGACTGTGGATGACGTGAGCAGTTTGCGGAGGGTGGTGGCGTGACTTGCTTCTTCGTTACCTCTTTGGAGACGCCCGGTGCGCGGCACGGCGCGGTCGCCCCCACTGTGCCGGCCGCTGCGCGGCTCCCCTGTGGTGCTCGCGTTTCGCGGGGTCTCGCAGAACTCGCTTCGCTCAAACAGCTGCGAGCCCTGATCCGCGAAACGCTGCGCTCCTCGGCGGCACAGAGGGGGCGCCCACGCCGCACCGCGCACCGGGCTTCGTGGTGGCGTGAGTGTTCTGTGCGTTTCGAATGTTCAGCCTCGAACCAGGGGGTGCGCGCATGAGCGATGTCGTGCTTCAACTGCTCAACGTCGAAAGCGCCTATGGCCCGATCAAGGCCATCCGCGGCGTGAGCCTGAAGGTGCGCAAGGGCGAGATCGCCACCGTGCTCGGCTCCAACGGCGCGGGCAAGACGACGATCCTCAAGACCATCTCGGGGATCATCGATCCGCGCAAGGGCAGCATCGAGTTCCAGGGGCAGGACATCACGGCGAAAGACCCGGCCTTCATCGTGCAGCAGGGGCTGAGCCACGTGCCCGAAGGGCGCGAGGTGTTCCCGCTGCTGTCGGTGAAGGACAACCTGCTAATGGGCGCCTACACGCGCAAGGATCGCGACGGCGTGGCGCGGGACATCGAGACCGTCTTCACCTACTTCCCGATCCTGCGCGAGCGCGCCACGCAGGACGCCGGCCTGCTCTCGGGCGGGCAGCAGCAGATGCTGGCCATCTCGCGCGCCATCATGGCGGCGCCGCACCTCATTCTCCTGGACGAGCCCAGCCTGGGCCTGAGCCCCAAGCTCACCAAGGAGATCTTCGAGATCGTGGTGCGCATCAACCGCGAGCGCGGCACCACCATCCTGCTGGTGGAACAGAACGCCAACATGGCGCTCAACGCGGCCGACCACGGCTACGTGCTGGAGAACGGCCGCATCGTGATGGAAGACTCGTGCGAACGCCTGCGCGAGAAGGACGACATCAAGGAGTTCTACCTGGGTGTCAAGGACGACGGCGTGCGCGGCGAGCGGCGCTGGAAAAAGAAGAAGACCTGGAGGTAGCCGTCGCCATGCAAGGACTCTGGGATCTGCGAACCATCGAACCCGGCCACGACATCCTCGTGCCCGGCGAGACGCTCTCGGCCATGTTCTGGAACGCCGTGCGCCAGCGCGGCGACAACATCTGGATGCGGCAGAAAGAGCTGGGCATCTGGCGCAGCTGGAGCTGGCGCCAGACGGCCGAGGCCGTGCGCGAGATCGCTGGCGGGCTGCAGGCCATCGGCTTCACGCGCGGCGAGTGCGCGTCCATTCTTTCGAACACCGTCATCGAATGGGTGCTGGCCGACCTGGCCGTGCTGAGCTGCGGCGGCGTGTCCAACGGCATCTACCCGACCGACGCCGCCTCGCAGGTGCAGTACCTGTGCGAAGACTCGCGCACCACGGTGCTGTTCGTGGAAGACGACGAGCAGCTCGACAAGGCGCTCGAGGTGCGCGCCCGCCTGCCCGGCCTGCGCCGCGTGGTCGTGTTCGACATGGAAGGCCTGCGCGAGCTCGACGACCCGGGCGTGATGAGCCTGGACGCGCTGCGCGCTCTCGGCCGCACGCACCTGGCGGGCGACCCGCAGGCGGTGGAGCGCAGCGTGGCCGCGTGCCGGCCCGAAGACCTGGCCATTCTGGTCTACACCTCGGGCACCACCGGCAAGCCCAAGGGCGCCATGCACAGCCACGCGGGGCTGGTGTACACCGCGCGCGGCTACAACACGCTCATCGCGCAGGACGAGAAGGATGAGCGCATGTGCTTCCTGCCGCTGTGCCACATCGCCGAGCGCATGGGCGGCGAGTACTTCGCGATGTACACCGGCTCGATCCTCAACTTCGTCGAGAACCCCGAGACGGTGCCCGAGAACGTGCGCGAGATCGCGCCCACGGTGTTCACGGGCGTGCCGCGCGTGTGGGAGAAGTTCTATTCGGGCGTGATGATCGCGCTGAAGGAGGCCAGCCCGCTGCAGCAGGCCGCCTACCACTGGAGCATCGGCGTGGGCGAGACTATCGCCAACAAGGTGCTCGCGGGGCAGGAGATCGGCACGGGGCTGCGCCTGAAGTTCCGGCTGGCGCGGCTGCTGGCGCTGGACAACGCGCGCAAGCTCATCGGCATCCACCGCGCGCGCTTTCTCGTGACCGGCGCGGCGCCCATCTCGCCTGAGCTGGTCAAGTGGTACCTCGCGCTGGGCGTGCCCATGCTCGAGGTGTGGGGCATGACGGAGTCGTGCGGTGCTTCCACGGCCGTGCCCGTCACCCGCATCAAGCCCGGCTCCATCGGCCCGGCCACGGGCTACAACGAGGTGCGCATCGATCCGGCCACCAGCGAGATCCTGGTGCGCGGCCCCAATGTCTTCATGGGCTATTTGAATCTGCCGGAGAAGACCGCCGAGACCATCGACGCCGACGGCTGGCTGCACACGGGCGACGTGGGCGTGATGGACGAGGACGGGTATTTCCGCATCACCGACCGGATGAAAGACATCATCATCACGGCAGGCGGCAAGAACGTGACCCCGAGCGAGCTGGAGAACGAGCTCAAGTTCAGCCTCTACATCACCGATGCCGTGGTGATCGGCGACAAGAGGCCCTACCTCACGGTGATCGTCATGATCGACCAGGAGAACGTCGAGAAATTCGCGCAGGACCACGACGTGCCGTTCAGCAACTACGAGAGCCTGACACGCACGCAGGAAGTGCAGGACCTGATCCAGGGCGAGATCGATCGCGTCAATGCCAAGTTCGCTCGTGTCGAGCAGATCAAGAAATTCTTCCTGCTCGAGACGCAGCTCAGCGCCGAGGACGAGGAGCTCACGCCCACGATGAAGCTCAAGCGCAAGCTGGTGCAGACCAAGTACGCGCAGCGCATCGACGCCATGTACCGCTGACCTCTTTTTTGCCAACCCGAGGAGACAACGCTATGACGAAGCTCAAGACATTGACGACGCTGGCCGTGCTGGGCTTGATCGCGACGCTCGCGTCCGCGCAGCAGCAGGGCGTGAGCAAGGACGAGATCCGCATCGGCACGATCCAGGACCTGTCGGGTCCGCTGGCGGGCTTCGGCAAGCAGGCGCGCAACGGCATGCAGCTGCGCGTGGACGAGCTCAACGAGCAGGGCACGCTGAACGGCCGCAAGCTCAAGCTCTTCGTGGAAGACTCGGGCTACGACCCGAAGAAGGCGGTGCTGGCGGCGCAGAAGCTGGTCAACCAGGAAAAGATCTTCATCATGGCCGGCCACATCGGCACGGCACAGAACATGGCGGCGATGCCGGTGCAGTTCGACAAGAACGTCGTCAACTACATGCCGATCACGGCGGCGCGCGAAATGTACGAGCCGCTGAACCGGCTGAAGTATTCGTTCGCGGCCACCTACTACGACCAGATCCGCCTGGCGCTGCCCAAGATGATCAAGGACAAGGGCGCCAAGAAGGTCTGCACGATCTACCAGGACGACGAGTTCGGCCTCGAAGTGCAGCGCGGCGCCGAGGCCGGCCTGAAGGCCGCGGGCATGGAGCTGGCCGAGAAGACCTCGTTCAAGCGCGGCGCCACCGACTTCAGCTCGCAGGTCGCGAAGATGAAGGCGGCCAACTGCGACCTCGTGGTGCTCGGCACCATCATCCGCGAGACCATCGGTACGGTGGGCGAGTCGCGCAAGACCGGCTTCAATCCGACCTTCCTGGGTTCGAGCGCGGCCTACACCGACCTGATCCACAAGCTGGGCGGCAAGGCCATGGACGGCGTGTACGCCACCATGACGGTGCAGAACCCCTACACCGACGAGCAGTCGCAGCCGCTGCGCTTCTGGGCCAACAAGTACAAGACCAAGTTCAACGAAGACCCGACCGTGTTCTCGGTGTACGGCTACGTGATCATCGACTCGTTCATCAAGGCCGCCACCAAGGCCGGCCCGAACCTGACGACCGACAGCTTCATCAAGGCGATGGACAGCATCACCTTCGAGCCCGACATGTTCGGCAGCCCGAAGAGCACCTACACCGCCACCAAGCGCCTGGGCAACGACCAGTCGCGGCTGTCGCAGATCAAGGACGGCAAGTGGGTCGTCGTGTCTGACTACGTGACACCGTAAGCCAGCGCCGCCCCGGTACCGTGCCGGGGCGAGCGGCTATATTCCGCGAAATCCCCTTCGCGAGACTGCCGCCATGCCCCAGTACTGGTTGATGAAATCCGAGCCCGACGAGGTCTCGATCGACGATGCCCTCGCCGCGCCCGACGCCACCGTGGCGTGGACCGGCGTGCGCAACTACCAGGCACGCAACTTCATGCGCGACGGCATGAAGGTCGGCGACGGCGTGCTGTTCTATCACTCGAGCTGCCCCGAGCCCGGCATTGCCGGCATCGCGCGCGTGGCCTCGGGCATCCAGCCCGACCCGACGCAGTTCGACCCCAAGTCGCCGTACTACGACGCCGGTGCGAAGAAGGAAGACCCGCGCTGGCTGCTGGTCGACGTGCAGGCGCTGCGCAAGACCCGGCTGCTGGCGTTGCCCGAGCTGCGCGCCAGGCCCGAGCTGGCCGATCTGGTCATTCTGCGCAAGGGCAACCGGCTGTCGATCACGCCGGTGGAGCCGGCGCACTGGAAGGTCATCGAGAAGATGCTGGCCTGAACCTGTTCAGGCGACTTTCGACAGGATCGGGAACAGCTTGCCGAGCCCGTCGGCCATCACCTCGACGGCGAGCGCCGCGAGGATCAGGCCCATCAGCCGCGTCATGATGTTGATGCCGGTCTTGCCGAGCACCCGCGCGATCGGCTGCGCGAGCGAAAACGCCAGTGCGGTCGCCAGCGCCACCACCACGCCGTAGCCGACCAGCAGCCCCAGCTCCCACAGGTGCTGCGTCTTGTCGGCGTAGATCACTACGGTGGATATGGCGGCCGGGCCGGTGAGCAGCGGAATCGTGAGCGGCACCACCGCGATGGAGGCGCCCATCGACGCCTTCACTTCGGTGGCGCGCAACTCGTCGACGTTGGTCTTGCTCTCGGCCGGTTGCGCGTTGAGCATCGAGATCGAGCTCATGAGCAGCAGCAGCCCGCCGCCGACCTGGAAGCTCGCGATCGAGATGCCGAAGAAGGACAGCAGCTGCAGCCCGATGAGCGCGCTCACGGCAATCACCACGAAGGCGCTGAAGGCCGACATGCGCACCGTGCGCTTGCGCTGGGCGTCGGAGTAGTCCTGCGTGTAGTGGATGAAGAAGGGCACGATGGCCAGCGGGTTGACGATGGCCACCAGCGTGACCAGCGGCTTGATGAGGTCCATGGAGGTGCTCATGGCTCAGCGTCCTCCGGTCACGTCGAGCAGGGCCATGGTGGTGTAGCTGGCCTCGGGCGAGAGCAGCCACAGGACGGCGCCGGCAATTTCTTCGGCGGTGCCGCTGCGCTTCATCGGCACGCCTGGGCCCATCTCGGCGGCGCGGCCAGGCTGGCCTCCGGAGGCGTGGATGTCGGTGTCGATCACGCCGGGGCGCACCGCGTTCACGCGGATGCCTTCGTCGGCCACTTCCTTGGCCAGGCCGATGGTCAGGGTGTCGATGGCTGCCTTGCTGGCCGCGTAGTCGACGTACTGGCCGGGCGAGCCGATGCGCGCGGCGCCGCTGGAGATGTTGACGATGGCGCCGCCTTCGCCGCCGTGCTTCGTGCTCATGCGGCGCACGGCTTCGCGTGCGCAGACGAAGCTGCCGATCACGTTGACGCGGAACATGCGCTCCAGCCGCGCCACGCTCATCTCGTCGACGCGCGCCTGCACGTCGACCACGCCGGCGTTGTTCACGAGCGCCGTGAGGCGCCCGAGCTTGGCGTCGACCTTCGCGAACATCGCGAGCACCTGGGCCTCGTCGCCCACGTCGGCCTGCACCGCCATGGCGGTGCCGCCGCCCGCGCGGATGGTGCGCACCACCTCGTCGGCGGCCAGCGAGTTGCTGGCGTAGTTCACCGCCACGGCGTAGCCGCGCTTCGCGGCGAGCAAGGCCGTGGCGGCACCAATGCCGCGCCCACCGCCGGTGATCAAGAGCACCTGGTCCAAATCCCACCTCCTGCAGAGAAACTGTGCGTCAGTTAAAACCGACGGCCTGGATTACATCACCGAGGGCTGGCGCATGAGCACGAGCATGAGCACCGCACCGCGCCGCGCCGCGCCGCGCCGCCCCAAGCCAGCTCGCACCGCAGTGCGAAGCACGGAGGTTACTGAATGCACAAGACCATCGACTATTACTTTGCGCCACAGAGCCCGTGGACCTATCTGGGGCATACCCGCTTTGCCGCCATCGCCGCGGCCGCCGGTGCCACCGTGCGCGTGCGGCCCATCGACATGGGCAGCGTGTTCCCGGTGTCGGGCGGGCTGCCGCTGGGCAAGCGCGCGCCGCAGCGCCAGGCCTACCGGCTGCTCGAACTGGCGCGCTTCTCCAAGCACCTGGGCCTGCCGCTGAACCCGAAGCCGAAGTTCTTTCCGGTGGCCGGCGACGATGCGGCGCGGCTGATCATCGCGGTCGACATGCACGACGGCACCGAGGCCGCGATGCGCATCAGCGCCGCGGTGTTCGCGGCCGTGTGGGTGCAGGAGCGGAACATCGGCGACCCGAACCTGCTCGAAGCCCTGGTCGCGGAATGCGGCCTGCCGGCCAAGCGCGCCGAGCAATCGCAGAGCCAGGCGGTGCAGGAGCGTTACGAGGCTTACACGCAGGAAGCGATCGACATCCAGGTGTTCGGCGCGCCGAGCTACGTGATCGACGGCGAGATCTTCTGGGGCCAGGACCGGCTCGATTTCGTCGAGCGGGCGCTGCGCGCTTGACGGCGCGCAAGCCGACTCGTTCTTTTCTTTTTTTCATTCCATCGTTTCAGGAGAACCCCATGGGCCAATTCATCGACCTCACCGCCAAGGACGGCTTCACCTTTCCCGCCTACGTGGCCGAGCCCGCGGGCACGCCGCGCGGCGCCGTGGTGGTGGTGCCGGAAATCTTCGGCGTGAACTCGCACATCCGCTCGGTGGCCGACGGCTACGCGGCCGACGGCTACCTGGCTGTTGCGCCGTCGACCTTCCACCGCGTCAAGCCCGGCGTCGAGCTGGGCTACAGCGACGACGACATGAAGACCGGCTTCGGCTACAAGACCGCGGTCGAGGCGCTGCCCGCGCCCGGCGTGCTGCAGGATCTCGAGGCCGCGATCGCCTACGCCTCGAAGGCGGGCAAGGTCGGCATCGTCGGCTACTGCTGGGGCGGCCTGCTGGTCTGGCGCGCCGCGAGCCTGCTGCCGGGCCTGGCCGCTGCCGCACCTTATTACGGTGGCGGCATGACGACGCCGGAAGAAAGCGCACGCCAGCCGAAGGTGCCGGTGCTCGCGCAGTTCGGCAACCGCGACCACTGGATTCCGCTGGACACCATCGAGGCCTTCAAGAAGGTGCACCCCGAGGTGGAAGTGCATGTCTACGAAGCCGACCACGGCTTCAACTGCGACCAGCGCGGTTCGTACAACGCCGAGGCGGCGAAGCCGGCGCGTGAGCGTGTGCTGGCCTTCTTTGCCAAGCACGTCGGCTGATCCGGCACGCTTCAATCAAAAAGCCCGGCAGTGCCGGGCTTTTTTCATGGGTTACTTCTTGGCGCCGACCCGCGTCTGCAGGAAATCGAGCAGCGCGCGCAGCGCCGCGCTGTTGTGGCGCCGCTGCAGGTAGGCGGCCGACAGCCACATGTCCTTGCGCGCATAGCCTTCGAGCACCGGTACCAGCTCGCCGCTGTCGATGTGCGACTGCACGAGCAGCGAGGGCAGGTAGATCACGCCGAAGCCGCGCATCGCGACGCGGATCAGCGGCGCGCCTTCGGTGCAGTCCATGCGGCTCTTGACCTGCACGTCCAGCGGCTGGCCGTTGTCATCGAAGCGCCACGCGGGCTGCGTGCCCAGCAGCGAATGGGTCAGCGCCTCGTGGTGGGCGAGCTCCTGCGGGTGCGCGGGCTTGCCGTGCTTCTTCCAGTAGACCGGCGAGGCGCAGACCACCATGTGGATGAGCCGCAGCTTGCGCACGATGAGGTTGGCGTCTTCCACCGGGCCGCTGCGGATGTCGACGTCGATGCCTTCCTCGGCGAGGTCGACGGTGCGGTTGGTCAGTTGCAGGCTGATGCTCACGTCGGGGTAGTGGCGCATGAAGTCGGCCAGCAGGTCGGGAAACTCGCCGTTGCCCATGCCGTGCGGCGCCGAGATGCGCAGCCGGCCGCCGGGCTGGCTGGCGCGCTCCTGCAACTCGGCCTGGGTGAGCTCGACCATTTCGAGCATCGGGGTGCTGCGCTCGAGCAGCAGCTGGCCGGCGTCGGTGAGGCTGACGGAACGCGTGGAGCGGTTGAGCAGCCGCACGCCGAAGCGGGTCTCGAGTTCGGCGACGTACTTGCTGACCGTGGCCTTCGACATGTCGAGCCGCTTGGCGGCCTGGGAGAAGCTGCCGTGCGAGGCGACTTCCCGGAAGGTTTTGATCAGATCGAGACTGTCCATGTCAGTGAAACCCGTTGTTTTTCGCGAGGGAGCGCGGTGTGTCGATTCTCGGGGGTTTTGCCGGATAGGACCGGCGCGGGGTTCTGGTGTAAGCCGGAAGCAGTCAGGCGCCTTGTGCCCGGTTTTTTGCGTGCACGACTTTGTTGACTGATTGTTTCGCTACAGGAAACACCGTGTCTCTGAACCGAGTGTTTTCCCGAAGGAATTCCGGCTGACACTCGCCGCACAGGCGAGCCAACGTGCAAGCCTGGTGGACATCCCATCTAGCCGAACACAAGGAACAGACATGAAGACCTCGCACATTTTCGCAGCCGCCGCCCTGACCCTCCTGGCCGCCACCGGCGCCCAAGCCGAGACGTACCAAGGCGTGACCCAAGTGATCTCGTCCAAGAGCCGCGACGAAGTCAACGCCGAAGCCCAGCGCACCGCCGCAGCCCCGAACCAGAACGTCGTGCGTGGTTCGCGCGGCGCGGAAACCGTGGCCGTGTCGAAGGACCGTTCGATCGTCGAAGCCGAAGCCATCCGCACCGCCTACGCTCCCGACCAGAACGTGACCTCGGGTTCGCGCGTCAACAGCAAGGTCATCTCGACCATGGTGAACCCGATGGACGCACGCGTTCAAGCCCAGCAAGGTTCGGGCGCCGTCGCCAAGTAATTGGCCGCGAAGCCAGCCGCCTTCCGGGGCGGCCCGAGCTGACAAGAAAAGCCACGCATCTGCGTGGCTTTTTTCATGGGCGCTCGGAAGTGGGGAGGGCGTTCAACGTGTGCGGGCGAGGTAGCGCTTGCGCCAGAAGATCAGGACCAGCAGCACCGCGATGACCAGCATGGCCGACATCGCGATCCAGAAGCCGTCCGCCTTGTGCACCAGTGGGATGAACTCGAAGTTCATGCCGAAGATGCCGGCGATGAGGTTGAGCGGCAGGAAGATGGCGGTGAGCACGGTCAGCACCCGCATGATGTCGTTGGCCCGGTGGCCTTGGACGCTGAAATGCATCTGCACGGCCGTCTCGGCGTTCTGCTCGAGCCGGTGCACGTGGTGCACCACGCGCTGGATGTGCTCCAGCACGTCGCGGCTGCGCACCATGATCAGGTCGCGCTCGCGCTGCGCGGTCTCGCCCTGCGGCACGGGCAGGGTTTCGAGCGAATCGATCCAGTCCTGCATGGCGGCGCGCTGGTCTTCGCAGATCTCGTCCAGCCGGTGCAGCGACTGGCGCGCCTCCATCAGCGCGCTCCAGTTGGTGAAGCGGCTGCGCGGGTCGATGAGCTCGGTCTGCCAGTGGTCGAGCTGCTTCGTGAGCTCGCGCCGCATGTCGAGGTAGCCGTCGACGATCAGGTTGACGATGCGCAGCATCAGGTCGGCGGGGCTCGCCGGCAGGCGGGCCGAGGTGGCGCGCACGTCGAGCGCCGGCGTGCCGCGGTCGTCCGACGAGGCGGCCGCCAGCAGCCGGGCGGCGAAGGCGTCGCGCACCGTGCCGTCCTCGGGGTGCACCGACAGCAGCACGCGGTCGAACACCGCGAAGCCGACCGGGCGGGTGTCGATGCGGCGCAGCACCGGCGGGCCGCCGCGCGACGGGCGTTGCGGCAGTGAGGGTGAGGGTTCGGCGCTGTCCTGGCCGTTGCCCGTGGCCAGGCGACGGAACACCAGGACGTCGTACAGCGAGGTGTAGTCGTAGTGCGAGGGCAGCTGGTCGTTGAGCAGGTCGGCCACGTGCAGGTCGACCAGCTGGGTCTGGCACAGCGTCTGCAGGATCTGCTGCACCTCGGACTGGGCGGCGCGGAATTCGTCGCGCGTCAGCGAAATCCAGAGGTAGCTGGCGGCGGCGCAGGCGCCCGGCACGGCCAGCGGCGCCAGCGAGGCGTGCTCGCTGACCTGCGAGCGGCTGATTTCGAAGATGCGCATGGACACTCGCCCCCGGTGGTTCTTCTTCCACGCCAGAAGTGCCGTGGAGGTGCGGCAGGTATGCCGCAGCAGCTATTATTTTTGTAGCAACCGGGCGGCGTCAAGCGCGAAGTAGGTCAGCACGCCATCGGCGCCGGCGCGCTTGAAGGCCAGCAGGCTTTCGAGCACCACGGCGTCGTGGTCGAGCCAGCCGTTCTGGGCAGCGGCCTTCAGCATGGCGTACTCGCCGCTCACCTGGTAGGCGAAGGTCGGCACGCGGAACTCGTCCTTCACGCGGCGCACGATGTCCAAGTAAGGCATGCCGGGCTTCACCATGACCATGTCGGCGCCTTCGGCGATGTCGATGGCGACCTCGCGCAGGGCTTCGTCGCTGTTGCCGGGGTCCATCTGGTAGACCTTCTTGTTGCTCTTGCCGAGCGTGGCGGCCGAGCCGACGGCGTCGCGGAAGGGGCCGTAGAAGGCGCTGGCGTACTTGGCGCTGTAGGCCATGATGCGCGTGTGGATGTCGCCGCGGGCTTCGAGCGCGGTGCGGATCGCGCCGATGCGGCCGTCCATCATGTCGCTCGGGGCCACAATGTCGACGCCGGCTTGCGATTGTGTGAGTGCCTGCTTCACCAGCACTTCCACGGTGGCGTCGTTGAGGATGTAGCCGGTGTCGTCGAGCAGGCCGTCCTGGCCGTGGCTGGTGTAGGGGTCGAGCGCCACGTCGGTCATCACGCCCAGCTCGGGGAAGCGCGCCTTGAGGGCGGCCACCACGCGGGGAATCAGCCCGTCGGGGTTGAAGGCCTCGTCGCCCGCGGGCGTCTTGAGGCTGGCGTCGATCACCGGGAACAGCGCCATCACCGGGATGCCGGCCTGCACGCACTGCTCGGCCACGGGCAGCAGCAGGTCCAGGCTCAGGCGATCCACGCCGGGCATCGAGGGCACGGCGTCGCGGCGCTTCTGGCCTTCCTGCACGAACACCGGGTAGATCAGGTCGTTCGTCGTCAGCGCATGCTCGCGCACCAGGTTGCGGGTGAAGGCATCGCGGCGCAGCCGTCGCGGGCGGCCGGCGGGGAACATGGCGAGCGGGGAAAATGGTGACGTCATATATCTAAAATTGTGCCTGAAGCGGAAAAACGCAGCCCAGGGCTCCGGGAAGCAAGTTGTCTGACAACTACGGGAATTAATAGAACTTAAGTTCTAGATTTTTGTTGTAAAAGTCAAAGAAACTGCCTCAATCGCTTGAAACCTTGTTTCGTCTTTGTTAAATTCTGAAGCGGGCGGCTTGCCGCTCCCCGCTTTTCCTCCCTGAGCGGGTGCCTTGATGTGTGACAGCAAAAGGGCTTCCCAGCCCGACGTGAAGACGTCGGGCTTTTTTTTGCCCGAAACCTTGGCAAAGGGCCCCAAAAGGGCTCAGTGTGCAGCCACCACTAAACTGCCGCCATGCTCTGGGTCAAATCTCTTCACATTGTTTTCATTGCCAGTTGGTTTGCCGGGCTGTTCTATCTGCCGCGGATCTTCGTCAACCTGGCGATGGTGCCGCCCGAGTCGGTCGCGGAGCGCGAACGCCTGCTGCTGATGGCGCGCAAGCTGCTGCGCTTCACCACCTTTTTGGCCGTGCCGGCGCTGGTGTTTGGCGCCTGGCTCTGGCTGGGCTACGGCATCGGGCGCGGCCCGGGCAACGGCTGGATGCACGCCAAGCTGGCGCTGGTGCTGGTGGCCATCGGCTATCACCATGGCTGCGGCGTGCTGTTGCGCCGTTTTGCGGCCGGCGGCAACCGCCGCAGCGACCGCTGGTACCGCTGGTTCAACGAACTGCCCGTGCTGCTGCTGCTGGGCATCGTGATTCTGGTGGTGGTGAAACCTTTCTGATGCCGTGTCGACGGTAGACATGCCGCACAAGTCTGCCGCGCTCCCCCTGGCGCTGGCCTATGCGGCGCTGATCGTCTATGCCAGCCTGTACCCCTTCGCCGACTGGCGTGACCAGGGGATCGCGCCCTGGGCCTACCTGTCGGCGCCCTGGCCCAAGTACTGGACGGGTTTCGACTTCGGGGTGAACGTGGTGGGCTACGTGCCCTTCGGTTTCCTGTGCGCGCTGACCGTGCTGCGCACGGGGCGCAGCCACAGTGTCTGGCGCGCGCTGCTGCGCGCCACGGTGGCGGGCGCGGCGATCGCTTTTGCCATGGAGACGCTGCAGAGCTATTTGCCGGCGCGCATTCCTTCCAATGTCGACCTGGGGCTGAACACCGCCGGCACGGTGCTCGGCGCGGTGCTGGCCGCGGCGCTGGAGCGGCTGGGGGCGATCGCGCACTGGAGCCGCGTGCGCTCGCAATGGTTCGTCGAAGACGCGCGCGGCGGCCTCGTGCTGCTCGCGCTCTGGCCCTTTGCGCTGCTGTTCCCCGCCGCCGTCACCTTCGGCCTCGGCCAGGTGTTCGAGCGGCTGGAGGCGACGATCTCCGAGTGGCTGCTCGACACGCCCTTCATCGACTGGCTGCCGGTGCGCCAGTTCGAGCTGGAGCCGCTGGTGCCGGCCGTGGAGCTGCTGTGCGTGATGCTCGGGGCGCTGGTGCCGTGCCTGCTGGGCTACTTGGTGGCGCGCAACGTGGTGCAGCGCGCGGTGCTGCTGCCGCTCATCCTGCTCGCGGGCGTCGCGGCCTCGGCGCTGTCGGCGGCCATGAGCTACGGCCCCGAGCATGCGTGGGCCTGGCTCGATCTGCCGGTGCAGGTCGGGCTGGCCGCGGCGGTGTTCGCGGGCGTGCTGCTGCTCTTTGCGCCGCGCCGGCTGTGCGGAGCGCTGCTGCTCATGGGGCTCGTGCTCCAGCTGAGCCTGCTGAACCAGGCGCCCGAGAGCGCCTACTTCGCACAGACCCTGGCCACCTGGGAGCAGGGCCGCTTCATCCGCTTCCACGGCCTGGCCCAGTGGCTGGGCTGGGGTTGGCCCTTTGCGGTGCTGGTCTACGTGGTGGCCGCGCTGTCGCGGCGCCGTCGTCCGGCGCTGCCCTGAGCGCGCTCATAAAATCGGTCGATGCCCAGCACCACTCCCGCCGCGCCGTCCGGCTACTACGGCCGCCACATCTTCTTCTGCCTGAACGAACGCAAGAACGGCGAAGACTCCTGTGCCCTGCACAACGCGCAGGAAGGCTTCGACCGCTGCAAGGCCAAGGTGAAGGAGCAGGGGCTCGCCGGGCCCGGCAAGGTGCGTGTCAACAAGGCCGGCTGCCTCGACCGCTGCGCGGGCGGGCCTGTCGCGGTGGTCTATCCCGAGGCGGTCTGGTACACCTTCGTGGACGCGGAAGACATCGACGAGATCGTCGAGTCGCATCTGAAGAACGGCCAGGTCGTCGAGCGGCTGCTGCTGCCGCCCGACGTCGGCCGCTGAACTTTCCTGCGGACCCCGTGCTCGTACCGTGCACGTTGCCGGCATCGCCGGCCCAGCCAACCCCAGCGCCATGAACTCCCAGACCGAAAAAATCAGCCTCCAGGGCGCCGCGGGCGTGATCGAGGTGCAGCGCGACCTGCCGTCCGGCGACGCGCGCGGCATCGCGGTGATCGCCCATCCGCACCCGCTGTTCGGGGGCACGATGGACAACAAGGTCGTGCAGACCCTGGCCCGCGCCTTCGTGTCCTGCGGCTGGACGGCCGTGCGCTTCAACTTCCGCGGCGTGGGTGCCAGCGAAGGCGTCCACGACGAAGGGCGCGGCGAACTCGAGGACATGCTGCATGTCGTCGGCGAGCTCGCGCCTGAAGGCCAGCTGGCGATCGCCGGCTTCTCCTTCGGTGCCTTCGTGGCCAGCTGCGCGGCCGAGAAGCTCTGGGCCGCGCGCGACGTGCGGCAGCTGGTGCTGGTCGGCACGGCCGCCTCGCGCTTCTCGGTGGCCACGCTGCCGGCCGAGGCGCACGAGCGCGCGCTGGTGGTCCATGGCGAAGCCGACGACACCGTGCCTCTCGCCGCCGTGATGGACTGGGCGCGTCCCCAGTCACTCCCTGTCACGGTAATTCCCGGGGGCGGCCATTTCTTTCACGGACAATTGCCGCTGCTCAAAAGCCTGGTCGCCCGCCATCTGCGCGCGGGCACCGAATGAAAGCCTTTCAGGCTTGTTTCCGCCTCTTCCCACACTCTCCATGAATCGTTTTTTCACTGCGCTTCGCGCACTGGTGCTGACCGCTGCTGCCTCGGTTGGCGTGATCGCCGCCGCCCAGATGCCGGCCCCGCCTGAAATCGCCGCGCGCAGCTACCTGCTGCTGGACGTGACCGCGAACCAGATCCTGGCGCAGAAGGACATCGACAGCCCCGTCGAGCCGGCCTCGCTCACCAAGCTGATGACCGCGTACGTCGCGTTCGATGCGCTGCGCGCCAAGAAGATCACGCTGACCCAGACCCTGCCGGTGAGCCCGCGCGCCTGGAAGATGCCCGG
Source organism: Variovorax sp. GW821-FHT06D12 (assembly GCF_059419205.1). Classification (NCBI taxonomy): domain Bacteria; kingdom Pseudomonadati; phylum Pseudomonadota; class Betaproteobacteria; order Burkholderiales; family Comamonadaceae; genus Variovorax; species Variovorax sp. GW821-FHT06D12. The sequence goes on along the minus strand of NZ_JBWKRI010000007.1, from coordinate 157,949 downwards.
TTCGCGCATGTTCATCGATCCCAAGATGCAGGTGCCGGTGGAAGACCTGATCAAGGGCGTGATCGTGCAGTCGGGCAACGACGCCACGGTCGCGCTGGCCGAAGGCGTGGGCGGCACGGTGGAGCACTTCGTCGAGATGATGAACGCCCAGGCCAAGGTGCTGGGCATGAAGAACACCACCTACAAGAACCCCGAAGGCCTCACGGCGCCCGGCCACACGACCACGGCGCGCGACCTGAGCATCCTGGCCACGCGCCTGGTGCGCGACTTCCCCGAGGAAGCCAAGTACTACGCCATCAAGAAGTACCGCTACCCGGGCACGCCGTCGACCAACGACACCAACCGCAACCTGCTGCTGTTCCGCGACCCGACGGTCGACGGCCTGAAGACCGGCCACACCGACGCCGCCGGCTACTGCATGATCGCCACCGCCAAGCGCGATTTCCCGAACCTGACCGGCGGCCGCCGCCTGCTGTCGATCGTGCTGGGCGCCAGCAGCGAGGCCGTGCGCGCCAACGAGTCGCAGAAGCTGCTGAACTGGGGCTACACGGCCTACGACGCCGTGCGCCTGTTCGACGCCGGCCAGCCGGCCGCCACGCCCGCCGTCTGGAAGGGCAAGGCCAACGTGCTGAAGCTGGGCCGCCCCGAGGCCATCGTGGTCGCCGTGCCGACCGGTTCCGCCAGCAAGATCAAGACGCAGGTGTCGCGCCCCGATCCGCTGGTCGCGCCGTTCACCAAGTACCAGGCTGTCGGCTCGCTCAAGGTCACGCTGGACGACCAGCCCCTGGCGGACGTGCCGCTGGTCGCCCTGGAACCGGTCGAGCAGGCCGGCGTCTTCGGCCGCGCCTGGGACGCCGTGCGTCTCTGGATCAAGTAAGAAGCAGGGAAAAGAGGCCTTGAAACGGGTGGCGGCGGGCGCTCCAGGCGCGTGACATTGCCATTTCAGACCTGCCTGCTATACTCGTGGGCTTTTCGGAATTTTCCGAAGGGTTTCACGTTTTCGTTATTCCCGGCTTCCTTGAGTCACGACCAAGGGCGGTTTCACTACCAAAGTCGGGTTGTTTTGGGACTAATTCATTCATGCCAACCATCAATCAACTGGTGCGTCAGGGTCGAACGGTCGAAAAGATCAATTCGAAGAGCCCTGCCATGCAGAACTCGCCGCAACGTCGCGGTGTCTGCACCCGCGTCTACACCACGACGCCCAAGAAGCCCAACTCGGCGCTTCGTAAAGTTGCCAAGGTCCGTCTGACCAATGGCTTCGAAGTCATCTCCTACATCGGCGGCGAAGGCCACAACCTGCAAGAACACAGCGTCGTGCTGGTTCGCGGCGGTCGTGTCAAGGACTTGCCTGGTGTGCGTTACCACATCGTGCGCGGTTCGCTGGACCTGCAAGGCGTGAAAGACCGCAAGCAGTCGCGTTCCAAGTACGGCGCGAAGCGTCCCAAGAAGGCCTAAGCCTTCCTGTCAGAAAACAAGCGGTGTTCGATGGCCTTGGCGGGCTTGTCGAACGAAGTGACCCAATGTCGGGTCGAGTAAGTGAGAGTCCTGACTGGCTCTCGCGGTATCGGAAACGATGCCAACTGAAGCAAAGAGGTTAGAAAAATGCCACGTCGTCGCGAAGTCCCCAAACGTGAAATCCTGCCGGATCCCAAGTACGGCAATGTCGAGCTGTCCAAATTCATGAACGTGATCATGGAAGGCGGCAAGAAGGCTGTGGCCGAGCGCATCATCTACGGTGCCCTCGACTTCATCGAGAAGAAGAACCCGGACAAGGACCCCCTCGAAGCGTTCACCGTTGCCATCAACAACGTGAAGCCGATGGTCGAAGTGAAGTCGCGCCGCGTCGGTGGTGCGAACTACCAGGTGCCGGTCGAAGTCCGCCCTGTCCGTCGCCTCGCCCTGTCGATGCGCTGGATCAAGGAAGCTGCCCGCAAGCGCGGTGAGAAGTCGATGGCCCTGCGTCTGGCCAACGAACTGATGGAAGCCACGGAAGGCCGTGGCGGTGCCATGAAGAAGCGCGACGAAGTGCACCGCATGGCAGAAGCCAACCGCGCCTTCAGCCACTTCCGCTTCTAAAAAACACACGTCTCTTGAGCGTTGGGGGTTGAGTACCGGGCGAAATCGCCCGTGCTCGACGCCCAGCGCTCAACGCATTTAAACCCGAAAGTACATCATGTCCCGCAAGACCCCCATCGAGCGCTACCGCAACATCGGTATCTCCGCGCACATCGACGCCGGCAAGACCACCACCACCGAACGTATCCTGTTCTACACGGGCGTGACCCACAAGCTCGGCGAAGTGCACGATGGCGCGGCAACGACCGACTGGATGGAGCAGGAACAAGAGCGTGGCATCACGATCACCTCGGCTGCCGTGACCTGCTTCTGGAAGGGCATGGACCACTCGCTGCCCGAGCACCGCATCAACATCATCGACACCCCCGGCCACGTGGACTTCACCATTGAAGTCGAGCGCTCGATGCGCGTGCTGGACGGCGCCGTCATGGTGTACGACTCGGTCGGCGGCGTGCAGCCCCAATCGGAAACCGTCTGGCGCCAGGCCAACAAGTACAAGGTGCCGCGTCTGGCGTTCGTCAACAAGATGGACCGCATCGGCGCCAACTTCTTCCGCGTTCGCCAGATGATGGTCGACCGCCTGAAGGCCAACCCCGTGCCGATCGTGATTCCGATCGGTGCCGAAGACAAGTTCCAGGGCGTGGTCGACCTGCGTCTGATGAAGGCGATCTTCTGGGACGAAGCCTCGCAAGGCATGAAGTTCGAAACGCGCGAGATCCCCGCCGAGCTGGTCGAGCTGGCCAAGGAATGGCGCGAGAAGATGGTCGAAAGCGCGGCCGAAGCTTCGGAAGAGCTGATGAACAAGTACCTTGAAGAAGGTGACCTGACGCTCGAGGAAATCACCCACGGTCTGCGCACGCGCACGATCGCCGGCGAAATCCAGCCGATGCTGTGCGGCAGCGCGTTCAAGAACAAGGGCGTGCAGCGCATGCTCGACGCCGTGATCGAACTGATGCCTTCGCCGCTGGACATTCCTCCGGTGCACGGCACGGACGACGACGAGCAGGACGTGACCCGCAAGGCCGACGACGGCGAGAAGTTCTCGGCGCTGGCATTCAAGCTCATGACCGACCCCTACGTCGGCCAGCTGACCTTCGTGCGCGTGTACTCGGGCGTTCTGAGCAAGGGCGACACCGTCTACAACCCGGTCAAGGGCAAGAAAGAGCGTATCGGCCGTATCGTGCAGATGCACGCCAACGAACGTCTCGAAATCGAAGAAATCCGTGCCGGCGACATCGCCGCCTGCGTGGGCCTGAAGGACGTCACCACGGGCGAAACCCTGTGCGACCCGAACGCCATGATCACGCTGGAGCGCATGGAATTCCCCGAGCCCGTGATCTCGCAGGCCGTCGAGCCCAAGACCAAGGCCGACCAGGAAAAGATGGGCATCGCCCTGCAGCGCCTGGCTTCGGAAGATCCGTCGTTCCGCGTGCGCACCGACGAAGAATCCGGCCAGACCATCATCTCCGGCATGGGCGAACTGCACCTCGAAATCATCGTGGACCGCATGAAGCGCGAATTCGGCGTGGAAGCCAACGTGGGCAAGCCGCAAGTGGCTTACCGCGAAACGATCCGCAAGACCGTCGAAGAGGCCGAAGGCAAGTTCGTTCGCCAGTCGGGTGGTAAGGGCCAGTACGGTCACGTCATCCTGAAGATCGAGCCGCAGGAAGCCGGCAAGGGCTTCGAGTTCGTCGACGCCATCAAGGGCGGTGTGGTTCCTCGCGAATACATCCCCGCAGTGGAAAAGGGCGTTGTGGAAGCACTGACGCAAGGCGTGCTGGCGGGCTACCCCGTCGTCGACGTCAAGGTCACGCTGCACTTCGGTTCGTACCACGACGTGGACTCGAACGAAATGGCGTTCAAGATGGCCGCGATCTTCGGCTTCAAGGAAGGTGCCCGCAAGGCCAGCCCGGTCATCCTCGAGCCGATGATGGCCGTGGAAGTCGAAACGCCTGAAGACTACGCCGGCAACGTGATGGGCGACCTGTCCAGCCGTCGCGGCATGGTGCAGGGCATGGACGACATGATCGGTGGCGGCAAGCTCATCAAGGCTGAAGTCCCGCTGTCGGAAATGTTCGGCTACTCGACGACGCTGCGCTCGGCCACGCAAGGCCGCGCCACGTACACGATGGAGTTCAAGCACTACGCTGAAGCTCCGCGTAACGTCGCCGAAGCCATCGTGGCTGCGCGTTCGAAGTAAGTTTCAAGAATGTGGGGCCGCGCAGTGCGCGGCCCTTCTTGTCTGCGATCCGGTGCCGCCCTGTTCCCGTGCGGGGCGAACCAGCAATCGGATGCAGACATAAAACCAACACACGGGACATGCTCTTTCAAGGATTGAAAAATGGCAAAAGGTAAATTCACCCGCACCAAGCCGCACGTGAACGTGGGCACGATCGGTCACGTTGACCACGGCAAGACCACGCTGACGGCTGCGATCGCCACCGTGCTGTCGGCCAAGTTCGGCGGCGAAGCCAAGGCTTACGACCAGATCGACGCAGCGCCTGAAGAAAAGGCCCGCGGCATCACGATCAACACCGCGCACGTCGAGTATGAAACGGCCAACCGCCACTACGCACACGTGGACTGCCCCGGCCACGCCGACTACGTGAAGAACATGATCACCGGCGCTGCCCAGATGGACGGCGCCATCCTGGTGTGCTCGGCCGCTGACGGCCCGATGCCCCAGACCCGTGAGCACATCCTGCTGGCTCGCCAGGTGGGTGTGGGCTACATCATCGTGTTCCTGAACAAGTGCGACATGGTCGACGACAAGGAGCTGCTCGAGCTGGTCGAAATGGAAGTTCGCGAACTCCTCGACAAGTACGAATTCCCCGGCGACGACACCCCCATCATCCACGGCTCGGCCAAGCTCGCCCTGGAAGGCGACAAGGGTGATCTGGGCGAAGGTGCCATCATGAAGCTGGCCGAAGCCCTGGACACGTACATCCCCACGCCTGAGCGCGCTGTGGACGGCACGTTCCTGATGCCCGTGGAAGACGTGTTCTCGATCTCGGGTCGCGGCACCGTGGTGACCGGCGCTGTCGAGCGCGGCGTGATCAAGGTCGGCGAAGAAATCGAAATCGTCGGTATCCGCCCCACCGTCAAGACCACCTGCACCGGCGTGGAAATGTTCCGCAAGCTGCTGGACCAGGGTCAAGCCGGCGACAACGTCGGCGTGCTGCTGCGCGGCACGAAGCGCGAAGAAGTCGAACGCGGCCAAGTGCTGTGCAAGCCCGGCTCGATCAAGCCGCACGTGCACTTCACCGCCGAGGTGTATGTCCTGTCCAAGGACGAAGGCGGCCGTCACACGCCGTTCTTCAACAACTACCGTCCGCAGTTCTACTTCCGCACGACGGACGTGACCGGCGCGATCGAGCTGCCCGCGGACAAGGAAATGGTCATGCCCGGCGACAACGTCAGCATCACCGTGAAGCTGATCAACCCGATCGCGATGGAAGAAGGCCTGCGCTTCGCCATTCGTGAAGGCGGCCGTACCGTGGGTTCGGGCGTCGTGGCCAAGATCCTCGACATCTAAGCCGGACGCAAAGGAATCACCATGGCTACCAAGCAAAAGATCCGCATCCGCCTGAAGGCATTCGACTACAAGCTGATCGACCAGTCGGCCGCTGAAATCGTGGACACCGCCAAGCGCACCGGCGCGATCGTCAAGGGCCCGGTGCCCCTGCCGACCCGCATGAAGCGTTTCGACATCCTGCGTTCGCCGCACGTCAACAAGACGTCGCGCGACCAGCTGGAAATCCGCACGCACCAGCGCCTGATGGACATCGTCGACCCCACCGACAAGACCGTGGACGCGCTGATGAAGCTCGACCTGCCGGCCGGCGTCGACGTCGAGATCAAGCTGCAGTAATTCGACCTCGCGTCGCATTCCGAGCACAGCCCGCCTGCAGAAATGCAGGCGGGCTTTTTTGTGCTTCACGTTTGTTTCTCAAGTGTGGCATCCTCGCGCACCGGCCTGCGGGACGCAGTGCGCCGGGGCTGAAACGAGGGCAGCACACGTGATGAGCCAGAAGTTCTCTTTTGCATTCGGTGCGGCGTGCATCGCAGCGGCATTGCTGGCAGGTTGCGGTGGGGGAGGCGGTGGTGGCGGAGGCGGCGGTGGGTTTCCCATCGGCCTGCCGATCGTGCTGAACCCGGTCGCCCTGAGCGGGAAAGCCACTTACGACTCGGTGCCGAACAACAACGGGCCCCTCCTGTACGCGAACACCACGGCCAAGCCCGTGCGCGGCGCCACGGTGGAGGTGCTCGATGCCACCACATCGGCGCAGCTCGCGTTGACCACCACAGATGACGGTGGCAATTACGCGGTCTCGGTGCCGGCGAACACGAACATCACCGTGCGCGTCCGGGCCCAGCTGACCCGGACCGGTCCGGGCGCGACCTGGGATGTCACGGTGCGCGACAACACCCGCAGCGACGCGCTGTACTCGATGCAGTCGGCGAGCTTTTCGTCGGGCAGCGCGGCGCTGACGCGCGACCTGCGCGCGGACAGCGGCTGGGATGGCTCGCGCTACAGCGGGACGCGGGTCGCGGCGCCGTTCGCCGTGCTCGACACGGTCTACACCTCCATGCAGAAGGTGCTGTCGGTGGCGCCGGCTTCGGCGTTTCCTGTGCTGAAGGTTTTCTGGAGCGTCAACAACGCGCCGTCGGACGGAATCAATCTTTCGGCGGGGCAGATTGGCACGACCTTCTTCTTCAACAGCGGAAGCAACGGTCGGCAGATCTACGTGCTGGGCAAGGAGGATGTGGACACCGACGAGTTCGATGCACCAGTGATCGCGCACGAATGGGGGCACTACTACCAATCGGCCTTCAGTCGGGATGACTCGATCGGAGGCGGGCATTCGATGGACGATCGTCTCGATCGGCGACTTGCTTTCTCCGAGGGTTGGGGTAATGCGTGGTCGGGCATTGCCCTGGAACGAAGCAACTATGTCGACTCAAAGCTGCCGCAGCAAAGGGGGGGCAGCCCGTTGGATCTCTCGCGTGGTCCTGCAAGCAATCCCGGCTGGTCCCGCGAGTCATCTGTCCAGGCCATCCTGTGGAACCTCAACCGGCAGGCCGGCTTCAAGCCCATCCACGACGCCTTAACCGGCTTCCAGTTCCGAAGCGGCGCGCCGGTCACGTCGATCCACGCCTTCGCCGCCGCGTTCAATGCGACGTCGCCTGGCAACGCCTCGGCGCTGAACAGCCTGCTGAGCGCGCAGAACATCACCTCCAGCGATGCATTCGGCGCGGGCGAATCGAACGACGGCGGGTTGCCCAGCGTGCCCGGCGTGCTGCCGATGTACCGGGCCTTGGCTGTTGGTGCGGTGGTCAACAACGTCTGTGTCTCCAGCGTGGCGGGCACGGGCAACAAGCTCGGCAACATTGCCTACCTGCGCTTCACCGCGCCGGCGAACCGGGACTACCAGGTCACGGTCGGGGGCGCCACGCTGCCGGACTTCGACGTCTTCCGGGGCGGAGAGATCGCCCGGTCGGGCAACCGGGTCAGCCTGAGCGCGGGTGAGTACGTTCTGGCAGTGCGGGATGCTGCAATGACGAGCTCCTCTGCTTCGCCGCTGTGCCTCAGCGTGCTTGTTCAATAGGAAGGGAAGGCTCGCGATGATCCTGAACACTCGCCTCTCTTTGGCTGCCGCGTTGGCGGCGGGACTTGCACTGTCCGCGCTCCCGGTCTCTGCCCTGGCCGACGGCATGCCGCCGGCGCGCACCACTGCGAAGCTGTCGGCTGCAACCTCGAAGGATGCGGCCACCCCCTGGGTGACCGCATCGAGAAAACCCAATGACTCCGGTGTCAAGCTGCAGTACCGGCTGGACGGCGCGCCTCAGGCCGGCAAGCCAACTGTCGTCGTTCTGCAGTTTGACGGCGTCAGCGACCCCGCGGGCGCCAGCGTGACGCTGACGGTCGATGCGGGCCTGACGCTGTCCGGCAGCGCGTCGCTGAGTCTGCCGTCGGGGCAGCGCTCCGACACTTCCGTCACGGTGGTCAGCCAGGGTGACGGTCTGGCCTACCTGAACGTGTTCATCAAGCAGGCTGGTCGGACCAGCGCCATTTCCATCCCGATCCAGACCGGCGCGGCGGCGCCTGCCATGAAGGCCGGCGGCGAGATCAAGTCGCTGCCAGGCGGCGACAACATCATCTCGCTGCCCGCGAAATAGGCCCGAAAGCCAGCCGAAACGGGGCCGGAACCCCCTGAATCCGGCCCGAAAAGGGCCACTTGCGCCCCGGTTCGACTGCGGGCTATAATCTCTGGCTCTGCCCTTGTTGCGTCCGTTCGGGCGCCGTTCTGGCAGAGATTTATCAACCTTCTCTCGCAGGCCGGGAAACCAGCCAAACGCTGTCGCCAATTGAAGTGGCAGCGGCGAAGGAAGTCTTCCATTTTTGGAGAAAACAAATGAGTCTGAGCAACTCCCTCGGGTTGCTGGGCCGCAAGGTGGGGATGATGCGTCTCTTCACCGATGACGGGGACGCAGTTCCTGTCACGGTGGTGGATGTGTCCAACAACCGTGTGACCCAGATCAAGTCCCAAGAGACCGATGGCTACGTCGCCCTGCAGGTGACGTTCGGTTCGCGCAAAGCATCGCGCGTGACCAAGCCCCAAGCCGGCCACCTTGCCAAGGCAGGTGTCGAAGCTGGTGAAATCATCCAGGAATTCCGCGTCACCGCCGATACCGCAGGTCAGCACAAGGCTGGCGGCGTGATCGCGGCGAGCAGCGTGTTCTCCGTGGGCCAGAAGGTGGACGTGCAAGGCACGACCATCGGCAAGGGCTACGCCGGCACGATCAAGCGTCACAACATGAGCTCGCAGCGCGCGTCGCACGGTAACAGCCGTTCGCACAACGTGCCCGGCTCGATCGGCATGGCACAAGACCCCGGTCGCGTGTTCCCCGGCAAGCGCATGACGGGCCACCTCGGCGACGTCACCCGCACGACGCAAAACCTCGACGTGTTCCGCATCGACGAAGCACGTCAGCTGCTGCTCATCAAGGGCGCGATCCCGGGTTCGAAGGGTGGCTTCGTCACCGTGCGTCCCGCCATCAAGGCCAAGCCGCAAGCGGCTGAAGGAGCGAAGTAATGCAACTCGAACTCCTGAACGAACAAGGCCAGGCCGCGTCGAAGTACGACGCCCCCGAGACCGTGTTCGGCCGTGACTACAACGAAGACCTGGTCCACCAGATCGTCGTTGCATTCCAGGCCAACGCCCGTCAAGGCACGCGCGCCCAGAAGGACCGCGAACAGGTCAAGCACTCGACCAAGAAGCCTTTCAAGCAAAAGGGAACGGGCCGCGCCCGCGCCGGTATGACGTCCTCGCCCCTGTGGCGCGGAGGCGGCCGGATCTTCCCGAACATGCCTGACGAAAACTTCTCGCAGAAGATCAACAAGAAGATGTACCGCGCCGGCATGGCCTCCATCTTCTCGCAGCTCGCTCGCGAAGGTCGTCTGGCCGTGGTCGATTCGCTGACCGTGGATTCGCCCAAGACGAAGCCGCTGGCAGCCCGTTTCAAGGCAATGAATCTCGAGTCCGTGCTCGTGATCGCCGAAGAAGTCGACGAAAACCTGTACCTTGCCTCGCGCAATCTGGTCAACATCCTCGTGGTCGAACCCCGTTACGCCGATCCGGTGTCGCTGGTTCACTACAAGAAGGTGCTGGTCACCAAGGGTGCTGTCGACAAGCTCAAGGAGATGTTCGCATGAGCCGCGTGAACCCCACCCCTGCACAACGTAAGTTCGACGAAGGCCGTCTCATGAACGTGCTGGTCGCACCGATCGTGTCCGAAAAGGCCACGATGGTCGGCGAGAAGTCGAACGCTGTCACTTTCAAGGTGCTGCAAGACGCCACCAAGCCCGAGATCAAGGCCGCTGTTGAACTGATGTTCAAGGTCGAAGTCCAGGGCGTGTCGGTGCTCAACACCAAGGGCAAGACCAAGCGCTTTGGCAAGTCCATCGGCCGCCGCGACAACGTGCGCAAGGCTTATGTGACGCTGAAGGCCGGTCAAGAGCTCAACCTCGTCGGGGAAGGCGCTTAATCATGGCCGTCATCAAGATGAAACCCACTTCGCCGGGCCAACGCGGCGCGGTGAAGATTTCGCGTGACCACCTGCACAAGGGTGCGCCTCACGCAGCCCTGCTGGAACCTCAGTTCCAGAAGGCCGGCCGTAACAACAACGGTCACATCACGATCCGCCATCGTGGCGGTGGTGCCAAGCACCACTACCGCATTGTCGACTTCGTGCGCAACAAGGACGGCATCCCGGCCAAGGTCGAACGCATCGAGTACGACCCGAACCGCACCGCCCACATCGCTCTGGTCTGCTACGCCGACGGCGAGCGCCGCTACATCATCGCCCCGCGCGGTCTGGAAGCCGGTGCAACCCTGATGTCGGGCGCCGAAGCCCCGATCCGCGCCGGCAACACCCTGCCGATCCGCAACATCCCCGTGGGTTCGACGATCCACTGCATCGAACTGCAACCCGGCAAGGGCGCGCAGATCGCACGTTCGGCCGGTACCTCGGCCACGCTGCTGGCCCGTGAAGGCGTTTACGCCCAGGTCCGCATGCGTTCGGGCGAAGTCCGTCGCATTCACATCGAATGCCGCGCGACCATCGGTGAAGTGGCCAACGAAGAACACAGCCTGCGCCAGCTCGGCAAGGCCGGTGTGAAGCGTCACATGGGTATCCGCCCGACCGTTCGCGGCGTGGTGATGAACCCGGTCGACCACCCGCACGGTGGTGGCGAAGGCAAGACTGGCGAAGGCCGCCATCCTGTCGACCCGTGGGGCAACCTGACCAAGGGCTATCGCACCCGTAACAACAAGCGCACGCAGGTCTTCATCGTGTCGCGTCGCAAGAAGTAAGGGATAGCCAATGACTCGCTCTCTCAAAAAGGGTCCTTTCGTCGACCACCACCTCGTGGCCAAGGCCGACAAGGCCGTGACGAACAAGGACAAGAAGCCGATCAAGACCTGGTCGCGCCGCTCGATGGTTCTGCCCGAGTTCATCGGTCTGACCATCGCTGTGCACAACGGCAAGCAACACGTGCCCGTGTACATCACCGACCAGATGGTCGGCCACAAGCTCGGCGAATTTGCGCTCACGCGCACGTTCAAGGGGCACCCCGCGGACAAAAAAGTCCAGAAGAAGTAAGGAACGACCATGTCTGAAACACGTGCAGTCCTCCGCGGTGTCCGCCTGTCGGTCGACAAGGGCCGTCTGGTCGCGGACCTGATCCGCGGCAAGAAGGTCGATCAAGCGCTCAACGTTCTGCAATTCACGCAGAAGAAGGCCGCTGTGATCATCAAGAAGGTGCTCGAGTCGGCGATTGCCAACGCCGAGCACAACGACGGTGCCGACATCGACGAGCTGAAGGTCAAGACCATCTACGTCGAGCAAGGTGCAACGCTCAAGCGCTTCACGGCGCGCGCCAAGGGTCGCGGCAATCGCATCAGCAAGCCCACGTGCCATGTGTACGTGACGGTTGGCAACTAAGAAGGCCTGGAAGAAATATGGGACAGAAAATCCACCCAACCGGGTTCCGCCTTGCGGTCACCCGTAACTGGTCCAGCCGTTGGTACGCAAGCGACCGCGATTTCGCGGGCATGCTGGCCGAAGACATCAAGGTTCGCGAATACCTGAAGAAGAAGCTGAAGAACGCTTCGGTGTCGCGCGTCATGATCGAGCGTCCCGCCAAGAACGCACGCATCACGATCTACTCGGCTCGTCCGGGCGTCGTGATCGGCAAGAAGGGCGAAGACATCGAGAACCTCAAGCGCGAACTGGGCAAGCAGCTCGGCGTGCCGGTGGCAGTGAACATCGAAGAAGTGCGCAAGCCCGAAATCGATGCGCAGCTGATCGCCGACAGCATCACGCAGCAGCTCGAAAAGCGGATCATGTTCCGCCGCGCCATGAAGCGCGCCATGCAGAACGCCATGCGTCTGGGTGCCCTGGGCATCAAGATCATGTCGGCTGGCCGCCTGAACGGCATCGAAATCGCACGTACCGAGTGGTACCGCGAAGGCCGCGTGCCGCTTCACACCCTGCGCGCCGACATCGACTACGGCACCTCGGAAGCCAAGACCACCTACGGCGTCATCGGCGTCAAGGTCTGGGTCTACAAGGGCGATACGCTGGGTCGCAACGACCTGCCGGCCGTCGAAACGCCGCGTCCGGACGAAGAGCGCCGCCCGCGTGGTCCCCGCCGTGATGGTCGCCCTGGCGACCGTCCGGGTGGCGACCGTCGTGGTCCCGGCCCCCGTGCCGGTGCCCGTGGTCCGATCGGTGGCAACACCGCTCCGGCCGATGGCAGCGACAAGCCCGCAGAAGCAACCGGCGGTGCCGGTGCAGACTCGAAACCCGCCGTTAAGCGCGTCCGCAAAGCCGCGCCCGCTGCAGCAGCGGACGGTGCCAAGACCGAGTAATCGGTCGCTCCCGGGCACGCAAGTGCCTGGGGCCCTCACGGAGTAACAAAACATGCTGCAACCTGCACGCAGAAAGTTCCGCAAGGAACAAAAGGGCCGCAACACCGGCATCGCAACCACGGGTAACTCGGTTGCGTTCGGTGACTTCGGTCTCAAATGCACCGACCGCGGTCGCCTCACGGCGCGCCAGATCGAAGCCGCTCGTCGCGCGATCTCGCGTCACGTGAAGCGCGGTGGCCGTATCTGGATCCGCGTGTTCCCGGACAAGCCGATCTCTACCAAGCCCGCTGAAGTGCGGATGGGTAACGGTAAGGGCAACCCCGAGTACTACGTCGCTGAAATCCAGCCTGGCAAGATCGTGTTCGAGATCGTCGGCGTGCCCGAAGAACTCGCCCGCGAAGCGTTCCGCCTGGCCGCCGCCAAGCTTCCGCTGCGCACGACGTTCGTCGCTCGCCAGCTCGGCGCCTGAGAGGAGAACATCCATGGCAACACGTAAGAAGAAAGAAACCGCGGCTTCGGCCAAGGTGACGAAGGCCGCAACCCTGCGCACGAAGGACGTCGCAGGCCTGCAAGCCGAAATCAAGGATCTGCAGAAGGCCCACTTCGGCCTGCGCATGCAGAAGGCCACGCAACAGCTGTCGAACACCACGACGCTGCGCGTGACGCGTCGCGACATCGCTCGCGCCAAGACCATTCTTGCTCAGAAAGAGCAAGAGACCCAAGCCGCCAAGTAAGGAGTGAACATGACGGAAGCTAAAAAATCCCTCAAGCGCACCTTGATCGGCAAGGTGGTCAGCGACAAGCGTGCCAAGACCGTGACCGTGCTGGTCGAGCGCCGTGTGAAGCACGAGCTCTACGGCAAGATCGTGGCCAAGACGAGCAAGTACCACGCCCATGACGAAAAGGGCGAGTACCACCTCGGCGACACCATCGAGATCACGGAAAGCCGTCCGATCTCGAAGACCAAGAACTGGGTCGTGACCCGTCTGGTCGAGAAGGCCGTCCTGGTCTGATCAGGCACTCGGTCGCCCTTGAGGCAACCCATCCGGAAACGGCCCACAATGTGGGCCGTTTTTCTTTTTCAGGAGCAATTCACATGATCAAAGTCGGCGACACCCTTCCTTCGGCCACCCTGCAGGAATATTCCGAAGTGGAGGGCGAGGGCTGCAGCATCGGCCCGAACCCGGTCGACGTGACCAAGGCCACGGCGGGCAAGACCATCGCGCTGTTCGCACTGCCGGGCGCCTTCACGCCCACCTGCTCGGCCAAGCACGTGCCGGGCTACGTGCAGCACTTCGACGACTTCAAGGCCGCTGGCGTGGACGAGATCTGGTGCGTGAGCGTGAACGACGCGTTCGTGATGGGCGCCTGGGCGCGCGACCAGAAGACCGGCGCCAAGGTGCGCATGCTGGCCGACGGCAGCGCGGACTTCGCGAAGGCCACCGGCCTGACGCTCGACCTGACCGGCCGCGGCATGGGCCTGCGCAGCAACCGCTACTCGATGCTCGTGAAGGACGGCAAGGTCGCGACGCTGAACGTCGAAGGCCCGGGCAAGTTCGAAGTGAGCGACGCCGACACGCTGCTGGCGCAAGCCCGCGGCTGAGCCCGGTCTAGAGCTCTACCTTGAGGTAGTGAGCCCCGGCGACGGGGTTGTGATAGTAGGGCGGCACCTCCGCGAAGCCCAGGTCTTCGTAGAGGGCGCGCGCCGACTCCATGTCGTCGAGGGTGTCGAGCAGCACGCAGGCATAGCCTGCGCTGCGGGCCGCATCGAGGATGGCCTCGGCCAGCTGCCGGCCGAGCCCGAGCCCCCGGAACCCGGGGCGCACATACAGCCGTTTCATTTCCGCCGCGTTCGCGTAGTCCGTGGTGTCGAGCGGGCGCAGCGCGCAGCAGCCCGCCACATGGGCGATCGTGCCGTCGGCGCGCGTCAGCGTGGGCGCGGCGCGGCCGGCGTCTTCGTTCACGTGGGCGGGATCGACCAGCGCCAGCAGCAAGGTGCCGCGCGGCTCGGCGTATTCGCCGGGCAGTCCGGCCAGCTCGCCGTCGAAATCCTGGAAGTCGAGGTCGATGGCCAGCGAGTCCGCGTAGTCGCGGAAGATGGCGCGCACGGCGTCGACTTCGTGCGGCTCGTCGGGCGTGAGCAGCACCACCGCCGGCGTGTCCGACAGCGGCAGCGGGCGGGAGACGGAAAAGCCGCTCATACGCGCAACGACGCCACCCAGAACGCCACGCCCGCGCACAGCGCGAACAGCACCAGCGCCAGCGTGCGCGACACCGCATCGTCGCGGCTCGGGGCCACGCCGTTGCCATTGCCGTTCCCGTTGGAGGCCGCGCCCGCGACCACCAGCTTGTCGCCCGACAGCATCGGCCCGACCAGCCGGTGCCGCTTGACCAGCACATAGAACAGCACCGCCAGCACATGCAGGCTCACCAGGGCGATCACGATCCACTTGCCCTGCGCCTTGTGCCAGCCTGTCGCCAGGCTCACCATCGCGCCCGACACGAAGCGGGTCAGCGGCCCGGAGGCGGAAATCTCGTCGTCGGCCATCAGCCCGGTGGCGACCTGCAGGATCAACAGCGCCAGCACCGCGAACACCGACAGCGCACCCAGCGGCGTGTGTCCGATCAGGTGGTCGGGGTGCGACTTGCCGCGCAGGTAGGCGATGACCGAGCCCGGCGCATAGATGAAGGCCGCGAAGCGCGACCAGCGCCCGCCCACGACCCCCCAGACCAGCCGGAACAGCAGCAGCGCCAGCACGGTGTAGCCGAGGCGGAAATGCCATTCCATGATGCCGTTCAGGCCCGTCACGATCAGGCCGATCACGGCGAAGGCGAGCGCCCAGTGAAAGAGGCGGGTCGGCAGGTCCCAGACGCGTGTGCGGGCCACCGAGAGGGTGTCGGTCATCGAAAAAGGCGCCGGGGCGCGAGGCTGCGGAAGGCGCAGATTAGCAAAGTCCGGCCCGGTCGTTCCACCGGGTTGTTGCTATGCGCCCGACACGGGCAGCCCCTACACTGCCTGCAGCACCGCGTTCGACGGTGCCCAAACCCCCACACAAGGACCCACGATGACCCGTTTTGCTTCGTTCGCCCTTGCAGCCGCCTGCGCTGCGATGTCCCTGCCCGCCGCGGCACAGTTCGCCAAGCCCGAAGATGCCATCAAGTACCGCCAGAGCGCGCTGTTCGTGATGGCTCAGCACTTCGGCCGCCTCGGCGCCATGGCCAACGGCCGGGCGCCCTACGACGCCGCCGCCGCTGCCGCCAACGCCGAGATCGTCGCCGACATGGCCAAGCTGCCCTGGGCCGGCTTCGGCGCCGGCACCGAAGGCGGCAAGGCCAAGCCCGAAGTCTGGAAGGAAGCCGCGAAGTTCAAGGAGCACCAGGACAAGGTGATCGCCGAGACCGGCAAGCTGGTGGTTGCCGCCAAGGCCGGCAACATCGACGCCCTCAAGGCCCAGTTCGGCCCGACCGGCGCGAGCTGCAAGGCCTGCCACGACAGCTTCCGCAACCAGTAAGCCGCGGGCTTTCGCAATGAAAAAGGCGCTCCGCAAGGAGCGCCTTTTTCGTTCCAGGGATACCGCGGAACCGGCTTTGCCGGGCCGCTGGTATCGCCCCCGGCAGGGGGGTGGCGAAGCGACACGAAGTGCGCGCAGCCTGGGGGCGAGTCAAGCTTCCGCCAGGAGCTTTTCGATCAGCTTGTGCAGCTCGGCGAAGTCGGGCTCGCCCACGTAGCGCTTCACGATCTCGCCCTTTTTGTTGACGATGAAGGTGGTCGGCGTGAGCTTCACGTCGCCCCAGGCCTGCGCCACGCTGCCGGTGTTGTCGATCGCCACCTTGAACGGCAGCTTGCGGGTTTCGGCGAAGTTGACGACGTAGCTCGGCGGGTCGTAGCTCATGGCCACCGCCAGCGTGTCGTAGCCCTGGGCCTTGTACTTGTCGTAGGTCGAGATCACCTTGGGCATCTCGGCCACGCAGGTCACGCAGCTGGTGGCCCAGAAGTTGACCAGCGTGACCTTGCCCTTCAGGTCGGCCGTGCTCTTGGTTGTGCCATCGAGCAGCACAAAGGTCGAGGCCGGGGCGGCCGTGCTGCCCGAACCGAGGTACACGCCCACGCCGGCGGCCAGGGCGATCACGACGGCGGCGGCAGCGATGTATTTTTTCATGGGCACCTGAATGAGAGAGGCGGCGCGATTTTAGTTCCGCGTGCCGGAACGCGTCGGCGCACGCGCTTCATTCCCCGAAGGCCGCTCGATAATCGTCCTCCGATGCCATCGCTTCCTTCCCCCTCCTGGCCCGTGCTGGCCCTGGCCGCCGCGCTGGGCGCCTGCAGCCCCACCTTCAACTGGCGCGAAGTGCCGATCGCCGACGCCGGCCTGGTCGCGCTGCTGCCCTGCAAGGCCGACCGCGCCCAGCGCGCGGTGCCGCTGGGCGCCGAGTCGGTGCAGGTCGACATGACCGGCTGCGAAGCCGGCGGCGCGACCTTCGCCGTGGCCCATGCCGCCGCCACCAGCCCGGCGCAGGCCGAGGCCTGGCTCACGGCCTGGCGCACGGCCACGCACGGCCAGTTGGGCGTGGCACAGGTGATCCAGGGACCGGCCACATTGCCGCGCGCCACGGCCATTCCTGCACCGTGGCGGCTCGACGGGCAATCGGCGCAGCAGGGCGTGGCGCCGGTCCAGGTGCTCTGGTTCGCGCAGTCGCAGAAAGACGGCAGCGTGTCGCTCTACCAGGCCACCGTGCTCGGCCGGCCGTCCTCGCCCGAGGCGACCAAGACCTTCTTCGAGGGCCTGCGCCTGCCATGAGCGAGGGCCGGCCGGCGGGCCGCGATGCGCGGGCCAGCTATCGTTTTCATAGCTGTTGCCGCCGCGCCAACCGACACCCCGGTCACGCGCCCGCCATGGCCGCTTTCCCCGGCTGCCGCGTTGTGTCCTCGATGTCTCTACTTCCTTTGGGCGCCCCCGCATAATCGACGCGTCGTCCTCCGAGCCGCATGAACAGCATCCTCATCATTGCCCACTCCCCGTTCGCACAGGCGCTGCGGCAGTGCGCGCTGCATGTGTTCCCCGACTGCGAACAGGCGGTCGTGGCCCTCGACGTGCTGCCCAACGTGTCGCCCGAGGAAACGCTGGCCGCCGCGCGCATCACGCTCGCGCAGCAGTTGCATGCCCCGCGCTCGCAGGTGCTGGTGCTGGCCGACGTGTTCGGCGCCACGCCCTGCAACGTGGCGCAGAAGCTGGTGGACGGCGTGCGCTCGCGGCTCGTGGCCGGTGTCAACCTGCCGATGCTGCTGCGCGCCGTCACCTACCGCCACGAACCGCTCGACACCCTGGTGCAGCGGGCCCTGGCGGGCGGCACCGCCGGCGTGATGCAGGTGGCGGTGGCGGCTCCCCAGAACCAGGCGAAAAGAAAGCACAGTGATCAAGAAATCCGTGACCATCAGCAATAAGCTGGGCCTGCACGCACGCGCGTCGGCCAAGCTGACCAAGCTCGCCGGCAGCTTCCCCTGCGAGGTGTGGCTGTCGCGCGGCGACCGCCGCATCAACGCCAAGAGCATCATGGGCGTCATGATGCTGGCCGCCGGCCTCGGCGTGACCGTCGAGCTCGAAACCAACGGCCCGCAGGAAGACGAAGCCATGAACGCCATCGTCCAACTGATGGACGACAAATTCGGCGAAGGCGAATAAGGACCCGCGCATGACCTTCGCAGTCCACGGTCTCCCGGTCGCCCGTGGCATTGCCATCGGCCGCGCGGTGCTGGTCGTGTCCAGCCGCATCGACGTGGCGCACTACTTCATCAAGCCCGAAGAGATCGAGACCGAGATCGACCGCGTGCGCACCGCGCGCAATGCGGTGGCCGACGAGCTCACCAAGCTGCAGGCCAGCGTGGCGCAGATGGGCCCCAACGACGCGCCGCACGAGCTCGCGGCGCTGCTCGAGGTGCACCAGATGCTGCTGCAGGACGACGTGCTCAGCGGCGGCGTGAAGCACTGGATCAGCGAGCGGCTGTACAACGCCGAATGGGCGCTGACCACGCAGCTCGAGATCATCGCGCGCCAGTTCGACGAGATGGAGGACCCGTACCTGCGCGAGCGCAAGGCCGACCTCGAGCAGGTGGTCGAGCGCATGCTGCATCGCATGAAGGGCACGGCTGCCGTGCTCGCGCCGAGCCCGCCGCGGCGCAAGCGCGCCGCCGCCGCGCACGACGACGAAGACGACGACCCCACCGCGGGCGACGGTTTCGACGTGCCGCTGGTGCTCATTGCGCACGACCTCTCGCCGGCCGACATGCTGCAGTTCAAGAAGAGCGTGTTCGCGGGCTTCGTGACCGACGTGGGCGGGCGCACCTCGCACACCGCCATCGTCGCGCGCAGCATGGACATCCCGGCCATCGTCGGCGCGCGCTCCGCGAGCCAGCTGGTGCGCCAGGACGACTGGGTCATCATCGACGGCGAGGCCGGCGTGATGATCGTCGACCCGTCGCCGATCATCCTGGCCGAGTACGGCTTCAAGCAGCGCCAGGGCGACCTCGAGCGCGGGCGGCTCGCGCGGCTGCGCCACAAGCCCGCCGTCACGCTCGACGGCCAGCGCGTCGACCTGCTGGCCAACATCGAGATGCCCGAGGACACGGCCGGCGCCGTCAAGGCCGGCGCCGTGGGCGTGGGCCTCTTTCGCAGCGAATTCCTCTTCATGGGCCGTGAGAACTCGGCGCGCCAGACGCGCCTGCCCGACGAAGAAGAGCAGTACCAGGCCTACAAGCGCGCGGTCGAGGGCATGCAGGGCATGCCCGTCACCATCCGCACCATCGACGTGGGCGCCGACAAGCCGCTGGACGGCAAATCGGGCAGCAAGCAGGAGCACCTGAACCCCGCGCTCGGCCTGCGCGCCATCCGCTGGAGCCTGGCCGATCCGGCGATGTTCCTCACGCAGCTGCGCGCCATCCTGCGCGCGGCGGCGCACGGCGAGATCCACCTGCTCATTCCGATGCTCGCGCACGCCAGCGAGATCCGCCAGACGCTGTCGCTGATCGACTTCGCGCGCGCCGAACTCGACAACCGCGGCGCGGTGTACGGCCCGGTCAAGCTCGGCGCCATGATCGAGATCCCGGCCGCCGCGCTCACGCTCAAGACCTTCCTGAAGCACTTCGACTTCCTGTCGATCGGCACCAACGACCTGATCCAGTACACGCTGGCCATCGACCGTGCCGACGAGGCCGTCGCCCATCTCTACGACCCCGCGCACCCCGCGGTGCTCAAGCTCGTGGCCGACACCATCACCGAGTGCCGCCGCCAGGGCAAGGGCGTGTCGGTGTGCGGCGAGATGGCGGGCGATGTCGCCTTCACGCGCCTGCTGCTGGGCCTGGGCCTGCGCAGCTTCTCCATGCACCCTTCGCGCATCCTCGCTGTGAAGCAGGAAGTGCTGCGCGCCGACACCGGCAAGCTCGAGCCCTGGGCGCAGGGCGTGCTCGACGCGGACGATCCCGCGGCGGCACTCGCGGGCTGAGCCCGCGCTTTCGCATACCTTTGTCTTCGTGATGCACCGTGAAAACGGTGGATTGCGGGGCGGACGAAACAAACCGAAATATGGCGATACGGCGGTGAAAGGACTCGCCGCGCCTTGACGCGCACCATCAGGTCTCCTCTTCCAACCCCTGAAAGAAAGGCCTGCATCATGATCGTCAAGTCGTCCTTCTCCCTCGCGCAGCTCGTCGCTGTCGGTTCCTTCGCCATGCTCGCCGCCGCCGGCGCCAAGGCTGAAAGCTACGAGGGCGTCCACGCGCCCGTGTCGGCCATGAGCCGCGCCGATGTCAACGCCGAAGCCGTGCGTGCCGCCGCCGCACCCGACCAGAACGTCGTGCGCGGTTCGCGCGGCCCCGAGACCGTGGCCGTGTCGACCGACCGCGCCCGCGTCATCGCCGAAGCCGTGCGCACTGCCGCCGCCCCCGACCAGAACGTGACCTCCGGCTCGCGCGTGAACAGCAAGGTCATCTCGACGATGCAGAACCCCGTCGACGCGCGTGCCGCCGCCGCGCGCGACAGCGGCAACCGTCTCTGAGCCGACGATGCGGCGCCCCGGGCGGCGCCGCCGTCGCCTCGTCCATCACTGAAGCAGCCCCGCGCAGGGGCGCATGAAGGAGCACCCCCATGAAGCACTGGATCAAACGAACCCTGTTCGGATTCGCCGGCCTGGCCGTCGTCGCCGGCAGCATCGCCGGCTGTGCCGGCCATCGCCACGGCTGGGGCGGCGACAGCGCCGAGTTCCGCGCCAAGATGGTCGAGCGCGTCGGCAGCAAGCTCGAGCTCGATGCCGCGCAGAAGCAGAAGCTCACCGTGCTGGCCGAGAAGCTGCAGGCGCAGCGCCAGGCCATGCGCGGTGCGGGCGGCGCGGGCGATCCGCGCTCGCAGTTCAAGGCGCTGTTCGCGGGCAACACGCTCGACCAGGCCGGCGCCGCGCGCCTGGTCGAAGAGAAGACCGCCGTGGTGCGCACTGGCAGCCCCGAGGTCATCGCCGCCGCGGCCGATTTCTTCGACCACCTGAATCCGGCGCAACAGCAGAAGGTGCGCGACTTCATGGAGCGCGGCGGCCGCCGCTGGTCCCGCCATGGCTGAAATGGGCTCGCCCCCGGGCTGGGGGCGCTTCGTGTCGCTGCATCGACCCGCCCTGCGGGCGCCGCAGCACCACGTCGCCTCCGTGGTGTCCCGCGAACCCGAAGCCCCGGCCATGGACGGCGTGCGCACCGTGCTGCGCTTCGAAGGCGCGGTGGTGCTCGCAGTGGCGCTGGTCGGCTATGCCCAGTTCGGCATGGGCTGGGGCGTGTTCGCGCTCTGGCTGTTCGCGCCCGACCTCTCGCTGCTCGGCTACCTCGCGGGGCCGCGCGTCGGCGCGGCGCTGTACAACGCCGCGCATGCGCTGATCGGGCCGGTGCTGCTGCTGGCGCTGGGCGTGTTCGCGGCGCAGCCGTGGGCGGTGGCTGGTGGGCTGATCTGGCTGGCCCGCGTCGGGCTCGACCATGCGCTGGGCTTCGGCCTGAAGTACGCGACGGGCTTTGCGTCCACCCACCTCGGCCGCATCGGCCGCGCCGATCCGTGGTGAGTGCCGTGGCCCGTTCGCGTCCCCTGATGCGCCCCGCGCTCGCGCGCACCGTGATGCTGGGCGAGGCGTTCACGCTCGCCGCCGCATCGGCGGTGCACGGCGGCTGGCTCGTGGCCGGCCACGCGCATCCGCAGGCGCGCACCGCCGAGGCCGTGATCGCCACCGTGCTGGTGTTCGCGGCGCTCGAAACCTGGCGCCGCCCCGCGCATGCCCGCACGGCGGCGATCGCCGGACAGGGCTTTGCCCTGCTGGGCACGCTGGTCGGCCTTGGCACCATCGTCGCGGGCATCGGCCCGCGCACGGTGCCCGACGTGGTCTACCACGTGCTCTTGCTCGCCAGCCTCACCGCCGGCCTGGTCTGGACGGTGCGATGCCGGCCGGATTGATTGCAAGCCTTGCCATTCGCGCTCTCTTTGCCAGGAGGCACAATCCCGCCATGCCGCGCATCCTGCTGATCGACGACGACGAACACCTCGCCGCGCCGCTGACCACCTACTTCGCACGCTTCGGCTGCACGCTCGACAGCGCCAAGCGCCCGAGCGAGGGCATCGCCAAGCTGCGTGCGGGGCACTACGACGCGGCCATCCTCGACGTCATGCTGCCCGAGATGGACGGCTTCGAGCTGTGCCGCGAGATCCGCAAGGAAAGCGACATCCCCATCGTGATGCTCACCGCGCGCGGCGAGGTGATGGACCGCGTGGTCGGCCTCGAACTCGGCGCCGACGACTACGTGCCCAAGCCCTTCGAGCCGCGCGAACTGGTGGCGCGCGTGCAGACCATCCTGCGCCGCCAGCGCAGCGCGCCGGCGGCGGCCGCCGCCAACGCGCAGCTGCGCGTGTTCGACGGCCTGTCGATCGACCTCGACCGGCGCCAGGTGCTGCGCCACGGCGAGCGCGTGGAGCTCACCGGCACCGAGTTCGACCTGCTCGCGCTGCTGGCCGGCGAGCCCGGCAAGGTGTTCAGCCGCGACGACATCCTCAACCGGCTGCGCGGCCACGAGGCCGAGCTCTTCACGCGCGCGGTCGACATCGTGGTGAGCCGGCTGCGCAAGAAGCTCGAGCCGCTCGACTGCATCAAGACGCTGCGCAACGCCGGCTACACGCTGGCCGTGGCGCCGGGCGAGCCTTCTTCATGAGATTTCCCCGCAGGCGCGCAGGCGCCGTGCCCGCCGACAACGAAGGCCTGTGCCCCGGCAAGGAGCGGCGTCGGCACTGGCATGCGCGCATGCACGCGCACATGCAGCAGCGCTGGCGCAGCTCGGTGCGCGTGCGGATCGTGATGATGTTCGTGGTGCTCGCGCTCGTGATGGCCGCGGTGTTCGTGGGCGGCATGAAGCGTTCGTTCTCCAGCACCTGGGCCGAGGCCGCGCAGCCGATGCTGATGGACTACGCCGACCGCCTCGTTGCCGAACTCGGCACGCCGCCCGACACGGTGCGCGCGCAGGCGCTGGTCGACCGGCTGCCGATCACCATCCGCATCACCGGGCCCACCGTGAACTGGGAGTCGAACCCCGGCAACGACATGCACGCGCGCGGCGGCTGGTTCTACGACCGCGACCGCGAGGAGTCGATGTTCTCCACCGAGCGCTGGTTCGTGCGCCCCACGGCCGACGGGCACAAGGTCATCTTCGGCTGGGCGCCCCGGCTGTGGCAGCTCGCGCCGCGCGCGGCGGGCTGGACCACGCTGTGCGTGCTGCTGCTGCTCGTGGTGGTGGCCTACGCGCTGGTGAGCCGGCTGCTGCGTCCGCTGATCGACATCCGCGAGGGCGCGCAGCGGTTCGGTCGCGGCGAGTTCACGCAGCCCATTCCGATCCGCCGCAACGACGACCTGGGCGACCTCGCGCAGCGCGTCAACACCATGGCCAGCGACATCCAGGCCATGCTCGATGCCAAGCGCGGCCTGCTGCTGGCGCTGAGCCACGAGCTGCGCTCGCCGCTCACGCGGGCCCGGCTCAACGCCGAGCTGCTGCCCGCCACGCCCGAAGGCGAGGCCGAGCGCGAGGCGCTGCTGCGCGACCTCAACGAGATGCGCGACCTGATCAGCGACCTGCTCGAAAGCGAACGCCTCGCGAGCCCGCATGCCGCGTTGCAGCGCGAGCCGGTCGACCTGGCTGCGCTGGTGCGCGAGATCGTGGCCGAGATGCCCGGCGCGCAGGCGGTGCAACTCGACCTCGCGGACGGCCTGGCGCCGCAGCCCGTCGACCGCATGCGCGTGCGCCTGATGGTGCGCAACCTGCTGGACAACGCGCTGCGCTACAGCGCCGGCGCACCGCAGCCACCGACCGTGAGCTTGCGCGCGCCGGCCGACGGCGGTGCCGAGCTGGAGGTGCGCGACTTCGGTCCCGGCGTGGACGACGCGCAGCTCGAACGTCTGACCGAGCCCTTCTATCGCACCGACGGCGCGCGGGCGCGCGCCACCGGCGGTGTCGGCCTCGGCATGTACCTGTGCCGGCTCATCGCTGAAGCCCACGGTGGGCGGCTCACGGTGCGCAACGCGCACCCGGGCCTGCAGATCAGCGTGCGGTTCGGCTGAGGCGCGTGGTGGCTGCCGCTTCGGCAGACCATCCACCGCCGAGCGCGTGGTACAGCGCCACGCTGGCCTGCAAGCGCGCCTGCAGCAACTGCGCACGCGCGTCCTGCGCGGCGAACAGCGTGCGCTGCGCATCGAGCAGCGTGAGCAGCGTTTCGGCGCCCGCGCGGTAGCGCGATTCGGCGAGCGTGCGCGCGCGCTCGGCCTGTG
Organism: Variovorax sp. GW821-FHT06D12; assembly: GCF_059419205.1. Classification (NCBI taxonomy): domain Bacteria; kingdom Pseudomonadati; phylum Pseudomonadota; class Betaproteobacteria; order Burkholderiales; family Comamonadaceae; genus Variovorax; species Variovorax sp. GW821-FHT06D12. Next base: position 133,608 of record NZ_JBWKRI010000007.1, on the reverse strand, counting down.
CCAGTTCCTCGTCTTGTGCCACGCGCTGCGCGTCTAGCGCGGCCACGGCCTCGAGCGCGGTCAGTGCGTCGGTGAAGGCAGCCACCGTGGCGGCGCGGTAGTTCGCGAGCAGTTCCTCGCGCCGCGCGGCCGACAGGTCACGCGCCGCCGCGCGCCGGCCACCATCGAAGATCGGTGCCGCGAGCGCCGTCGCCAGGCTGTACACCGGGTGGTCGAACAGCGTGCCGAAGCGCGGCCCCGCGGCCGCGAGGCCGGTACTCAGCGTGAGTGTCGGGAACATCGCCGCGCGCGCCGCGGCCACGTCCGCATCGGCCGCGGCCACGTCCGCATCGGCCGCGGCCAATGCGGCCTCGGCGCGTGCGATGTCGGGCCGGCGCGCGAGCAGGTCGGCCGGCAGGCTGGCGTCCACCGCGGGCAGCGCGAGCTGCTGCAGGCTGGTGGCCGTGATCCGCACCTCGCTGCCGGCCTGGCCGAGCCAGCGCGCCATGCGGATGTCCGCCGCGCGCGACTGCTGGTACAGCGTGGCGGCCGTGCGCCGCTGCGACGCGACGATGCCGCGCTGCTGTGCAAGCTCGAGCGGCGAGGCCGCGCCCGCGCGCGCACGGGCCTCGACCAGTTGCAGCAGCCGTTCGGCATCGTCCAGGCTGCGGCGCGCGATGGCCGTGCGCTCGCGCAGGCCCAGCGCTTCGAGCCAGGCCGCGCCCGCGCCTGCGCGCAGTGCGAGCCGCACCGCGTCGCGGTCGAAGGAACTGGCCTGTCGCGAGGCGCCGGCGCTGTCGCGCTGCGCGCGCAGGCGGCCCCACAGGTCGACCTCGTAGCGCGCGTCGAGCCCGAGCGCGCGCCGGTTGCCGCTCACGTTCGCATCGCCGCCGAGCCGGCCCTGGCGCTGCACGTCGGCGGTGGCCGACAGTTCAGGCCAGGCCGAGGCGCCGGTGATGCGCTCCTGCGCTTCGGCCTGGCGCAGGCGGGCTTCGGCGGCGTCGCCGTCGGGGTTGCCGGCATCGACCGCGGCAACGAAGGCCGGCAGCTCGGTGCTGCCGAAGCCGCCCCACCACGGGTCTGCGACGGGTGGTGTGCGCGCAGGCGCATCGGCCGAAGGCGTCGCGCAGCCTGCGAGCAGCAGCGCCGCCAGGGCCAGCGCGGCGGGAGAGAAGAAAAGGCGCGTCATGGCAGTCGTCATTCGGAAGACAGGGCCGCGACCGGGTCGAGCGCGGCGGCCTTGCGGGCCGGCATGAAGCCGAACACCAGGCCGGTGAGCACGGCGCAGCCGAAGGCGCCTGCGATCGCCGTGAGGGAAAAGATCACCGGCACGCTCCACACGATGAGCGCGGCGCCCACGAGCAGCCCGCCCGCCACGCCCGCGACGCCGCCGGTCACGGTGACCAGCACCGCCTCGACCAGGAACTGCCGCAGGATGTCGCGCTGGCGTGCGCCGGTGGCCATGCGGATGCCGATCTCGCGCGTGCGCTCGCGCACGGTCATGAGCATCACGTTCATCACGCCGATGCCGCCGACCACCAGCGACACCGCCGCGATCAGCCCGAGCATCACGGTCATGGTGCGCTGGGTCTGCGCGCGCGCCTTGATCGATTCGGTCTGGTTGAACACCTGCACGTCGCGCACGTGGCGCTGCGCGGCCAGCACCTCGACGATCTCGGCCGCCGTCTCGGAGGCCTTGTCGACGTCGTGCACGGCCACCGCCACCCAGGTCGGATGGTTGCTGCCGTACAGCCGCGCGGCAGCGGTGGAGAAGGGCACGATCACGCGCTCGTCCTCGCTGGCCTGGCCGCCGCCCGCGCCCTTGGCGGCGAGCACGCCCAGCACGTCGAAGGGCACGTTGTCCAGGAGGATGCGCTGGCCCACGGGGTCGGTGCCGTCGGCGAACAGCGCGGCCTGCACGCGCTCGCCGATCACCGCGACCTTGGCCAGGCTTTGCTCGTCGCTCTCGTCGAAGAAGATGCCGCGCGCGGTCGGCCACTTCAGCGCCTGCTCGAAGTCGGTGGTGGCACCGCCGCCCTCGGTGCGGTGGTCCACGTTGCCGCGCCGCGCGACCACGAAGCCCTCGATGTAGGGCATGGCCACGCGCACGTTGGGCAGGCGGCGGATGGTGTCGACGTCGGCCAGCGTGAGCTTGCCGCCGCGCCCGCGCGCGCTGTCGGGAATGGCGGCCACGTACATCTTGTCGGCGCCGAACAGCGAGATCTGCTTCATCACCGCCTCCTGCGAGCCGGTGCCGACCGCGAGCATCACGATGACCGAGGCCACGCCGATCACGATGCCCAGCAGCGTGAGGCCGGTGCGAAAGCGGTGGATCCACATCACGCGCCAGGCCGCGCGCAGCGCCTCGTGCAGCTCGGAGAGCAGGGCGCGCGGCGTGTCGGCGGCGTCGGCTGTGGTGGCAGGCGAGGGCAAGGGAAGCGGCTCTGGCGGCGCTTCGACGGGCGCGCGTCCGCTGTCCGACACGATGCAGCCGTCGCGGATCTCGATCACGCGGCGCGCGCGCTGCGCCACCTCGCGGTCGTGCGTGATGAGGATCACGGTGTGGCCGGCGGCGGCCATCTCGTCGAGCAGCGCCATCACCTCTTCGCCGCTGCGCGAGTCGAGCGCGCCCGTGGGCTCGTCGGCCAGCACGATGCGCCCGCCGTTCATGAGCGCGCGCGCGATCGACACGCGCTGCTGCTGGCCGCCCGACAGCTGGTGCGGCCGGTGGCCCAGCCGATCGCCCAGGCCCAGCCGCGTGAGCAGCCCGCGTGCGCGCGAGGCGCGCTCGGCGGGCGCCGCGCCGGCGTAGATGGCGGGCATCTCGACGTTCTCCTGCGCCGACTCGGTGGAGATCAGGTGGTAGCCCTGGAACACGAAGCCGAAGGCCTCGCGCCGCAGCCGTGCGAGCGCGTCGGCGTCCATGCCGGCCACGTCCTGGCCGGCGAACAGGTAGCGCCCGCCGGTCGGGCGGTCGAGGCAGCCCAGCAGGTTCATCAGCGTCGACTTGCCCGAGCCCGAACTGCCGACGATGGCGACGAACTCGCCCGCATGCAGCTCCAGCGTGATGCCGCGCAGCACCTCGACGGCCGGCGCGCCGTCGTGGCCGCCGTAGGACTTGCGCAGGTCGTGCAGCGCGATCAGCGGGGTCGTGTCCGTCTCGGTCGCACTCACAGCTGGAACTTCCGCGTGCCGCCGCCGGCCGCGCGCTCGCCGGTGATGAGGCGCTCGCCCTCGGCCAGGCCTTCGAGCACCTCGCCCGAGAGCCGGTCGCGCACGCCGATGCGCACCTCGCGCGGCGCGGGCTGGCCGTCGGGGCCGAGCACGCGCGCGGTGAAGCGCCCTGCCTGGCCCTTCACGGCCGTGAGCGCGGGCAGCGGCGCCACCACCACGTTGCGCGCCGAGGCGGCGACGAAGCTCACCTGCGCGGTCATCTGCGGCATGAGCTCGCCGTCGGCGTTGTCCACGTCGAACAGCACCGTGTAGAGCACGACCTTGCTGGCGGCGGGCGCCTGCGGCACGTCGCCGCCGCCCTTGCCCGCGGGCACGGGCGGCGAGGGCAGCACCTGGCGCACCGTGCCTTCCCAGCGGCGGCGGTCGGCGCCGAGCGTGGTGAAGTACACGGCCATGTCGCGCTTCACACGGCGCACGTCGGCTTCCGAGACCTCGGTCCACACGGTCATGCTCGACAGGTCGGCCACGCGCAGGATGTCGGGCGTCTGGTAGGTGGCGTTGAGCGTCTGGCCCTCGCGCGCCTGCACCGAGACCACACTGCCGGCCATCGGCGCGTAGATGCGCGTGTAGCCCAGGCGCGCCTCGTCGGCCTTCAGCGTGGCCTGGGTCTGGGCGATCTGGGCTTCGAGGTGCGCGATCTTCGCGGCGGCCGAGGCCAGCGTGGCTTCGGCGGTCTGCACGTCTTCGGCGCGCGTGGCGCCCTCGGCGGCCATCTGCTGCTGGCGTGCGAACTGCTGGCGCGCCAGCCGGTGCTGCGCGTGCTGGTCGGCCAGTTGCGCGCGCAGCCCCGCGAGCGAGGCGCGGCCGGCGTCCACCGTGGCCTGCTGCACGCTGGGGTCGATCTCCACCATCAGCTGGCCCTTCTTCACCGCGTCGCCGGGCTGCACGTGCAGCCGCAGGATCTGGCCCGACACCTGCGCGCCCACGTCCACATAACGGCGCGGCTGCAGCGTGCCGATGGCGGTCACGCTGCTTTCGATGTCGCCGCGGCGCAGCACGGCGGTGTCCCAGCCGGGGTCGCGCGGACTCGCCCAAACGTAGGCCACCGCGACGGCGGCCAGGGCCAGCGCCGCGAAGGCGGCGATGCGCAGGCGTGTGCCGGCGCGCGAACGGGAAGCGGGCGCCATCACCGGGCGTCCCTGCAGAAGAAAGCGAGGGTCATGCTGCTAAGACGTGCGAGGCGCGGAAACGGGTAGCCCGCGCGGTGCCTCATGCGGAATGAGACGTTTCGGAGGACAGGACAAACTTTACAAATCTATAATGAGAATAACTCTCAATTGCGTCGCTGCCCGCGATGCCCCTTCACACCATGTCCCATCCGGAAGTCCGGCAGCTGTACGTCGACCACCAGGGCTGGCTGCGCAGCTGGTTGCTGGGCCGCCTGCGCTGCGGCTTCACCGCGGCCGATCTCACGCACGACACCTTTCTCAACCTCATCGAGCTGCCGCAGCAGCCGGTGCTGCGCCAGCCGCGCGCCTTCCTGCAGGTGGTGGCCAGCCGGTTGATGATCAACCGTTTTCGCCGCATGCAGGTCGAGGCCGAGGTGCTGCGCACCGTCGCGCTGATGGCCGAGGACGCCTGCGCGCCCAGCGCCGAGGACAAGGCCTGCGCGCGCGAGCTGCTGGGCCAGGTGCTCGCGCTGCTGGCGACCGAGCTCGACGTGAAGAGCCGCACCGCCTTCCTGATGGCGCGCGTCGAAGGTCGCTCGTACCGCGAGATCGCGGCCGAGCTGGGCGTGTCCGAGACGCGCGTGAAGCAGTACCTCGCGAAGGTGCTGGCGCATTGCCACGGCCGCATGGCCGCGGCCGTGCCCGAAGCGGAAAGCGCCGACGCCCCGGCCCATGCCTGACGCGGCCGCCGAGCGCCTGCGCGAGGAGGCGGCGCTGTGGGCCGTGACCCTCGCCGACGACAGCGTGGACGACGCCACGCGCGCCGCCTGCGCCGCGTGGTGCGCGCTCGACGAGCGCCATGCGCGGCTCCTGGCCGAGATGCGCCGCATGTGGGAGTCGGTCACCCCCGACACCCCCGCGCCGCAGCCCGCGCGCCGCGGCCTCTCGCGCCAGGCGCTGGGCGCGCTTGTGCTGCTGCCCTGCCTGCTCGTGGCGGGCGCCGCGATGCCGTGGCAGGCCTGGCTGGCGGATGAACGCACCGGCACCGGCGAGATCCGCCACCTCACGCTCGAGGACGGCAGCCGCGTCGCGCTGAACAGCGACTCGGCCATCGACATCGATTTCTCCGGCAGCGTGCGCCGCGTGCAGCTGCTGCGCGGCGAGGTCTTCGTCGAGGTCGCGCACGGCGACAAGCCCTTCGCCGTGGTCGACCGCGACGGCAGCGCGCAGGCGCTGGGCACGCGCTATGCCGTGCGGCGCGAGGCGAGCGACACGCTCGTCACCGTCACCGAATCGCGCGTGCGCGTGCAGCCGCTGGACGGCGGCGACGACCGCTGGGTCGACGTGCAGGCGGGGCAGCAGGTGCGCTTCGACCGCCGCGGCGTCACCACCGACACCGTGCCCGCCGCGCCCGGCGGCCTGGCCTGGCCGCAGGGCCGGCTGGTGTTCGACGACGCGCCGGTGGCCGAGGTGCTGCGCCAGCTCGGGCGGCACCGGCCCGGCCTGCTGCTGGCCGACGACGAGGCCTTGGGCGCGCTGCGCTTCACCGGCGTGCTGCCGATCCAGCAGAGCGACGCCGCGCTCGCGCTGCTCGCCAGCGCGCTGCCGAGCTTGCGCGTGTCGACGTTGTCGCCGTGGCTGGTGCGGGTGACGACCACGGCGCCGCCGTGACCGGGCGGGCGAACTTTTTCCGCGCGCGCCGCTACCCGTTTCCCGTGCCCGCTTGTCATAGGTGGTGAAAAGAGATTCACCACACCATGACAGGACCCGCAGACCCGACCGAGACCGCGCACGACGGCGCGCAGCGCTGGCATCGCCTGCGCCGCGCCTTCGCGCTCGCGAGCCTGGTGCTGCTTGCCATGCCGGCTGCCGCGCAAGCGCCCACCGCCGATGCGGCCTTCGAGTGGCACCAGCCCGCGCAGCCGCTGAGCAGCGCGCTGACCGCGCTCGCCGTGCGCACGGGGCTTCTGCTCGGCGTCGATGCCGAGGTGGTGCGCGGCAAGCGCGCGCCTGCGCTGCAGGGCCGCTACACGGCGCGCGAGGCGCTGCTGCAGCTGCTCGAAGGCAGCGGCCTCGAAGCGGTGCGCGGTGCTTCGGGCGGCTACGCACTGCGCGTCGCGGCGCAGCGCCCGTCGGGTCCGAAGCCGCAGGCCGAAGCGCCCGCCGCCGGTGGTGCGCTCAGCGAAGTCACGGTCACCGGCGGGCGCGACACCGGCACCGTCACCGAAGGCACCGGCTCCTACACCACCGACGGCGCGATCGGCACCGCGACGCGGCTCGAGCTCAGCTTGCGCGAGACGCCGCAGTCGGTCAGCGTGCTCACGCGCGACCGCATCGACGACCAGGGCCTGGGCCAGATCAGCGACGTGCTGCGCCAGGCGCCCGGCCTGAGCTTCGTGCAGAGCGGCAACGCCGGTACCGACGCCAACGCCGTCTATGCGCGCGGCTTCGAGGTCGAGAACTACCAGGTCGACGGCATCCCGCAGGCCGGCACCTGGCTGCTGCAGACCGGTGACCTGGCCTTCTACGACCGCGTCGAGGTGGTGCGCGGTGCCACCGGTCTGCTCAACGGCGTGGGCACGCCCGCGGCCACCGTCAACCTCGTGCGCAAGCGCCCGGGCAACGCGCTGCAGGCCAGCGCCTCGTTCAGCGCAGGCACCTGGAACCGGCAGCGCGCCGAGCTCGACATCGGCGGGCCCGTCACCGCCGACGGCCGCGTGCGCGCGCGCATGGTCGCGGCCGTTCAAGATGGCGACTCGTGGATCGAGCGCCACCACGAGAACAAGCGCCTGTTCTACGGCATCGTCGAAGCCGATCTCGCGCGCACAACGCGCCTGAGTGCCGGCTTCGAGCTGCAACGACACGACAACGACGGCGTGGCGCGCGCCGGCCTGCCGCTGCATTTCAGCGACGGCAGCGAGGCCACCTACGGCCGCTCGCGCAGCGCCGCCGCGCGCTGGGCCCATTCGTACCAGGACCAGCGCCAGTATTTCGCCGCGCTCGACCACCGCTTCGACAACGGCTGGGCCGTGCACGCGGCTTTCAACCGCTCGCGCCGCGCCTACGACGACGTCATCGGCTACGCGCTGCGCGGCTACATGGACCGCGCCACGGGTGCGGGGCTCGGCCTGTGGACGAACCGCTGGAACGCGGTGCCGGTGCAGAACGCATTCGACCTGTACGCCAGCGGCCCCTTCGAACTCTTCGGCCGGCGGCATGAGCTGGTGCTGGGCTACAACGCCTCGCGCACGCACAGCGACGCGCCGCTGTACGCGGGCTGGAACGTGGCGGGCTTCGATCCGTGGATCGCGAACTTCAACAGCTGGACCGGCGACCTGCCCGCCCAGCCGCACCAGCCCGTGACCGGCAGCCAGGAAACGGCCACGCGCCAGTCGGGCGCCTATGCCACGGTGCGGTTGCGGCCGACCGATGCGCTCTCGGTCATCGTTGGCGCACGTGCGAGCGACTGGAAGGACGTGACGCGCACCGTCCCCCTGCAGCGCGCCGCCACCCTCACCACGCGCAGCGAGAAGGGCGTCGTCACGCCGTACGCGGGCGTGGTGGTCGACCTCGACAAGCACTGGTCGGCCTACGCCAGCTACACCAGCATCTTCAAGCCGCAGGCCAGCAAGGACCGCAGCGGCACCTACCTCGACCCGCTCGAGGGCCACGCCTACGAAGCCGGCGTGAAGGGCGCCTTCCACAACGACCGCCTCAACCTCAGCGCCGCCGTGTTCCAGGTGAAGCAGGACAACCTCGCCGTGCGCCTGGACAACGAATTCGCGCCCGACGGCTCGGCCGCCTACCGCGCCGCCAAGGGCACGACCACGCGCGGCTACGAATTCGAAGTGGCCGGCGAGCTGCTGCCCGGCTGGCAGGTCGGCGGCGGCTTTGCGCATAGCGTGGCACGCGACGCGGCCGGCCAGCGTCTGAACACGCAGGTGCCGAAGAACCTGCTGAAGCTCTTCACCAGCTACCGCATCGCGGGCATCGGCAACGGCCTCACGGTGGGCGGCGGCCTGAACTGGCAGAGCGACACCTACAGCACGGGCCTGGGCCCCTCGGGCCACGCGCGCTTCACGCAGCGGGCCTACACCACGCTCGACCTCATGGCGCGCTACCCGATCAACAAGCACCTCGCCGTGTCGGTGGCGCTGAACAACGTCTTCGACACGCGCTACCGCACCAGCACCAGCAGCAGCTTCTACGGCGCCCCGCGCCACCTGCTCGTGACCTTGCGCGGCACCTACTGACGCACCGCGTTTTTTCTCCGCAGCCAGGTCGCTGCCGGCCCCTTCGCGGGCGGGTGCGTCGCTAGCCATCTCCTGCCAACGGGCGTTGCCGACATTTCGGGTCGGGCCGCCCCCTTTCTTCATGCCATGAACCAGCATTCGTTTTCACGCGCCCGCTTCCGGCGGTCTCCCGTGGCCCTCGTCGCCCTGCTTTGCTGCGGCGTCGTCAGCGCGCAGCAACAGCCCGCCGCCAGCGGCGCGGCGCTGTCCGAGGTCACCGTCTCGGGCGACCGCAGCGGCCGCACCGAGGGCAGCCGCTCCTACACCGCCGAGCAGGCGTCCACCGCGACGCGCATGGACCTGTCGATCCGCGAGACGCCGCAGTCGGTGACCGTGATCACGCGCGAGCGCATGGACGACCTGGGCAGCGCCCGCATCGACGACGTGCTGGGCCAGACCACCGGCATCATGGTCGGGCAGGCCGACAGCGAGCGCGTGAACTACTCGGCGCGCGGCTTCTCGATCAACAACTTCCAGATCGACGGCATGCCGCGCGGCCCGAATTCGCCGCTGTCCGACACCGTGCTGTACGACCGCATCGAGGTCATCCGCGGCGCCACCGGCCTCATGGGCGGCACGGGCGACCCGTCGGCCACCATCAACTCGGTGCGCAAGCGCCCCACGCGCGAGTTCCAGGGCAGCGCCTCGCTCAGCTACGGGCGCTGGAACCACAAGCGCGCCGAGGTCGACCTGTCGGTGCCGCTCACCGCCGACGGCCGCATCCGCGCGCGCACCGCGCTGGCCTGGCAGGATCGCGACTCGTACATGGACCTGTACCACGAGCGCAAGACCGTGGGCATGGTGATCGTCGAGGCCGACCTCACGCGCTCCACGCTGCTCACCGCCGGCATCGACTTCCAGGACAACAAGCCCACGGGCGCGACCTGGGGCGCCATTCCCTACTGGAACCACGACGGCACGCTCGCCAACCTGCCGCGCAACACCAGCCTGAGCGCGCCGTGGAGCACCTGGGCCAACAAGCAGCACACGGCCTTCGTCTCGCTGCAGCACCGCTTCGACAACGACTGGAAGGTGCACCTGGGCTATGCGCGCACCACCAGCACCAACAACACCACCGTGGCCAACGGCGGCGCGGGCTACCCCAACCGCTTCACCGGCCAGGGCATGAAGCTGTGGAGCGGCGTGTGGGGCGAGGGCGAGTACGTCAACGACAACTTCGACCTGTACGCCACCGGCCCCTTCAGCCTGTTCGGGCGGCGCCACACCTTCATCGCCGGATGGAACGGCGGCAACCAGACCTACACCTCGCAGGGCGGCACGCCGGTGATCCCGTACCCCGAGGCCATTCCCGACTACCGCACGTGGACCGGCAACATCCCGCGCCCGATCTTCCTGGCCGACGGCTCCAAGACCGTGGGCTTCACGCAGCTCAACGGCGGCTACGTGGCGGGCCGCTTCAGCCTCACCGACCCGCTGAACGTGATCGTCGGCGCGCGCGTGAGCAACTACCGCAGGTACACGCACGCCTACAACACGGCACTGCAGTACACGCGCACCACGGGCAAGTCAGAAGCGAAGGACGAGGTCACGCCTTACGTCGGCCTGGTCTACGACCTCGACAAGCGCCACTCCCTGTATGCCAGCTACACCACGCTGTTCAACCCGCAAAGCTCGAAGGATCGCAACGACCAGTACCTTGCACCCGAGACCGGCACCAGCGCCGAGCTGGGCCTGAAGGGCGAGTACTTCGGCGGTGCGCTCAATGCGTCGGCCGCCGTGTTCCAGGTCAAGAAGAAGAACCTGGCCGAGCTGGACCGCAGCGTGCCCGCGGGCTTTCGCCTGCCCGATGGCGGCCAGGCCTACGTGGCCAGCGGCGACGGCGTGACCGCGCGCGGCCTCGAGTTCGACGTGTCGGGCCAGATCACGCCCGACTGGAACGTGGCCGCCGGCTATACGTACCTCGATGCCAAGACCGCCAAGGGCGCGCGTGCCGTGCCCAACCAGCCCAGGCACCTGCTGCGCCTGTCGACCGCCTACCGCTTCAGTGGCGCCTGGCGCGGCCTGAAGGTCGGCGGCGACATGACGGCGCAAAGCGGCATCTACGGCGAGTCGTGGTATGGACAGCCGCCGCTGTTCAGCATGAAGGACCCGCTGCCGCGCATCTCGCAGAAGGCGTACGCGGTCTTCAGCCTCATGGCCAGCTACGAGATCAACAAGAACGTCACGGCGCAGCTGAACATCCGCAACGTCTTCGACAAGAAGTACTACCGCAACGTGGGCTTCTACGACAGCGTGTTCTGGGGCGAGCCGCGCAACGTGAGCCTGACCCTGCGCGCCAAGTTCTGAACAAGCAGCCTTCCATTCCGTCTCAATCCTCAACCAACCCTGGAGCATCGACCATGAAGAAACCCCTGTTCTCCCTTGCCACCCTCGCGGCGGCCGCGTTCGTTTTCTCGGGCGCCGCGCACGCCCACTTCGTCTGGCTCGAACCCGCCGCAGGCGGCGAGGCCAAGGCCTACTTCGGCGAATGGGCCGACGACCTGCGCGAGACCGAGGCGGGCCACCTGAAGCTGGTCAGCGCGCCGCGCGGCATCGCCGCCGACGGAAAGCAGACGCCCGCTACGCGCCATGCCGATCACTTCGTGGTCAAGGCCGACGCCAGCGGCGACGCGCGCCTCGTGGGTGCCTACGTCAGCGACAAGGGCGTGGCGAGCCTCTACCAGGCACGCACCGGCCGCACCGAGACCGTCGCGCGCCACACGCTCGAGCTCGTGCCGCAGGCCGCCAACAGCAACAGCTTCACGCTGCTGCTGGCGGGCAAGCCGCTGCCCAAGGCCGAGGTGGTCGTGTTCGGCCCGCCCAAGTGGGAGAAGAAGTTCACCACCGACGACGCCGGCCAGGTCACGTTGCAGACGCCCTGGCCCGGCCAGTACGTGGTCGAGGTGAACCACACCGACAAGGACGGCAAGGGCACCTGGGACGGCAAGCCCTACACGCAGACGCGCCACGTCGCCACGCTGAGCTTCGTCGTCCGGTGAGGGCGGGGCTTCCGGCGCGGGGGGGCTTTTGATGAGCACCTTCGCGCTGGTGTGCGCCCTGTTCGCGTCGGCGCTCGGCGGCTTCGTCACGTTGAGCCTGGCGATGGACCGGCATTACGAAGACGCCCACGGGCGCGGCCGCACGCCGGGCCCGTCGCGGCCCTGGCAGCAGCTGGGCGGCGCGGCGCTGCTGGGGCTGTCGCTGGTCGCCGCGCTGCGCCTGCGCGGGCCGGCCATGGGATGGGTGCTGTGGCTGGGCGCCCTCACGGCCGCCGCGCTCGTGGTGGTCGGCCTCGTGAGCTACCGGCCCGGCTGGGCGCGGCGCGTCGGCGCCGTGGCCTCCGTGCTGGGCGTCGCCACGGCGGCGGCGTACGGGCTGCTCCTGCTTCCATAGCAGGGTGCCCGGAGGGCGCGCGCGGGCTGTCGCCTGCGCTACGCGCGGGGTCGGGGCCCGCGACTACGATGCGGCTGCGTCGCCGATGCCCGGCACATTCACCCATCAAGGAGACACCATGAGCAGCGCCCTCACCAACCACCAGGTCCGTCTTGCCAAGCGCCCCGAGGGCACGGCCACGCGCGAGCACTGGCGTTTCAGCACCGAGCCCGTGGCCCAGCCCGACGAGGGCGGCGTGCTGGTCAAGACGCTGTCGCTGTCGCTCGACCCCGCCATGCGCGGCTGGCTCAACGACGCCAAGAGCTACATCCCGCCCGTGGCCATCGACGAGGTGATGCGCGCCGGCGGCATCGGCCGCGTGGTGGCCTCGAAGAACCCGCAGTTCGCCGTGGGCGACACCGTGTACGGCACGCTCGGCGTGCAGGAATACATGCTGATCCCGCAGGACCAGATCAAGCGCAACGGCCTCGTGAAGGTCGACCTGCGCGTGGGCACCATCACCCAGTGGCTCAACGTGCTGGGCATGCCCGGCATGACCGGCTACTTCGGCCTGATGGACGTGGGCATGCCCCAGGCGGGCGAAACCGTGGTCGTTTCGGGCGCGGCCGGCGCCGTGGGCCAGACCGTGGGCCAGCTGGCCAAGATCAAGGGCTGCCGCGTGGTCGGCATCGCCGGCGGCGCCGCCAAGTGCGACTGGGTGGTCAAGGAGCTGGGCTTCGACGCCTGCATCGACTACAAGGCCGGCGCGGGCGCCGTGCGCGAAGGCCTGAAGACCCACTGCCCGAAGGGCGTGGACATCTACTTCGACAACGTCGGCGGCGACATCCTGGACGCCGTGCTGGCGCGCCTGGCCCGCAAGGCCCGCGTGATCATCTGCGGCGCCATCAGCCAGTACAACAACGCCAACAGCATGCCGGCCGCCGGCCCGAAGAACTACCTGAGCCTGCTGGTGAACCGCGCGCGCATGGAAGGCATCGTGGTGTTCGACTACGCCGACCGTTACCCGATCGCGATCGCCGAGATGGCCGGCTACCTGAAGGACGGCCGCATGAAGAGCAAGGAAGACATCGTGAAGGGCCTCGACACCTTCCCCGAGTCGCTGAACAAGCTGTTCGCGGGGGAGAACTTCGGCAAGCTGGTGTTGCAGGTCGCCGAGGAATAACCAAAGGGGCGCCGCGGCGCCCCGAACCTCAATCGTCGGTGGGCCGCATCGGAATGTCGCCCATCGCATCGTCCTCGCGCAGGCCGCGCGCGGCCTTCAGCAGTTCGATCGAGAGGCCGTCGCCGTGGCCTGCGAAGCCCTGGGCGATGCCTTCGAGCACGGTCGACAGGTTGGTGTCGCCGTCGGTGCGGGCGTCCATGCTGATGTTCAGGACCCGCGCCGCCATCTGCCGGTAGGTGACGGCGCCCGCGCCCTCCAGCGCGGCCACCAGGTCGAGGTACAGCGCCAGGTTCATGTCGAACACCAGCTTGGGCGTGATCTCGAAATCCTCGGTCTTGTTGTTCTTCTGATCCATGGGGGTGACTCCTTTTTCCTGAGCCTCCACTCTAGCCACAAAAAACGACAAGCTCTGTCGGGCATCGCCCTGATTTGTCTCATTTCGCACGCGTGCCCATCACGGCGGCCGAGATGATCAGCGCCGCCGCCAGCGCGATGCTGGCCGTGAGCGCCCGGCCGGTCACGGCCAGCAGCAGCGCGGTGGAGGCCAGCGGCGTGAGATAGCTCAGGATGCCGATCTGCCGCGCGTCACCGCGCTTGAGCGCCATGTCCCACACGAAGAAGGCCGCGCCCAGCGGGCCCAGGCCGCACAGCGCGACCAGCAGCCAGTCCTTGGCCGACAGCGCCACCGCCGGCTCCAGCAGCGCATGGCAGGCCAGCGAGAGCGCACCCGACACCAGCCCGAACAGGCCGATGGCCGAGGTCGGGAAGGGCGTGACGCGCTGCGTCCACAGCGAGTAGCTGGCCCAGATGAAGGCCGAGCCGGCCGCCGGCAGGAAGCCCCAGTACGTGGCGGGCGCGCCCGGAAGTGCTGCGCTGCCGTTGCGCGCACCGAGGATCGCGATGGCCGCGCCCGCAAAGCCCAGCAGCGCCGCCACCACATGCAGCGGGCGCAGCGACACGCCCGGCAGCAGCACCGGCGCCAGCACCACCATCAGCAGCGGCCAGAGGTAGTTCACGAGGTTGGCCTCGACGGGCGGCGCATGTCGCAGCGCGATGAACAGCAAAAAGTGAAAACCGAAGAGCCCGTACACCCCGAGCGCCAGCGTGCGCGGCGGCACGCGCCAGGCGCGGCGGTCGCGCAGCACCAGCGGCCAGCTCGGCACGCTGCCGACGATCAGCGCCAGCCCGGTCAGCAGGAAGGGCGGCAGGTGCGACAGCGCGGTGCCGAAGGTGGCGAGCGTGGCCCACAGCGCGATGGCGAGCAGGGCGTAGAAGGTGGCGGGCATGGACGCCGAGGCTACGCGCGGCGCTCGTCGCGGCCCGACGGTGCGTCGTCGCGCAACGACGGAGTCAGCGGCGCAGCGCGGCCGTGAGCGCCGACGGCGACCGGTAGCCCGTGCGGCGCGCCGTCTCGGCCACGCTCAAGCCTTCGAGCCGCAGTTCGCGCGCATGGGCCAGCCGCAGCGTGCGCAGCCAGAGCATCGCGCTGCGGCCCTGTTCCTCGCGGCAGCGCTGTGCGAACTGGCTGGGGCTCAGGCAGGCGACCTCGGCCAGGTCGGCGACGCCCAGCGGCCGGTGCCAGTTCGCCTGCGCCCAGGCCGCGAGGGCCGGCCAGTCGATGCGGCGGCGGCGCGTGTCGCTGACCGACGGGGCGGCGCCCCAGGCTTCGAGCAGCAGCGCCGGGCCGTGCTGCAGGGCGAGGGCCGCGTGCTGCGGCTGCTGCAGGCAGTGCGCGAGGTAGCGGGCCAGCGCGTGCAGCCGGGGCGCGTCGGCCGGCGGCTGTTCGACGCAGCGTGCCCACGGGGCGTGCGGGGTGTCGAGCACGAGGCAGACGCTGCCATCGCGCCGGGCCTCGAAGTCGTGCCGGTCGCCGGGCGCGACCACCTGGGCCTGGCCCGTGCCGATGCCCGAGCCGCGGCCTTCGACTTCGATCTCGAGCACGCCGTCGAGCCCGAGCAGCACCTGGAAGTGGTCGTGCGCGTGGCTGCCGCGCGATTGGGTGTAGTCGCGCAGCGAGAGGACAGGGGCGGGCGTGGGCATGGCGGGAGCGATTGTCCGCGCCGCCCCGCCGCCTGTCATCACCCCAGCCGCAGCAGCAGCGCCGAGGCCGCGCACACCAGCAAGAACGGAATGCTGATGCGGTGGAACTCGCGCAGCCCGTGCGGCAGCTTGGCCAGCCGCAGCGCGATGAGGTTGGCCAGCGAGCCCAGCACGCAGCCGAAGCCGCCCACGCTCACGCCGGCCGCGAGCGCGGGCAGGTCGTGCACGTAGCGGTCGAGCAGGATCGCCGCCGGCACGTTGCTGATGACCTGCGAGGCGGCAATGGCCGCGAGGTAGGCGCGCCAGCCCTCGCCGATGGGCCCGTGGCCCAGCAGCGCCGCGATGGCGGGCAGCTCGGCGGCCTGGCGCAGGTCGACGAACATCAGCGCGATGATCGCCAGCAAGGCCCAGTCGATGCCGCGCAGCACGCGCGGGTAGGTGAGCAGCAGCACGCCGAACACCACGCCCAGGCCGGGCAGCAGCCAGTGGCGGTCGAGCGCGACCACGAAGCCGACGAACAGCACGCCGGCCAGCGCCAGCAGGCGCGGCTGCACGGGCGCGGCCTCGGTCTCCTCGCGCAGCGCGATGGGCGTGCGCGGCACCAGCCACCACACGGCCACGAAGAGCCAGAACAACATGATCGCCACGGTCGGGCCCATCATGGCCATGAAGCCGAAGAAGCTCTCGCCCGAGCGGTGCCACAGGTACAGGTTCTGCGGGTTGCCGATGGGCGTGAGCGCCGAGCCGGCGTTCACGGCCAGCGCCTGCAGCACCACCAGCCGCGCCAGCGGCAGGTGCGCCTGCACGGCCAGCACGCGCGTGAGCGGCACCAGCAGGAACAGGCTCACGTCGTTGGTCACCAGCGCCGACAGCAGCGCGGCCGTGGCCGTGAGCGCCATCGCCAGGCCGCGCTGGCTGTGCGTGTGGGCCAGCAGGCGCCGCGCGGCGGCCTGCAGCATGCCGCTCTTCTCGACGCCCTGGGTGATGGCGAGCAGGCCCGCCAGCGCGCCCACGGTCTGCCAGTCGACCAGCCGCAGCCAGTCCATCGGCGCGCGCGGGCGCACGAAGGCGAACACGACCGCCACGGCCACGAGCACCCACAGCAGGCCGTTGCCGCCGCCGTGTTCGGGCGGGGCGGTGTCGGTGCTTGCGGCGCTCACTCGGTCAGACGCTCAGGTCGCGCAGCTCGCGCTTGAGCACCTTGCCGATCGCGCTGCGCGGCAGCTCGTCGATGAAGCGCAGGCGCGCCAGCCGCTGCGTCTTGCCGACCTGCGCGTTGGCCCACTGCAGCAGCGCCTCTTCGGTGGTGGCGTCGCCCTCGCGGCGCACCACGAAGGCCACGGGCGTCTCGCCCCACTGCTCGGACGGCACGCCGACCACCGCCACGTCGGCCACCGCCGCATGGCCGCGCAGCACGCCTTCGAGGTCGCTGGGGTAGATGTTGAAGCCGCCGCTGATGATCATGTCCTTCTTGCGGTCGAACAGCGTGAGGAAGCCGTCGGCGTCGAAGCGGCCCACGTCGCCGGTGCGGATGAAGCGCTTGCCGGTGGCGTCGAACCACTCGGCCTCGCGCGTCTTCGCGGGCTGGCGGTGGTAGCCGGTCATCATGCCGGCCGAATGGCCCACCACCTCGCCGGCCACCTCGGTGTCGCCGCGCGGCAGCTCGTTGCCTTCCTCGTCGATCAGGCGGATGTCGCTGCCCGGCGCGGGCTGGCCCACGGTGTGCAGCTTGGTCGGGTTCAGGTGCGCTTCGAGGATGCAGGTGCCGCCGCCCTCGGTCATGCCGTAGAACTCGACCAGCCCGCCGGGCCAGCGCTGGAGCACGTCGGCCTTGAGCGCCGCGTTGAAGGGCGCGCTGGTGCTGAATTTGTGGCGGAAGGTCGACAGGTCGTGCGCGTCGAAGCGCGGGTGCGCCATCAGGCGCTGGTACTGCACCGGCACGAGCATGGTGTGCGTCACGCGGTGTTGCACGGCCAGCTGCAGGTAGCCCAGCGCGTCGAACTTGGGCATCAGCACCACGCAGCCGCCGAAGGCGAGGGTGGGGAAAAACACCACCAGCGTGGTGTTGGAGTACAGCGGCGTTGACAGCAGCGTGACCGTCTCGGGCCCGTACTCGTACTTGGCGCCGCGCTGGATGTGCGACCAGCGCATGCCGTGGCCCTGCACGATGCCCTTGGGCTCGCCGGTGGTGCCCGACGAATAGATGATGTTGAAGGCCCAGTCGGGCTGCACCTCGACGGGCTCCGGCTTCGCGCCGGGGGCCGCGAGCCAGTCGTCGAGCGCGCGGCCGACGTTGGAACCGTCGAGCGCGATGTGCGGCAGGCCCGTGGCCTGCGCGGCGCCCACCACCTCGGCGGCCGAGGCGTCGGTGAACAGCAGGCGCGCGTCGGCGTCGGTGATCATGCGCGCCAGGCTGGCGGGCGCCGAGCCGGGGGCCAGCGGGGCCACCGCGACGCCGGCGCGCAGCGCGCCCAGGAACACGGCGGCGTAGGGCACCGACGAGGCGGCGCAGACGGCGATGGCGTCGCCGGCGCGCAGGCCGTCGCGCTGCAGGGCGGCGGCGATGCGGTCCATGAGCGCGTCGAGCGCGCGGTAGTCCAGCGTCTGCTGGGCATCGGCCAGCGCGGGGCGCTCGGGCGTGTGTTGGGCGTGGAGGCGGACCAGGTCGGCAAGGGTGCCGAAGTCGCGCGCGGCGGCGTCCTGGAGGGCGGGGTGCAAGTTCAAGGTCGATCCTTCGTCTGGGGCCAGACGGCAGGATAGCGAAGAAGCCCGCCGCGGGGTGTGCCGCCCGCGACGAAACCCGATCAGCCGGCC
Source organism: Variovorax sp. GW821-FHT06D12 (assembly GCF_059419205.1). NCBI lineage: Bacteria > Pseudomonadati > Pseudomonadota > Betaproteobacteria > Burkholderiales > Comamonadaceae > Variovorax > Variovorax sp. GW821-FHT06D12. Next base: position 115,585 of record NZ_JBWKRI010000007.1, on the reverse strand, counting down.
GTGTCGTCGCCCTGCTGCGCCACCTCGAACAGCGCGCGGATCAGCGGCCGGTCCTTGCGCACCGCCAGGCAGCACAGCGAGTAGCTGATCGACAGCTCGTCGTCATCGATTTCCACCATCTTCAGGCCGGGCAGCGGAATGCACTCGATCTGCGTCACGAAGCCCACGCCCATGCCGTTGGCCACGGCGTGCAGGATGGCCTCGCGGCTGTTGATCTCCATCACGCAATTCATCTGCACGCCCTGCTGCGCGCAGGCGCGCTCCACGCGGTGGCGCGTCTTGGAGCCGGGCTCGCGCAGGATCACCGGCTCGCCCGCGATGTCGCGCGTGGCGATGGTGCGTTTCTTCGCCCACGGGTGCTTCGCGGGCACCACGGCCACGATGCGCTCCACGCGGTACGGCACCTGGTGCAGGCCTTCGATCTCGGGCGGCTCCACGAGGATGCCCACGTCGATGTCGAAGTCCTGCAGCCCGCCGAGCGTGGAGGCCTCGGAGCCGATCGACACCGTCAGGTCGAGCCCGGCATGGCTGCGCTTGAAGCTGCGCGCCAGCTCCAGTGCAATGGGCGGCGACACCGCGCCCACGCGCACCAGCCCCGTGCGCAGCTTGTGGGCGCGCTGCAGGAACTGCATCGCCTCTTCCTCCTGCCCGAACAGGCCCTGCGTGATCGCATACAGCTGCTCTCCCGCGGCCGTGAGCCGCACGGCGCGCCCGCTGCGCAGGAACAGCTCGACGTTGAAGCGCTCTTCCAGCGCCTTGACCTGGTCGGTCACGGTGGGCTGGCCGATGTGCAGGTAGCGCGCGGCCGTGGTGAAGCCGCCGGTCTTGGCGACGGCGTGGAAGCAGCGGATCCACTTGTAGTACTGGTGAAACATGGGGCGATCGTGAGGGGCGTGCGCCGAGCCTCCCTCAGATGCGGCGCTGGCGCCTATGCAGGCTTTCCCGAAGGCATCCATCGGTTTTGGACGGGTTGCACGCGCGAAATGCGATTGGACGCCCCGGTGCGCCGCTTCGACACTGCGGTCCAGACAGAAACCGGAGACAAAAAACATGCCCCACGCCTACCGCAACCCCGTGTCCATTCATTCCGGGCGAGGCAGCCTCGCACGGCTGCCCGCGCTCCTGGCGGGGCGCCGCGTCGCGCTCGTCACCTTCCCCGAGGCCCGCGGGCTCGGCCTGGTCGATCGCCTGCAGGCGCTGCTGGGCGACGCGCTCGTCACCGTGATCGACGACGTGCGCCCCAACCCCGACGTCGCCCACCTGCGCGACCTGTACAACACCTTCTGGCAGTCGGACGCGCCCTGCGACGCCATCGTGGCGGTCGGCGGCGGCAGCGCCATCGACACGGCCAAGGCCCTGATGGTGGGCACGGCCAACGGCCAGTTCGACGAGCTCGTCGCGCTGCTGGCCACCGGCAAGCCCTTCGTGCCCGCCAGCGTCAAGCCGCTGATCGCCGTGCCGACCACCGCCGGCACCGGCAGCGAGGTGACGCCGTGGGCCACCATCTGGGACGCCGGCAACCAGAAGAAGTACTCGCTGCACCTGGACGCCACCTGGCCCGAGGCCGCCATCGTCGACCCCGAGCTCATGCTCTCGGTGCCGGCGGGCACCACGGTGTCGACGGGGCTCGATGCGCTCTCGCACGCGCTCGAAGCGATCTGGAACGTCAATGCCAACCCGGTCTCCGACACCTTCGCCGTCTCGGCCGTGCGCGACATCTTCGACTGCCTGCCGGCGCTGCTGAAAGACCTGGGCAACCTCGACCTGCGCGAGCGCATGGCATTGGCCGCGCTGAAGGCCGGCATGGCGTTTTCCAACACCAAGACGGCGCTGGCGCATTCCATCTCCTACGAGATGACGCTGCGCCACGGCCTGGCCCACGGCATCGCCTGCTCGTTCACGCTGCCCCTCGTGCTGGAAAAAGCCTGGGCCCGCTCGCCCGACCGCGACCAGACGCTGCAGCTGCTGTTCGGTACCGACCTGGCGACCGCCACGCAGCGACTGCGGGCTTTCCTGCAGGGGCTTGGCGTGAAGACCGAGTTTGCCGACTATGGCGTGGCGGACAGCGAGGCGGCGGCCATGATCGCGCGCGCCATGGACGGGGCGCGCGGCAAGAACTTCATCGGCGCGGCGGCGTTGGCCTGACAGGCAGGGACTGCGCAGCGAGAAAAGACAGAGACAGCCAGGCAAGACAGACAGCATGCCGGCCATCGAGCCGGCCCCACGGGCCCCACGCCCGTCAAGACAAGGAGACATACCATGCAAGCGGCCAATCCCATCCTGCAGGCGGGCACCTACGCCCGCCCCCTCGACAATTCGTTCCGCAAGGCGCAGTGGCGGATGCTGCTGGCGGCCATGTTCTGCTACTTCTTCTTCTACACGGGGCGCCAGACCTTCGGCTTCGCCATCCCCGGCATCCAGAAGGAGTTCGGCCTCTCCAAGGAAATGCTCGGCTGGGCCTCGACCTCGCTGCTGTGGTGCTATGCCGTCGGGCAGGCCATCAACGGCAACCTGGGCGACAAGTTCGGCGGACGCCGCGTGATGACCGCCGGCGCCATCCTCTCGTGCGCCGCCAACTGGGTCGTGAGCTTCGCGGTCGGCTTCAAGAGCCTGGCCATTCCGTGGGGCATCAACGGCTACTTCCAGGCCCTGGGCTGGGCGCCGGGCAGCCGGCTGCTGTCGAACTGGTGGGGCGCGGGCGAGCGCGGCAAGGTCTACGGCTTCTACGTGTTCGCCGCCGGCTGCGCCTCGGTGCTGTCGTTCGTGACCTCGATCATCGTCGTCAACGTGCTGCACCTCGACTGGCGCTGGATCTTCCGGCTCCCCGTGCTGCTGATGCTGGTGGGCGGCATCGCCTTCTACCTGATCGCCCGCGAGCGGCCGGAAGACCTGGGCTTCAAGTCGCCCGACACCGGCGTGGCCAGCAACAACCCGCAGGAAGCCGACAAGGCCGGCGTGGCCGACGGCGAGCCGCAGGAAAGCTCGTGGTCGCGCTACAAGGCCGTGCTGAGCAACCCCAAGCTGATGATCGCCGCGCTGGCCATCGGCTTCCAGAACGCGGCGCGCTACGGCCTCATCGTCTGGGTGCCCGTGCACTTCCTGGGCAAGGACTGGGCCAAGGCCGCCGACGGCATGATCGACCCGGCCTGGATCTCGGTGGCGCTGCCCGTGGGCATGGCCTTCGGCGCGCTCACCAACGGCTGGATCTCCGACAAGGTGTTCGGCTCGAAGCGCTACAAGGCCATCGTGCTGTACATGCTGCTGGGCGCCATCGCCTCGATGGGCATGTACCTGCTGCCCACCAGCATCCTCGGCCTGGGGCTGCTGTTCCTGGCGGGCTTCTTCGTCTACGGCCCGGCCTCGTCGTTCTGGGCCCTGTGCCCCGACCTCGTGGGCGCCAAGCGCGCCGGCACCGCCACCGGTGTCATGAACTTCTTCTCGTACCTGCTGGCCGGCCTGGGCGAACCGCTGATCGGCCGGATGCTGGACCACTCGGGCAGCACCTCGGTGGTGTTCCCCATCGTCGCGGCCAGCTGCCTCATCAGCGCCTTCATCGCGCTGTTCATCCGCCGCTGAGGCCTGCGCACCGACACACCCAACTTGCCAAGGAGCATCTCTTCATGAAATCCGACTCACTCGAAGTCAACGGCCGCAGCTACCGCTGGATGGTCCGCCCGGTCGTCGTCGTCTGCGTCGACGGCTGCGAGCCCGCGTACCTCGATGCGGCCATTGCCGCCGGCGTGGCGCCGTACCTCGAGGCCATGCGCAAAGGCGGCGCCGACCTGCTGGCCGACTGCGTCGTGCCCTCGTTCACCAACCCCAACAACCTGTCGATCGTGACCGGTGCACCGCCCGCGGTGCACGGCATCTGCGGCAACTACTTCTTCGACCGCGAGCTGGGCCAGGAAGTGATGATGAACGACCCCAAGTACCTGCGTGCCGGCACGGTGCTCGCCGCCTTCGCCGACGCGGGCGCCAAGCTCGCGGTGGTCACGGCCAAGGACAAGCTGCGCAAGCTGCTGGGCCACAAGATGAAGGGCATCTGCTTCTCGTCCGAGAAGTCGGACCAGGTGACGATGGAAGAGAACGGCATCGACAACGTGCTCGACATGGTCGGCATGCCCGTGCCCTCGGTCTACAGCGCGGAACTCTCGGAGTTCGTGTTCGCCGCCGGCGTGAAGCTGATGGAGTCGCGCCGCCCCGACCTGATGTACCTGTCGACCACCGACTACGTGCAGCACAAGGCCGCGCCGGGCAGCCCTGCCGCCAACGCGTTCTATCAAATGATGGACGGCTACCTCGCGCAGCTCGATGCACTGGGCGCCACCATCGTGCTCACGGCCGACCACGGCATGAACGACAAGCACGGCGCCGACGGTTCGCCCAACGTGATCTACCTGCAGGACGTGCTCGACGGCTGGTATGGCCCGGACCGCGCGCGCGTGATCCTGCCGATCACCGATCCGTACGTGGTGCACCACGGCGCGCTCGGCTCGTTTGCCACCGTGTACGTGCCGAGCGAGGACGAGGTGCCCGGCTGGATCGACCGCATCCAGCGCATCCCCGGCATGCAGCTCGTGCTCTCGCGCAAGGAGGCCGCGCAGCGTTTCGAGCTGCCGCCCGACCGCATCGGCGACATCGTGGTGGTCAGCGAGCAGAGCACCGTCATCGGCACCTCGGCCACGCGCCACGACCTCACGGCGCTCGAAGTGCCGCTGCGCTCGCACGGCGGCGTGTCGGAGCAGAAGGTGCCCTTGATCTGCAACCGCCCCGTCGCGGGCGTGGCGAGCACGCGCCGGCTGCGCAACTTCGACGCGCTCGACCTCGCACTGAACCACGCCCAAGGCCCACTGGTGGCCGCCGCCTGAACTTATTTGACGGAGCATTCCATGAGCAAGTCCGACCACGCCGCCCTGAAGCCCGGCACCGTGTACCGCGAAGCGCTGCGCATCGCGGGCGAGAAAGTCCACCGCGACCGCACCATCGAGGTCACCTACCCGTACACCGGCGAGGTGATCGCCACCGTGCCCAAGGCCACGCTGGACGACGTGCGCAATGCCCTGCGCATCGCCCGCGACTACAAGCCCACGCTCACGCGCTACGAACGCTACAAGATCCTCATGCGCGCCGGCGAGATCATCGCCTCGCGCCTGGATGAAATGTCGCGCACCATCACGCTCGAATCGGGCCTGTCGCGCAAGGACTCGCTGTACGAAGTGGGCCGCGCCTCCGACGTGCTGCTGTTCGCCGCCAACCAGGCGCTGGTGGACGACGGCCAGGTGTTCTCCTGCGACCTCACGCACCACGGCAAGAGCCGCAAGGTCTACACGATGCGCGAGCCGCTCTTGGGCGCCATCACCGCCATCACGCCGTTCAATCACCCGCTGAACCAGGTGATCCACAAGGTGGCGCCGGCCATTGCGACCAACAACCGCATCGTGCTCAAGCCCAGCGAGAAGACGCCGCTCACGGCCTTCCTGCTGGCCGACATCCTGTACGAGGCCGGCCTGCCGCCGCAGATGCTGTCGGTGCTCACGGGCGACCCGAAGGAGATCGCCGACGAGTTGCTGACCAATGCCGACGTCGACCTCGTCACCTTCACGGGCGGCGTGCCCATCGGCAAGTACATCGCGGGCAAGGCCACCTACAAGCGCCAGATTTTGGAGCTGGGCGGCAACGACCCGATCATCGTGATGGAAGACGCGGACATCGAAGAAGCGGCCACGCTGGCTGCCAACGGGTCGTACAAGAACTCGGGCCAGCGCTGCACGGCGGTGAAGCGGATGCTGGTGCATGAGTCGGTCGCTGATCGCTTCGTCGAACTGCTGGTCGAGAAGACCCGCGCGCTGAAGTACGGCGATCCGATGGACCCGGACACCGACATGGGCACCGTGATCGACGAAGCGGCTGCCAAGCAGTTCGAAGCCGTCGTCAACGAAGCCATCGCAGCCGGCGCCAAGCTGCTGTACGGCAACGAACGCCGAGGCGCGCTGTACTCGCCCACCGTGCTCGACCACGTCGACCCCGAGATGACCGTCGCCAAGCACGAGACCTTCGGCCCCGTGTCGCCCGTCATCCGCTTCAAGAACATCGACGAAGCGATCCGCATCTCCAACGGCACGGCCTACGGCCTGTCGTCGTCGATCTGCACCAACCGGCTGGACTACATCACGCGCTTCATCCGCGAGCTGAACGTGGGCAGCGTCAATGTGCGCGAAGTGCCGGGCTACCGGTTGGAGCTCACGCCCTTCGGCGGCATCAAGGACTCGGGCCTGGGCTACAAGGAAGGCGTGCTCGAAGCCATGAAGAGCTTCACCAACACCAAGACCTATTCGCTGCCATGGTGACCGGCGCGGCGCACGAGGCGCATGGCGCGTCGCGCGCCGTGCGTGAGACCCCGCCGCCGATGGCGCTGGCCGTGGCGGCCAAATGGCTGTCGCGCTACAGCCGCGCGCCCGTGCCTTCGTCCAAGGTGACCGACGCGGAAAGCGGGACAGCCGGCGATGGGGACCGCAACGCCGCACGCTGGATCGCCTGACCCGCCAGCACGCGCGCATGCGCATCGGCCGCGAGGATGTCGTCGAGGTTCTCGTGCGCGGACGAGGGCGCGTGCTGCAGGCAGTCTTCCACCACGTGCGCAATGTCGGTGTAGCGCAGGCGCCCGTTCAGGAACGCATCGACCGCCGCCTCGTTCGCCGCATTGAGCGTCACGCTGGCCGCGCACCCCTCGTGCAGCACCTCCAGCGCCAGCCGCAGGCAGGGAAAGCGCTTCAGCTCGGGCGCGGCGAAGCTCAGGTGGGCGAGCTGCAGGAAGTCCAGCGGCGCCACGCCCGAGTCGATGCGTTCGGGCCAGGCCAGCGCGTGCGCGATCGGCGTGCGCATGTCGGGGCGGCCCAGCTGCGCCAGCACCGACTGGTCGGCATAGGCCACCATCGAATGGATCACGCTCTGCGGGTGGATCACCACCTCGATGCGCTCGGGCGGCATCGCGAACAGCCAGCGCGCCTCGATGGTCTCGAGGCCCTTGTTCATCATCGTCGCGGAGTCGACCGAGATCTTGCGGCCCATGCGCCAGGTCGGGTGCGCGCAGGCTTCGTCGGGCGTGACGCGGTCCAGCGCCTCCAGCGGGCGGTGCAGGAACGGCCCGCCCGAGGCGGTGAGCACCAGCCGCTGCACGCCCGCGCCGCCGGCCGGTGCGCCCGCCAGGCACTGGAAGATCGCGTTGTGCTCGCTGTCCAGCGGCAGCAGCGTGGCGCCGTGCGCGGCCACCGCGCGCATGAACAGCGCGCCGGACATCACGAGCGCCTCCTTGTTCGCCAGCAGGATCTTCTTGCCCGCGCGCGCCGCCGCCAGCGACGACAGCAGCCCCGCCGCGCCGACGATGGCAGCCACCACCGTGTCGCAGCCCGCCGACTGCGCGACCTCGCACAGCGCCTGCGGGCCGTGCATCACCTCGGTGCGCAGGCCGGCCGCGCGCAGACGGTTCTGCAACTGCATGGCGTCTTGCGCATCGCCGACCACCGCGACCTCGGGGCGGAAGGCGACGCAGTGCGTGAAGAGCTTGTCGAGGTTGCGGTGCGCCGTCAGCGCGTGCACCGTGAAGCGGTCGGGGTGGCGCGCGACGAGGTCGAGCGTGCTGTCGCCGATCGACCCGGTGGCACCGAGCAGGGTGAGGCGTTGCGTGGCCATGGCGGTGCCTTCAGACGGCAGCGATCGGCACGACGCGCTCGCGCGACGACGGCTTCATCCACGCACCCAGCCGCTCGCGCGCCTCGGCATCGGCGCCGTAGCGCGCGGCCACGTAGGTCTCGACCAGCCGCGTGAAGTCGTCGGCGATGTGCTCGCCCTTGAGCGTCAGCGCGCGCTCGCCGTCGATGTAGACGGGGGCCACGGGCTGCTCACCCGAGCCCGGCAGCGAGATGCCCAGGTGCGCGAGGCGGCTCTCGCCGGGGCCGTTGACCACGCAGCCCATCACGGCGACGTGCATGTCTTCCACGCCCGGGAAGCGCACGCGCCAGGCCGGCGCCTGCGCGTGCAGCCAGCCTTCGATCTGGCTGGCCAGCGACTGGAAGAAGGTGCTCGTGGTGCGCCCGCAGCCGGGGCAGGCGGTCACGCTGGGCGTGAAGGCGCGCAGGCCCATCGACTGCAGGATCTGCTGCGCCACCAGCACCTCGCGCGTGCGGTCGCCGTTCGGCTCGGGCGTGAGCGACACGCGGATGGTGTCGCCGATGCCCTGCTGCAGCAGCACGCCCATCGCGGTGGCCGAGGCCACGATGCCCTTGGAGCCCATGCCGGCTTCAGTCAGGCCCAGGTGCAGCGGGTAGTCGCAGCGCGCGGCGAGCTCGCGGTACACGGCGATCAGGTCCTGCCCCTGGCTCACCTTGGCCGACAGCACGATGCGATCGGGCGGCAGGCCGACGTCTTCGGCGCGCGCGGCGTTCTCCAGCGCCGAGACGATGAGCGCCTGGCGCATCACCTCGTCGGCGGGCTGGGGCTGCGCCGCCTGCGCGTTCGCGTCCATCAGGCGCGCCAGCAGCGCGGGGTCGAGGCTGCCCCAGTTCACGCCGATGCGCACCGGCTTGCCGTGGCGGCAGGCGATCTCGATGAGCTGGCAGAACTGCGCGTCGCGCTTGTCGCCCCGGCCCACGTTGCCGGGGTTGATGCGGTACTTGGCCAGCGCCTGCGCGCAGTCGGGGTACTGCGCGAGCAGGCGGTGGCCGTTGAAATGGAAGTCGCCCACCAGCGGCACGTGCACCTGCTGGCGCGCGAGCGCGTCGCGGATCGGCGCCACCTGCGCGGCGGCCTCCTCGTTGTTGACGGTGAGGCGCACCAGCTCGGCCCCCGCGCGCGCGAGCGCAGCGACCTGTGCCACGGTGGCGGCCGCGTCGGCGGTGTCGGTGTTGGTCATGGCCTGCACGGCCACGGGCGCATCGCCGCCGATGCGCACGGTGCCGACGCGCACCTGCCGCGAGCGGCGGCGTGCGACGGGCGGTTTCATGGCGTGGCCTTGCCGACGCGCGTTGATGATCCGGGCATGGTCGAGGCTCCTTGGTCCATCGTGGCGGCACCCTGGCGCTACGGGCGGTCGAGTACGACGTGGCGCGAGCGCGTCCAGTCCCAGCCGTTGCCGCGGCTGTCCACGTAGCGGTCGTTCTCCAGGATCCAGCGCAGGTTGCCGGCGCACATCAGGCCGAAGCTGTCCAGGTACAGGCCGAAGCGATCGGCGTCGGGGCGATGGGCGTAGCGGCGGCGCAGCAGCTCGCAGGCGTCGACGCGCGTGCGGTCGGCCTCGCGGATGCGCTGGCAGAGGATGTCCGCGGCCTCCTGCGGGCTGTGGCCGTGCGCCATGCGCAGGCTTTCCATCGCGTTGAGGGTCACGCCCACGGCATGCTCCTTGTGATGGGAGAGCAGGTCGTTGACCAGCGCGACGTGCTCGTTGGTGGCCAGGATGGCGCGCTGCAGGTCGGCGTCCTGCGCCAGCAGCTCGGTCAGGTCCAGGTCGTAGATGAACTCGGAGACCGGGAAGTAGGGCAGCAGCCCCGTGTTGGGATGGCGCAGCGCAAGAAACTCGTCGTACGGCAGCACCTTGCCTTCGGCCACCAGCCCGGCCTCCACTTCCACGCTGTCGAACCAGGCCTTCCACTCCAGGCAATAGCGGCGGTAGACCTGCGGCGACATGGACTGCCTGAGCCGGCCGAAGATGTCCGCGGCCGCGCGTGCCAGCGGGTGGCCTTCCAGCAGCGCGACGTCGCCGTCGCCGCACACCGCGTGCCGGCCCAGCGGCATGTCGTCGATGGCCAGGATGAGGCCCGTCACGCACGAGGTCAGGAAGATGCGGTCGGCCGAGCCGATCGGAAACAGCAGGCAATCCCACATCGGAAGGTGCAGGCGCAGGAATTTCAGCCGCGTCGCTTCGTCCGGAAACGGCAGGAACTCGCGGCCCCAGGCGGCATTGCGCTCGTCGATCACCGGGTAGTCGGTGTGGATCTTCGGGGGCACGCTGCAGAACATCTCCGGGATATGGAAGCTCACTTCGGGAAAGACGATGCGGTCGGGGTAGTTCATGGTGGGGTTCCGGTGGTCTTGGGGTGGGCCGTGGGTCAGGAAACAGGCGCGAGGGGCTCTGCCGATGCACCGGCTGCGCCCGCACTCGAGGCCGCCGACGAGACCGGCGGCACCGGGCGGATGGGAAAGACGCGCTTGTCGGTGGACGACGGCGGATAGAACCGGGCAGACCAGCGCCGGAACTCCGCAATCCCGCGATCGCCCCGGAGCAATTTGGGACGGCCGAGGAAGGCGCGGGCGTTCCAGATCGGAAAGTCGATCTGGGCAAAGCTGGCCAGCCAGCGCTTGGCCACCGGACCCAGCAGCGCATAGGCGGCCCGTCGCAGCGGCCGGGGCAGGCGTTCGAAGAGCGCGAGCTCAAAGGTGTCGATCCAGCTCATGGTCCATTCCATGGGCGCGGTGGGCGTGGAGTACAGCATCGTGATCACGCGAAAACCGATGCGGGACATCTCGCTTTCCGCCTGCACATGGCCCATGCCGAACTGCCGCATGCGCATGCGCATCGGCTGCCCGTGCCAGCGCGCGGTCAGCAGCGTTTCCATCCAGCAGTCGCCCACCTCGTAGGTCGCGGCGGTGTCCGTCAATCCGTGGAGCCAGCCGAAATGCACCTGGTCGACGCTGTTCTCGCCAGTGTCCTGGGGATAGCCGCGCATCTCGTGGCTGCTGTGCTGCGGCGGCGATGCGAACGCGCTCAGGTCGCGCTCGGGCACCTCCCAGTTCGGCGGCCGGTTCTCGTGGTCCGCCCACACCATCACCGCGCCGTTGACTTCCTTCGTGTAGCGCAGCGTGAGCGATGCATCGGGAGGCGTGGTGCCCTGCCCGGTGCGCACGCAGCCGCCCTCGGGGCTGAACGCCAGGCCATGGAACGGGCAGACCAGTTCCTCGCCCTGCACCTTGCCTCCCACGCCGAGGTGGGCCCCCAGGTGCGGACAGTAGGGGTCGATGGCGCAGGCGCGCCCCGCGGCCGTCCGGTACAGCACCAGGTCCTGGCCCATGAAGGGCACGGTGCGCACGGTGCCCGGTGGGAGGTCCCGGCTGAAGCAGACCGAGAACCAGCCGTCGGGGTAGGGCAGCGGTGCGCGTGTTTCACCCACGGTGCTGCGCCTGTTCGATGGCATGCCGCCGGATGCGGGCGGGGCGACGTCGCTGGCCGTGGCCTGGGGGAGGGCTGCAGTTCTCGTCATCATCTTCTCCGTTGACGGTGGGCGTGCGCGGGCGCGGCGATGCGCGCACCCGGCGTCATGGCGTGGCCACCTCGGCGGCGGCGGCCTCCGCGGCGAGTTCGGCCGGCAGCCGGAACACCACGTGCTCCTCGCGCCCGGGCAGCGTCAGCAGTTCCACCTCGGCCAGGCGGCGCAGCGCGGCGACCACGTCCTGCACCATGGTCTCGGGCGCCGAGGCGCCGGCGGTGACGCCCACCGCGCCGGCGTCGCGCACCCAGTCGGGCTTGAGCTCGCTGCCCTGCGCGATGAGGTAGCTGCGCACGCCGGCCTGCGCTGCGATCTCGCGCAGGCGCTGCGAGTTGGAGCTGTTCTGCGCGCCGACCACCAGCACCACGTCGACCTGCTGGCTCAGTTCGCGCACGGCCGTCTGCCGGTTCTGCGTGGCGTAGCAGATGTCGCGCGTGTCGGGCCCGACGATCTGCGGAAAGCGCCGCTGCAGCGCGTCGATGATGCCGCGCGTGTCGTCCACCGACAGCGTGGTCTGCGTGATGTAGGCCAGTGGCGTGTCGGCATCGAGCACCAGCGCGTCCACGTCGGCCTCGGTCTGCACCAGCGTAACCGGCGCGGGAATCTGCCCCAGCGTGCCCGTCACCTCGGGGTGCCCGGCGTGGCCGATGAGGATCAGCGCGTAGCCCTTGGCGGCATAGCGACGCCCCTGCTCGTGCACCTTGGTGACCAGCGGGCAGGTGGCATCGATCGCGCGCAGGCCGCGCGCGCGGGCTTCTGTTTCCACCGCGCGGCTCACGCCGTGCGCGCTGAAGATCGCGACCGCGTCGGTGGGCACCTCGGCGAGTTCTTCGACGAACACCGCGCCCTGCGCCTTCAGGCCGTCGACGACGTGCTTGTTGTGGACGATCTCGTGGCGCACGTACACCGGTGTGCCGTGGCGCCGCAGCGCGTGCTCCACCGTGTCGATGGCCCGCACGACGCCGGCGCAGAAGCCTCGGGGCTGGGCAAGGATGACGCGCATGGTGGGAGCTCCTGGTGGGGGTGGTTCATCGTTCCGCCGACGCTCTCAGGACCGGCTCGGTGTCCGCGTCGCCGGGCGGGGTGGCGGGATAGAACTGCGCGGACCAGCGGCGGAAGGCGGCGATGGAGCGGTCGCCCGCCATGAGGGCGGGGCGCTTGAGGAAGGCGCGGGTGCGCCAGAACGGCATGTCCTCGCTGGAGAACGAGATCAGCCAGCGATGCGCCATGGGGTTGAGCACGCGGTAGGCGAGCTTTCTGGCGGGCGAGGGCCAACCGTCGAACCGCGCGACGCTGGGGATGTCGATCCAGCGGAAGGTCCAGCGCAGCGGTGCGATGGGCGTGGCATAGACCAGCGTCGTGACCCGCAGGCCGAACTCCGGCATCTCGTTTTCCGCCCGGGTGTGCCCGAGGCCGAAGTTGGTCAGGCGCATGTTCAGCCGCTTGCCCTTCCAGCGCGCGCTGATCGAGACGGTGAGCGTGTGCTGCTCCATCTCGTGCGTCATCGCGGCCTCGGTGAGGCCGTGAAGCGATCCGAAATGGATCATGTCCACGCTGTTCTCTCCCACGGCGTCGCCGTAGCCGTCGAGTTCCCGCTGTCCGTACTGCGGGTAGATGCGGTCGTCGAGGTCGAGGCTCGGAAAGTCCCATTCGGGCGGGATGTCCTCGCTGTGGCGCCACACCATGACCACGCCGTTCGCTTCCTTGGCGTAGCGGCTCGTCAGCGCTGTGCGCGGCGGGGTCTGGCCCGGGCAGGCGCGCACGCACGCGCCATCGGGACCGAACACCAGGCCGTGGAACGCGCAGGTCAGGTGCTCGCCGTCGATCGTGCCGCCGTGCCCGAGGTGGGCGCCCAGGTGCGGGCAGTACGGCTCGATGACGCGAAGCAGGCCCGACGCCGTGCGGTAGACGACCAGGTCCTGTCCCATGAACGGGACGGTGATCAATGCGCCCGGCCTGACTTCGTGGCTGAAGCACACGGCGAACCATCCGTTGGTGTAGGGCAGCGGCATGCGCGTGTCGCCCGAGGCGCTGCGCGTGTGCAGCAGCGGCTTGCGGGCACTCACGAGCCGCGGGGCGTGCTCGCCGGCGTGGGGGCCGGTCATGAGGCGGGTCGAGGGTTCAGTCATGGCCGAGGCTCCTTGTTCGAAGGCGGGGGGACGCACCTGTGCGCGGGCGGCTCAGTGCGCGCGCTGGATGACCAGGTCGGCCAGCTGGCCGAGACGCCGGGCCCCGGGCCCGAGCGGTGCAAGCGCGGCGTGGGCGCGTTCGCGCAGTTCGCCGGCCAGCGCGCGCGAGGCCGCCAGGCCGAGCATCGACACGCAGGTCGGCTTGTCGTCGTCGGCGTCCTTGCCGGCGGTCTTGCCCAGCGTGGCCGTGTCGGCGGTCGCGTCGAGGATGTCGTCGACCACCTGAAAGGCCAGGCCGATGGCGTTGCTGTAGTCGTCGAGCGCGCGGTACAGCGCGGCGTTGGCCGGCGTGTCGGCCAGGCCGCACAGCGCGCCCATGCGCACGGCCGCACGGATCAGCGCACCGGTCTTCATGCGGTGCATCTGTTCGAGCGCCGGCTGGCTCAGCGACCGGCCCGCGCTTTGCAGGTCGATGGCCTGGCCGCCCACGAGGTGGCGAGAGCCGGCGGCCTGCGCCAGCTCGCGCACCAGCGCGGTGCGACGCTCGGCCGGCAGCGGCAGTTCGCTCAGCGTAAAGAAGGCCTGCGCCTGCAGCGCGTCGCCCACGAGGATCGCGGTGGCTTCGTCGTAGGCCACATGCACGGTGGGCTTGCCGCGGCGCAGGTCGTCGTCGTCCATCGCGGGCAGGTCGTCGTGCACGAGCGAGTAGACGTGGACCATCTCGATGGCGGCGCCCGTGGCGTCGAGCGCATCGGGCGGCGCTTCGGCGAGGGCGCCCGCCGCCTGGCACAACAAGGGGCGGATGCGCTTGCCGCCGCCGAGCGCGGCATAGCGCAATGCCTCGTGCAGGCGCGTGGGCCGGGTGTCGGGCGGCGGCAGGTGCAGGCCGAGGGCCGTTTCGATGCGGCGGGTGGTGCCCTGCATCCACGCGTCGAAGGCACCGGCGGGTTCGATGCCGGTGCGCGGGACCGCGCTTGCCTCGTCCTGCCACGGAGCTTCTTGGTTCACTCAGGTCTTCCCGGGGTGGGGTCGGGTCGGTGCGCGGGACTCAGGTCCGCCGCGCAATGAAGCTGAACGACGAGGCCTTGTCCTTGAGCAGCGCGTCCGAGAAGCTCACCGCAATGTCGCGCAGCTCGGTGAACGTGGCGGTCTTGCTGGTCGGGTGGTGCGCGTCCAGGTTGTCCTTGACCAGCCCGTACCAGCGGATCACCTCCGCGTTCGACGGCAGCACGCGCTGGTCGAGCACCGCGAAGCCGTGGCGCTCGAGCACCTGCTTCACGCCGTCGGGCGTCTTGCGGTAGCCCGACGCGGCGCGGTCGACCTTGTCGGGGATGTGCGACTTGTAGGTCGCCAGGTCCACCTTGTAGAGGCTTTCCGAAATGATGACCGTGCCGCCCGTGCGCATGCGTGCCGACAGCGAGGCCATGGCCTGCTCCAGCACCTCGGGCGTGAAGTGGATCAGGCTGCCGCGCAGGATGGCCAGGTCGTAGGGCACCTGCGCATCGGGCAGCTCGCCGATGTCCTTGGCGTTGCACTGGTACAGCCGCACGCGGTCGGCCAGGCCCTCGTGCGCGATGAGTTCGCGCGCGCACTCCAGCTGCGGCCGGCTCACGTTTACGCCGTCGATGCGCGTGCACTGCGGGTAGCGCTGCGCGATGAACTTCAGCACCGGGCCCCAGCCGCAGCCGATGTCGATCGCGCGGCGCACGGTGGCCGGCGAGAGGTCGGCGCCGGCCTGCTCGGCGAGCTCGAACTGGTGCTCCATGTGGCGCCGCCCCGAGGCGTCGAGCGGGAGGTCGTGCGGGTCCATCTTGTCGTCGAACACGCCGTACTGGTACCAGAGCTCGTTGCCGATCGCCTTGCGCCACTGGTCGGGCGTGTCGGCATAGACCTGCTCGATCTTGTCCTGGTAGTGGTCGAGGCTGCGGCTGTGGATGACGTCGATGCCGACGGCTTGCGCGGATGCTTGCATGGTGTGGGCGCTCCTTGTGGGGGAAATTCAGAGGCGTCGCGCGATGACGCTGTAGGTCGAGAACTTGTCCTTGATCAGCGCGACCGAGAGGCTGACCGCCATGACGCGCAGTTCTTCCAGCGGCGGCGGGATGGTGTCCGGCGTGAAGTTCTTCTCGATGTTTTCCTTCACGTCGGTGAACCAGCGCGCCACGTCGATGTTGCGCGGGAGTACGCGCATGTCTTCGACCACGAAGCCGCTCTCTTCGAGCACGCGGCGGAAGTAGGCCGGCGTCTTGCGGTGCTTGCAGGCGAGGCGGTCGACCTCGTCCTCGATGTCGGAGCGGTAGTTGTCCAGCGGGATGTTGTAGAGGTTGTCGGAGATGACGACCTTGGCCCCCGGGCGCATGCGTGCGGCCACCTGCTTCATCGAGCGTTCGTACAGGTCGTTCGGAAAGTGCGAGATGACGCCGCGGATCGTCACCAGGTCGTAGGGCGTGTCGGGGTTCGGCAGCAGGGCGACGTCCTGCGCGTCGCACAGGTACAGGTTCACGCGGTCGCTCAGGTGCTGCTGGGCGTGGTAGCGGGCGCAGTGCGCGAGCTGCGTCTCGCTGATGTTGATGCCGTCGAGCTGGCGGCACTGCGGAAAGTGCTCCGCGAGGTAGCGCAGGCCGAAGCCCCAACCGCAGCCCACGTCGAGGATGCGCCGGATGGGGAAGGGCGGGGGCTGGTCCAGGCCCGCGATCTCCATCTGCTGGTCGAAGTAGCGCAGGCCCGATTCGTTGAGCGAGATCGGCGGCACCGAGCGCGGATCGTCGTAGACGCCGAACTGGAACATCAGGTCCTCGCCGATGGCCTTGCGCCAGTCCTCGGGGTCGTCCTGGTAGGTGTACTCGACCTTGGCGTGGTACGGGTTGGCCTCGGCACCCCGGATCACTTGAAGCGAGGGCGGGGCGGGCGCATCGATACGGCGTGCGGTGGCTGTGCTCATCGGGTTCTCCTGTGGCTGGCGGTCACGGTGGGTTTCAGGAAACGAGGCTCATGCGAGCCGTGCGGAACGCGGGGGCGTTGGCATCGAAGAACGCCTGGATCGACTGCACCAGCCCGTCGGCATCCAGGCCGTGGGCGGCGAGCAATTTGGCGCAGTCGCCGTGCTCGACGAACTCGTCGGGCAGGCCCAGCTGCAGCGACGGAATCAGCACGCCCTGCGCGGCCAGCGATTCGAGGCAGGCGGCGCCGGCGCCGCCCATCACGCAGCCTTCCTCGACGGTCACGAGCACGTCGTGCGTCTCGGCGAGCGAGAGCACCAGCTCGGCGTCGAGCGGCTTCACGAAGCGCATGTTGGCGACCGTGGCGTCGAGCCGTTCGGCGGCGGCCAGGCTGGGCGCGACCATGGTGCCGAAGGCCAGGATGGCGATGCGCGCGCCCATGGGCTGCGTCGATTCGCGCCGCACCTGGCCGCGGCCGATGCGCAGCGGCTGCAGCGCACGCACGGGCAGCGCGCCGGGCCCGCCGCCGCGCGGGTAGCGCACGGCGGCCGGGCCGTCGTGGCGCAGGGCGGTGTGCAGCATCTGGCGGCACTCGTCCTCGTCGGAGGCGGCCATCACGACCATGTTCGGAATGCAGCGCAGGTAGGCAACGTCGAAGGCGCCCATGTGCGTCGCGCCGTCGGCGCCGACGATGCCGGCGCGGTCGACCGCGAACACGACCGGCAGGTTCTGCAAGGCCACGTCGTGGATCAGCTGGTCGTAGGCGCGCTGCAGGAAGGTCGAGTAGATGGCGACCACCGGCCGCATCCCCGCCGCCGCGAGGCCCGCGGCGAAGGTCACGGCGTGCTGCTCGGCGATGCCGACGTCGAAGTAGCGCTCGGGAAAGCGGCGCTCGAAGTCCATCAGGGCCGAGCCCTCGCGCATGGCCGGCGTGATGGCGACCACGCGCGCATCGGCCTCGGCCTCGTCGCAGAGCCAGTCGCTGAAGACCTGGGCGTAGGTCGGCTTGGCGGGGGCCGACGCGGGAGCGGTCTTGATGCCGGCGGCGGGGTCGAACTTGCCGGGGCCGTGGTACAGGACCGGGTCCTGCTCGGCCGGGCGGTAGCCGTGGCCCTTCTGCGTGACGATGTGCAGCAGCTGCGGGCCCGGCTGCGCCTGCAGCTTCTGCAGGGCCGGGATCAGCGCGCCCAGGTCGTGGCCGTCGATCGGGCCGGTGTAGTGGAAGCCGAATTGCTCGAAGAGGGTGGCGGGCGACAGGCCGAGTTCCGAGGGCTCGCAGGGGGCCAGCGCCGGGCGCATGGCGCGCAATCTTTGCCGGCTGGCTTCATTGGCGCTGGCATAGGCGCGTTCTGAAATCAATCCGCCCAGATAAAGGCGCAGCATGCCTACGGGTGGCGAAATCGACATGTCGTTGTCGTTCAATATCACCAATAAGCGGCCGCAGGCCTGCGTATTGTTCATGGCCTCGAAGGCCATGCCGGCGCTCAAGGCCCCGTCGCCGATCACCGCAATGGCGTGGTCGGTCGAATTGGAAATGCGGGCGGCCTGCGCAAATCCCAGGGCGGCTGAAATGGAAGTGCTGGAATGCGCGGTGCCGAAATGATCGTGTTCGGATTCGGTGCGCCTCGGAAATCCGGAAATACCGCCGAATTGGCGCAAGGTGGGCATGGCCTGGCGCCGGCCGGTCAGGATCTTGTGGGCATAGCTTTGGTGGCCCACGTCCCAGACGATGCGGTCGCGCGGGGTGTCGAACACGTAGTGCAGGGCGACCGTCAGCTCGACCGTGCCCAGGTTGGAGGCGAAGTGGCCGCCCGTGCGGGACACGCTGTTGACGATGAAGGATCGCAATTCATCCGCAAGGCCCGGCAATTGCGCAATGCCGAGCTGGCGCAGCGAATGGGGTGAATCGATGGCTTCGAGCAGGGCATGCATTCCGGTTTCTCCGTGAGATGGAAACGCGCGGGCCGTGGCGACTGAATTCTTTATGCAATGCGGTACTGGCTAATTTCGGACGAAAAAATGCCTTGGAAATTGACGGTTCAATTTCCTTGTCAAAGCCTCCGAGGGAACCTGAAAGCGCGTCGGCTCCGGGTTTTTAATTTCGGGTCGGGCGAAATCAGGAGGTCAGCGTAGGGGATGGATTTGACGCACGCAAGCGAATGCGGCTGCAAATTTTTTGATACCCAGGGTTATTTACCCCCGAGGTTTTAATCAGTTTTTTGGATGGCGCGGCGCGCGCGCACGACCGCCACGGCCGTTCGAAAACGGCCGCGGTGCGAGGTCAGGGGGAGAAGGGGGAGAAGGGGGAGAAGGGGGAGGGAAGGGGTGCGCCGACGCCCGCGCATGGCGGGCGGTCGGGCGGTCGGGCGGTCGGGCGGTGCCGTCAGACGCCGGCGGCGTGCGCCTGCTGGTCGGCGTGGTAGCTGGAGCGCACCATCGCGCCCACGGCGGCGTGGCTGAAGCCCATCTTGTAGGCCTCTTCCTCGAACATCTTGAAGGTGTCGGGGTGCACGTAGCGGCGCACCGGCAGGTGCGAGCCCGACGGCGACAGGTACTGGCCGATGGTCAGCATGTCGATGTCGTGGGCGCGCATGTCGCGCATCACCTGCAGGATTTCTTCGTCGGTTTCGCCCAGGCCGACCATGATGCCGCTCTTGGTCGGCACGTTGGGGTGCAGCGCCTTGAACTTCTTCAGCAGGTTCAGGCTGAACTGGTAGTCGCTGCCCGGACGCGCTTCCTTGTACAGGCGCGGCGCGGTTTCCAGGTTGTGGTTCATCACGTCGGGCGGCGCGGCCTTGAGGATTTCCAGCGCGCGGTCGTCGCGGCCGCGGAAGTCGGGCACCAGGATTTCGATCTGCGTCATCGGCGAGAGCTCGCGGATGTTGGCGATGCAGTCGACGAAGTGCTGGCTGCCGCCGTCGCGCAGGTCGTCGCGGTCGACGCTGGTGATCACCACGTACTTCAGGCGCAGCTTGGCGATGGTCTTGGCCAGGTTGAGCGGCTCGTCCTTGTCCAGCGGATCGGGGCGGCCGTGGCCCACGTCGCAGAACGGGCAGCGGCGCGTGCACTTGTCGCCCATGATCATGAAGGTGGCCGTGCCGTTGCCGAAGCATTCGCCGATGTTCGGGCACGAGGCTTCTTCGCAGACCGTGTGCAGGTTGCTCTCGCGCAGGATCTGCTTGATCTCGTAGAAGCGCGTGGTGGGGCTGCCGGCCTTGACGCGGATCCACTCGGGCTTCTTGAGCACTTCGCCGGTCTGCACCACCTTGACGGGGATGCGCGAGAGCTTGGCCGCGGCCTTCTGCTTGGCCAGCGGGTTGTAGGTTTCGGCGCTCTGGGCGTCGCGGACGACTTCGGTGGTGCTCATTGGTGTGTCAAGGAGCCAGGAAAGTCCCGAGCTTTTGGCTCAGCACTTTGGCGGCTTCTTCCCATGTGGTTTGGACGCCGATTGTAGAAAGGTCGACCGTTTGCAGCCCCGCGTAGCCGCAAGGGTTGATGCGCGAGAAGGGTTCGAGGTCCATCGCGACATTGAGCGACACACCGTGGTAAGTGGCGTGGCGGCTCACCTTGATGCCCAGCGCGGCGATCTTGCCCAGGCCCCGGAACGGGTCGGCGCCGGGCATCGGGCCGGTGAGGGCGGCGTGCGAGAACGGGTCGTCCAGGCGCACATAGATGCCCGGCGCGCCGGCCACGCGGTGGCCCGTCACGCCGAAGTGGGCGAGCGTGCGCAGCACCGATTCCTCGATGCGGTAGACGTATTCCTTGACGTAGTAGCCCGCGCGCCGCAGGTCGATGAGCGGGTAGGCCACCACCTGGCCGGGGCCGTGGAAGGTGACCTGCCCGCCCCGGTCGGTCTGCACGACCGGGATCGGGCCGGGGGCCAGGATGTGGTCGGCCTTGCCCGCCAGCCCCTGCGTGAACACGGGGTCGTGCTCGCAGATCCATAGCGCGTCGGGCGTCTCGGACGTGCGCGCCTGCGTGAAGCGCTGCATCGCCGCGTAGGTGGCGAGGTAGTCGGCCCGGCCGAGCCACTGCGCTTCGAGGGGCGTCAAAGAACGACTTTCACCATCGGGTGCGCGGACAGGGCGCGGTAGAGGTCGTCGAGCTGCTCGCGGCTGGTGGCGGTGACGGTGATGGTCACGCCCAGGTAGTTGCCGGCCTTGCTGTCGCGCAGCTCGACCGTGGTGGCGTCGAAGGCCGGGTCGAAGCGCTCGGCGATCTGCGTGATCGCGTGCACGAAGCCGTCGACCTTCGCGCCCATCACCTTGATGGGGAACTGCGAGGGGTACTCGATCAGCGATTCCTTGCGCGGATCGGGGATCGATGCGGTGTCGGTGGGGGGCGTTGTGTCGGTCATGCGGTGGCTCCTGGCGCGTCGGCGTTGCGTTGCTTGGCCTGTTGGTAGGCGGCATACAAGCTCTGGTAGATGGGGCCGGGACGGCCATTGCCAATGGTCTGGCCGTCGAGTGTGACGACGGGCAACACTTCCTTGGTGGCCGAGGACAGCAGCAGCTCGTCGGCGCCGAACACCTCGTTGCGCGACACGCGCCGCAGCGCGAAGGGAATGCCGCTGTCCTGGCACAGGCGCTCGAGCAGGCCGTAGCGGATGCCGGTCAGCACGAGGTTGTCTTTCGGTGGGCCGATGAGCGTGCCGTCCTTCACGATCCACACGTTGCTCGACGAGGCCTCGCTGAGCGAGTCGCCGCGGAACATCACGGTTTCGGTGGCGCCGGCCTCGACGCTGATCTGCCGCGCGAGCACCGCGCCCAGCAGGCTGGTGCTCTTGATGTGGGCCTTCTGCCAGCGGAAGTCATCGGCGGTGACGCAGGCCACGCCCTTGGCGCGCACCGCATCCGCCACCGGCGGCAGGGGGTTCACCATCGCGAACACGGTGGGGCGCAGGCCGCGCACCATCACGTGGTCGCGCGGCGCCACGCCACGCGAGACCTGGAAGTAGATCGCCTGCGGTGCCTTGCCCTGTGGTGCGGCAAGCTGTGTCGCGATGGCACGCCATTCGTCGCGGGTGTAGGGGTTGTCGATCTGCAGCTCGGCCAGCGAGCGCTCGAGGCGCGCGATGTGTTCATCGAAGCAGAAGGGCACGCCGAAGTAGACGGGGATCACTTCGTAGATGCCGTCGCCGAAGATGAAGCCGCGGTCGAGAACGCTGATCTTCGCGTCGCGCAGAGGGGTGAATTCGCCGTTGAGAAAGCACGGCGTGTCGGGCAGTGCCGAGGTGATGTCTTGCATCCGCAAATTATGGGCGGACGCCACACTCGGTGCAGAACTGTCGACGAAGTGTCACGTTATGGCGGGACCCCGCTAGGTTTTACTTATAATCAATGGCTTTGTAAAATTCTCCGGGGACAAACACGGGGTGCATTCGAATGACAACCAACGCCCCTGTCCCTGAGGTTGACGCCGAAGAATCCGATTTCAAGCCACTGACGGCCGAAGAGGCCCAGAAGTTGCGCGAGCAAAACCCCGAGCTGTCACCCTGGTGGGTGATCGCAGCCCAAGTGGCTGCAGGTGTGGTGGTAGCTTGCCTGGCGTGGATCTGGACGGCGCGATCCGAGGCTGCAATCTCGGCGTTTTACGGAGCCATGACAGTAGCGATCCCCGCGGCCTTGTTTGTCCGCGGTGTCCGGCGCAAACCGGGCATGCCGTCGCAAGCTGTCATGTTGAGGTTTTTTGTGTGGGAGATGATCAAGATCGCGCTGACCGTTGCCTTGCTGGCCGCGGCGCCGTGGCTGATCGGGGGGCTCGTCTGGCTGGCCATGGTGGCTGGCGTGGTGGTCGCCATGAAGATGTACTGGGTGGCACTGTTGGTGCGGCCCAAATTTTTGAACCGGATTTGACTGTTTTGGAAGAGAGACGCTGAAAGATGGCCGCCGAAGGACACGCCCCGACCGCGAGTGAATACATCGTTCACCACCTCCAGCACTGGCAAGTCGACTGGAGCCTCAAGCCCGTCGTTCAATCCGCCATTGTTGACTTCAACGTCATCAACCTCGACTCGGTGCTCTACGCGCTGATCATCGGCGCATTGGGCTGCTTCGTGCTGTGGCTGGCTGCCCGCAAGGCAACGCCCGGCGTGCCCGGCCGTTTCCAGGCGGCGGTCGAGATCCTGGTCGAGATGGTCGACAACCAGGCCAAGGCCAACGTGCACAACGCCGCGAGCCGCAAGTTCATCGCCCCGCTGGCGCTCACCGTGTTCGTCTGGATCTTCCTGCTGAACGCGATGGACATGCTGCCGGTCGACCTGCTGCCGGCCATCTGGACCCAGGTCTACTCGGCACTGGGCCACGATCCGCACCACGCCTACATGCGTGCCGTGCCGACCGCCGACCTCTCGACCACGCTCGGTCTTTCCACTTCCGTGCTGCTCCTGTGCCTCTTCTACAGCGTCAAGGTCAAGGGCCTGGGCGGCTGGGGCCACGAGCTGATCACCGCGCCCTTCGGTGCCCACCCTCTGCTGTGGCCCGTCAACCTGCTGATGCAGGTCATCGAGTACCTGGCCAAGACGGTCTCGCACGGCATGCGGTTGTTCGGCAACATGTATGCGGGCGAGCTCGTCTTCATGCTCATCGCCCTCATGGGCGGTGCCATGGCGGCCTCGTTCTCCGGTGTGTTGCTGCCCATCGGGCACATCATTGCCGGCACTGTCTGGGCGATCTTCCACATCCTGGTGATCACGCTGCAGGCTTTCATCTTCATGATGCTGACCCTGATCTATCTGGGCCAGGCGCATGAGGCGCATTGAGTTTCCCTTTTTCTTTTCGTTTGCTTTAAATCTGTTCTAAGGAGTCATCATGGAAAACATTCTCGGTCTCGTCGCTCTCGCTTGTGGTCTGATCGTCGGTCTCGGCGCCATCGGTGCTTCCATCGGCATCGCGCTGATGGGTGGCAAGTTCCTGGAATCGTCGGCCCGTCAACCTGAGCTCATGAACGACCTGCAGACCAAGATGTTCATCTTGGCTGGTCTGATCGACGCGGCCTTCCTGATCGGCGTGGCCATCGCCCTGCTGTTCGCCTTCGCCAACCCGTTCGCCGCGACCCTGCTGGCCAACCTGCCCAAGTAAGCCGGTTCAACGCCACTCCAGAAAGGTGTTGCCGTGAGTATCAACGCGACCCTGTTCGTTCAGGCCATCGTCTTCCTGCTGCTGGTGCTGTTCACGATGAAATTCGTGTGGCCGCCCATCGCGAAGGCTTTGGATGAACGCGCACAAAAGATCGCTGCGGGCCTGGCGGCCGCCGAGAAGGCCAAGGCTGAACTCGCTTCCGCCAACCAGCGCGTCGAGCAGGAACTGGTTCAGTCTCGCAACGAGACCACCAGCCGCCTGGCCGATGCCGAGCGCCGCGCCCAGCAGATCATCGAAGAGGCCAAGGGCCGTGCAACGGTGGAGGCCAACAAGATCGTGGCCGACGCGCACGCCGAAGCCGAACAGCAGTCCGTGCGTGCCCGTGAAGCCCTGCGTGAGCAGGTTGCTGCGCTGGCCGTCAAGGGTGCCGAGCAGATTCTCCGCAAGGAAGTCAATGCCGGTGTCCACGCCGACCTGCTCCAGCGCCTGAAGACCGAGCTCTGAGGACGATATGGCCGAACTTGCGACCATTGCCCGCCCCTACGCGGACGCGCTCTTCGGGGCTACTTCGAGCGACCTCGAAGGCACGGCCGGATGGATCGGCCAGCTGGCCGCCATCACTGCCGATCCGCAGCTCCTGCAGTTCGCTGCCGACCCGAAGGTGTCGCCGGAACAGATCTTCGATCTGATCTCCGGTCTGCTGCCGCAAGCCTTGCCGGACACCGGCAAGAACTTCCTGCGCACGGTGATCGACAACGGCCGGCTTGCTGCATTGCCTGAAGTCGCGGCCCAGTACCGCGAGCTCAAGAACGCCAAGGGCGGCACGGCCGACGCGGTGATCTACAGCGCCTTCCCGATCGACGCGGCGAGTCTCGCCGAGGTCGCCGTGGCCCTGCAGCGCCGTTTCGGTCGCCCGCTGAACACGCGTGTGGAATCCGATCCTTCGCTGATCGGCGGCATCCGTGTGGTGGTGGGGGACGAAGTCCTCGACACCTCCGTCAAGGCGCGTCTCGAACAAATGAAAGCAGCGCTCACCGCCTGAGGCGGCGAGCCGCGGTTGGCCCTATTTATTGAAAGAAGGAAAGAGTCATGCAACTCAATCCCGCAGAAATTTCCGAACTGATCAAGAGCCGTATCGAAGGCCTTGGCGTCAGCGCCGACATCCGCAACCAGGGCACCGTGGTCTCGGTGACCGACGGCATCGTGCGCGTGCACGGCCTGTCGGACGCGATGCAAGGCGAAATGCTGGAATTCCCGCCCACGGCTGACGGCACGCCGTCGTTCGGCCTGGCGCTGAACCTCGAGCGCGACTCGGTCGGCGCCGTGATTCTGGGCGAGTACGAGCACATCTCCGAAGGCGACACCGTCAAATGCACGGGTCGCATCCTGGAAGTGCCCGTGGGCCCCGAGCTCATCGGCCGCGTGGTGAATGCACTGGGCCAGCCGATCGACGGCAAGGGTCCGATCAACGCCAAGATGACCGACGTGATCGAAAAGGTCGCACCTGGCGTGATCGCACGGAAGTCCGTCGACCAGCCGATGCAGACCGGCCTGAAGTCGATCGACTCGATGGTGCCCGTCGGCCGTGGCCAGCGCGAGCTGATCATCGGCGACCGCCAGACCGGCAAGACCGCCGTGGCCATCGACGCGATCATCAACCAGAAGGGTCAGAACATGACCTGCGTCTACGTTGCGATCGGCCAGAAGGCTTCGTCGATCAAGAACGTGGTGCGCTCGCTGGAACAAGCCGGCGCGATGGACTACACCATCGTGGTGGCCGCATCGGCCTCCGAATCGGCTGCCATGCAGTACGTGTCGGCCTACTCGGGCTGCACGATGGGCGAGTACTTCCGCGACCGCGGCCAGGACGCCCTGATCGTCTATGACGACCTGTCCAAGCAAGCCGTGGCTTATCGCCAGGTGTCGCTGCTGCTGCGCCGCCCGCCAGGCCGCGAAGCCTACCCCGGCGACGTGTTCTATCTCCACAGCCGTCTGCTCGAGCGCGCAGCCCGCGTGAACGCCGACTACGTCGAAGCCTTCACCAAGGGTGAAGTCAAGGGCAAGACCGGTTCGCTGACCGCACTGCCGATCATCGAAACGCAAGCCGGTGACGTGTCCGCCTTCGTTCCGACCAACGTGATCTCGATCACCGACGGCCAGATCTTCCTGGAAACCAGCCTGTTCAACGCCGGCATCCGTCCCGCCATCAACGCCGGTATCTCGGTGTCGCGTGTGGGCTCGTCGGCGCAGACCAACCTGATCAAGAACCAGTCGGGCGGTATCCGTACCGACCTGGCCCAGTACCGTGAACTGGCCGCGTTCGCGCAGTTCGCTTCCGACCTGGACGAAGCGACCCGCAAGCAACTCGACCGCGGTGCGCGCGTGACGGAACTGCTCAAGCAGACCCAGTACAGCCCGCTGCCGATCTCGCTGATGAATGCCACGCTGTTCGCAGTGAACAAGGGCTTCATGGACGACATCGACGTCAAGAAGGTGCTCCCGTTCGAACACGGCTTCCACCAGCTGCTGAAGACGAGCCACGCCGCCCTGCTCGAAACCATGGAAAAGCATGGTGCCAAGTGGGACGTCAAGCCGGCCAAGCCGGACGACAGCGCGGAAAAGCAGGCCTTCAAGAAGGTGTGCCAGGACGCTGAAGCCGAACTGCTGGCCGCAGCCACCTCGTTCAAGAAGTCGTTCGCCTGAGCGACCTTTTGACCGACGCAAGAAGGAGCTCATATGGCAGCTGGTAAGGAAATCCGCGGCAAGATCAAATCGGTGGAGAACACCAAGAAGATCACCAAGGCCATGGAAATGGTCTCGGTTTCCAAGATGCGCAAGGCGCAAGAGCGCATGCGTGCCGCACGCCCCTACAGCGAGAAGATCCGCAACATCGCGGCGAACCTTGGCAAGGCGAATCCCGAGTACACGCACGCCTTCATGAAGAAGAACGACGCCAAGGCGATCGGCTTCATCATCGTGACGAGCGACAAGGGCCTGTGCGGTGGCTTGAACACCAACCTGCTGCGTGCCGTGACGGCCAAGCTGCGCGAAGCGCAGTCGGCCGGCGTGGCGATCGAGTCGGTCGCCATCGGCAGCAAGGGCCTGGGCTTCCTGAACCGCATCGGTGCCCGCGTGGTGGCGCACGTCACCCACCTGGGTGACACGCCGCATCTGGACAAGCTCATCGGCCCGGTCAAGACGCTGCTGGACGCTTACGCGGAAGGCAAGCTCTCGGCCGTGTACCTGTGCTACACGAAGTTCATCAACACGATCAAGCAGGAGCCGCTCGTCGAGCAGCTGCTGCCGCTGGCCGCTGACTCGCTGCAAGTCGAGGAAGGCCAGCACTCGTGGGACTACATCTACGAGCCCGATGCGCAAAGCGTGATCGACGAGCTGCTGGTCCGCTATGTCGAGTCGCTGGTCTACCAGGGCGTGGCAGAAAACATGGCGTCCGAGCATTCGGCGCGGATGGTGGCCATGAAGGCTGCCACCGACAACGCAGGCAATGTGATCAGCGAGCTGAAGCTGGTCTACAACAAGACCCGCCAGGCCGGCATCACCAAGGAGCTCTCGGAAATCGTTTCGGGCGCTGCGGCGGCCGCCGGTGTCTGAGCCCTTCGGACCTCAACAGATTTAAATTTTTATCGGAGCAGACATGGCTCAAGCAGAAGCAGTTCAAGGCAAGATCGTTCAGTGTATTGGCGCTGTGGTCGACGTGGAATTCCCGCGCGACAAGATGCCCAAGATCTACGACGCCCTCAAGTTCGAAGGCAGCGCACTGACGCTCGAAGTCCAGCAGCAGCTCGGCGACGGCGTGGTCCGCACGATTGCGCTGGGTTCTTCCGACGGCCTGCGCCGCGGCCTGATCGTGACCAACACGCAAGCCCCCATCACCGTGCCCGTGGGCAAGGCGACGCTGGGCCGCATCATGGACGTGCTGGGCGCGCCCATCGACGAGCGTGGTCCGGTCGACCAGACGCTGACCGCCTCCATCCACCGCAAGGCTCCCGCGTACGACGAACTGTCGCCCTCGCAGGACCTGCTGGAAACCGGCATCAAGGTGATTGACCTGGTGTGCCCGTTCGCCAAGGGCGGCAAGGTGGGCCTGTTCGGCGGCGCCGGCGTGGGCAAGACCGTGAACATGATGGAACTCATCAACAACATCGCCAAGGCCCACTCGGGTCTGTCGGTGTTCGCCGGTGTGGGCGAACGTACCCGTGAAGGCAACGACTTCTATCACGAGATGGCCGACTCCGGCGTCGTGAACCTCGAGAAGCTCGAAGACTCCAAGGTCGCCATGGTCTACGGCCAGATGAACGAGCCCCCGGGCAACCGTCTGCGCGTGGCCCTGACCGGCCTGACCATCGCCGAGTCGTTCCGCGACGAAGGCCGCGACGTGCTGTTCTTCGTGGACAACATCTACCGCTACACGCTGGCCGGTACCGAAGTGTCGGCACTGCTGGGCCGCATGCCTTCCGCCGTGGGCTACCAGCCGACGCTGGCCGAGGAAATGGGCCGCCTGCAAGAGCGCATCACGTCGACCAAGGTCGGCTCGATCACCTCGATCCAGGCCGTGTACGTCCCTGCCGACGACTTGACCGACCCGTCGCCCGCCACGACCTTCGCCCACTTGGACTCGACCGTGGTGCTGTCGCGTGACATCGCTTCGCTGGGTATCTACCCCGCCGTGGACCCGCTGGACTCGACCTCGCGCCAGCTCGACCCGAACGTGGTCGGCGAAGAGCACTACAACGTGGCCCGCGCCGTGCAAGGCACGCTGCAGCGCTACAAGGAACTGCGCGACATCATCGCGATTCTGGGCATGGACGAACTGGCTCCCGACGACAAGCTCGCCGTGGCCCGCGCCCGCAAGATCCAGCGTTTCCTGTCGCAGCCGTTCCACGTGGCCGAAGTGTTCACGGGTTCGCCGGGCAAGTACGTGCCGCTGTCGGAAACCATCCGCGGCTTCAAGATGATCGTGAACGGCGAAGCCGACCACCTGCCGGAACAAGCGTTCTACATGGTCGGCACCATCGACGAAGCGTTCGAAAAAGCCAAGAAGGTCGCCTAAGGCGGCATGGGAACTCAGATGGCAAACACCATTCACGTCGACGTGGTCAGCGCGGAAGAGTCGATCTTCTCGGGCGAAGCCAAGTTCGTCGCGCTGCCCGGTGAAGCCGGTGAGCTCGGCATCTATCCGCGTCACACGCCGCTGATCACGCGCATCCGCCCCGGCGCCGTGCGCATCGAAACGGCCGACGGCGGCGAAGAGTTCGTCTTCGTGGCCGGTGGCATCCTCGAAGTGCAGCCCGACGCCGTCACCGTGCTGTCCGACACCGCGATCCGCGGCAAGGACCTCGACGACGAGAAGGCCAACAAGGCCAAGGCGGCCGCCGAGGAAGCGCTGAAGAACGCGAAGAGCGACATCGATATCGCGATGGCGCAGTCGGAACTGGCCGTGATGGCTGCGCAGATCGCTGCGCTGCGCAAGTACCGCCAAAAGAAGTAATCGATGCCGCTGCCTTCGGGCAGAAGCAAAGAAAAAAGCCGCCTCCGGGCGGCTTTTTTTCGTCCGTCCGAGCCAGGATGAAGGTGCATTTGATCTGAAATAGGTCGAAGTTCAGCCTTGCCCGGCTGAAGATGCCCTCCTAGTATTCGCCTTCGCCCGGCGACCGATCACCCGATCGTTCGACCGGCGCCTTTCCAAAAAGAGCGGAGACAAACGCGTGGCACCCTGGAGCGGCATCACGACCGACGAAATGCGGTTGCTGGAATCGACCTTCTGGTCGGCCGGCGGCTCTCGCCATGCCATGGCCGAGCAGCTGGGCTTCTCCAAGAGCAAGGCCAACGCGCTCATCGCCGGCCTGGTCGACCAGGGCCTGCTGGCCGAGGCCGGCCTGCAGCGCTCCTCGGGCGGTCGCCGCGCCGAAAACCTCCAGCTCAATGCCGAACTCGGCGTGCTCGTCGGCATCGACATCGGCGCCACCAGCCTGGACGTTGCAGTGCTGCGCCCCGACCTCACGGTGCTGGCCCAGCACGAAGAAGCGGCCGACGTGCGCGAAGGCCCGGCCGTGGTGCTGGCGCGCGTGCGGGTGCTGATGCGCGAACTGCTGGCCCGCTGCGGGCAGGGCCCACGGAACGTGCTGGGCATCGGCATCGGCGTGCCCGGCCCCGTCAACTTCGAGATCGGCCAGCTCGTGAACCCGCCGCTCATGCCGGCCTGGGACAGCTTCTCGATCCGCGACTACCTGCGCGAGGACTATGCGGCGCCCGTGTTCGTCGACAACGACGTCAACCTGATGGCGCTCGGCGAGCTGTGGCGGCTGCGGCGCTCGCTCTCCAATTTCCTCGTCATCAAGATCGGCACGGGCATCGGCTGCGGCATCGTCTGCCACGGCGAGGTGTACCGCGGTGCGGCCGGTTCGGCCGGCGACGTGGGCCACATCTGCGTCGACCAGGAAGGCCCGCGCTGCCACTGCGGCAACCTGGGCTGCGTCGAGGCGATGGCGGCGGGCCCCGCGATCACGCGCATGGCGATGCAGGCGGCCGAAGCCGGTGAAAGCGCGACGCTCGCCGAATGCCTGCGCACGCGCGGGCGCATCGATGCCTTCGACGTGGGACAGGCCAGCCGCGGCGGCGACCCGGCGGCCAACGCCATCATCCAGCGCGCGGGCAGCCTGATCGGGCAGATGCTCGCGTCGGTCGTCAACTTCTTCAATCCCTCGCACGTGTTCATCGGCGGCGGCATCACGCGCATCGGGCCGCTGTTTCTCGCGGCCGTGCGCCAGAGCGTCTACCAGCGCTCGCTCGCGCTGTCGACGCGACACCTGGAAATCCAGTACACGCCGCTGGGCACGCAGGGCGGCCTCGTCGGCGCGGGCGTGCTGGCGATGCAGGAAACGCTCAAGGCCCGAGGGGTAGCGCCATGACGAATACCGTGGCAACCAAGGGCAGCGTGGCCGTCGAGTTCGACGGCGTGGTGAAAGCCTTCGGCCCCGTGCAGGTGCTGCATGGCGTGAGCTTTGCGCTGGCGCCGGGGCGCGTGTACGGCCTGCTGGGCGAGAACGGCGCGGGCAAGTCCACGCTGATGAAGATCCTGTCGGGCTACGAGTCGCTGACCAGCGGCACCTTGCGCATCAACGGCCAACCGCAAAGCTTCACGAGCTCGCGCGATGCCGAGGCACTGGGCATCGTGCTGATCCACCAGGAGTTCAACCTCGCCGAAGACCTCAGCGTGGCGCAGAACATCTTCCTGGGCCACGAGAAGAAAAAAGGCTGGCTGCTCGACGACGCCGCGATGGAGCGCGATGCCGCCGCCGCGCTCGCCGCCGTCGGCCTGGCCATCGACCCGCGCACCAAGGTGCGTCGCCTCATCGTCGCCGAGAAGCAGCTCGTCGAGATCGCGAAAGCCATCGCCCGCCGCGCGCGCCTGCTCGTCATGGACGAGCCCACCGCCACGCTCACGCCCGGCGAGACCGAGCGCCTGTTCAAGCTCATCGCCCAGCTGCGCGCCGACGGCGTGACCATCGTCTACATCTCGCACAAGCTCGACGAGGTGGAGCAAGTCACCGACGAGGTGATCGTGATGCGCGACGGCCGCTTCGTGGCGCGCGCACCGACGCCCGAGGTCTCGCGCCAGCAGATGGCCAACCTCATGGTCGGCCGCGAACTCGCCGACCTGTACCCGCCGCGCGACCTCGTCGTGGCCGCCGACGCGCCCGCCCTGCGCGTGCGCAATTTCAGCGTGCCCGGCTGGGCGCAGGACGCGAGCTTCGAAGTGCGCCCCGGCGAGATCCTCGGCTTCGCGGGCCTCGTCGGCGCGGGCCGCACTGAACTCTTCGAGGGCCTGCTCGGGCTGCGCCCCGCCAGCGGCACCGTCGAGATGCGCGGCGAGCCCGTGCCCCACGGCAAGGGCTGGCGCAACCCGCGCGATGCCGCGAAACACGGCCTCACCTACCTCAGCGAAGACCGCAAGGGCAAGGGCCTGCACGTGCACTTCGGCCTGCGCCAGAACCTCACGCTGATGGCGCTGGAGCGCTATGCGCAGCCCTGGCTGAAGCCCGACGCGGAGCGCGCGGCGCTCGGCGAGGCGGTGAAGGACTACGGCATCCGCACCGGCTCGCTCGACGTGCGGGCCTCGTCGCTGTCGGGCGGCAACCAGCAGAAGCTCGCGCTCGCCAAGGTGCTGCAGCCACAGCCCAAGGTGGTGGTGCTGGACGAGCCCACGCGCGGCGTGGACATCGGCGCCAAGCGCGACATCTATTTCCTGATCCAGCGACTCGCCCGCGAAGGCCTCGCGGTGATCGTCGTCTCGTCCGAGCTGATGGAGCTGATCGGCCTGTGCCACCGCGTCGCGGTGATGCGCGCGGGCCGGCTCGTTGCCACGCTGGACGCGACCCACCTGACTGAAGAGGAGCTCATCGCTCATGCCACCGGAACCGCAGACACCCACGCAGCCTGACGCCGCACAGCAGCCGCAGCAGCCACACCGCAGCGAAGGCACGCCGCGCTGGACCGAGCGCCTGCACGGCCTCGGCCCGGTCATCGGCCTCGTGCTGCTGTGCATCGCGGGCACGCTGCTCAA
The DNA here is from genome assembly GCF_059419205.1 of Variovorax sp. GW821-FHT06D12. Lineage (NCBI taxonomy): Bacteria > Pseudomonadati > Pseudomonadota > Betaproteobacteria > Burkholderiales > Comamonadaceae > Variovorax > Variovorax sp. GW821-FHT06D12. The sequence goes on along the minus strand of NZ_JBWKRI010000007.1, from coordinate 83,599 downwards.
CGGCGACTTCGCCACCGTCGACAACGCGATGAACGTGCTCACACGCACCGCCTTCATCGGCATCATCGCGGTGGGCATGTGCTTCGTGATCATCTCGGGCGGTATCGACCTGTCGGTGGGCTCGATGGCCGCGCTCATCGCGGGCAGCGTGATCATGTTCATCAACTGGGCCGGCCCGGCCTCGGGCTCGCCGCTGATGGCGGTGATGATGGGCGCGGTGCTCGCCGTGGTGCTGGGCGCGCTGTTCGGCCTGGCGCACGGCCTGCTCATCACCAAGGGCCGCATCGAGCCCTTCATCGTGACGCTGGGCACGCTGGGCATCTTCCGCGCGTACCTCACGTACTTTGCCGACGGCGGCGCGCTCACGCTCGACAACGAGCTGTCGGACCTCTACGCGCCGGTGTACTACGCGAGCCTCGCGGGCATCCCCGTGCCGGTGTGGGTGTTCGTGATCGTCGCGGTCATCGGCGGCGTCATCCTGAATCGCACGGCCTACGGACGCTACGTGCAGGCCATCGGTTCCAACGAGCAGGTGGCGCGCTACGCGGCGGTGGACGTCGACCGCGTGAAGATCCTCACCTACGTGCTGCTCGGCGTGTGTGTGGGCATTGCCACGCTGCTGTATGTGCCGCGCCTGGGCTCGGCCTCGCCGACCACCGGCCTGCTGTGGGAGCTCGAAGCCATTGCCGCTGTGATCGTCGGCGGCACCGCATTGAAGGGCGGCGCGGGCAGCATCACCGGCACGGTGGTGGGCGCGATCCTGCTCTCGGTCATCAGCAACATCCTGAACCTCACCAGCATCATCAGCGTGTACCTGAATGCCGCGGTGCAGGGCTTCGTGATCATCGTCGTCGCGTTCCTGCAGCGCGGACGCCGCTAGTTTTTCGTTGTTCGTTCCGTTCCCGTTCCACCACCAAGAGGAGACATCCAGCATGACGACTTTCACCCGACGCCTCGCGCTCACGGCGGTTGCCACCGCAGCGTTCGCCGCCAGCCTGCCCGCGCTTGCCGCGGACAAGGTCAACCTCGGCGTGTCGATTCCCGCGGCTACGCACAGCTTCATGGGCGGCATCAACTACTGGGCCAACCAGGCGAAGAAGGACCTCGAGAAGCAGCACAAGGACCTGAAGATCACGATCAAGACCGCCGCCAATGCGCCCGAGCAGGCCAACCAGCTGCAGGACCTGTCGACGGTCACCAAGATCAACGCGCTCGTCGTGTTCCCGTTCGAATCGGCCGCGCTCACCAAGCCGGTCGCGCAGGTCAAGGCCAAGGGCGCGTATGTCACCGTGGTCGACCGCGGCCTGACCGACACCAGCGCGCAGGACGCGTATGTCGCCGGCGACAACACCGCCTTCGGCAAGATCCCGGCCGAGTACATCGTCAAGCAGCTCGGCGGCAAGGGCAATGTGGTCGCCCTGCGCGGCATCGCCACCACGCTGGACAACGAGCGCATGGACGCCTTCAACGCCGTGCTCAAGGGCAGCCCCGACATCAAGCTGCTCGACGCCAAGTACGCCAACTGGAACCGCGACGACGCCTTCAAGGTCACGCAGGACTACCTGACGCGCTTCAAGAGCATCGACGCCATCTGGGCCGCCGACGACGACATGGCCGTGGGCGTGCTCAAGGCCATCTCGCAGGCCAAGCGCGACGACATCAAGATCGTGTTCGGCGGCGCCGGCGCCAAGGACATGGTCAAGACCATCATGGACGGCAAGGACAAGCGCATCACGGCCGACGTGAGCTACTCGCCCAAGTTCATCTACGACGCGATCAAGCTCACAGCCGAGGCACGCCTGAAGGGCGAGAAGCTGCCGGCGACCACGATCATTCCGTCGGTTCTGATCACCAAAGAGAACGCCAAGGATTTCTACCATCCCAATTCGCCGTTCTAAGGTGACCGAGATCGCTTCACGTCCCCTGCGCTGCGCCATGGTCGGCGGCGGTCGCGACGCCTTCATCGGCGCCGTGCACCGCAAGGCCATGGCGCTCGACGGCCAGATCGCGCTGGTCGCCGGCGCGCTGTCGTCGAGCCCGGACAAGGCGCGCGCCTCGGGCCGCGACCTCGGCCTGGCCGACGACCGCAACCACGGCGACTGGCAGGCACTGCTGGCCGACGAGCTGAAGCGCCCGGCCGATGGGCGCATCGACTTCGTCTCGATCGTCACGCCCAACCACGTGCACTACCCGGTGGCGCAGGCCTTCGCGGAAGCCGGCTTTCACGTGGTGTGCGACAAGCCGTTGGTGCACACGCGCGCGCAGGCCGATGCGCTGGTCGCCACCGTGGCGAAGCAGGGCACGGTGTTCGGCGTGACCTACAACTACACCGGTTACCCGATGGTGCGGCAGGCGCGCGAGATGGTGCGCTCGGGCGAGATCGGCGAGGTCCGCAAGGTCGTCGTCGAATACAACCAGGGCTGGCTCGCCAGCCACGTGGAAGCCGCGGGCGGCAACAAGCAGGCCGACTGGCGCACCGACCCCGCGCGCAGCGGCGCGGCCGGCGCCATCGGCGACATCGGCTCGCACGCCGAGAACCTCGTGGCCACCGTCACCGGCCTGGAGATCGAGAGCCTGTGCGCCGACCTCGGCGCGCTGGTGCCGGGTCGCCTGCTCGACGACGACGGCAGCCTGCTGCTGCGCTTCAAAGGCGGTGCGCGCGGCGTGCTGGTGGCCTCGCAGATCAACACCGGGCTGGAGAACGACCTGCGCCTGCGCGTCTCCGGCACGCTGGGCACGCTCGAATGGCGCCAGGAGCAGCCGAGCCAGCTGGTGCACCTGCCGCACGACGGACCCCGGCGCGTGCTCACGCGCGGCGCGCCCTGGCTGTGCGAGTCGGCGCGGCGCGCGAGCCGCCTGCCGGCCGGCCATCCCGAAGGCTTCATCGAGGCGTTTGCGAACGTCTACGCGGGCGTGGCGGCGGACATCCGCGCGCGGCTCGCGGGGCAGGTGGCCGATCCGCTGGCGGCGGACTATCCGCGCGTGGAAGACGGGGCGCGCGGCGTGCGCTTCATCGAGCGCACGGTGGCGTCGGCTGGAAGCGAATTAAAGTGGACGTCCTGGTAGCCGTGCACGAGCCTCGTTGAAACGAGACGAAGCCGCGGCACCAGCGGCCGCCATGACGCATTCCCCATCTTCTTTCGACGCCCCTTCGCCTCAGCCTTCATGGCCGCGCGCCCTCTGGCAGCGCTGCCGGACGCTGTGGCTGCTCAAGCTGGCCGGCAACACCGTCGCCACGCTGGGCTTCTTCCCGCTGTACTTCTGGGTCATGCACCACGCCGGACCGGCGTGGGTGCTGCCGCTCACGGCCGTCGACCGGCTGATCGCGTTCTGGCCGGCGATGCTGCCGGTGTACCTCACGCTGTGGGCCTACATCGCGCTGCCGGTGCTGCTGGCCAGGGACCGGCGCGAGCTGAACACCATCGCCATCGGCTGCGCGGTGATGACGGCGATCGCGTTGGCCGTGTTCTGGTGGATGCCGACGGCGATCCCGAACTTCGCGATCGAGGCCGCGCCGGGCTCGTCGCTGCACTTCCTCAAGACCTTCGATGCGGCGGGCAACGCCTTTCCTTCATTGCATGTGTCGTTCTCGGTGTTCGCCTGCATGGTGCTGGCACGGCAACTGCGCGAGGCCGGCGCGCCGGGCTGGCTGCGGCTGCTCAACCTCGCGTGGGCGGTGGCCATCGTGTACTCGACGATGGCCGTGCGCCAGCACGTGCTGATCGATGTGCTGGGCGGCCTCGGGCTCGGCCTGGCGATGGGCTTCGCGTTGCGCGAGCGCCCATCGGCGGCCCTGGCGCCGGTCGCGGCTTAGACCGATCGCGGTATTCCGCCGCGCGGGCGCCGACGGTACAAAGCGGCATCGCCGTCCACCGAGCCCGCCATGACCTGTCGCCTGTTCTCCCTCGCCGCCGTCGCCTGTCTTCTCGCCGGCCCCGCGCTGGCCATCGACTACCCGGCGCGCAAGCCGGGCCTGTGGGAAATCCAGACCGGCGAGGGCGGCGCGGCCACGGCCAAGGCGCCGGGCCAGACGATCCAGCAATGCATCGACGCGGCCACCGACAAGGCGATGCGCGAGATGGGGCAGGGCATGGGCAAGGACATGTGCTCCAAGCAGGACCTGCGCCTCGAAGGCGTGAAGCTGGTCATCGACTCGGCCTGCAAGATCGGCCCGACCACCGCGACCTCGCGTGCCGTGATGAGCGGCGACTTCAGCAGCGCCTACCGCGTCGAAAGCAAGTCGACCTACAGCCCGCCGCTCATGGGCCGCACCGAAGGCACGAGCGTCGTCGACGCCAAGTGGGTCGGCCCCTGCAAGCCGGGCCAGAAGCCGGGCGACATGGTCATGGGCAACGGCATGAAGATGAACATGCTCGACGCGATGGCGAAGATGCCGCCGCGCAAGTGAGCGCGGCCGGTTGCTGGATCAGCCCGCGCCGTTCGCCTTGACCCAGCGCACGATGTCGGCCGCGCCCATCGCGCCGGCCTGCCGCGCGACCTCGCGCCCGCCCTTGAACAGCGCCAGCGTCGGGATGCTGCGGATGTTGAAGCGCGCGCCCAGCGCCTGCACCGCCTCGGTGTCGACCTTGGCCAGCCGCACCTGCGGTTCGAGCTGGGCCGCCGCCTGTTCGTAGGCCGGCGCCATCTGGCGGCAGGGGCCGCACCAGGGCGCCCAGAAATCGACCAGTACCGGGATCTCGTTGCGCGCGATGTGGCGATCGAAGGTGGCCACGTCGGGCAGTGCCGTGGAGTGGCCGGTGAACAGCGGGCGGTGGCAGCTGCCGCAGTCGGGCGCGCTGCCCAGTTGCGCCGTGCGCACGCGGTTGGTCGTGTGGCAGTGCGGGCAGACGATGTGCAGCGATTCGGATTCGGTCATCTCCGAAAAATAAGGGCCGGATGCGCGGATTGCAAGGCGCCGGCGCCGAGGGCGCCGGGCCTCAGAGCACCACGGGCGCGTCGGGCAGTTCGTTGGTGTCGGGCTGGTCATCGGCCAGCGGGAAGTGGGCCATCAGCAGCGCCGACACCTCTTCCAGCGCCAGCGTGATGCCGTCCTCGAAGCGGCCTTCGCGGAAGGCCACGGCCATGCGTTGCGTCATGGCGGCCCATTCGGCGGAGCCCACATGGGCGTCGATGCCGCGGTCGGCCACGATCTCGATGGCGTGCTCGGCCAGCAGCAGGTAGATCAGCACGCCGTTGTTGTGCGCGGTGTCCCACACGCGCAGCTTGCCGAACAGCGTCACGGCGCGTTCCCGGGGCGGTGCGTGGCGCCACAGGTAGGACATCGGCAGGCCGGCCTCGACGCAGATGCGGATCTCGCCGCTGTGGCGCCGCTCGCTCGCGGCCACGCGGCCCGCGAGCCGCTCCATCGCGTCGGCCGGCAGCACGCGGCGCACCGCGGCTTCGTCGGTCCAGCGATGCCGCCAGATGCGGCCGAGCTTCGAGAAGAGCGTGGGGTCTGCAGTTGCCATGGGTTCACCAGTCTCCCGAGGCGCCGCCGCCGCCAAAATTGCCACCGCCGCCGGAGCTGAATCCGCCGCCGCCACCTCCGCCGCCGCTGCTCCAGCCGCCACCACCCCCACCGCTGCTCCAGCCACCCCCGCCGCCACCGCCTCGGCCGCCACGACCGGGGCCGAAGCCGGCAAGGCCCGAGAACAGCGAGACCATGAGCGCAATCAGCCCTGCGATCACCGCGATGACCGTGCTGGTCGTGAGAAAGAACGCGACCACGCCGATACCGCCGCCCATGGCGACCGAGCCCATCGTCTTGCCCAGGATGGCGCGCGCGATCGGGGCGCCGACGAAGACGCCGACGAACAGGAAGATCGCGAGGTTCTCCCAGTCGAAGCCGTCGTTGCTGCTGCCACTACTGCTGTTGCGCGAAGGCTCGGGCAGCGGCTCGCCGTCGACCAGGCCGATGAGCCGGTCCACCGCTGCGTTCAGGCCGCCCGCGAAGTCGTTGTTGCGAAAGCGCGGCTTCATCTCCTCGTCGATGATGCGCACCGCCGCGAGGTCGGGCACCGCGCCTTCGAGCGTCTTGGCCGTGGCGATGCGCATCTTGCGATCGTCCTTGGCGACGATGACCAGGAGGCCGTCGCCCACGCCCTTGCGGCCGATCTTCCAGGTGTCGCCCACGCGCTGCGCGTAGCTCGCGATGTCTTCGGGCGCCGTGGTCGGCACCATCAGCACCACGATCTGCGAGCCCTTGCGTTGCTCGAAGGCCGCGAGCTTGGTTTCCAGGCCCGAGCGCTGCGCGGCGTCGAGCGTGCCGGTCTGGTCGATCACGCGCGCCGTGAGCGTGGGGATCGGCAGCAGGCCCTGCGCCAGCGCGGGCAGGCCGGCCCAGGCAAGGGCCGCGATGAAGATCGCTGCCAGTGCGCGGCGGATCAGGGCTGCGGCCATCGGCGCCGCTTCTTACTTCTTCGGTGCGCTGAAATCGACCGTCGGCGGCGTCGAGATCTGGGCTTCGTTCTGCACCGAGAAATTCGCCTTCGGCTTGTAGCTGAAGACCATGGCCGTGAGGTTGGTCGGGAAGCTGCGCGCGAGCACGTTGTACTCCTGCACGCTCTCGATGTAGCGGTTGCGCGCCACGGTGATGCGGTTCTCGGTGCCCTCGAGCGTCACGCGCAGGTCGCGAAAGGCCTGGTTGGCCTTGAGGTCGGGGTAGCGCTCGGCCACCACCATGAGGCGCGACAGTGCCGACGACAGCTCGCCCTGCGCCTGCTGGAACTTGTTGAAGGCTTCGGGGTTGTTGAGCGTCTCGGGCGTCACCTGGATCGAGGTGGCCTTGGCGCGCGCCTCGATCACCTTGGTGAGCGTGTCCTGCTCGAAGCTGGCTTCGCCCTTCACGGTGGCGACGATGTTCGGCACGAGGTCGGCACGCCGCTGGTACTGGTTGAGGACCTCGCTCCAGGCCGACTTGCTGGCCTCGTCGAGGGACTGGAACTGGTTGTAGCCGCATCCGCTGAGGGACAGGACGGCCGCGAGAATCAGGAACCAGCGCTTCATCATCATTTGCATTACCTCCGCAGAAGGAGGCCGAAGTTAGCATAGATGGGGTCATGGCCCTCGATCCCCTCCACGCCCTGCAGGCCGCGAACCGCGCGGTTCCGCCCGCTGCCGCGCCGCCCACCGGCACGCTGCTGATCGCGGGCGCGACCGGCGCGCTCGGCCAGGAGCTGCTGCACCGGCTCGCGGGCCGCCACCGCTTCCAGCGCACGCGCGTGTTGGCGCGCGAGCCCATGCACGACGGGCTGCCCGGCGTCGAGACCGTGCAGTGCCCGGCGCTGCCGATCGCGCAGTGGCCGCCCGTCGCGGCCGACGTGGCGGTGATTGCCTTCGATCCGCCTCGCCTGTACCACGGCCGCGAGCGCGCGCTGTGGCACCCCGAGCCCGCCGACCTGCCCGAACTGGCGCGCTGGCTGCGCGCCAGCGGCGTGCGCACGCTGGCCATCGTGCAGCCGCACGACCGCGGCCGGCTGCCCGAGGCGCTCAAGCGCGGGCTGGCCAGCCTCGACGAGCAGGCCGTGGTCGCCTGCGGCTTCGAGCGCCTGATCCTGCTGCGCTCGGCGCGCAAGCCGGCCGACGTGCGCCTGGCCAACCTGGGCGAGCGGCTCGCGGCCTGGATGCTGTCGATCATGCGATTCATGGTGCCGGCCAACGAGCAACCGGTGCGCGCGCCCAAGATGGCCGAGCTGATCGACCTCGCGTTGCGCGTGGCGCCGCCCGGCGTGCACGTGGCCGCGCCCGAGATGGTGTGGCAGGCCGCGCAGGGCGCCACCGAGGCGGCGGCGCGCGCGTGGCTGATTCCCGCGTCCGCGCCCGAAGCACCCACGGCCGGGTCGCCTGCTGCCACATGGCCGTGACATGGGCAGGGCAAAATCCGGCCTACCCCCTTCGCTCTCGCCCTTCACCGCCATGCCCAAGACCCCTTTCCGCGCCGCCGCGGCCATCGGCGGCACTGCCGACGATGTCGAGGCCGCCTTCTATGAAGCGCTGCAACGCGGCGATGTCGATGCGCTGATGGCCTGCTGGGCCGACGAGGACGAGGTGTTCTGCGTCCACCCGGGCGGCCCGCGGCTGGTGGGCGCGGTGGCGATCCGCTCGGCCTTCGAGCAGATGTTCGCCAACGGTGCCATCCATGCGACGCCGGCGCGTGTGCGCAAGATCGAGTCGCTGGCGAGCGCCGTGCACAACGTGCTGGAGCGCATCGAGGTGCTCACGGCCGAGGGGCCGCGCCATGCCTTCGTGCTGGCCACCAACGTGTATCACAAGACCGCGCAGGGCTGGCGCATGGTGGCGCACCACGCGAGCCCGGGCAGCGCGCGCGAGCCGGACGACGCGAACGATCCACCACAGGTCCTGCACTGAGTCCTGCTTCGAGCGATGGCCTCTCCCTTTCCTTCGTCCTCTTTCTCACCGGATTCCGCGTCGCCCGTTGCCTACGGCGCCATGGGCTACGACGCCCCGCGCTGGCTGCCCGGCGGCAACCTGCAGACCATCTGGGCCGCGCTGTGCGCGCGCCGTTTCGACGGGGCGGCGCCGGTGTACCGCCGCGAACGCTGGACCGCGCCGGACGGCGACTTCATCGACGTCGACTTCGCCGATGCGCCGCAGCCCGGCCCCCGGCCGCTGCTGGTGCTGTTCCACGGGCTCGAGGGCTCGTCGCGCAGCCACTACGCCGAGGCCTTCGCGGCCTTTGCCGCCGCGCGCGGCATGGCTTTCGCGGTGCCGCACTTTCGCGGCTGCAGCGGCGAGCTGAACCTCGCGCCGCGCGCCTACCACTCGGGCGACCACGAGGAGATCGACTGGATCCTGCGGCGCATGCACGCGCAGCACGTGGTGCAGGGCGGCGGCGGGCCGGTGCTGGCGGCCGGCGTCTCGCTGGGCGGCAATGCGCTGCTGCGCTGGGCCTGCGAGGCGGGCGAGAGCGCGCGGGCCTCGGTCGACGCGGTGGCGTCGGTGTGCGCGCCACTCGACCTGGCGGCGGGCGGCGAGGCGATCGGGCGCGGCTTCAACCGGCTGGTCTACACGCGCATGTTCCTCGCGACCATGAAGCCCAAGGCGCTGGCCAAGCTGGCGCAGTTCCCGGGCCTGTTCGACCGCGACCGGCTGATGGCCGCGCGCGATCTCTACGACTTCGACGACGTGTTCACGGCCCCGCTGCACGGCTTTCGCAACACCGACGACTACTGGGCGCGCGGCTCGTCCAAGCTGCTGCTGGGCGCGATCCGCGTGCCCGCGCTGGTGGTGAACGCCCGCAACGACCCCTTCATTCCGGCCCGCAGCCTGCCGGGGCCGAACGAGGTCGGGTCGCACGTCACGCTGTGGCAGCCCGCGGGCGGCGGCCACGTGGGCTTTCCGCTCGGCCTGCCGCCGGGGCACGTGGGCGGAATGCCCGAGCGCGTAGGAGGGTGGCTGGCCCACCACCTCTCGTCGACGCGGGCGCAAAATACGGCCCATGGATGACATCGTCAAACAGGCATTAGCCAAGTGGCCGAACGTGCCGCACTGCTACGGCTGGCTCGGCCTGGACGCGCGCGGCAACTGGTACATGCGCGACGACCGCACGCAGGCGCAGGGCCCGTTTCGCAGCGCCAAGGGCTCGATGCTGCGGCACGACAAGCTGATCGACTTCATCCACCGCAACTACGAGCACGACGCCGACGGCCAGTGGTTCTTCCAGAACGGGCCGCAGCGCGTGTATGTCGAGCTGGAGGCGGCGCCACTGGTGTGGCGCGTGGCGCAGCAGGGCGCGGGCGCGTTCACGGTCGCGGCCCACACGGGCGCGCCGGCCGAGGTGTCGGGCTGCCTGCTCGACGAAGAAGGCCGGCTCTATCTCGTGGCCCCGGCGGGGCTGGGGTTGGTGCACACGCAGGACGTGGGCATCGCCGCCGAAGCCGTGGAGCAGGGCGTCTGGACGCCGGAGCCGGTGCGGGCGGCCGACCTGCCGGGGCGCTTCGGCCATGTGCTGAGCCCGGCAGAGCGCCATGCAGGCGTGGCTGCATAGCTACTGAAAAGATAGCAACCCGGATCGTCCGGGCGTAAAAAAACCGGCCTGAGAGCCGGTTTTTTCATGGGCGCGAGGCGCCGTCGATCGCTTACTTGGCAGGCGCGCTGGCCGCAGCCGACGCACCTTCGGCCGGCGCGGCGGCCGCTGCCGGACGGTCCGGCACCGGGAACTTGGCGCCGCCGGCGTTGGCCAGGTACACCACGGCACGGCCGATTTCGATGTCTTCGAAGTCGCCGCCGCCCTGGGCGGGCATCGCGCCCTTGCCCTTGAGCGCGTGCTCGAGCAGCGTCGCGTAACCCTGGCCGATGCGCGGGCCCCAGGCTGCGGCGTCGTTCAGGTGCGGGGCGCCGGGGATGCCGGGCGCGCCGTGGCAGGCCACGCACTGGGCCTTGAACACGGCATCGCCAGCGGCCAGCGGCCGGTTGGCGTCACGGATCTCGATGGAGCCGACCTTCTTGAGGCGCTCGGCCACTTCACGGTCGCGCGATTCCTTGGTCACGCCGTAGAGCGCCATGTTGTCGCCCTCCGCGGTACCGGCGGGCTTGGTGCCCGAGACCACATAGGACACGAGGCCCACGATGATCAGGATCGGAATGATGAAAGAGAAAAATACCGCGAGCAGCAGTTGCTTCGGGTTCTTGATCGGGCCGGTATGGGCTTCTTCTGTGGCCTGGTTGTGCGGGTCTGCGCTCATGGCGTCCTCAATAACGGGGGGCTCGTCGGGGGCTTTTTCTAACCAACCGGCGATTATAGAGAGGCCCTTTGCCCGCGCGGGCAATTGACCTCTCCATATCGGACGCGCAGGTGTCTCAACCGTTGTTGCGTGTGGCCCAGCCGCCACCCAGCGTCTTGTACAGCGTGACCTGGTTCTGCAGCTGCAGCAGGCGCGTGGCCACTGCCGATTGCTGCGCCGTGAACAGCGAACGCTGTGCGTCGAGCAGGTCGAGCGCGCTGGCGATGCCGTTGCGATAGCGCAGGTCGGACAGCTTGTAGCGCACCGCCTCGGCGTCGGCCTGCGCGGTCTGCGCGCGTGCCTGCTCGCCCAGCGTGGCGCGGCCCGCGAGTGCGTCGGCTACTTCGCGGAACGCGGTCTGCACCGACTTCTCGTACTGCGCCACCGCGATCTCGCGCCCGGCCTTGGCCGAGTTGAGCCCCGCGATGTTGCGGCCCGCATCGAAGATCGGCAGCGTGACCGTGGGCGCGAAGCTCCAGGCCTTGGTGCCGCGGTCGAACAGGTTCGAGAACTCGCTGCTCGCGGTGCCGATCGAGCTGGTGAGCGACACGCGCGGGAAGAAGTTCGCGCGCGCCGCGCCGATGTTGGCGTTGGCCGCGATCAGCTGCTGCTCGGCCGCGCGGATGTCGGGCCGCTCGGTCAGCAGGTCGGAGGGCAGGCCGGCCGGCACGTCGGGCATCGGGCGGATGCCCGCGAGTCCCTTGGTGCCGCCGGCGGTGGCCTCGGCCGGCACCGGTGCGCCCAGCAGCAGGGCGAGCGCGTTCTCGTCCTGCAGGCGGGCACGCTGCTGCTGCGCATAGGCGGCGCGCGCGGTCTCGGCCTGCGAGTTCGCGGCCTGGAAGTCGATCTCGGATGACACGCCGTTGTCGAAGCGCAGCTTGGTCAGTCGCACCGACTCGTCGCGCGTGACCATGGTCTGGCGCGTGATCTCGAGCAGCTCGTCGTCGGCCAGCAGCGTGAGCCAGCCGCTGGCCACGGCCGCGATCAGGCTGATCTGCGCGGCCTTGCGCGACTCTTCGGTGGCCAGGTACTGCGACAGTGCCTGGTCCTTCAGCGCGCGGATGCGGCCGAAGAAGTCGAGCTCCCACGCGGTGAAGCCGAAGTTGACGGCGTACTGCGAGGCCACGCTGCCCTGCGTCGGATCGATCGCCTGGTAGGCGTTGGGGCTCGAGCGCGAGCCCGTGCCCGTGAGGCCGAGCGCCGGGAACAGCGCCGAGCGTTCGATCTGGAACTGCGCGCGCGCCTGCTCGATGTTGAGCACCGACACGCGCAGGTCGCGGTTGTTCGCCAGCGCCGTCTGGATCAGGCCCGCCAGGCGCGGGTCGGTGAAGAAGTCCTGCCAGGGCAGGGCGGCCGCGGCGGGGCCCGACGGCTGCGCCGGGTCGCCCGGGTAGGTCGTCGGCACCGGCGCCGCGGGGCGCTCGTAGGTCGGAATCAGCGAGCAGCCTGCCAGCAGCATCGCGGCGGCCAGCACGGTAGGGATCAGAGGTTTCTTAGTCATGGTGTGTGGTGTCTCCCGTGATGCCGGCCGCTGCCGCATGCCGCTTGTCGGCCTCGTGCTGGCGCGCGCTGCCCTTGAACAGCGTGCGCACCACCACGAAGAACACCGGCACGAAGATCACGGCCAGGACCGTGCCGGTCACCATGCCGCCGAGCACGCCGGTGCCGATGGCACGCTGGCTCGCCGAGCCTGCGCCCGAAGCCAGGACCAGCGGCAGCACGCCCAGGCCGAAGGCCAGCGAGGTCATGATGATGGGACGGAACCGCAGGTGCGCGGCCTCGAGCGCGGCCTCGACCACGCCGCGGCCCTGCGCCTGCAGGTCTTTCGCGAACTCGATGATCAGGATCGCGTTCTTCGCGGACAAGCCGATGATGGTGATCAGGCCCACCTGGAAGTACACGTCGTTGGAATAGGCGCGCAGCATCGTCGCCACCAGCACACCCAGCACGCCCAGCGGCACCACCAGGATCACCGACAGCGGGATCGACCAGCTCTCGTACAGCGCGGCCAGGCACAGGAACACCGCCAGGATCGCGAAGCCGTACAGGATCATGGCCTGCGAGCCGGCGAGCTTTTCTTCACGCGACTGGCCGGTCCACTCGAAGCCGAAGCCTTGCGGCAGCTGGCCGGCGAGCTTTTCCATCTCGGCCATGGCCGCGCCCGTGCTCTGGCCCGGCGCCGCGTCGCCGCTGATGCGGATGGCGGGGTAGCCGTTGTAGCGCACGGTCTGCGTGGCGCCCGAGACCCACTTGGTGGTCGCGAAAGCCGACAGCGGCACCGGTTGGCCCTTGGTGTTGACGGCGTTCAGGCGCAGCAGGTCGTCCGGCTGCATCCGTGCCGGCGCATCGGCCTGCACCACCACGCGCTGCAGGCGGCCGCGGTTCGGGAAGTCGTTGATGTAGCTCGAACCCAGCGAGGTCGACAGCGCGCTGTTGATCGCGTCGAAGCTTACGCCCAGGGCGTTGGCCTTGTCGCGGTCGATGTCGATCTCCAGCTGCGGCGCGTCTTCCAGGCCGTCAGGGCGCACCTGCGCGAGGATCTTGCTCTGCGAGGCCATGCCCAGCAGCTGGTTGCGCGCGTTGATCAGCGCCTCGTGGCCTGCGCCCGCGCGGTCTTGCAAGCGGAAGCTGAAGCCGCTGGCGTTGCCCAGTTCGGGAATCGGCGGCGGGCTCAGCGGGTAGATGAAGGCGTCGCGGATGCCCGACAGCGCACCGAAGGCACGGCCGGCCAGCGCGCTGGCCGAGTTGGCCGGGTCCTTGCGTTCTTCCCAGTCCTTCAGCGTCACGAAGGCGAGGCCTGCGTTCTGGCCCTGGCCGGAGAAGCTGAAGCCCATCACGCTCACGATGCTCTGCACTTCAGGCTGCTTCAGGATGAAGCCTTCGACCTGTTGCATCACCGACAGCGAGCGCTCCTGCGTCGCGCCCGGGGGCAGTTGCACGTTCACGATGATGTTGCCCTGGTCTTCCTCGGGCAGGAACGAGCTCGGCAGGTGCGTGTAGAAGTACGCGACGGCGCCGATGATCGCGGCGTAGATCACGAGGTAGCGTGCGGCGCGGCGCAGGATGCGCGCGACCACGCCTTCGTAGCCCTTGGCCGTGCGCGAGAAGCCGCGGTTGAACCAGCCGAAGAAGCCGCGCTTCTCATGGTGGTGGCCGGCTTCCACCGGCTTGAGCAGCGTGGCGCACAGCGCCGGCGTGAGCGACAGCGCCATGAAGGCCGAGAAGCCGATCGAGGCCACCATCACCGCCGAGAACTGGCGGTAGATGTTGCCGGTCGAGCCCGCGAAGAAGGCCAGCGGCACGAACACCGAGATCAGCACCACGGTCACGCCGATGATGGCGCCCGAGATCTGCTGCATCGCCTTGCGCGTGGCGTCGAGCGGCGACAGCCCCTCTTCGCTCATGATGCGCTCGACGTTCTCCACCACCACGATGGCGTCGTCCACCACGATACCGATCACCAGCACCATGCCGAACATGGTGAGCACGTTGATCGAGAAGCCCAATGCGAGCAGCGTGGCGAAGGTGCCCAGCAGCGCGATCGGCACCACGATGGTCGGGATGATCGTGTAGCGCCAGTTCTGCAGGAACAGGAACATCACCAGGAACACCAGCGCGATGGCCTCGAACAGCGTCTTCACCACTTCGGAGATCGAGATCTGCACGAAGCGCGAGCTGTCATAAGGAATGTCCCACTTCACGCCCTTGGGGAAGTAGCGTTCCAGCTCGGTCATCTTGGCGCGCACGGCCTTGGCCGACTTCAGCGCGTTGCCGGTCGGCGTGGGCTGCACGCCGATACCGACCGCGGGCACGCCGTTCAGGCGCGCCGAGGTGGCGTAGTTCTGGCCGCCGAGTTCGACGCGCGCCACGTCTTTGAGGCGCACGGTCGAGCCGTCGGTGTTGGCGCGCAGCACGATGCTCTGGAACTGCTCGACGCTGTTGAGCTGGCCGTTCACCGTGACGGTGGCGGAGATCGCCTGGCCGGGAATGTTCGGCAGGTCGCCGAGCGTGCCCGACGCCACCTGGGCGTTCTGCGCACGGATCGCGGCATTCACGTCGTTGGCCGACAGGTTGAAGCCTTGCAGCTTCGCCGGGTCGATCCAGATGCGCATCGCGTTCTCGGAGCCGAACAGCTGGGCCTGGCCCACGCCGTCGATCCGCTGCAGTTCCGGCACGATGTTGCGCGCGGCGTAGTCACCGAGCGCCACCGGGTCGAAGTCGGGGTTGTCCGAGGACAGCATCGCGAACAGCAGGAAGTTGTTGCGCGACTTGTCCACGCGCACGCCCTGCTGCGTCACGGCCGAAGGCAGCCGCGGCGTGGCGCGCGAGAGCCGGTTCTGCACGTCCACCTGCGCGAGGTCTTCGTTGGTGCCGGCCTCGAAGCTGATGGTGATGGCGCCGGTGCCGTCGGCCTGGGCCACCGATTCCATGTAGATCAGGCCGGGCGAGCCGTTCATCTCGCGCTCGATCACGGACAGCACGCTGTCCTCGAGCGTTTGCGCGGAGGCACCGGGGTAGGCGACGTTGATCACGATGGCCGGTGGGGCCACCGGCGGGTACTGCGAGATCGGCAACTGCGTGATGGCGACGCCGCCCACCACGATGATGAACAGTGCGATCACCCACGCGAAGATAGGTCGGTCGATAAAGAATTTGGCCATGCGAGGCGCTCCTGATTACTTCTTGTCAGCCGGGGCCGAAGCCGGGCTGGCGGCGGGTGCCGCTGCGGCAGCGGACGCTGCCGGTGCCGGTGCCGCGGGTGCAGCCGCGCCGTTCGGCGTCGGCTTTTGCCAAGGCACCGCCTTCACGGGCGTGCCGGGCGGCATCATCTGCAGGCGCTGGAAGCCGTCGACCATCACCTGTTCGCCGGCCTTCAGGCCGTCGAGCACCACCCACTGGTTGTCCTTGGCGGCGCTGATCTTCACGGTGCGCTGGCTCAGCTTGCCGTCGGCGCTGACCACCGTCACGTGGTCGCCCTGCTGGGTGCGCGTGACAGCCTGTTGCGGCACCGTGATCGCGTTCGTCACCTGGGCCTGCTCGAGCTTCACGCGCACGTACAGGCCGGGCAGCAGCTCGCCCTTGGGGTTCGGGATCTCGGCGCGCAGCGTGACCTGGCCCGTGGTCGGGTCGACCGTGAGGTCGGAGAACAGCAGCTTGCCGTCCTGCCCGTAGTCGGTGCCGTCTTCGAGCACCACGCGGATGCTCGCGGCTTCTTCGCCGCTCGCACGCTTGTACTGGCCGGCGGCCACGGCGCGGCGCAGCTTGAGCACGTCGGAGGCCGACTGCGTGAAGTTCACGTACAGCGGGTTGATCTGCTGCACCACGGCCAGCTCGGTGGCGTCGCCCTGGCCGACCAGTGCGCCTTCGGTGACCAGCGCGCGGCCGATGCGGCCCGCGATGGGCGAGGTGACATCGGCGTAGCCCTGGTTGATCTTGGCGGTCTGCAGCAGCGCGCGGTTGGCGGCCACGTCGGCGTCGGCCGTCTTGGCGGAGGCCACGGCCGTTGCATATTCCTGCTTGCTCACGGCGTTGGCCTCGACCAGCGGCTTGTAGCGGTCGGCCAGCGCCTTGGCCTGCACGGCGTTGGCTTCGGCGCGGGCCAGAGCGGCCTGGGCGTTCTGCGTGGCGGCCACCAGCGGTGCCGGGTCGATGCGGAACAGCAACTGGCCGGCCTTCACGTCGCTGCCTTCGCGGAACTCGCGCTTGAGCAGGATGCCCGGGGTGCGGGCGCGCACCTGGGCGATGCGCGAGGCTTCGAGGCGGCCGGGCAGCTCGGTCACGAGGCCCACGTCGGTGGGCTTGACCGTCACCACGCCGACTTCAGGCGCCGGACGGGCGCCACCGCCACCGCCGCCCGGACCGGCCGGGGCTTCGCTCTTGCCGCAGGCGGCCAGGAACAGAAGGGAGACGAGGGCCACGGTCGCGAGACGCGGCGAAAACGACAAGGACGGTTGACGCGAGACATGCAGAAGAGGCATGTGATTCCTTTGATGCGAAGACGGGAGATGGCGCGTTTGCGGGAGAGATCCGTAAACCAGCACGGGCAGGTGGGCCATCCGAGAAGCGCGCTAGTTTACATACATTCATGGATGTATAGTGACAGCCATGCAATGGCCCCACGATACGCAAAGGGCGTTCGCTTTACAAATCAGGAGACTTGGTGGCACGTCGTACGAAGGAAGAAGCACTGGCGACGCGGAATCGATTACTCGATGCCGCAGAGCTTCTGTTTCAGGCGCAAGGTGTTTCGCAGACCACGCTGCAGCAGATCGCGCAGCAGGCCGGCGCGACCCGGGGCGCCATCTACTGGCACTTCAAGGACAAGGCCGACCTGTTCAACGCCATGATGGAGCGCGTGATCCTGCCGCTGGAGACGCCGCCCAAGAGCGACATCCCCGGCGATGACCCGCTGGTCGAGATCGAGGAAGGCCTGATCCATGCGCTGACGCTCATGGTCGCCGACCCGCAGGTGCGGCGCGTGTTCGACATCGCGACCCACAAGGTCGAGTACACGCACGACATGGCTTCGGTGCAGCAGCGCCACCTGGACGCGCGCAACGCCTGCGTGGTCGATTTCGAAAAGGCCCTGCGGCTGGCCGCGCGGCGCGCCCGCATCCGGCTGCCGTTGCCGGGTGCGGTCGCGGCGCAGGGCATGCACGCCCTGATGGGCGGGCTGATCCAGAACTGGTTGCTCGACCCCACGGCCTTCGACCTCGTGTCGACCGGCCGGCGCACCTTCCGTGTCTACCTGGCCGGGCTCGGTTTCCCGCGCACGCCGGCCGGTGGCGTCCCGACGGCGCACGACGCGGAAACCACCGCGGCCTGATAGGCCATAATGTGTGGCTCCGGTGCATTCCGGAGCACCCCTCTCGCTGTATTTCAACGGATAGAATTCGGCCCTCCGAAGGCTGAGATCCAGGTTCGATTCCTGGCGGCGGGACCACCTTCAAGACCGGAAATTCCGCAAGGGCTTCCGGTTTTTTCACTTCTTCCCCGACCCGGCGCGGCCTTGCAAGACAAGGCCGATCCGGAGATCCGCGCGACCGGGCCGTGACACGCCGTTGCACCCTGTCACCCGGACGCACGCATGTAAAAATTCCCCGCATGATGGAGCTCTCCGAACTGGACGAAACCAGCCTCGCAGCACACGCCGCCGAATGGCGTCGGCGCGCGCTGCGCGGCGAGAAACAGGCCCGCGGCATCGCACATGCCCTGGAGGCCGAGATGCGCCGCCGCTTCGGCGATTCGATTCCGCCGAGCCAGAGCGCCGACCTGGACACCCGCCCCCTGGCCCTGCGCCAGCCGCCGCGCCCGTGGTGGAAGTTCTGGTGAGCCGGCCGCGCGCCTTCGCCGCCTGATCTGACATCCCTCGCAGCCGGTCATCGGTTGCAGCGCCCCGTCGGCCCTGACACCATGGCCGCATGGCATACCAACTTCATTACTGGCCCACGATCCAGGGCCGCGGCGAGTTCGTGCGGCTCGCCCTCGAGGCCGCGGGCGCCGACTACGTCGATGTCGCGCGGCTGCCCGCCTCGCAAGGCGGTGGTGAGTCCGCGCTGGGCCGACGGCTCGGCGACCCCGGCAACCCGCGCGCCGCGTTCGCACCGCCGTTCCTTGTCGACGGCGACATCGTGGTCGGCCAGACCGCCGCGATCCTGCTGTACCTCGGCCCCAAGCTCGGGCTGGCCGGCATCGGCGAATCCGACGGCCTGTGGACCCACCAGCTGCAGCTCACCATCGCCGACGCGGTGGCCGAGGCGCACGACACCCATCACCCGATATCGACCGGCGACTATTACGAAGACCAGCGCGACGCGGCCCTTCAGCGTGCGCGTGCCTTCCGCGAAGCGCGCATTCCGAAATTCCTGAACTGGTTCGAGCAGGTGCTGCAGCGCAACCCTTCGGGCGACCTGCACCTGGTCGGCGACGTGCTGACCTATGCCGACCTGTCGCTGTTCCAGCTGGTGGAAGGCCTGCAGTACGCCTTTCCCAAGGCCGCTGCGCGAGCGCTCGACGCCACGCCCGCGGTCGTGAGGCTGCACGCGAACATCCGGCGACGCCAGCGCGTGCATGACTACCTGCAAAGCCCCCGACGCATCGCGTTCAACGAGGACGGGATCTTTCGGTGCTACGCCGAGCTGGACGGTTGAGGGCTACGCGCCGTCATCGTCGCCGGCTTCGTTGCGGATGCGCAGCGCCAGCTCGTACAGCGTGTTGCGCGGCGCGCCGCTGATCTCGGCGGCCAGCTTCACGGCGGTCTTCACCGGCAGTTCCGCCAGCAGCAGGCGCAGCACGCGCTCGCCTTCCGCACCGCCGTCGCCGCTCACCGCCACGGGGTGCAGCACCAGCGCGAACTCGCCACGCGTGCGGTCGCGGTCGGCGCCGAACCAGTCGGGCAGCGCACTGGCGGCCACGGTGGCGATTTCTTCGAACTGCTTGGTGAGCTCGCGGCCCACGGTGATGCGGCGCTCGCCCAGCACGGCCAGCGCGCGGCCCAGGCTGTCGATGCGGTGCGGCGCTTCCAGCAGCACCACGGCGCGCGGCTCCTGCGCGAGGGCCTGCACGGCGGTGTCGCGTTCGCCGGACTTGCTCGGCAGGAAGCCCGCGAACACGAAGGCGCTGCTGTTGTGCGCGTGGCTGCTCTCGCCGCCCTCGGCCACGAGGCCGGCCGCGCTCACGAGCGTGACGACGCTGCTGGCGCCCGGCAGCGGCAGCACGCGCTGGCCGGCCGCGCGCACGGCGGCGGCCAGGCGCGCGCCGGGGTCGCTCACGCCGGGCGTGCCGGCGTCGCTCACGTAGGCGATGCGCTCGCCCTGCGCGAGCCGCGCGACCACGGCCTGTGCGGCCTCGGCCTCGTTGTGCTGGTGCACCGCGAGCAGTTGCGCGCCGGGGCGTTCGATACCGTAGGCGCGCAGCAGGCTCTGCGTGTGGCGCGTGTCCTCGCAGGCCACGGCGTCCACCAGCTGCAGCACGTGCAGCGCGCGCAGCGTGATGTCGGCCAGGTTGCCGATCGGCGTGGCGACGACGTACAGCGTGCCCTGCGGATAATGCTGCGCGCCCGCGGCGTCGAGCGCGGCCGGCAGGGCCGCGCCGAAGGAAGCAGGGGCGAGTGAAGCCAAGAGGTTTCTCCGTAGGGCAGCGAAAACAAGAACAGGGCAGGGAGCCATGACGACCAGCACCACGACCACGAAGCATCGCGGAGATGCGGCGGAAGACGCCGCGCTCGACCACTTGCGCCAGGCCGGCCTCGTGCCGGTCGCGCGCAATTATCGGACTCCGGGGCGCGGCGGCGGCGAGGTCGACCTGATCATGCGCGATCCGCGCGATGGCACGCTGGTGTTCGTCGAGGTGCGACAGCGCAGCGCGGGCTCGCACGGCGGCGCGGGCGGCAGCATCACGGCGGGCAAGCAGCGGCGCATCGTGCTGGCCGCGCGGCACTACCTGGGCCGTTTGCGCGCATTGCCGCCATGCCGTTTCGATGTGGTGCTGATCGAGGAGAAAATCACCTGGCTGAAAGCCGCCTTCGACGCCGGCTGACGCACCCGCCAGGGAACTGAAGCCTTGCTGAAGGCTCCACCACTCAAACTTCTTGTTTCACGACCCCCAGTTATCATCGCGCCCCATGCTCGAGCAACGGATTCAGCAGCACTTCATCGACAGTGCCGACCTCAAATACCAGACCGGCCCGGTCCTCAGCAAACCCATCTCTCAAGCGATGCAGGCCCTGCTGGCCTGCGTGACCAGCGGCGGCAAGGTGCTGGCCTGCGGGGCCGGCGTGTCGGGCCTGCTGGCCGCGCAGTTCGCCTCGAACTTCGTGGGCCGCTTCGAACGCGAGCGCCCCGAGCTGGGCGCCATTGCGCTGCCCGGCGACACCACCGACCCGGCGGCCGACAGCCCGCAGGCCGCCGATGCCGATCGTTTCGCGCGCCAGGTGCGCGCGCTCGGCCAGGCCGGCGACGTGCTGCTGGTGCTCAGCGCCAGCGGGCAGTCGTCCGCGGTGCTGGCTGCCGTGCTTTCCGCGCATGAGCGCGACATGACGGTGGTGGCGCTGCTCGGCAACGCCGCCACGGGGCTGGCCACCGCGGCGCCCGGCGTCGGCGGCACCGGCGGCGCCATCGGCCGCGCGCTGCGCGAAACCGATGTACAGATCAGCGTGCCGCACGAGCGTGCGGCGCGCATTCACGAAATCCACCTGCTCGCGCTGCATTGCCTGTGCGACGGCGTGGATGCCCAGTTACTCGGAGAACAGGAAGTTTCCTCATGACCATGACGACCCTGACCAAGGCCTCGACCCAACGTTTCGCCCTGGCGCTCACCCTGGGCGCGGCCCTGGTGGCCGGACTGTCCGCCTGCGTGCCGCTCGTCGTGGGCGGCGCCGCGGTGGTGGGCGTGGGCATGGTGGCGACCGACCGCCGCAGCTCGGGCGCGCAGCTCGACGACCAGGGCATCGAGCTGCGCGCCGCGGCCCGCGTGCGCGACATCGCCAACGACAACATGTACGTGAGCGTCACCAGCTTCAACCGCCAGGTGCTGCTGACCGGCGCCGTTGGCAACGACGCCGACCGCCGCCGCGTCGAGGACGAGGTGAGCCGCGTGGTCAACGTGCGCTCGGTGGTGAATGAACTCACCATCGGCGCCCCGAGCACCTTCCAGGACCGCTCGAACGACCTGTACATCACCGGCAAGGTGAAGGCCTCGCTGCTCGACGCCAAGGACATCTTCGCCAACTCCTTCAAGGTCGTGACCGAGCGCAGCACGGTCTACCTGATGGGCATCGCCACGCGCCGCGAGACCGACCGCGCCACCGAGATCACGCGCGGCGTGACGGGCGTGGCGAAGGTCGTGCGCGTGGTCGAGGTGGTGAGCGAGGCCGACCTCGCCGCGAGCCAGGCGGCCAACCAGTCCGCTGCGCAGCGCGGCGGCACGGGCCCCGCACCGGTGAGCAATGCGACGCCATCGACGCCGGGTGCTGCCTCCTCGGGTTCGCGCGTGCCGCTGCCGCCGATGGAGCCTCTGCCCGCGCCGGCCGGTGGCGCGACGACCTCGCCGGTCCGCTGAAACCCAAAAGCCCGCTTCCGCGGGCTTTTTTCATTTGAGCCTGGTGATGAGGCTCGAAGTGTCCCAGCGCCTGCCGCCGGCCTGCTGCACGTCGGCATAGAACTGGTCGACCAGCGCCGTCACCGGCACGCGCGCGCCGTTGCGCTTGGCTTCGTCGAGCACCAGGCCCAGGTCCTTGCGCATCCAGTCGACGGCAAAGCCGAAGTCGAACTTGCCTTCGATCATGGTCTTGCCGCGGTTGTCCATCTGCCAGCTCTGGGCCGCGCCCTTGCCGATGACGCCGAGCACGGCTTCCATGTCCAGGCCGGCGCGCTGGCCGAAGGCGATGGCTTCCGACAGGCCCTGCACCAGCCCCGCGATTGCGATCTGGTTCACCATCTTCGCGAGCTGGCCCGCGCCGCTGTCGCCCAGCAGCGTGACCGCGCGCGAGAAAGCCATCGCGACCGGCTTGATGCGTTCAAACACGGCCGCGTCGCCGCCGCACATCACGGTGAGCGCGCCGTTCTGCGCGCCCGCCTGGCCGCCCGACACGGGCGCGTCGATGAAGTGCAGACCGCGCGCCTGCGCCGCCTTCGACAGCTCGCGCGCCACGTCGGCCGAGGCCGTGGTGTGGTCCACGAGCACGGCGCCGGGCTTCATGCCGGCCAGGGCGCCGTCGTCGCCGAGCACCACCGAGCGCAGGTCGTCGTCGTTGCCGACGCAGCAGAACACGATGTCCGCGCCGGCCGCCGCTTCGCGCGGGGTGGGGGCGTGGCGGCCGGGCGCGCCGAACTCGGCGACCCAGGCCTGCGACTTGGCGGGCGTGCGGTTGTAGACCGTGACCGTGTGGCCGGCCTTGGCCAGGTGCCCGGCCATGGGCCCGCCCATGACGCCGAGGCCGAGAAAGGCCACCGTCTGGGCGGGAACGGATTCGTAGGTGCGGGGGTTGATGCTGCTCATGGCCGACAGCTTAAAGCCAAAGAAAGAAACAAGACCGGCGCGCCCCGCGGTGCGCCGGCGGGGCGGCCTCAGACGATCGCGAAGTGCTCGGTGCCGGCCGCCAGGTCGGTGCTGCGCGCGCGCTGGCTGTTGAGCTTGATCTGCAGGCGCAGATCGTTGGCCGAGTCGGCGTTGCGGATCGCTTCTTCGAAGTTGATCGCGTTGCCTTCGAACAAGTCGAACAGCGCCTGGTCGAAGGTCTGCATGCCCAGGTTGCGGCTCTTCTTCATGATCTCCTTGATCTCGCCCACCTCGCCCTTGAAGATCAGGTCGGAGATCAGCGGCGTGTTCAGCAGGATCTCGACGGCGGCCACGCGGCCCTGGCCGTCTTCGGTGGGCACCAGCCGCTGCGACACCAGCGAGCGCAGGTTTAGCGACAGGTCCATCAGCAGCTGCGCGCGGCGCTCTTCGGGGAAGAAGTTGATGATGCGGTCCAGGGCCTGGTTGGCGCTGTTGGCGTGCAGCGTGGCCATGCACAGGTGGCCGGTTTCGGCGAAGGCCACGGCATGCTCCATGGTCTCGCGGTCGCGGATTTCGCCCATCAGGATCACGTCGGGCGCCTGGCGCAGCGTGTTCTTCAGCGCCGCTTCCCAGCTGTCGGTGTCGATGCCCACTTCGCGCTGCGTCACCACGCAGTTCTTGTGCGGGTGCACGAACTCGACCGGGTCTTCCACCGTGACGATGTGGCCGTAGGAGTTCTCGTTGCGCCAGTCGATCATCGCGGCCAGCGTGGTCGACTTGCCCGAGCCCGTGGCGCCCACGAGGATGGTGAGGCCGCGCTTGGTCATCGCCACGTCCTTGAGCACCTGCGGCATGCCCAGCCCGTCGATGGTCGGCAGCTTGGCGGGAATGGTCCGCAGCACCATGCCGACCTTGCCCTGCTGCACGAAGGCGTTGACGCGAAAGCGCCCGATGCCGGTCGGCGAGATCGCGAAGTTGCACTCCTTGGTGCGCTCGAACTCGGCCGTCTGGCGGTCGTTCATGATCGAGCGCGTGAGCGCCAGCGTGTGCTGCGCGCCCAGCGCCTGCTGCGACACCTTGGTGACCTTGCCGTCGACCTTGATGGCCGGCGGGAAGTCGGCGGTGATGAACAGGTCGCTGCCGTTGCGGCTCACCATGAGCTTGAGCAGGTCGTTGATGAACTGGCTGGCTTGATCGCGTTCCATGATGTCTGTGCTCCGGGTGGCTGTTCGAATCAGCCGGGGAAATTCTCGGGAATCTTGGCCTTGCCGCGCGCTTCGGCGGCAGAGATCGTATTGCGGCGCACCAGCTCTGTCAGGTTCTGGTCGAGCGTCTGCATGCCCGAGCCCTGGCCGGTCTGGATGGTGGAGTACATCTGCGCGACCTTGGCCTCGCGGATCAGGTTGCGGATGGCCGGCGTGCCCAGCATGATCTCGTGCGCCGCCACGCGGCCCTGGCCGTCCTTGGTCTTGCACAGCGTCTGCGAGATCACGGCCTGCAAAGACTCCGACAGCATCGCGCGGATCATTTCTTTCTCTTCGCCCGGGAACACGTCGATGATCCGGTCGATGGTCTTGGCGGCCGACGAGGTGTGCAGCGTGCCGAACACCAGGTGGCCCGTTTCGGCCGCGGTCATCGCGAGGCGAATGGTTTCGAGGTCGCGCAACTCGCCCACCAGGATCGCGTCCGGGTCTTCGCGCAGGGCGGAGCGCAGCGCGTTCGCGAACGACAGCGTCATCGGCCCCACTTCGCGCTGGTTGATCAGGCACTTCTTGGATTCGTGCACGAACTCGATCGGGTCTTCCACCGTGAGGATGTGGCCGTACTCGTTCTCGTTGAGGTAGTTCACCATCGCCGCCAGCGTGGTCGACTTGCCCGAGCCCGTGGGGCCCGTCACCAGCACGAGGCCGCGCGGCTTGAGCGCGAGTTCGCCGAAAATCTTCGGCGCGTTGAGCTGCTCGAGCGTGAGGATCTTCGAGGGAATGGTCCGGAACACCGCGGCCGCACCGCGCGCCTGGTTGAAGGCGTTCACGCGAAAGCGCGCGAGGCCGTCGATCTCGAACGAGAAGTCGACCTCCAGGAACTCTTCGTAGTGCTTGCGGTGCGTGTCGCTCATGATGTCGTACACCATGGCATGCACGGCCTTGTGGTCCAGCGCATCGACGTTGATGCGGCGCACGTCGCCGTTCACGCGGATCATCGGCGGCAGGCCGGCCGACAGGTGCAGGTCGGAGGCTTTGTTCTTGACGCTGAACGCCAGCAGTTGGGTGATGTCCACGGGGCTCCTCAGGCAGGCTTTAGTGACGTTTTGATACGAATTCGGAAGATTATGACGATGATTGGCGACGATCTCCAGCAAGTAAGGGCCCGGATCGACCGGGCCTGTGCGCAGGCCAGGCGCGACCCGGCGGCGGTGCGCCTGCTGGCGGTGTCCAAGACCTTCGGGCCGCAGGCCGTGCGCGAGGCGCACGCGGCCGGCCAGGCGGCCTTCGGCGAGAACTACGTGCAGGAGGGCTTGGACAAGATCGCCGCGCTGGCCGACCTGCGCGCGGGACTCGAATGGCACTGCATCGGCCCTCTGCAGAGCAACAAGACGCGGCCCGTGGCCGAGCAGTTCGACTGGGTCCACAGCATCGACCGCCTGAAGATCGCCGAGCGCCTGTCGGCCCAGCGCCCGGCCCACCTGCCGCCGCTGCAGGTGTGCCTGCAGGTCAACGTGGACGGCGGCGCGAACAAGTCTGGCGTGCCGCCGGAAGAGGCCTTGGCGCTGGCGCGCGCTGTGGCGGTCTTGCCACAGCTGACGCTGCGCGGGCTCATGGCGATCCCCGAACCGGCGGCGGATTTCGCGGCGCAGCGCGAACTGTGCCTGCGCGCGCACGCGGTGTTCGAATCGATCCGGGCGGCGGGCATCGCGCTGGACACGCTGTCGCTGGGCATGAGCGGGGACCTCGAGGCGGCGGTCAGTGCCGGCAGCACGATGGTGCGGGTCGGTACGGCGATCTTCGGCGGGCGGGCGCGCAAGCCCGCCTGAAGTCATAGGCCCCTAGCGCAGGAAGAACAGCAAGCTCATCGTCAGCCCCGTGGCGACGATGCCCGCGCGCAGCCAGGCCGGCGGCAGGCGCCGCGCGCCCCGGGCGCCGAGGTAGCCGCCGAGCAGCGCGGCGCCCGCCATGATCGCGGCCTCGCGCCAGGCGATCAGGCCGCCCCAGGCATAGAGGGCGACCGCGATCAGCGTGAGCAGCGCCGACACCTGGTTCTTGAGCCCGTTGGCGGCCAGCAAACGGTTCTGTCCGAGCAGGCCGAACAGCGCAAGCAGCAGGATGCCCAGCCCGCCGTTGAAGTAGCCGCCATAGACCGTGACGGCGAGCACCGAGGCCCTCGCGACCGCCGGACTGCGCGCGCCCGCCTGCCGCGAGGCCGTGAGGCGCGGCGCCAGCACGAACAGCAGCGTGGCCAGCAGCAGCAGCCACGGCACGACGCGGCGGAAGGTGTGATCGGGCGTGATCAGCAGCAGCGCGGCGCCCGTGCTGCCGCCCAGCAGCGAGAGCAGCACCAGCGCCCGCAGGGACAGTCCGGGCGGCGGCTGGGTGTCGCCGCGAAAGCCCCAGGCCGCCGACAGGTAGCCGGGCAGCAGCGCCAGCGTGCCCGTGGCGTTGGCGCTCACGGCCGGCACGCCCGCGAACACCAGGGCCGGCAGCGTCAGGAAGCTGCCGCCGCCGGCCACCGCGTTCAGGGTGCCCGCCACGAAGGCTGCGGCGATCAACGTCGCATCGACAAGCATCGCGCGACCCTCAGGCGAAGCGGCAGGCTTCTTCGAACGCGAGCCTCGGGTGGCGGTCGAACAGCTGGGCAGGGTCGCCGTGGCCGAGGTTGCACAGGAAATTCGTGCGTACCGACGTGCCATGCCAGAACGCTGCGTCCATGCCTGCGGCATCGAAGCCCGACATCGGCCCGCAATCCAGCCCGATGGCGCGTGCCGCGAGCATGAAGTAGCCCGCCTGCAGGCTCGCGTTGCGAAAGGCCGTGCGCAGCGCGTGCACCTCCTTGTCGGGCCCCGTGAAGTCGTCCTGCATCGACGGCCGGTGCGGAAAGAGCCGTGGCAGCTCGCGGTAGAAGGCCGTGTCGAAACCGAGGATCGCGGTGACGGGCGCCGTCATCGTCTTCTCGACATTGCCGGGCGAGAGCAGCGGCCGCAGGCGTTCGCGGCCTTCGTCGGTGCGCACGAAGACCACGCGCATCGGCGAGCAGTTGGCCGAAGTCGGACCCCACTTCACGAGTTCGTGGATCTGGCGCAGCTGCGCCTCGCTGACCGGGCGGGGCAGCCAGCCGTTGTGGGAGCGGGCCTGGAGAAAGAGGGTGTCGAGGGCGCTGTCTGGAATCATGGGGAACGTGGAAGGTCGAAGGACTGCATCAGCCGCAAGGTCGCCGTCGCGATCGCGCCGTCGGCGCGCGTCAGTTCGTCGAGGATCGAAAAATGGTCGTGACCCGGGCACTCGATGTGGCCCGCATGAACGTCGCGCCAGTGCAGGCGGATGGTGTCGCATTGTTCGCGGAAGCCGGGATTCTCGTCGCCGCCCAGGGCGGTGAGTAGTCGCGTACCGGTCAGGGGACGCCACAGCGCCGGGCTCAGCGCCGCCGCGCTGCGCGGCGTGAAGCGCGTGGCGTCCATCACCGACGGCACGTCGAGCAGCGGGCGCAGGTCGTACAACGCGCTGATGCAGACGGCGGCTTTCACCTCGGGTTCGGTGGCCAGCAGCATCGCCGCCAGGTGCCCGCCGGCCGAATGGCCGCAGGCGAACAGGCGTCCGGGTGGTGCGTCCCACTGCGCGTGGTGCGCGGCGAGCCAGGCTGCCGCGCTGCGCATCTGCGCGACGATGGTCTCCACGCTCACTGCGGGGCACAGCGCATAGTTGACCACCGCCACCGCGTAGCCGGCGGCAGTGAAGGGCGGTGCGACCAGCGAGGCGTCGTGCTTGTCGAGCGAGCGCCAGTAGCCGCCATGGATGTACATCAGCGTGCCGCGTGGGCGGCCCTCGGGCAGGAACAGGTCGAGGCGCTCGGCCGTGTGCGGCCCGTAGGCGATGTCGAGCCGCGCGCGGGTGCGCTCGCGCACCGCGGCGGACGCGCGTGCCCAGCCGTCGAAGATGTCCTGGTAGTGCGGGACGGCCAGGCGCGCGTTGTAGCGGCGCTCGCCGTCGCCGGCTGCGGGGTTCGGCGGCATGGCGGGTTACGCGCTGGCGCCGATGCGCTCGACCACGGCCCGCAGGTCGGCGCGCACCTTCTCCGGCAGCGCGGCGACCGGCGGGCGCGTCGGCCCGGCGCTGCGGCCCGCGAGCGTCATCGCTTCCTTGATGACGACCGGGAACGAGCCCCAGGCCCAGGCCGCGCGCAGCGGCGCGAAGATGTTCGACACACGCAGCGCCTCGTCGTGGCGGCCGGCGCGCAGCGCGTCGTACATGCGCACCATGAGCTCGGGGAACACGTTGGCGGCGGGCGAGATGGTGCCCTGCGCGCCGTGGAACATCATCGACAGCGCGATGGTGTCGCGGCCCGAGAACAGCAGCGCGGGGCGCGGCGCGGTCAGCAGGTACTCGATGGACTGCGTGAGGTCGCCGCCCGAGTCCTTCATGCCCACGATGTTGTCGGCTGCCTGCATGCAGCGCGCGAGCGTGGCGGGCAGCACATTGACGGCGGTGCGCGGCGGGTTGTTGTAGAGCATCACCGGCAGCCTCGTCGCGCGCGCCACGGCGGTGTAGTGGGCCACCAGCTCGTCCTGCGTGGGCTGCACGAAGTACGGCGTGATCACCAGCGCCAGGTCGGCGCCCAGGGCTTCGGCGGCCTGCGTGAGCGCGATGGCGTCGCGCGTGGTGGCGCCGCCGGTGCCGGCGTACAGCGGCACGCGGCCGTCGATGGCGCGCATCGACAGCTCCAGCAGGCGGATGTGCTCGTCGCGCTCCAGGGCGAAGAACTCGCCCTGGCTGCCGGCGACGGAAATGCCGTGCACGCCGGCGTGGATGTAGCTGTCGATCAGCTCGCCGACGCGGGCTTCGTCGAGCCGGTGGTCGGCGGTGAAAGGCGTGGCCATGGCGGGCACCACGCCGTGGAATTTCGAGAGGTTCAAAGAGAGCTCCGGAAGAAGAACGAAGAGGGGGCGACGGGCGGCGTCAGTCGACGCCCATCAGGTGGCCCAGCTGCACCACGTAGTGGCCGAAGGCGGCCGCTTCCTTGGTGGTGCGCGGGTCGCGCGGGCGCGGCAGGTCGATGCGGATGTCCTCGACGATGCGCCCCGGCCGCTCGGACATCACGAGCACGCGGTCCGAGAGAAAGACGGCCTCCGAGATGCTGTGGGTGATGAGGATCACCGTCTGGCGCATCTCCTGCCACAGGCGCAGCAGCTCGACGTTGAGCTGGTCGCGCGTGAGTGCGTCGAGCGCGCCGAAGGGCTCGTCCAGCAGCAGCACCTGGGGTCGCATCACGAGGATCTGCCCCAGCGCCGCGCGCTGGCGCATGCCGCCCGAGAGTTCGTGCGGGTAGTTGCGGCGGAACTTCTCCAGCTTGAGGATCGGCAGCAGCGCTTCCACGCGTTCGTCGATGTCCTTCTTCGGCAGCTTGCGCACCTCGGCCGCGAGGCGGATGTTGGCTTCCACGGTTTCCCACGGCAGCATGTTGTGGGTCTGAAACACCACGCCCACGTCGTCGGACATCCGCGTCTGCTGGTGGCCGAGCACGCGCACCTCGCCGCCCGCGTCGGGCTGGATCAGCCCGGCCACGATGCGCAGCAGGGTGCTCTTGCCGCAGCCACTGGGCCCGAGGATCGAGACGAACTCGCCGCGCTGCACCGTGAAGTCGACCTGCTCCAGCGCGCGCACGCTGTGGCGCGTGTCGAAGGTCTTGGCGACGCGGCTGACGCCGATCGCTGTGTCGATGGCTCCGGGGGCGCGCACCGTCGCCTCGCCGGTGGCCACAGTCCCAGGCTTCACTTGCGGGCCCCCACCCAGCCGCCTTCGGAGATGTCGAAGACCACGCCGTCGAGGTCGCGGAATTTCATCTCGTAGTACAGGCTCTTCTTGTCGTGCGGCAGGTCCATGAAGAAGGTGCCGCCGTGGTCTTCGATGGCCTTGCGCTGTGCATCGAGGTCGTCGACCCAGAAGCCGAAGTGGTGCGTGCCGATCCAGTCCTTGCCCTTCTCAAGGCCTGCGGCCTCGTCGGTCTTGTAGTTCAGCAGCGCCAGGCAGATGGTGCCGTCCGTGAGGTACACGCCGTCGGCGATGGGCGAGTGCGTGGGTTCGACGATGGTGAGGTCGAAGACCTCGCTGTAGAACTTGGCCGCCTTTTGGGGATCGGGAACGGCAAGGGCGATGTGACGCAGTTTGGCCATGGGGATGTCTCCTGAGTTGAAATCTTTGAAAGGACGAAAGAGAAAGAGGGGTGAAGGCTCAGAGCCCGCGCCACCAGACGCGTTGGGCGGCCAGTTCGACCAGCAGGTACAGCAGGCCGGCGACCACCGAGATCACCACCAGCGCAGCGAACAGGTAGTCGGTGCGCGCGTTGGCATTGGCCTCGAGGATGAGGTGGCCGAGCCCGCGCTCGGAGCCGACGAACTCGCCCACGATCGCGCCGATCACGGCCAGCGGCATGGCCGAGCGCAGCCCGTCCATGATCGACGGCAGGGCCGAAGGCACGTAGAGGCGGCGGAAGGTGGTCCACGACGAGGCGCGGATGGCGCGAAAGTGCTCCACCAGGTGCGCCGGCGTGCCCGCCAGTCCGCCCATCGTGGCGATCACCACCGGGAAGAAGGCGAAGAGAAAGGCCATCAGCACCTTGGAGGTGTCGCCGTAGCCGAACCAGATCACCATGAGCGGCGCCAGCGCGATCTTGGGCAGGCCCTGGAACACCACGATGAGCGGATACAGCGCGCGCCGCACCACCGGGATGGCGTGGATCGCGAGCCCGAGCAGCACGCCGCCGACGGCCGCCAGCGCGAAGCCGGCCAGCACCTCCTGCGTCGTGACCCACGACTGCACGAGCAGGGCCATGCGGTTGGTCCACAGGCTGTCGAGCACCTGCGACAGCGGCGGCAGCAGGTAGCGCTTGATGCCGAACACGTCGACTGATTTTTCCCACAGCAGGCCCAGTGCGAGGAACAGCAGGGCGGGGTCGGTGAAGCGGCGCCACGATTCGGCGCGCGAGGAAGGGGCGGGGTGCATGTGTCTTGTCTCCGGATCTTTTTTATGTGTCGTGTCTTGTCGCGTGGTGGGCGTTCAGCGCTTCGGGTCGTCGCTGTCTTCGCCTTTGGTGTCCTGTGCCGTGCGCGGCCCCCACTCGGGCGGCGGCACCACGAACCGGTCGAAGTGCCATTGGTCGAAGGCCGCGAGGTCGTTCTTCCAGACGCGGGGCGTGTAGGGCTGCGCGGGCGTGATCTGCACCATCTCCGCGTAGAACTCGCAGTAGTTGCCGTCGGGGTCCTTGAACACGAGGAACAGGTTCTCGCCGGGCCCGTGCTTGCCGATGCCGCGCACGATGTCGATGCCCTGCGCCTGCAGGTAGCGCGCGGCGTCCTCGATCTCGACCAGCGAGCCGAGCTGGTAGGCGAAGTGCTCCAGCCCGGGCCGCCCCGGCGTGTAGGTGGCCGCATGCTGCGGGTCGCCGAGCGCAATCTGCGCCAGCGCCAGGTCGTGGTGGTCGTTCCCGCAGCGCAGGAAGGCCATCTGGTCCTCGATGTAGTCGGACACTTCCAGCCCGACGATCTCGGTGTAGAAGCGCACGGAGGCCTTGAGGTCGCGCACGTTGAGCACGACGTGCCCGAGGCGCTGGGGACGGGGGCGTTGAACCATCGGTGTTGCTCCCGCGCTCATGGTGCGAGCAGGTCGTTGGTGTAGGCGTCCTGCGGCTGCACCTTGCCGCCGAGGCCGAAGGCCTTGTCGACGAACTGCACGGTGGCGCGCATGCGGTCATCGCGCAGATGGCCCAGCCCCTTGGCCTTGGCCGCCGGGTCGACCAGCAGGTCGTTCATGTCCTTGATCTGCGCCAGCGCCACGGCGCGGTCGGTGGTGGGAAACATCTTCACCATGAGATCGGCCGCCTGCTCGGGGTTGGCCATGGCGAATTCGAAGCCGCGGTACGACGCACGCAGGAACTTCTTCACCACCTCCGGCCGCTTTTTGATCAGGTCTTCGCTGGCCGCGAAGCCGCTGCCGTAGGCGTCCAGGCCGAAGTCGCTGTACTCGATCCAGCCGAGCGTCACGCCCGCGGCGTTGGCCTGCTTCTGGGTGACAGCGCGGTTGCTTCCGCGCCAGCATTCGGCCAGGTCGACCTTGCCTTCGATCAGCGAGGCGTCGACCACGGCGGGGTCCATGCGCAGCAGGCGGATGCTGTCCTTGGGCTGGCGGTTCAGCTCCAGCCAGGCGGGCACGACGTTGTGCACCGGCGAGGCCGAGCCGCCACCCAGGCGCAGGCCCTTCATGTCGGCCGGCGTCTTGGGCTGGTGGCGCTTGGTGTCGAAGCAGATGCCCGCGGGCCAGCGCGTGTTGATGGCGCCGATCATGCGGATCTTGCCGCCGTTGGCGCGGTTGAGCACCAGGCTGATCGGGTCGACGTAGCCGATTTCGAACTGCCCCTGGTCCAGCTCGTTGGCGGTGCGGTTGCCGCCGTAGCCGCGCACGATGGCGGTGTCCAGGCCCAGCTCGCGGAAGTAGCCCTGCGCCTGCGCGACGATCACGCCCACCGAGCTGCCCTGCGGCAGCCAGGCCATGTTGTAGGTGACCTTCTCCTGGGCGAGCGCGGGCGCCGCGGGCAGCAGCAGCGCGCTGCAACAGGCGATGCCGGTCAGCGCGCGCGCGAGTGCGGCCAATCCTCTGCGGGTGGGTTGCATGTCTTTGTCTCCATACCTTGTTGTTCGTGATTCGAAAGAACGGGGCCGTGGCCCCGCCGTGCGGACGCTCAGACGCGCTCTGCCTGCACTTGATTGGAAAGCCGTCCGATGCCCTCGATGCTCGCCACCAGCCGGTCGCCCGCCTTCAGGTAGATACCCCGACCCATGCCCACGCCGGTCGGCGTGCCGGTGGCGATCACGTCGCCGGGCTCCAGCGTGACGATGGTCGACAGGTAGGCGATCTGCTCGCGCACCGTCCAGATCATGTTGGCCGTGCTGTCCTGCTGCATCGGCTCGTCGTTCACGTCCAGGCGCATCTGCACGGCCTGCGGGTCGGGGATCTGCCAGGCGGGCACCAGCCACGGGCCGATGGGCGCGAAGGTGTCGTGGCACTTGCCCTGGAACCAGTCGTGCTTGAACGGGTAGTCGCCGCGGATGTTGAGGTCGCGCGCCGAGATGTCGTTGACGATCGTGTAGCAGGCCACGGCGTCGAGTGCGTCCTCGACCGACACGCGGCGGCAGCGCTTGCCGATCACGGCGGCGAGTTCGACCTCCCAGTCGAGCTTGCTGGTCTCGGGCGGCATCTGGATCGTCTCGCCGTTGCCGATCACCGTGTTCGAGAGCTTCAGGAACATGTACGGCTTGCTCTGCGACTTGGCCGCCAGCACGGTGCCCATTTCGTTGGCGTGCGAGGCGTAGTTCGAGGCGGCGCAGAAGATGCGGCTCGGCACGAAGGGCGCAGCCACGGCCGCGGCGCCGTCGGCCACCGGCCGGATCGCGCCCGAGGCGGCCAGCGCGGCGGCGATGGGCGTGGCGTCGCGCAGCCAGGCCTGGGCGTTCGCCCAGTCGCGCAGCATGGCTTCGACGCCTTGCGTGACCCAGGTTTCGGGCAGCGGCGGCAGGCCGGCCGCGCGGGCCGCCTCCAGGTCGTACAGCTGGCTGTCGATCACCAGGGCGGGGGCAAGCCCGCCGGCGCGGCGGTAAGTGGCGAGCGCGATCCAAGACATTCGATTGACTCCTCTTTTGTAGGTGGGTTGGAATCCGCGACGGGTGTTTTGCATTCAGTGTCTGCGAATTGTGTGCAATTTTATGTTTTGGTGTTCACGAACGTCAAGGGTTTGTCGCGACATGCCTGAAACGGGCGTACGGACGCATGCCGCGGCCGGCCTGCGCCGGGAGCGGCGGGCCGGGGCGGGCCAGCGGAAACGGGAGGGAGGGAGAGGGCGCGGCAGCCGCGTCAGGCGGCGGCGCTGGAAGACGGGGTGCGGGAGGCGCTGCCGTCGAAGTGCTGCAGCACGTTCATCGCCGAGTTGGCCGCATGGCTGTGCATGGCGGCGGCGGCGGCGTCACCGTCGTGCGCCAGCAGGGCGGCAACGAGGGCTTCGTGCTCGACATGGGAATGCTGCAGGCGGTTTTCCGTCGTGAAGAAGCCTTGCGAGCGGAAGGGGGCGAGGCGCTGGCGCAGGCTCAGTGCGAGGTCCTGCAGCGTCTTGTTGCGGGCGCCGGCGTAGATCAGCGCGTGGAATTCCTCGTTCAGCGCGGCGTACGCTTTCGCGTCGCCCTCGGCCGCGGCGCGTCCGGCTTGCTGATGAACGAACTCGATGCGCTTGCGCTCCGACGGCGCGGCGCGCAGCGCGCACAGCTTGGCGCACAGGGCTTCCAGTTCGCCGGAGGCTTCGAACAGGCCGTCGAGGTCGGCGGGCGCCATCGTCGCCACCGAGAAGCCGCGGCGCGGCAGGTGCTCGATCAGCCGGGTCGAGGCCAGCTGCCGCAGCGCATCGCGCACCGGGCTGCGCGAGACGCCGAAGCGCGTCGCGATCGTCTGTTCGTCCAGGCGTTCGCCCGGTTGGAAACGGCGCAGCACGATTTCCTCGGCCAGGCGGTCCGAGATGGTCTGGGACAGCGTTTTTCCAGGCTCGTTTTCCATGGTTTGCTTCTTCGGGGGCGTGCCGCCCGCGTGGCGTGGGACGACATATTGTCGACAAAATTTAATTGTCGCATGCAATAACGCCGACCCAAACGCCCCAGGCGGGCGTGCGCCTCAGACCCCCAGCGGCAGGCGCGCGCTGCTCTTGACCTCTTCCATCACCGCATAGGTCCGCGTCTCGCGCACGCCGGGCAGCTGCCACAGCACGGTGCCGGCGAACTCGCGGTAGGCGGCCATGTCGGCCATGCGGGTCTTGAGGAGGTAGTCGAAGCCGCCGGCGACCATGTGGCATTCCATGATCTCGTCGCGCACCTGCACGGCGGCCTTGAACTGGTCGAAGACGTTGGCGGTGGTGCGGTCGAGCAGGACCTCGACGAACACGGTGAAGCCGCGCCCCAGCTTGTAGGGGTCGAGGCGGGCCTCGTAGCCCAGGATGAAGCCGTCGCGCGTGAGGCGCTGCACGCGCGCCAGCACGGCGGTGGGGGACAGCGCGACCGCCTCCGCCAGCTTGAGGTTGGTGATGCGGCCGTCTTCCTGAAGGATCTTCAGCAGGCGCAGATCGATGCGGTCCAGATCAAGCATTCGAGGATTATCCGGCGCGCACATCGATCGGCTGCAAGAAATGCGGCCTATTTGCCACGGCCATAGGAGATAGAACCAAGGAAATGCCGTTGAACTACCCTTTTGCAGTCGTTTGAACTACCGAAAGCCGTGGGTTAGCGCATTCAACGCACCGTGGTCGAGCCCGGTGCGGCAGCCTGGCGGCCCGAGAGCTGGTCGACCAGCGCGCCGTAGGCCGGGCCTTCGCGCAGCTTGGTGTACGCAGCCTGGGCTTCGCGGTAGCCGGGGCGCGACGTGTCGGCGCCGGCTTCGCCCGACTGCTGGGCGGCCAGGCCCGAGCGGATCCACAGCTGCGTGTCGGCGGCCACGGCGGCGCGGCTGTTGGCCGAGACCACGACCGGCTCCTGGCCCATGTTCTCGTTGTAGCCCTGGGTGGGCGCGGTCTTCAGCCACTGCTGGGCATCGGCCGTCACGGCGGCGCGCGTCGTCGACGACGCGAAGGGCGCGGGACGCGGGTCGCCTTCGGCGTAGTTGCCGGCAAAGCTCGGTGCGGCGGCCAGGCCCAGCAGGGCGGCGACGGCGGCGGTGTTCAGAAGGCGGGTGGTGGCAGACAGCTTCATGTTCGTTCACTCCTTGAGGTGGTTGCTTGGTTGGTGAGAACGACTGTACGAAGCGCACCCACGCGACCGATAACGTCTGGATGACGGTTTTGTCATGTGCGTATCCACCTGCATCGGGCCGCGCCGAGAGGGACCGCAAGGGGCCTTCCAACTTCTCTTGCATAACCGCCATCGCGGCATGCATAAGCCATGGCGCGCGGCCCTCAGTCGGAATATCGTTGCGCCCATCCATTCCAACCAAGGGAATCTTCCATGAACGAGAAACTCTCCTTCGTCAATCCGACGGCCAACAGCCCCTGGGGCACCTACCTGTCGCAGGTCGATCGCGTCGTGCCGTACCTCGGCCCGCTGGCGCGCTGGGTCGAAACCCTCAAGCGCCCCAAGCGCGCGCTGATCGTCGACGTGCCGATCGAGATGGACAACGGCACCATCGCCCACTTCGAGGGCTACCGCGTGCAGCACAACATGAGCCGCGGCCCAGGCAAGGGCGGCGTGCGCTTCCACCCCGACGTCACGCTGGAAGAAGTGATGGCGCTGTCGGCCTGGATGACCATCAAGACCGCTGCCGTCAACCTGCCGTACGGCGGTGCCAAGGGCGGCATCCGCGTCGACCCGAAGAAGCTGTCGCTGCAAGAACTCGAGAAGGTCACGCGCCGCTACACCAGCGAGATCGGCATCATCATCGGCCCGCACACCGACATCCCCGCGCCCGACGTGAACACCAACGCGCAGAT
This sequence comes from Variovorax sp. GW821-FHT06D12, assembly GCF_059419205.1. Taxonomy (NCBI): domain Bacteria; kingdom Pseudomonadati; phylum Pseudomonadota; class Betaproteobacteria; order Burkholderiales; family Comamonadaceae; genus Variovorax; species Variovorax sp. GW821-FHT06D12. The sequence continues at coordinate 47,147 of NZ_JBWKRI010000007.1, read as the reverse complement.
CATGGCGTGGATGATGGACACCTACTCGATGAACGTCGGCGGCACCGCCACCGGCGTGGTCACCGGCAAGCCGCTGCACCTGGGCGGATCGCTGGGCCGCGTGAAGGCCACCGGCCGCGGCGTGTTCGTCACCGGCCGTGAAGCGGCCCGCCGCCTGGGCATGGACCTGCGCGGCGCGCGCATCGCGGTGCAGGGCTTCGGCAACGTGGGCTCGGTCGCGGCCGAACTCTTCGTCGAGGCGGGCGCCAAGATCGTCGCGGTGCAGGACCACACCGGCACCATCGTGAACACCAACGGCCTCGATCTGACCCAGCTGGTGCCCATCTCGCGCACCGACGGCGTGGTCGGCTTCAAGGCCGGCGGCGACATCGTGCCGAATGAAGACTTCTGGGACGTGGCCTGCGACATCCTGATCCCGGCCGCCCTCGAAGGCCAGCTCACGGCCGAACGCGCCAAGAAGACCACCGCCAAGCTGGTGCTCGAAGGCGCCAACGGCCCGACGGTGCCCGAGGCCGACGACATCCTGGCCGAGCGCGGCGTGCTGGTCGTGCCCGACGTGATCTGCAACGCCGGCGGCGTGACGGTCTCGTACTTCGAATGGGTGCAGGACTTCTCGTCCTTCTTCTGGGACGAGGACGAGATCAACGTGCGCCTCGACCGCATCATGATGAACGCGCTCAACCAGATCTGGGACACGGCCGACAAGCACAAGATCCCGCTGCGCACTGCCACCTACGCGGTGGCCTGCGAGCGCATCCTGATGGCGCGCCAGGAACGCGGTCTGTACCCCTGACGCGATCTCCGGGGCTTGCAGGGCCTTTCGGGAACCCCCGGCCTGCCGGGGGCTCGAAGCGAAGCCGCCGGTTGGTTAGCATCCGGTGTCCTTCCCGCCCTGCCATGCCCCAGACCTCTTCTGCCGCTTTATTCGCTTCGCCGGCCCGCGTGCCGGCGTTTCTGTTCCCGGGCCTGCTGTCGGCCCTGTTGCTGGCCGGCTGCGGCAGCTTCGGCACGCGCCAGACCTACGAGCCCGAAGACTTCGACTCGACCACCACCCACACGCGCAACTACGCCGCCAGCGAGGCCCAGACCTGCGAGGCGGCGCGCCGTGCGCTGCTGAGCCAGGGCTACATGGTCACGGCCGCCAACGCCGACCTGGTGACCGCGCGCAAGAGCTTCCAGCCCGCGGCCGAGACGCACGTCGAGGTCGAGTTCCGCGTGGTCTGCGCGCGGGAAGGGGGCGCGGGCAGCGCCTCGGCCGGCCGCAGCACCGTGGCCTTCGCGACCGCGCTGCAGGACCGCTACGGCCTGAAGAAGGGCAGCAACTCGGCCAGCCTGGGCGTGGGCGCCATCGGCTCGCTCTCGCTGCCCTTCGGCGGCAGCAACGAAGCGATGGTCAAGGTGGCGAGCCAGACGCTCACCGACGAGCGTTTCTACGACCGCTTCTTCACGCTGGTCGAGCGCTTCCTGCAGGGCGGCGGCCCCGACATGCCGGCCGATGCTGAGGACGCACCGAAGCCCGCCACGCGCCCCGCCGCCACCACCTTCCCGGTGGCGCCGTCGCCGAACCGCGGCTGAACAGGCTCGGCAGTCAGCGCACCAGCGTCGACTTGCCGAACAGGCTCTCGATCAGCTCCACCGCCACCTCGGCCGTCTGGTTGCGCACGTCGAGCGCGGGGTTGAGTTCCACCACGTCGACCGAGCCGAGCCGGCCGGTGTCGGCGATCATTTCCATGCACAGCTGCATCTCGCGGTAGGTCGGCCCGCCGCGCACGCCCGTGCCCACGCCGGGCGCGTCGGCCGGGTCGAGGCAATCGAGGTCGAAGCTCACGTGCAGGTGGGTGTCTTCGTCCACGTCCTGCAGCGCTTCGGTCATGGTGGTGCGCATGCCGTTCTCGTCGATGTGGCGCATGTCGAACACGTGCAGGGCGAGCGTGCGGATCGCTTCCTTCTCGTCGGCATCGACGCTGCGGATGCCGATGAAGCGGATGGCGTCGTGCGCCAGCGCCGCGGGCTCGCCGCTCCAGCCCGTGAGGTCCGCCGGCCCGTGGCCCAGCAGGCACGACACCGGCATGCCGTGCAGGTTGCCGCTGGGGCTCGTGGTCTCGGTGTTGACGTCGGAGTGCGCGTCGAGCCACAGCACGCGCAGCTTCTTGCCGCGTTTTCGCGCATGCCAGGCCACGGCGCTGATGGAGCCGATCGCCAGGCAGTGGTCACCGCCCAGCATCACCGGCACGTGGCCGGCGCCCAGCGCGGTGTCGACGGCGGCGTAGACCGAACGGTTCCACGCGATCACCTCGGTGAGGTGGCGCAGCCCGTTGGCCGGTGGTGCCCACGGCGTGGCCGGGCCCGCGAGGTTGCCGCGGTCGAGCACCGTGAAGCCCTGGCCCGCCAGCGCCTCGGCCAGGCCGGCCACGCGCAGCGCGTCGGGGCCCATGCCCGCGCCGCGCACGCTGGCGCCGATGTCGGTCGGCGCGCCGATCAGTTCGAGGGTGGTAGCGGCGGTGCTGCTGCTGTTCATGTCGGTCTCCCGATGTGGTGCCAGAGGTAGGCGTAGCCGAGCGCATCCATGAAGGCGGACGCCTTGTTGTCCGCGGCGGCGCTGTGGCCGCCTTCCATGTTCTCGTAGAAGCTGCTGTCGTGCCCCTGCGCGAGCAGCTTCGCGTGCATCTTGCGCGCATGCACCGGCCCCACGCGGTCGTCGCGCGTGGAGGTGGTGAAAAGGGCGGGCGGGTAGGGCGTGCCGGCCTGTGCGTTCTCGTAGGGCGAGAAGGTCCGGATGAACTCCCACTCGTCGGGCAGTTCCGGGTCGCCGTACTCCGCGATCCAAGAGGCGCCGGCCGACAGCTGCGTGTAGCGCTTCATGTCGAGCAGCGCCACCTCGCTCACGATGGCGCCGTACAGCTGCGGGTACAGCGTGAGCATGTTGCCCATGAGCAGGCCGCCGTTGCTGCCGCCCATGGCGCCCAGGTGCGCGGGCGAGGTGATGCCGCGCGCGAACAGGTCCTGCGACACGGCCGCGAAGTCTTCGCAGGTGCGCAGCCGGTTCTCCTGCAGCGCGGCCTGGTGCCAGCGCGGGCCGTACTCGCCGCCGCCGCGGATGTTCGCCACCACGTACACGCCGCCGCGTTCGAGCCAGGCGCGGCCGATGCCGCCGCTGTAGCTTGGCTCCAGCGAGATCTCGAAGCCGCCGTAGGCGTACTGCAGCGTGGGGTTGGTGCCGTCGGCCACGAGGTCTTTCGCGGCGATCTCGAAGTAGGGCACGCGCGTGCCGTCCGCCGAGGTCGCGAAATGCTGGCTCACGCGAAAGCGCGAGGCGTCGAAGAAGCCGGGGCTGTGCTTCAGCGGCTGCGGCTCGCCCTGGCCGAGGGTGCCGATGTACAGCGTGGTCGGCTGCAGGAAGCCGCTCACGGTCAGGAAGTAGTCGTCGCTCTCGGTCTCGTCGATGCCGCCGGCCGCCACGCACGAGAGCGCGGGCGCGCCGCCCAGGCTGTCGCGCGCCCAGTCGCCCAGGCCGTCCGCCGGCGGCGTGAGCACCTCCAGCCGGTTCACCACGTCGTGCATCACGTTGAGGATGAGGTGGTGGCGCGTCCACGAGTAGTCGTCGAGCGCGGTGGTGTCGTCGGGCTCGAACAGCAGCGTGAGCTCGCGCGCGCCGGCCATGTAGTCGTCGAAGCGCGCGGCCAGCAGCGAGCCGGCGGTGTAGGTGCGGCCGGCCACGGTCCAGTCTTCGCGCGGCTCGATCAGCAGCCACTCGCGCGTGACGCCGGTGTTGGCGTCGTCGGGCACGTCGATCTTGGCCAGCGTGCCGTCGGGCGCGCGCAGCCAGGTCTCGCTGTCGTAGAAGTCGATCTGGCGCGAGACGAAGTCGCGCTCGAAGCCGGGCGTGTGGTCGCTCCAGGCGCTCACCGACATGTCTTCGTGCGCACCTTCGTACACGGTGACGGCTTCGGCCAGCGGCGTGCCGCGTTGCCACTCCTTCACCAGGCGCGGGTAGCTCGAGCTGGTCATGGAGCCGGGGCCGAAATCGGTGCCCACGTACAGGTGATCGATGTCTTTCCAGGTGACGTAGTTCTTCGCCTCGGGCAGCGCGAAGCCGCCTTCGACGAACGTCATGCTCACGAGGTCGAACTCGCGCACCACGTCGGCATCGGCGCCGCCGCGCGACAGCGAGATCAGGCAGCGTTCGTACGCGGGCTCCAGGCAGTCGGCGCCGTGCCAAACCCAGTTCTCGCCGTCCTGCGCGGCCAGCGCGTCGAGGTCGAGCACGGTCTCCCACGCGGGCTCGGGCGTGCGGTACTGGTCGAGCGTGGTGCGGCGCCACAGGCCCTTGGGGTGCGCCTTGTCGCGCCAGAAGTTGTAGTACAGCGCACCGATCTTGCTGACCATCGGAATGCGCGCGTCCGAGTCGAGCACCTCCAGCAGGCCCTGCTCGATCGACTGGAAGGCCGGCGACTGCGCATAGGTGTGAACGGCATGTGCATTCTGCTGGCGAGCCCAGTCCAGAGCGGCTTCGCCGTCGATGTCTTCGAGCCAGAGATGGGGGTCTTCGTTGTGCGCAGAGGTCATGCGGCACAGTGTACGAAGCCCCCGTGAATGCGGCGGCCTGTGAGCAGTTGTTGCTGCATTCGAGGCGCGTCGATTTTTTCATTACATGTGGATGCGCGCCCCGGCCATCCTTGGGGCAAACCCCTGTCCCGGGCGTGCCTTCCCCCGGTGGAAACACTGAAGAAGCGAAGGCCCACGAACGCGATGCCCACGGTATCCTGCCGGACGGCGCATGCCCCAACGAGGAGAACCACACATGAAACACCTGAGCGGTCTTGATGCCACCTTCCTGCACCTGGAAACCCCCGAGATGCCGATGCACGTGGGCTCCCTCAACGTGCTGGACCTGCCCAAGGGCTACAAGGGCGACTTCTACGAAGACGCCAAGGCCTTCATGGCCAGCCGCATCCACCTGGCCGACGTGTTCACGCGCAAGCTCGCGCTGATGCCCTTCGACATGACCAATCCGGTGTGGGTCGAGGACGACGACATCGACCTCGACTACCACGTGCGCCACATCACGCTGCCCAAGCCCGGCACCAACCGCCAGCTGCAGCAGTACGTGGCACGGCTGCACTCCACGCTCATGGACCGCAGCCGGCCGATGTGGGAGTTCTTCATCATCGACGGCCTCAAGAGCGGCCAGGTGGCGCTGTACACCAAGGTGCACCACGCGGGCATCGACGGGCAGGCCGGCGTCGAGCTGGGCAAGGCCATCTTCGACCTCGAGGCCACGGGCCGCGTGATCAAGCCGCCGCGTGCGCGCCCGCGCAGCAACGGCTACCAGCTGGGCATGGCCGAGCTCGCCACGGCGGCGCTGCGCAACACGGCGCAGCAGTACGTGAAGCTCTTCAAGATGGCGCCGGCCATCGCGCGCGCCATCGGCGGCCTGGCCCAGCCCGACGAGAAGGCGGCCGACAAGGCCGCCGCCACCGCGCCGAAGAAGTTCAACCTCTTCGCGCCGCGCACCTCGCTGAACGTGTCGATCACCAACCAGCGCACCTTCGCCGGGCGCACCATCTCGCTGGCCGAGACCAAGTACATCGCCAAGCACTTCGGCGTGTCGCTCAACGACGTGGTGCTGGCCACCGTGGCCGGCGCGCTGCGCCACTACCTGGCCGACAACAACGAGCTGCCGGCCAAGCCGCTGGTGGCCGGCGTGCCCGTGAGCCTGCGCGAGGCCGGCGACCAGACGGCCAACAACCAGGCCAGCATGATCCTCGTGAGCCTGGCCACCGACATCACCGATCCGCTGCAGCGGCTGAAGGCGATCAACGCCTCGTCGAATTCCTCGAAGTCGACGATGAACCGCTTCAAGGCCGTGATCCTGGACGACTTCCCGACCTTCGCCGCGCCCTGGCTGGTGTCGGGCATCGCGTCGATGGTGGGGCGCTCGGGCATCGTCAACCTGCTGCCGCCGGCGGCCAACGTGGCTGTCTCGAACGTGGCGGGCGCGCCGTTCCCGATGTACTTCGCGGGGGCGCTGGTCACCTGCTACTACCCGGTGTCGATCGCCAGCCACGGCACCGCGCTCAACGTCACCGTGCAAAGCTACAACGGCCGCATGGACTACGGCCTGATCGCCTGCCGCCGCGCCGTGCCCGACATCACCGAGATCGGCGACTACCTGCTGGCCGAGCACAAGCTGCTGATGGAGCTGACACAGAAGCACCCGGCCGTCTCCGGCGCGCCGGCCACACCGCCCAAGCCCGTGGCCGCCCCCGCGCCGGAAGCGGACGAAGAGGCCCAGGCCGCTGCACCGGCCCGCAAGCCGGCCGCGCGCAAGAAGGCGCCGGTGAAGGCCGTCGCCGCCAAGAAGACGGCGCAGAAGGCCCCGGCCAAGGCCGCGCCGGTCAAGGCGGCAGCGAAGAAAGCCCCTGCGAAGAAGGCTGCGGCGAAGAAGGCCGCACCCCGGCCCGCGGCCCGCAAGGCCGCCGCATCGCCGCGCGCCGCTGCGGCATGATCGACAGGGCCGGCCCGGCCTGGACAAAAAATTGGGGCAGTTGGACTAGTTTTCCGACCGTTCTAGTTTTTCAGGCCTAGGCCCTGCGGAAGATGATTGGCCCATCGCGATTCCCCGCGAGCCATTCAACTTCAAGGAAATCTCACATGTCCACGCAAACCAACATCGCTTCCGCCGCCATCCACGTCGTCGGCCAGTACAACGACGCCGGCAAGACCCTGGTCGGTGCCTACCGCACCGGCGTGCAACGCCTGCTGGGCGGTGCCGCTTCGCGCTACAGCGAGTTCCTGGGCAACCGCCAGATCCCGCTGGTGAGCGAGCAGATCAAGGCCAACCTGATCGGCGCGCAAGAGAAGGTGCATGGTTTCCTGTCGAACCGCCTGGACATCGACACCAGCCGCATCGTGAACGTGATGGACCGCGTCGCCGCCGGCACCACCAGCGGCATCGAAACCGTCGCCAACCGCGTCGCCCAGATCGAATCGCCCGCTGCCACCACTGTGCTGAACGCTCTGTCGGCCGTGAACCAGCCCTTCGCCACCGTGTCGGTGCAGATCGCTGACCGCATCGTCGCCGGCACCAAGCAGATCGAAGCCCGTGTGAGCGGCACCGAAGAAGCCGCCCCCGTGCGCACCGTGAAGGCCAAGGTCGCTGCGGCCAAGAAGCCGGTTCGCCGCGCTGCCCGCAAGGCGGCCTGATCCCGGGGCGCTGAGCGCGCCCTTTTCATTCCTTACGCCCCTGGAGCACCCACCGCATGGCGACCCGTCCCGATGACACTGCAAAGTTGAAGAAGAGGGCGGCGCCTGCCAAGAAGGCTCCGGCGGCGAAGAAGAAGGCCGCGCCCCGCAAGGCGGCGCCGGCTGCGAAAGCACCGCCCGCAGACACCGCTGCGGCCGGCACCAACAAGGCCGAAGCGCTGCTGCGCGCCGGCCTCAAGGCGCTGGACAACGTGCGCAACGATGTCGCCAAGCGCCAGGCCAACGTGATCGAAGGCCTGCTCGGCATCGGGCACGGCAAGGCCGACGTGGCCGGTGCCAAGGCCGCGCTGACGCGCGGCTTTCCCAGCCTGGACACCTTCGGCATCCGCAAGTTCGAGGACGTGTTCGACCAGCGTGTCGCCACCGCCCTGCAACGCCTGGGCATGCCCAGCGCCGACGAGGTGCAGGCCCTGCGCGACGAGGTGGCGCAGTTGCGCGAACGCCTCGCCAGACTCGAGAAACCGTCCAGTTCAAGTGGCTCCGGCGGCAAGCGCTGAGCGGCACACAACGCACGCAACACGCCGCTTGTGGCCAGCTCCAACACCACGCGCGATCGTATCCTGCAGACCAGCCTTGCGCTGTTCAACGCGGAAGGTCTTCCGGCCGTGTCCACGCACAAGATCGCGGCCGAGCTCGGCATGAGCCCGGGCAACCTGCACTACCACTTCAAGGCCAAGCAGCTGATCGTCGAATGGCTGTTCCGGCGCTTCGAGCAGCGGCTCGAGGTGCTCAACGGCTCGTCGGCCTCCATCACCGCCATCGACGACCTGTGGCTGGCGCTGCACCTGCGCTTCGAGGCCATCGACGAGTACCGCTTCATCTATCGCGACATGGCCTTCCTGGCCAGCGAGTACCCGGCCCTGGGGCAGCGCGCCCAGGCCATGACCGCGCAGAACCTGCTGGCGGCCCAGACGCTGTGCGAAGGGCTGGTGGCTTCGGGCGTGATCGAGACCAGCGCCGAGCAGGCGCGCATCCTCGCGCTGCAGATGGTCTTCACCACCACCTGCTGGCTCTCGTTCGAGCGGCTGGTGCCGGGGCGCGACGCGCTGGCGCAGGCCGACCCCGGTTTGGCGGCTTTCTACACACTCACGCTGGTTTCTCCGTATGTTTCCAGCGAATCGAGGGCTTATCTTGATTACCTGAGGGGCAAATACCTCGGATAAATGAAGTTGTCGTCCGACGGGGCATGCAACTTCGCACCCCCATCGTCGTCCTACAGAAGAAAGAAACAGAAAGGAAGCCGCCATCATGACCACCGCCACCCACGAACCCATCGCTCCGCCGTCGCGCCTGCTCTTGCTGGCCGAAGCGCGCGCCCTCTGGGAAACCGGCGCCGGCCTCGCCATGTGGCCGCTGCTGCAGCTCGCGCCGCGCGGCGACGGGCACCCCGTGCTCGTGCTGCCGGGCCTGGTGGCCAGCGACATGTCCACGCTGCTGCTGCGCCGCTACCTGTGCAGCCGTGGCTACGACGCGCACGGCTGGGGCCAGGGCCGCAACCTGGGCCCACGCGCCGGCGTCGAGGACGGCATGGTCGACCTGCTCAAGACCCTGGCCGACAAGAGCGGCCAGAAGGTCAGCGTGATCGGCTGGAGCCTGGGCGGCGTGTATGCGCGGCTGCTGGCCTCGGCGCAGAAGGACCTCATCCGCAACGTGATCACGCTCGGCAGCCCGTTCTCGGGCAGCCCGCGCGCCACCAACGCCTGGCGCGTGTACGAAGGCGTGAGCGGCCAGAGCTCGCACGACCCGCGCCGCATGAAGTTCGTCGAACCCACGCCGCCCGTGCCCACGACCTCGATCTTCAGCCGCACCGACGGTGTCGTGGCGTGGCGTTGCAGCCTCGAGAAGACCGGCCCGCAGTCCGAGAACATCGAGGTGGTGGCAAGCCACCTGGGGCTCGGCGCGCACCCGGCCGTGCTCTATGCGGTGGCCGACCGGCTGGCGCAGCCCGAGGGCGAATGGAAGCCGTTCAACCGCGGCATGCTCGGGCCGCTGGTGTACCCGGACCCGGATCGCAACGTCTGACCTGAGGCGAACACTCCCAACAAAAAAAGACCGGCGAATGCCGGTCTTCTTCTTTGGGGCTACAGACTGGGTTCTTCAGGCCCCGGCCCACACGTCGAGCACATAGCGCTGCTCGGCAATCATCTTGTCCATCCACGCCGCGCTGTCCTGCCCGTGCTCGCGCGCGAGGTCGCTGAGCGTGCGCCGCACGTCGGGCTCCATGCGCGAGCCGTCGCCGCACACGTACACCACGGCACCGGCTTCGAGCAGCTTCCACACGGCCGCGCCCTGTTCGCGGATCAGGTCCTGCACGTAGACCTTGCGGTCGCCGGCGCGCGAGAAGGCCGTGTGCAGCTTCATCAGGCCGCGGTGCGACCAGGCCTGCAGCTCTTCGGCGTAGATGAAGTCCTGCTCGGGATGGCGGCAGCCGAAGAACAGCATCGCCTCGCCCAGCGCGTCGCCGCGTTCGACCTGCGCCGCGCGCGCCTGCAGGAAGCCGCGGAACGGTGCCAGGCCGGTGCCCGGGCCGATCATGATGAGCGGCCGGTTTGCGTCCTCCGGCAGGCGGAAGCCCTCGGCCGTGGTCTCGCGGATCACGCCGTGCACCGTGTCGCCGGCCTCGGCGCGCGCCAGGAAGTTGGAGCACACGCCCTCGAAGGTGCCGTTGCCCGACAGCGCGGGCGCGCTCACCACGCCCACCGTCACGCTGCAGCGCCCCGGCGTCATCGTCGGCGACGAGGAGATCGAGTAGTAGCGCGGCGACAGCGGCGACAGCATTTCCAGGAACACCGCGAACGGCACCTGGCAGGCACGGTGCTCCTCGAGCAGCTCCAGCAGCGACTTGCGCTTGTGCAGAACCTCGGCCTTGTACGCGGCCTGCGAGGCCTCGTCGCTGCCCGACAGCGCCTGCAGCTTGGGCTTGGTGAAGGGGCACTCGGTGTGCGCCGCGAGCGTGGCGATCTGCTTGCGCGTGGCCACGTCCTGCAGCTCGACGTAGTCGCCCAGCAGGCGATCGACCGCGATGACCTGGTCGACCGGCAGCGCCGCCTTGCGGCCCGGCACGGCCGACAGGCGCACGTGCGCCGAGCGGTCGAAGCCGAAGCGCGCCATCGCGCGCTCGACCTGCGCCGGGCTGTTGCGCGGCACCACGCTCAGGTGGTCGCCGGGCACGTAGTTCACGCCCTCGGGCAGCATCAGCTCGACGTGGCGCGTGGAGCGTCCGGCCTCTCCGTTGGCGCCGGCGCTTTGCAGTTCGCGGTTCTCGATCACGCGCAGCGGCACGGCGCCCAGCGCATCGACCAGTGCGTTCTTCTGCGGCGGCGGCAGCTCTTCGAGCGTGTACAGCGGCTCGGCCTCGGCCGGCGTGTCGGCGCCGTTCTTGATGTCGAAGGTCTTCACCAGCGCGGGCCACAGCGCGTCGCTCCAGTCCTGGAAGGCGCCGTCCATGTCCTCGCGCGCATCGCCTTCGCCGCGCGCGTGCACGCGCGCGGCGCCCAAGGCTTCCAACCGTTCGTCGATGCGGCGCGGCACCGCCTGGTAGGTGGCGGCCCAGTCGGTGTTGCCGCAGCCGAAGACACTGAAGCGCACGCCGTTGAGCGAGTCGTCGGCCTTGTCGAGCCAGCGGTGGAACTCCGCCGCGTTGTCGGGCGCCACGCCGTTGTAAGAGGCGCAGACGATGGCCACCGCGCCGCTGGCCGGCAGCCGCTCGGCATAGTCGTCGAGCGAGGCCAGCTGGGTCGAGAAGCCGCGCAGCTCGCCGGCCTCGGCCAGCTGGCGCGCCAGGTCTTCGGCGGTGCCGAGGTTGGAGCCCTGCAGCACCAGCAGCGAGGTGCCGTGGCGCGCCGCCTGCGGCTTGCGCGCGGCGGGCTTGGCCGGCGTGTCGGGCGTGGCCGCCGCTTCCACGGTGCCGCGCGGGCGCGAGGCCGGGTCGCGCAGCAGCGCCTTGATCTTGAAGTTCTCGGGCTTGATCGTCAGCGCTTCCTTGATCTTGAGCTTGTAGCCCGTGTGATCGACGAGGTTGAAGCGCTGCAGGATCATGCCCAGCGTGAGCACCGCTTCCTGCAGGGCGAACTGCCGCCCGATGCAGGCGCGCTGGCCGTTGCCGAAGGGCTTGAAGGCGTTCACCGGACGCTCGCGCTCGGCTTCGCGGCTGAAGTGGTCGGGGTTGAACTGGTCGGCGTCCTCGCCCCAGATGCCCTTGTCACGGTGCAGCGCGAGCGCATGCATGATGACCATGTTGTTCTTCTTGATCGTGTACTGGCCGCCGATCTTGGTGTCTTCCTTCGCGCGCATCGAGATCGCGGGCGCGGTCGGGTACAGGCGCAGCGACTCCTTCAGCACCTGCATCACGTACTGCAGGCGGTTGACCTGCGCGTAGGTGGGCTTTTGCGTGGTGTCGCCGCCGAACACGCTGTCGACCTCGGCCTGCGCCTTGGCCATCGCCTCGGGGTTGTTCAGCAGGAAGTAGATGGCGAACGAGAGCAGGCCGCTGGTGGTCTCGTGGCCCGCGATAAGGAATTCGATGCACTCGTCGCGGATCATCTTGTCGGTGAGCTTCTCGCCGCTCTTCTTGTCCACGCCCGCGATCATGTAGCTCAGGAGGTCGGGCTTGGTGGCGATGTCGGCACCGCTCGCGCGCCGCTCCTCGATGATGTCTTCCACCATCTTGTGCATGTAGCGGATGTCCTTGCGCTGCTGTGCCAGCTCCTTCTTGAGCATCAGCTCCTCGAGCGGAATGCCGCGCCGGTTCTGCACCGTCTCCAGCGTGCGCACCATCGCATCGACGAAAGGATGGAAGCCCTCGCGGTAGAACGAGTTGAAGCGGTAGCCGAAGCCGCACAGGCCGATGGTGTCGAGCGTGAGCGCGGTCATGTCGCGCACCACGTCCACCTCTTCATCGAAGTTGAGGCGCTCCCACTTGGTGACCAGCTGCCCCGCGATGTCCAGCATCATCGGGTGGTAGGCCTGCATCGCGCGCTGGCTGAAGTTGGCCAAGAGGATGTTGTGCGGCTTCGACCACGTCTCCTCGTGCGTGTCGGACGTGAACAGGCCGTGCGACGCGGCGCGCAGCCGGCGCAGCGCGCCGCGCGTGCTCTTGTCGAAGCGCGGCTCTTCGCACAGTTCGTCGACCAGCGCGGGCGACGACACCACGATCACCGGCATGCCCGGCATGTCGAGCCAGTAGATGCCGCCGAGGTCCTGCGCGATCTTCCACATGTCGAGCACCGGCGAGTCGGAGCCGATGGACAGCAGATTGCCGACGAAGGGTTTCTTCGCCGGATGGGGGATCGGATGGAGCGAGTTCTTTCCTGCCATGGTGTACCTTGTTGTGCCTTCGGTATGGACCCGCTTCGGATGTCCGGGATGCGAATCCGGAGTATCCCGATGGCACAGGGGGTGGGCAGGACGGGGTTTCCCTAGGAAACAATTGCGCGGCGCAGGGGGCGATCACGCCGTCAGCGTGATCGCTATTCACAGTGGCCCGGGCAGGTCCCCCGAAAGAACTCAGTCAGGGTCGGACCATCTTGCAGTCGGTGCCTTGCGCCAGCTCGTTCCCGGTATAGACCGCATCGGTGCGGAAGCCGTAGTTGGTGCCTTCCCAGCCCGTCTTCACCGCCTTGCCGTCCACCGGCGCGATGGTGTTCACCACCTGCGGCAGCAGCAGCTGGTGGTCTTCGCCGCGCATGCGCACCGGGCCCACCACCGAGTCGAAGCTCAGGTCTTCGAGGGCGCGCGCCACCTTCACCGTGTCGGCGCTGCCGGCCTTGGCGATGGCGGCGGCCAGCAGGCGCGGCGTCAGGTCGATGCGAGGCGCAAGGAAGTCCTTGCCGGTCTTGGCCTTGTAGGCCTTGGCCAGCGCGTCGACCTTCGGCGTGTCGGCCTGGCCCGGGTGCCATTCGGCCACCCAGGTGAGTTGCCCCGTCTTGGCCTGCGACACGGCGGTGACGGTGCCCGGCACCGAGCCCGCGCTGTGGTTGAAGTAGCGCAGGTTGTAGCCCGCGTCGCCCGCGGCCTTCTGCAGCAGCGTCATGTCCTGGCCCCAGTTGCCGGTGATGACCGAGTCGGCGCCGCTTTGCTTGATGTTGGCGATGTAGGGCGCGAAGTCCTTCACGCGGCCGATCGGGTGCAGCGTCTCGCCGACGAACTGGATGTCGGGGCGCGCCAGGCCCACCAGCTGGCGGCCGTAGCTGGCCCACTGCTTGCCGTGGGCATAGTCTTGGTTCAGCAGGTAGACCTTCTTCACGTCCGGCGTCTTCTTGATGTAGTTGGCCAGCGCCTTCATCTTCATCGCCGTGTTGGCCTCGGTCTGGAAGTGCCAGAAGCTGCAGCCCTTGCCCGTCATCTCGGGGTCGATCGACGAGTGGTTCAGCACGATCAGCTCCTTGCCCGGGTTGCGCTGATTCCAGCGCGCCACCGCGAGCACCAGCGCCGTGACCACCGACGAGCCCGAGCCGCCCGTGACGATCGCCTTGGCGCCCTGGTCGATCGCCGCCTGCAGCGCGCTCTGGCTTTCCTGCGCCGAGAGCTTGCTGTCGAACTGCAGCAGCTGCAGCTTCATGCCGCCGAGCACGCCGCCCTTGGCGTTGATGTCCTCGATGGCGTACTGCGTGTGCATGAGCATCAGCTCGCCCACGTTGGCGAACGGCCCCGACAGCGGATCGATGTAGGCGATCTTGTAGGTCGGCTGCGGGGCCTGCGCCTGCGCCGCGGTGCCGGCGATGGCAAACAAAGAGGCAAGGGCGATCCGCGCCAGGGGCGCATGCGTGAGCTTCATGGGTGTCTCCGGAGGGTGTGTGAAAGGCGGAATCAGTTCTTCGCGCGCAGCCCGATCACGCGGCTGGCCAGCTTCGTGAGCTGCTCCACCACCTCGTCGGGCGAGAGACGCCCGTTGGGGCGGTACCAGCTGTAGAGAAAGCCCGGCAGGCTGCAGGCCGCGAGCGCGGTGATCTTGGTCTCGTCGAAGTCGAGGTCGCCGTCGCGCCGGGCTTCTTCGAGCAGCGGGCACAGCAGGTCATAGAAGTGATGTGCGAGCTTCTTCTGCGCTTCGAGGTATTCGGGGCGGTACACCTGCGGCTCGCGGTACGCGAAGAAGGCCACCGGGTGGTGCGCGATGGTGGCGCGGATCAGCCCCTCGATGCCTTCCATCACCTTCTCGCTCGCGCGGCGCGGGTCGGTGGCGGCGAAGTCGAGCGCGGTGAAACAGTCGACCGCGGGGCGCCACGACAGCGTCTCGAAGATCTCCTGCTTGTCGCGGAAGTAGTAGTACACGAAGGGCTTGGTCACGCCCAGCTCGCGCACGATCTGCGCCATGGTCGTGTTGGCGTAGCCCTGCGCAGCAAACAGCTGCGCCGCCGCCTGCAGGATGCGCTCGCGCTGCAGGTCGGTGCCCTGCGTGGCCGCGCGCTGGCGGCCCGTGCCCTGCGGCAGGTGCGGCTGTGCCGTGTGCGTGGCAGAGGGTTTGTTCGGTGTCGCGGAAGTTATACCCATGGGTAGGATTGTTCGTGCACCATGCCGCATTGGCAAGCGCCGGCCCTGCGCAGGCGGCTATCGATAACCCTGAGAAAGTGACGCCATGGAGACAACGCCCGCCACCCCCACACGTCTGAAAGAGCTGCCGCCGCGCGTGCAGCAGCCCCTGCACGCCTACCTGCGCGACCACGCACGCACGCGCGGCGACGCCACCGCCTGCCTCTGGTACGGCCAGGCCCTGAGCTGGGCCGAGCTCGACCGCGCGAGCGACGCCTTCGCCGCGCGCCTGCAGGCCCTGGGCGTGGCCAAGGGCGAACCCGTGGTGCTGTTCCTCAACAACTGCCCGCAGTACCTGGTGGCGCACTTCGGCATCCAGAAGATCGGCGCCATCGTCTGCCCGAGCGGGCCGCTCAACAAGGAGCACGAGCTGGCCTACCAGGTCAACGACCTGAAGGCGCGCGTGATCGTCGCGGCCGCGCCGCTCGTGCCGGTGGTGCGCAAGGTGCAGGCCGAGAGTGCGCTCGCGCATGTGTTCGTGGTGCACTACGCCGACCTGCTGCCCGCCGAGCCCACGCTCGACCTGCCGGCCGAACTGGCCGCCGAGCGCAGGGCCGAACGCACCGTGCCCGAAGGCTGCGAAGACTTCCTTGCCGTGATGCGCAGCGGCGCCACGCCGCAGCCCGTCGCCATCGACATGGACGACATCGCGCTCATGACCTACACCTCGGGCACCACCGGGCTGCCCAAGGGGGCGATGCTCAGCTACGGCAACGCGCTCTTCAAGACGCGCGCCGCGGCCGACTGCAACGGCGTGGGGCCTGGCGACGTGCTGCTGTCGATCGCACCGCTGTACCACATCGCCGGCATGCTCATGGGCGTCAACGTGCCCGTGCTCAGCGGCGCGGCCTCGGTGCTGATGCACCGCTTCGATCCGCGCGCCGTGCTGCAGGCCATCGACCGCTACCACGTCAGCTGGTGGTACAGCATCGCGCCGATGAACGTGGCCTGCATGCAGGTGCCTGACATCGCCCGCTTCGACCTGTCGAGCCTGAAGATGAACCCGGTGACCAGCTTCGGCATCGCCTTCACCGAGCCGCTGGCCGCGCAGTGGCGCTCGCACGCCAACCACTGCAGCTCGTTCGAGGCCGCCTACGGCCTGAGCGAAACCCACACCTGCGACACCTACACGCCGCACGTGGCGCCGCGCTGGGGCACGCAGGGCGTGCCGGTGCCGGGCGTGACCATCCGCATCATCGACACCGAGACCCAGGCCGACATGCCCACGGGCGAGGTCGGCGAGATCGTGCTCACCAGCGCCGGCTCGTTCAAGGGCTACTGGAACAAGCCCGAGGCCACGGCCGCCACGCTGCGCAACGGCTGGGTGCACACGGGCGACATGGGCAAGCTCGACGCCGACGGCTACCTCACCTTCATCGGCCGCTTCAAGGAAATGATCAAGGTCTCGGGCTACAGCGTGTTCCCCGAAGAGGTCGAGACCATCCTCATCAAGCACCCGGCGGTGGCGCAGGCGGCGGTCATCGCGCAGCCTGACCCCGAGAAGGGCGAGGTCGTGAAGGCCTTCATCGTGCGCAAGCCCGGCGCCGCGCTCGAAGCCGACGCGCTCGTGGCCTGGGCGCGCGAGAACATGGCGAGCTACAAGGCGCCGCGCGCCGTGAGCTTCATCGATGCATTGCCGACCACCGGCGCGGGCAAGGTGCTGCGCCGCCTGCTCAAAGACAAGACCTGAAAGGCTTCTTCGCGTGTTTTCCAAAGTTCTGATTGCCAACCGCGGCGAGATCGCCGTGCGCCTGGTGCGCGCGCTGCGCGACCTGGGCATCGCCAGCGTGGCGGTGCACGCGCGCGACGATGCCGCTGCGCTGCATGTGCAGCTGGCCGATGTGGCGGTGGCGCTCGACGCGACCGGCCCTTCGGCCTACCTCGACGTGGCTGCGTTGATCGCGGTGGCGAAGGCGCAAGGCTGCGATGCGGTGCATCCCGGCTACGGCTTCCTCAGCGAGCGCGCCGACTTCGCACAGGCCTGCGCCGACGCGGGCCTGGTCTTCATCGGTCCCACGCCCGAGCAGCTGGGCCTGTTCGGCGACAAGGCCCGCGCCCGCGAACTGGCCGCGCAATGCGACGTGCCCGTGATGCCCGGCAGCGCCGGCGCGGTGACGCTCGCGCAGGCCCAGGCCTTCTTCGCCGAGCAGCACGCGCAGGGCGCGGGCGTGATGGTGAAAGCCATCGGCGGCGGCGGCGGGCGTGGCATGCGTGCGGTGCTGAACGCCGACGAGTTGCCCGAGGCGCATGCGCGCTGCATGTCCGAAGCCAAGGCGGCGTTCGGCATCGAGGGTGTGTACGTCGAGCGCCTGATGCGCAATGCGCGGCACATCGAGGTGCAGGTGCTCGGCGACGGCAGCGCCGTGGCCAGCCTCGGCGAGCGCGAGTGCACGCTGCAGCGCCGCTTCCAGAAGCTGGTCGAAATCGCGCCCAGCCCCTCGCTGCCCGAGCCGCTGCGCGCGCAGGTCACGCAGGCCGCGCTGCGCATGGCCAAGGCCGTGGGCTATCGCGGTCTCGGCACCTTTGAATTCCTGGTCGATGCCGCATCGACCACCTTGCCTTTCGTCTTCATCGAAGCGAACCCGCGCCTGCAGGTCGAGCACACGGTGACCGAGGCCGTGACGGGGCTGGACCTCGTGCAGCTGCAGATCGCCGTCGCGTCGGGCGACACGCTGGACGCGCTCGGCGTGGAGGCTGGCCGCACGGCACCGCAGCGCGGCTTCGCGGTGCAGTGGCGCATCAACGCCGAGACGCTCGACGCGCAAGGTAACGCACGCCCCGCGGGCGGCACGCTCGCGCGCTTCGACCTGCCCGCCGGCCCCGGCGTGCGCGTCGACACGCACGGCTACGCGGGCCTGGCGCCTTCGCCGCACTACGACACGCTGCTGGCCAAGCTCATCGTGCATTCGCCGTCGTCGCGTTTCGCGGACGTGCTGCGCCGCTCGCTGCGCGCGCTCGATGAATGCCACATCGACGGCATCGCCACCAACCTGCCGCTGCTGTGCGCCATTGCCGCGCGGCCCGAGTTCGCGACGCAGGCCGTGCACACGCGTTTCGTGGAAGCGCACCTGGGCGATCTGCTCGCCGACGCGAAGGCGTTCGAGAAGCACACGAAGAAGGTGACCGCGCCCGCCGCCGCGAGCGCGCCGGTGCCGGACGAGGCAGACGACGACGGCCTCACCGTCAAGGCGCCGATGCCCGCGAAGCTGGTCCAGTTCGAGGTCGCGGTGGGCGACGTGCTGCCCGCCGGCGCACAGCTCGGCGTGCTCGAGGCCATGAAGATGGAGCACCTGCTGCACGCGCCCGTGGCCGGCCGTGTGCTGGCGCTGCTGGCTGCGCCCGGCGACTACCTCGTCGAAGGCCAGTCGCTGGTGCGGCTGGAGGCCGTCGACGCGCAGGGCGTCGAAGCGCAGGCGCGCGTCGCGCACGACCTCGACGCGATCCGCCCCGACCTGCAGAAGGTCATCGACCGTCATGCGCCCACGCTCGATGCGAACCGCAAGGCGGCCGTCGACAAGCGGCATGCGCAGGGCGGTCGCACCGCGCGCGAGAACATCGCCGACCTGTGCGACATGGCCGGCGACCCGGGCAACTTCATCGAGTACGGCGCACTCGCCATCGCCGCGCAGACGCGCCGCCGCACGCTCGAAGACCTCATCGCCAACACGCCGGCCGACGGCATGGTGACCGGCCTGGGCAGCGTCAACGCGAAGCAGTTCGGCCCCGAGAAATCGCGCTGCGCCGTGCTCGCGTACGACTACACCGTGCTGGCCGGCACGCAGGGCATGCGCAACCACCACAAGACCGACCGGCTGCTCGCGGTGGCGCACCAGCTCAAGCTGCCGGTGGTGCTGTTCGCCGAAGGCGGGGGCGGGCGGCCGGGCGACACTGACATGCCGATCGTCGCGGGCCTGAACAACCACACCTTCAGCCAGTTCGCAGCGCTGTCGGGCAAGGTGCCGGTGGTCGGCATCGTGCATGGCCGCTGCTTCGCGGGCAACGCGGCGCTGCTGGGCTGCGCCGACGTGATCATTGCGACCAAGGGCAGCAACATCGGCATGAGCGGCCCCGCGATGATCGAAGGCGGCGGCCTGGGCACCTTCGCGCCCGAGCAGATCGGGCCGAGCAGCGTGCAGTCGCGCAACGGCGTGATCGACATCCTGGTGGAAGACGAAGCCGCGGCCGTGGCGGCTGCGAAGCAGTACCTGTCGTACTTCCAGGGTCCGGTGAGCGACTGGCAGTGCGCCGATCCGCGCACGCTGCGCCATGTGGTGCCCGAGAACCGCCTGCGCGTGTACGACGTGCGCGCCGCGATGCGCGGCGTGGCCGACACCGGCTCGTTGCTCGAACTGCGCGCGGGCTTCGGCGCGGGCATCGTCACGGCGCTGGCGCGCATCGAGGGCAAGCCGGTTGGCCTGATGGCGAACAACCCGCACCACCTGGGCGGCGCGATCGACGTGGAGGCGGCCGACAAATCCGCACGCTTCATGCAACTGTGCAATGCCCACGGGTTACCGATCGTGTCGTTGTGCGACACGCCCGGCTTCATGGTCGGGCCCGAGGTCGAGGCGCAGGCGCAGGTGCGCCACGTGTGCCGCATGTTCATGGTGGCCTCGCATCTGCGCGTGCCTTTCTTTGCGGTGGTGCTGCGCAAGGGCTACGGCCTGGGCGCGCAGGCCATGACCGCCGGCGGCTTCGATGCGCCCGTGTTCACCGTGGCCTGGCCCACCGGCGAGTTCGGCGCGATGGGCCTCGAAGGCGCGGTGCGACTGGGTTTTCGCAAGGAGCTCGCGGCCGCGCCCGAGGGCGCGGAACGCGACGCGCTCTTCAAGCAGCTGGTGGCGCAGCAGTACGCGAACGGCGAGGCGATCCACATGGCGCAGACGCTGGAGATCGACGCGGTGATCGACCCGGCCGACACGCGCACCTGGCTGGTGCGCGGCTTGGCCTCGGCGACGCGGCCGGCCGAGGCGGTCTCGGCGTACGTCGACACTTGGTAACGCAGGCTTAGACCTCGTCACCTGCGCGGGCAAGGCGGCTCCGTACACTGGGCCGCTTTTGCACGCATGAAGCTTCCTGCCCGCTGGCGCGTCCGTTTGCGCGACGCCGCCTTTTCCCCTGCACACTGGATGGCCGTTCTCGGCCTTGCGGTGCTGCTCGTGGGCGTGCAGGCGGTGTGGGCGGAGAAGGTCGAGCAGGCGGCACGCCAGCCGGCCGAAGCGCGCTGGGTGGCGAGCTGGGCCGTGGCGGTGCTCGACTTCGCCGAGCTGGACGCGAACCCCGCCACGGCCGCCATCGGCGGACCGGGCGACCATGTGTTCCGCGGCCAGACCTTGCGCCAGATGATGCGCCCGACGATCGACGGCGAGCGCATCCGCGTGCGGGTGTCGAACCGCTTCGGCAAGACGCCGCTGCGCATCGCCGCGGCCACCGTGGCACTGGGCACGGGCGGCGACGCCATCTCGCCGGCCTCGTTGCGCACGCTGCGTTTCGGAGGCCGCGCCACCGTCACCGTGGCGCCGGGCGCGGAAGCATGGAGCGACGGCGTGGCGCTGAACGTTGCGGCGGGCCAGGCCGTGGCCGTGAGCCTTTTTCTCGACCGCGCGACACCGTTCGCCACGATGTACCTGCTGTCCAGCGACACGGGCTGGCTGGCGCAAGGCAACGCCGTCTCGGCGCCCCGGCTGTCGAAGGCGGTGGCGCTGCCGATGAGCCACATCGTGACCGGGCTCGACGTGCTCACCGCCAGGCCGGTGCGCACCGTGGTGGCCTTCGGCGATTCGATCACCGCGGGCGGCGGCGAGTCGGGCGATGGCGCCTACCCCGACATGCTCGCCACGCGGTTGCGTGACAGTCCGCAGGCCGCGCACGCGGTGTCGGTGATCAACGCCGGCATCGGCGGCAATCGGCTGCTGGTGAACGGCATCGGCCCCGACGGCCTGTCGCGCTTTGCGCGCGACGCGCTGGGCCAGAGCGGCGTGACGCACGTCATCGTGCTGCTGGGCACCAACGACATCGGCCGCGCCATCTTCGCGGGCATCCCCGGCCTGAAGGTGCCGCCGCACGACGTGCCCACGGCCGAGCGTGTCACCGAGGGCCTGGGGCAGCTCGTCAAGCAGGCGCGCGCCAAGGGCGTGAAGGTGCTGCTGGGCACCGTGCCGCCCTTCGGCAACACGATCTACGGCACCGACGCCAACGAGGCCATGCGCGAGGCCGTGAACCGCTGGGTGCGCAGCCGCCAGGACGTCGATGGCGTGGTCGACTTCGATGCCGTGCTGCGCGACCCGGCCGCGCCGCGTCAGCTGAATCCGACATTCGACAGCGGCGATCACCTGCATCCCAACCGCGCCGGCCACGCGGCCATGGCCGCGGCCATCGACCTGCGCGAATTGCAGGAGTAAAGCGCGTCCGCGGCAGCGAAACAGCTCTACACAAGATTTCGCGCAGCGCTTACAGGCGCTTCACACGGTCCCGGCAGCATGAAGGCTCCTCCAACAACCATGGGGCTTTCTCATGAAAACACTCGCAGTCGCTCTTTCCATCGGTGCCGCTTCGCTGCTGTCGGTGGGCGCCCTGACCGTTCCCACGGCCGCGCAGGCGCAGGCGGTGATCACCATCCAGGGGCCGCCGCCCCCGCCGCGCTACGAGCGCATGCCGCCGCCGCGTCGCGGCTATGTGTGGTCGCCGGGTCACTATGAGTGGCGTGGCGGTCGCCATGTGTGGGTGCGCGGCATGTACGTGCGTGCCCGCCCGGGCTATGCCTACCGCGCGCCGGAATGGCGCGAGAACAATGGCCGCTGGGAATACAACCGCGGCCGCTGGGACCGCGACGGCGACGGCGTGCCGAACCGCCAGGACCGGCGTCCGGACAACCCGTATCGCAATTGATCGATAGAGAGCGCGCGGCGCGCGCCCGGGGCTAGCGGATGCTCACCAGCTCGAGCACTTCGCTGACCTGGAACGCGCCGCCGCTCGCACCGCCGCGCGTCTGCACTTCGAAGCGGACGACGCGGCCCAGCTCCGGCGAGAACCACACGCTGGCGCGGTAGGTCCCGTACTGGTTGCCACTCCAGGCGCCCGCGTTCGCGAAGCGCTGGGTGTGGCCGCGGTAGTCGATCTTCACCACCTTCATCTCGCGGCCGTTGACCGGCAGCATGGCGGCGTCGTCCACCACGTGGGCGCGCAGGTCCATCTTGATGCGCGTGCCGCCCATGGTGGCGTCGTATTCCGTGGCCCAGGCGGCGTCCTGTTCCAGGGTCGGCCGGGCCCAGCCGCCCGGCGGCATGACGCTGTCGAACTCGCCGGCCACGGCCGTCGTGACGCCGATCACCTCGCCGCCCGGCTTCTCGATCCAGCCTCCGTTGTTGAAGCTGAGCCGTTCGTCCGAGGTGGTGGCCGTGTCTGCGCGGTAGATCACCTTGCGGTAGGTGTTGGTGAGCCGGTCGTGCAGCTGGTACTCCACGATGCTCGGGCGCTGCAGCGACACGCTGGCCGGCGCGGGCTGCGAGGCCAGGCGCTCAATGGCCCGCTGGCCGCGCGTCGGCAGTTCCGCGATCCATGCGGCCGGCATGGCGAGGGTGGCCGGGGCCGATCCGGCGACCAGTCCCACCAAGCGGCCTTGCGCATCGAACAGGCCGGCACCGGCCAGGCCCGCCTCGGTCGGCGTGGCCAGTTGCAGCGACTCGAGCGCGCCCGCGGCGTTGCGGCGCACGCCGCCGAGCATGGAAATGCCGAGCGTGAGTTCGCGCCCGCGCGGCGATCCGATGACGTACAGCGGCATCCCGACCTGCAACGCCCCCGCGGGCACGACGCCCAGCGTCGGCGACACGAGGTTGGCGATGCGCAGCTGGCACAGGTCGCGTTCGACGTCCGGGTGCTCCAGCACGGCGCCGTAGCTCACGTTGTCGCGGCGCAGCGCCACGGCGCTGGCCTTGGCCAGCAGCTTGCAGCTGGTGACGGCCGTGCCCGGGCCGGTGGCGACCGCGCTGCCGGTGGCCAGGACCTTGCCCTGGGCGTCGCTGGCCTGCACCACCCAGACGCTGGGCGAGACGCGCGCGAACAGCGCGTCGGGCGCCAGCGGGGCGCTGCCGGCGCGGGCGTCCTGGGCGAAGGTGGCGGGCGCTGCCAGAGCGGCAGCAAGGGCGAAAAGCGGAAGCTGCAGGCGCATCTGGGAGCGGCGATGGAGTGGGTTAGCGGAACACGACCGTGCGGTGGCCGTTCAGCAGCACGCGGTGTTCGCTGTGCCATTTCACGGCGCGGGCCAGCACCTGGCTTTCGGTGTCGCGGCCGCGGGCCGTGAGGTCTTCGACCGTGTCGGTGTGGTCGGCGCGGGCCACGTCCTGCTCGATGATCGGGCCTTCGTCGAGGTCGGCCGTCACGTAGTGGGCGGTGGCGCCGATCAGCTTCACGCCGCGGTCATGTGCCTGGTAGTAAGGCTTGGCGCCCTTGAAGCTGGGCAGGAACGAGTGGTGGATGTTGATCGCGCGGCCGGCCAGGCTCTTGCACAGGTCGTTGCTCAGGATCTGCATGTAGCGCGCGAGCACCACGAGTTCGGCGCCTTCGGCCTCGATGATCTCCAGCTGCTTCGCCTCGGCCTGCGCCTTGGTCGCGGCCGTCACCGGGATGTGGTGGAAGGGCACGTTGTAGCTGGCGGCCAGCTGGTAGAAGTCGCGGTGGTTCGAGATGATGGCGCGCACGTCGATCGACAGCAGGCCGCTCTTCCAGCGGAACAGCAGGTCGTTCAGGCAGTGGCCTTCCTTGCTGACCAGGATCACGGTCTTCATCGGGTCGGCGGCGGCGTGCAGCTGCAGGCTCATGCCGAAACCGGTGGCGAAGGCCTTCAGCTCCTCGCGCAGCACGGCTTCGCTGTGGTCACCGCAGGCGAAGCGCACGCGCATGAAGAACAGGCCGGTGCCGTGGTCGTTGTATTGGGCGGCCTCTTCGATGTTGGCGCCGCGCTCGAGCAGGAAGCCCGACACGGCGTGCACGATGCCCGTCCGGTCGGGACAGGAGAGGTTCAGGATGTAGGCAGGCGTAGTGGTCGTCATCAGGGGCAGGATTGTGGCAGGGGTGCCAGAATCGCGATTTTCCCTCCCCACATAACCGCAGGAGCGAGACATGGCCTTCCAGGACTTCAACATGGACAACCAGTGGTTGCCCTTCACGCCCAACCGCCATTTCAAGAAGGACCCGCGGGTGTTCGTGGCGGCGGACGGCATGACGTTCACCACGCACGACGGCAAGAAGGTGGTCGACGGCATCTCCTCGCTGTGGTGCGTGGGCGCGGGCCACAACCGCAAGCCGATCAACGAGGCGATCAAGAAGCAGCTGGACACGCTGGACTACGCCACCGCCTTCCAGGTCAGCAACGACAAGGCCTTCAAGGCGGCCGAGATGATCGCCGCGCTGGCTCCGGGCGACCTGAACAAGGTGCTGTTCTGCAACTCGGGCTCCGAGGCCGCCGACACCTCGATGAAGGTGGCGCTGGCCTACCACCGCGCGCGCGGCGAAGGCCACCGCAACGTGTTCATCGGCCGCGAGAAGGGCTATCACGGCGTGGGCTTCGGCGGCATGTCGGTGGGCGGCATCCCGGGCAACCGCAAGGTGTTCGGCTCGGCCTTTTTGCCGCGCGTGGACCACATGCGCTTCATCCACGACCCGGTGAACCACGCCTACATCCACAACCAGGAGCCGGTGTGGACCGAAGACCCGCTGGTCGAGCTCGAAACCCGCATCCTGCCGCTGCACGACCCGAGCAACGTGGCCGCGATCATCGTGGAGCCGGTGGCCGGTTCGGCCGGCTGGTACCTGCCGCCGCAGGGCTACCTGAAGCGCCTGCGCGAGATCTGCGACAAGCACGGCATCCTGCTGATCTTCGACGAGGTCATCACCGGCTTCGGGCGCATGGGCACCAACTTCGCGTCGGACTATTTCGGCGTCGTGCCCGACATGCTGAACTTCGCCAAGTGCGTGACCAACGGCGTGATTCCGCTGGGTGGCGTGATCTGCCGCGACAAGCTCTACGACGCGATGATGAAGACCGACGCGCCCGAGCACGTGGTCGAGTTCTTCCACGGCTACACCTACTCGGGCCACCCGGTGGCCTGCGCCGCCGCCATTGCCACGCTCGACCTGTTCAAGGAAGAAAACCTGTTCGCGCGCGCCGGCGAAATGGGCAAGGTGCTGGGCGATGCCTTCCACAGCACCTTCAAGGGCCTGCCGAACGTGGTGGGCATCCGCAGCCTGGGCCTGGCGGCGGCCGTGGAGCTCGCGCCCATCGCCGGGTCGCCGGGCAAGCGCGCCTACGAGGTGTTTCTCGACTGCTTCCACAAGGGCGCGCTGGTGCGGCCCGCGGGTGACGTGCTGGTGATCGCGCCGCCCTACATCGTCGAGAAGCAGCACATCGACACGCTGGTCAACACGCTGGCGGATTCGATCAGGAAGTTCGCCTGAGCACGCCCGCGCAGTAGTCCACCGGCGGCAGCGCCGGCGTGCGCCAGGTGGCGTCGTAGGCGTCGGTGTCGTCCTCGGCCGGGCCGCCGGCCTGCAGGTGGACCGTCTTCACCGACACGTCGGTCGGCAGGTGCTGCGGCACGCCCAGCACCTTGGTGACGTGGCCCGCGCCGGCGATCAGCAGCACCGTCTTGCCCGGCTGCCGGGCCTTCACCAGCGCCTGCGCCATGGCGCGGTCGCGCCCGACCTGGATGCGCGTCATGGGGCCGATCTGCGATTCGGGCAGCAGCTTGCAGTGGCCCTCGCGCACGGCCTCCTGCTGCGCGGCGTAGGCCTCGCCGTTGAGCTGCACGTCGAGCGAGACGTCGGCCATCGCGTCCTTCATGCGCGCACGCGGCAGGTTGGCGCCGACCACCGGCACGCCGGCGCGCACGGCCGTCATCACCGTGGGGCCGTAGCGCGTCCAGGGCCAGGCCTTGTCGTTCCAGCCGAGGGCGGTCTGCACTTGCGCATCGGTCGCGGTGGCAGGCAGGCGGGCGCTGCTGCGGCCTTCCTCGGCCATCTCGAGCGCCAGCGCGGCGAGCTGGCCGCGCTCGGCCAAGGCCTGCACGGTCTCGCGTTCGAGGGCGTGGTGTTCGGGGGCGTCGTGCTGCTCGCCGAGCAGCAGCGCGTCGGCCGGCAGCAGGGCCGCCACACGGCGCGCGACGGGCGCCTCGGCGGACAGCGCGGCGCAGCCGGCGAGCAGGGCGGCGGCGACCAGGGGCGCGAGGAACCGGGAAGCACGGGAAGGGCGAGGAGGCATCCCGCCATACTATG
Source organism: Variovorax sp. GW821-FHT06D12 (assembly GCF_059419205.1). NCBI lineage: Bacteria > Pseudomonadati > Pseudomonadota > Betaproteobacteria > Burkholderiales > Comamonadaceae > Variovorax > Variovorax sp. GW821-FHT06D12. Next base: position 21,086 of record NZ_JBWKRI010000007.1, on the reverse strand, counting down.
CCCGGCGCCCTGCACCGGGCTGTCGTCCTTTTCCGCTGCTTTCTCTGCCCGTGTCCTTTCGTTTTCCCCTTCGCGTGCTGGCCACGCTGCTGCTGGCGCTGGCCGCCGCACTCGCCTGTGTCGCCCTGCACACCCCGCTGCCCTGGATGATCGGCCCGCTGTTCGCGGTGTCGCTGGCCTCGATCGCGGGCCAGCCGACCGCCAGCCACACGCCGCTGCGCAACCTGGGGCAGTGGGTCATCGGCACCGCGCTGGGCCTGTATTTCACGCCGCAGGTGGTGACGCTGGTGGCCGGCGTGTGGTGGGCGATCCTGCTGGCCATCGGCTGGGCGCTGCTGCTGGGTTGGGGGTTCGGGCGCTGGCTGCACCGCGTGCATGCGGCGCGAATGCCGCATGTGCCGGCGAAATCCATGAGAGCCACGACTTACTTCGCGGGCGCCATCGGCGGGGCTTCGGAGATGACGCTGCTGGCCGAATCGGCCGGTGCGCGCACCGACCTGGTGGCCGCCGCGCACAGCCTGCGGCTGATGGTGGTGACGGTGACGATCCCGTTCGCGATGCAGTGGAGCGGGCTGCACGGCCTGGAGATCAACCCGCCGGGCATGCGCGAGGTGAACCCGGCCGGGCTGGCCTTGCTGGCGCTGGCCACCGGCTTGGGCGGGCTCGTGATGCGGGCGCTGGGCCGCACCAACCCGTGGTTCATGGGGCCGCTGCTGGTGGCGATGGGCTTCACGGTCGCGGGGCAGTCGCTGTCGGCGGTGCCGACCTGGCTGTCGAACACCGCGCAGCTGGTGATTGCCGTGAGCCTGGGCGTGCGCTTCAGCCGCGAGTTCCTGCACACGGCGCCGCGCTGGCTCGGCTCGGTGGCGCTGGGCACGGTCGGCATGCTGGTGCTGTGCGCCGGCGCGGCCTGGCTGCTGGCGGGGGCGACCGGGCTGCATCCGGCCACGATGATCCTGGGCACCTCGCCCGGCGGCATCGCCGAGATGTCGATCACGGCCAAGGTGCTGCAGCTGGGCGTGCCGGTGGTCACGGCCTTCCAGGTGTGCCGGCTGGTGGCGGTGCTGCTGATCGTGGGGCCGATGTACCGCTGGACCGAGCGCCGGGGGGCCTAGGCAAAGAAAAAGCGCCCCGCGGGGCGCTTGTTTCGTTCGGGAGGCTCAGGCCGCTCAGTGCACCAGCACCGGCGTGTGCGCCAGCTCGGCGTAGCCCTCGAGCGTGTCCTCGACCTCTTCCTGCGTGGGCGTGTTGAGCTGCCAGGCGGCGATCTGCTGCTGGAACAGTTCGGCCCAGGAGCCGTCGAGGTAGACCTCTTTGCCCGATCGCTTGTCCACGATCTCGAAGCCGTGGCGTTCCAGCACGGGGCCGTTGGGCGTCGTGCTGGGCTCGTCGCCGTCGTTCGGCTGCACGTGCACGACGACGAAGGACTCGGAGTCGTAAAGCATGTTCATGGCGGGCCCTGTGAGGATGTCGATGGCGTTCATGAGGGTTAGATAGCAATCAACGCGCCAGTTTCAAGAACAGTTGTCGTCGCGCCGTTGATATGTGAGTCTTTTTGCCTCAATTGGCGGGCGCTTCGGGTAGGGGTTTGCGCAATTGGGCGTCAGCAAAGTCGCCGTTTGCCTCGGTCTGGCGGATGCGCACGGGCAGGTAGCCGTAGCGCGGCGCCAGCCAGAGCTCCAGTTTCCGGTCGAAATCCTTGCGGGGCGTGCGGGTGAGCTTGCGCGTGGTGAAGTCGCCGGCCGGCAGGCTCAGCTGTTCCTCGTCGCCGACCTCGAAGACCCACACGTCGCCGTCGCGCACGCCCACCGTCTGCACCGAGATTCGGGTGCCGGCCGGGTAGCGCGCCGGGCTGGCCGCCAGCAGGCCGCCCAGCTGCATCATGACGCTCATGCGGTCCTGCGCGCCGGGCTGCAGGGGCACCGACGGCGCGTTGTTGCTGAAGATGATCTGCCCCTGGTCGCGCGCGAAATGCGAGGCGACCTCGGCCTTGCGGCTTTCCGAATAGCGCTCGGGCTCCAGGCCCGAGGGGCCGATCTTGCCGGTGCTGTGCCAGTTCAGCAGGGTGAAGAACACCGCCTTGAGCGTGAGCCGCCCGTCGTAGCGGCTGCCGTCCTGCAGCCAGACCAGCTCGCCGAACACGCCGCGCTGCGGGGAGGCGCCTTTCTGGCCCGTGGCCTCGAAATCGAGCGTGACCGAGCCCGGAATCCGCAGCGCCTGGGTGCCGGCGATGGTGCCCGAGGCGCCGCTGCCGGCCGTGGTCGTGCCGCCCTGCGTGCCACCGGCCGTGGTGCCCGTGGCGGCGGCCGGGGCGCTGGCGGGTGTCTCGGGGGCGGTTGCTCCTGAATCTGTAGCGGCTTGCGCGGTCTGGTCGGGCGTTTCGGGAGGAGGTGTCTGGGCCGGCGCGTCCGGCACGGGGGCCGGGGCCGGCTTGGGCTTGGGCACCGACGCCTCGCGCGGACGCCGGGGCTTGGCCGGTGGCGGCGGCTTGGCCGCGACCGGCGCGGCGGCCGGTGCCGCGGGGGCCTCCGCCGCGGGCGGCGCGATCACGATCGTGCGCGTGATGAACTTGCTGGCCAGCGGCGAGGGCTCCGGCCCGATGGCCATCGGCGCCAGCCCGAGCAGCAGCAGGTGCGCCAGCGCCACCGCCAGCGTCAGCCCCGCGAGCGCGCGCCAGGACGGGGGCCCGGGCAGGCCCAGGGACAGCGGTGGGGGCGCGACGTGCGTCGACATGGGTGTGTGGAGTGGGTTGCGGCGCCGAGGTTCACGAAGTCCACTCGGTACACTGCCGCCCGTTCAACCAGTTTAGTGGGCGCGGCGCCGCGCCCTTTTTCTTGCTCACGCCCGCACCATGAAACTCGCCACCCTGAAGGACGGCTCGCGCGACGGCCAGTTGGTCGTCGTCTCGCGCGACCTCACGCTCGCCCACTACGCCACCGGCATCGCGAGCCGCTTGCAGCAGGTGCTGGACGACTGGGGCTTCATGAGCCCGCAGCTGCAGGACCTGTACGACGCCCTCAACCACGGCCGCGCGCGCCACGCCTTTCCCTTCGACCCCGCCCAGTGCATGGCGCCGCTGCCGCGCGCCTACCAGTGGGCCGACGGCTCGGCCTACCTGAACCACGTCGAGCTGGTGCGCCAGGCGCGCAACGCCGAAGTGCCCGAGAGCTTCTACACCGACCCCCTCATGTACCAGGGCGGCAGCGACGACTTCCTGGGCCCGGTCGACGACGTGATCGTGCCCAGCGAGGCCATGGGCATCGACTTCGAGGCCGAGATCGCCGTCGTCACCGGCGACGTGAAGATGGGGTCCACGCCCGAGCAGGCGCTGGACGGTATCCGCCTCGTGATGCTGGCCAACGACGTGAGCCTGCGCAACCTCATCCCGGCCGAGCTGGCCAAGGGCTTCGGCTTCTTCCAGAGCAAGCCCGCCACCGCCTTCAGCCCCGTGGCCGTCACGCTCGACGAGCTCGGCGAGGCCTGGCAGGACGGGCGCGTGCACCTGGCGCTGCAAAGCAGCTGGAACGGCCGCAAGGTCGGCCTGTGCGACGCCGGCCCCGAGATGACCTTCCACTTCGGCCAGCTCATCGCCCACATCGCCAAGACCCGCAACGTGCGCGCCGGCAGCATCGTGGGCAGCGGCACCGTGAGCAACAAGGGCGTCGAGAAGAACGGTCGCATGGAATGGCCCAAGGGCTACTCGTGCATCGCCGAGAAGCGCTGCATCGAGACCATCCAGGACGGCGCGCCCGCCACCGACTTCATGAAGTTCGGTGACACCATCCGCATCGAGATGAAGGGGCTGGACGGGCGCTCGCTGTTCGGCGCGATCGACCAGGAGATCGTGTCGACGGCGGGGCGGCCGGTGGAGGCGCCGGTGTCGCTCACCAAGCCGCAGGCCGGAACCGACACCGGCACCGCGCCCGAACCCGCCGCCGAAGGCTGACGCAGGCCCTGTCGGGGTTTCTCCCCGTTCGGCTGGCCGGAAGCCCCCGTTCCGCAAAGCCCAACCCTGCGCGGCGGGCGCTGCCTAGGATGCAGCGATCCGTTCACTGCAAGGAGACAGGTCCATGGGCATGCCGAAGCTGGCGGGGCGCGCGTTGTGCGCATGGGTGGGGATGGGCATGGCGCTGGCCGGGCAGGCCGCCGCCCAGAAGCTCAGCGACGACAAGGTGCGCGTGGGCGTGCTGTCGGACATGTCGGGCCTGTACGCCGACACCGCGGGGCGCGGCTCGGTCGAGGCCGCGCGCATGGCCATCGAGGACTTCGGCGGCAAAGTGCTCGGGCGGCCCATCGAACTGGTCTCGGGCGACCACCAGAACAAGGCCGACATCGGCGCCTCGCTGGCACGCACCTGGTACGACCGCGACGGCGTCGACGCCATCTTCGACATGAACAACTCGGCCGTCGCGCTGTCGGTGGTCAACCTGGCGCGCGAGCGGCAGAAGCTCTCGATCAACACCGGCGGCGCCTCGGTGGCGCTCACCAACGAAGCCTGCGCGCCGACCTCGGTCCACTACACCTACGACACCTACGCGCTGGCCAACGGCGCCGCCCAGGGCGTGAGCCGCCAGGGCGGCAAGACCTGGTACCTGATCGGCGTGGACTACGCCTTCGGCAAGGCCATGGCCGCCAACATGACCGAGTTCGTCGGCGAGCTGCAGGGCAAGGTGATCGGCAGCGTGTTCCACCCGCTCAACGCGAGCGACTTCTCGTCGTACGTGCTGCAGGCGCAGGCCTCGGGGGCCGACACCATCGCGCTGGCCAACGCCACCAGCGACACGGTCAATGCCGTCAAGGCGGCGCGGCAGTTCGGCGTGTCGCCCAAGCAGCGCGTGGTGCCGATGCTGATGTTCATCAACGACGTGCATGCGCTGGGCCTGGCGCAGGCGCAGGGCATGACCTTCGCCACCGGCTTCTACTGGGACCGCACGCCCGAGTCGCGGGCCTGGGCGCGGCGCTATTTCGAGCGCATGAAGAAGATGCCCTCGATGATCCAGGCCGGCGCCTACTCGGCGGTCACGCACTACCTGAAGGCGGTGCAGGCCGCGGGCACCGACGACGGCGCCACCGTGGCCGCGAAGATGAAGGCGATGCCGGTGAACGACTTCTTCGCGCAGGGCGGCACGATCCGCGCCGACGGCCGCATGGTGCACGACATGTACCTGGTGAGCGTGAAGAAGCCCGCCGAGTCGAAGTACCCGTGGGACTACTACACGGTGCTGTCCACGATCCCCGGCGACAAGGCCTTCCAGCCCTTGTCCAAGAGCAAGTGCCCGCTGGTTGCCGCAGCGAAGTCCTGATCGCCTGACCGAACCCAAGGAGACCCCATGAAAGTCCGTGCCGCCGTCCTGCAGCGCCTCGGCGCCCCCGCGCCCTATGCCCAGAGCCGACCGCTCGAGATCGAGGAGGTCGAGCTGGCGCCGCCCGGCCCCGGCGAGGTGCTGGTGCGCATCGCGGCCGCGGGACTGTGCCACTCGGACCTGTCGATCCTCAACGGCGACCGGCCGCGCCGCACGCCGATCGTGCTGGGTCACGAAGCGGCCGGCGTGGTCGAGGCGCTGGGCGAGGGCGTGACCGACCTGGCGCCGGGCGACCACGTGATCCTGGTCTTCGTGCCGAGCTGCGGCCATTGCGCGCCGTGCGCCGAGGGCCGGCCCGCGCTGTGCGAGCCCGGCGGCGCGGCCAACGTGGCGGGCACGCTGCTGGGCGGCGCGCGGCGGCTGTCGTACCGCGGCGAGCCGATGGACCACTTCGTGGGCGTGTCGGCCTTTGCCGAGTACGCGACGGTGTCGCGCCGCTCGCTGCACAAGATCGACCGCGAGTTGCCGATGGAAATTGCTGCCATGTTCGGCTGCGCGGTGGTGACGGGCGTCGGCGCCGTGGTCAACACCTCGCAGGTGCGGCCGGGCCAGACCGTGGCCGTGGTCGGTCTCGGCGGCGTGGGGCTGGCCGCGCTCATGGGCGCGCTGGCGGCGGGCGCCGCGCGCGTGATCGCGGTCGACCTGGCGCAGGACAAGCTCGATTTCGCCCTCGCACTGGGCGCCACCGACAGCGTGAACGCCAGCGACCCCGACGCGGCCAAGCGGCTGCGCGACATGACCGAGGGCGGCGTCGACCATGCGCTCGAGATGGTGGGCTCGGCCAAGGCGCTGGAGTTCGCCTACAAGGTCACGCGCCGCGGCGGCACCACCGTGACCGTGGGCCTGCCCGCCGCCATCCAGACGCTGAACACGCCGGTCTGGCACCTCGTGGCCGAGGAGCGCACGCTCAAGGGCAGCTACCTCGGCAGCTGCGTGCCGCGGCGCGACCTGGGGCGCTTCATCGCGCTGTACCGCCAGGGCAAGCTGCCCGTGGACCGGCTGCTCACCGGGCGCCTGAAGCTCGAGGAGATCAACGAGGGCTTCGACCGCCTGCAGCGCGGCGAGGCCATCCGGCAGATCGTCACGATGCCGTGACGGCCGCGGGCATCGCGCCCCGCAGCAACTCCTTCTGCGTCCGAATCCCCAACCGCCGGAACGCCCGGTACTGATGCGTGCGTACCGTGCTGAGCTCCACGCCCAGCACGCGCGCCGTTTCCTTCGCCGTGCGGCCCGCCATCAGGTGGCCGATCACCTCGCGTTCGCGCAGGCTCAGCGTCAGGAGCCGTGAGGCGAGGGTGGGCGCGGCCGACTCGTGCACGGCCGCCGCGCTGCGGCTGTGCGCGCTGGCGGCGTCGGCCAGCAGCGTCGCGTGGGCGGCGATGACGCCGAAGTCGGTCTCGCCGAACTCGGGCTGCGCCAGGCTGCGGTAGAAGCTCACGGCCACGCGCTGGCCGCTCGGGCGCAGCAGCAGCACCGAGCTGCGCTCGCGGATGCCCACGTCGCCGTAGCAGGCGGCGCGGTAGGCGGGGTCGGCCACCTCGTCGCCGTGCTGGTGGCCCATCCACAGCTGCGCGCGCTTGGGCAGCTTGCGCGCGGCCAGCCAAGCCATGTGGGGGTCGAGCCGGTCGAAGCGCTGTGCCACGTAGCGCTCGGCGGTGCGCTCGGCCGTGTGGCCGTAGCTGCTGGCGGCCGACACGGTCTCGATGCGGCCGGTGGCGTCGACGCCGAACACGGTGCAGAAGGTGACGGGCATCACGCGGTGCATCGCCGCCAGGCAACTGGCGGCCAGGTGCGGCGTGCCGATGCCCGCCAGCACGTCGCCGACGACGGCCGCCGACAGTCGGGCGTCGGCGGCGGGGTGGAGGCGCCAGCGTTTCATGGGTTTCGAAGGAAGACTAGGGTAAATACCTCCTACGAAGTTATGACATTGGCGCGGGCGGTGCATCGGGACAATCCCGTTCCATGACCACCACCCGTACCGCCGACGCCGCCACCGGCCCCGTGCCGCCGCCAGCCAGCGCGACCGCGCTGCCGCCTTCGGTCGGCGCCTTTCACTACACGCGCTTCGCGCCCCGGCTGCCGTCGCTCGGCGCCGACGGCATGGAGCCCGGCCGCCACCCCGTCGTGATCGCGGGCGGCGGCCCGGTGGGCATGGCGCTGGCGCTGGGGCTCGCCAACCACGGCGTGCGCTGCGTGGTGCTCGAGGCCGACGACACGGTCTGCGTGGGCAGCCGCGCGGCCTGCATCTCGCGCCGCAGCCTGGAGATCGTCGAGCGCCTGGGCGCGCTGCCGGCGTTCATGGGCAAGGGCCTGCCGTGGAGCGTGGGGCGCAGCTTCTACAAGACGGCCGAGGTGTTCCGCTTCGAGATGCCGCAGGCCGCGCAGCAGAAGCTGCCGCCGATGATCAACCTGGAGCAGTACTACATCGAGCAGTACCTGCTGGACGAGATCGAGCGCCGCAACGCCGCGACGCCGGGGCTCGTCGACATCCGCTGGGGCACCGAGCTCACCGCGCTCGCGCAGGACGAGGACGGCGAGGGCGTGACGCTCGACGTGCGCAACGCCGAGGGCGCCTACCGCCTGCGCGGCCAGTGGCTCGCGGCCTGCGACGGCGGCCAGAGCTTCGTGCGCAAGTCGCTCGGGCTGGCGCTGGAAGGCACGGGCTACGAAGGCCGCTACGTGATCATCGACATCGAGCTGCACAGCGGCCACCCGACCGAGCGCCGCGCCTGGTTCGACCCACCGTGGAACCCCGGCTCGACCGTGCTGATGCACCGCCAGCCCGACGACATCTGGCGCATCGACTACCAGCTGCGCGCCGGCCAGAGCACCGAAGACGCGCTGCAGCCCGCGGCGGTGGCCGAGTTCGTGCAGCGCCACCTCGACGCCATCGGCGAAGGCCACCTGCCGTGGAAGACGGTGTGGACCTCGGTCTACCGCGCCGGCGCGATGACGCTCGACAGCTACCGCCACGGCCGCGTCGTGTTCGCGGGCAACGCGGCGCATGCGATGCCGATCTTCGGCGTGCGCGGGCTCAACTCGGGCTTCGACGACGCCGACAACCTGGCCTGGAAGCTGGCCTTCGTGGCCCAGGGCCTGTCGGGCCCGACGCTGCTGGATTCGTACTCGCAGGAGCGCATCGCGGCCTTCCACATCAACGCCGAGAGCGCGATGCGCAGCACCGAGTTCATGTCGCCGCCCTCGCGCGGCTTCGACCTGCTGCGCGAGGCGGCGCTGTCGCTGTCCGAAGCGCACCGCGGCATCGCGCAACTCATCAACCCGCGCCAGACGCAGGCTGTGCGCTACGACGGTTCGGCGCTGTCGAGCACGGGCGATGCGCTGCCGGCCGGCCCGCTGCCGGGCGAGGCGATGCCCGAGCAGCCGCTCGCGCAGGGCCATCTCACCGACTGGATCGGCCCGGTGTTCACGCTGCTGGTGCTGCGGCCGGACCTGGCGCCGCTGCCCGACGCCGACATCGCGCAGGCCCGGCAAGGCGCCGTGCCTTTCGCGGTGCGCGCCATCGCCAGTCTGGGCAACAGCGACGGCGCCGATGCGCAAGCGTCCCCCGCGGTCTTCGCCGCGCTCGGCGCCGGCGACGGCGCCGTCTACCTGCTGCGCCCCGACGGCCACGTGGCCGCGCGCTGGCACCGCCTGCCGGCCGGCGCGCTGCCCGCCGCGCTGGCGCGCGCGGCCGTCGCCACTTCACAGGACATTCCCGCATGACGCCCCCCGCCCCCTCGCTCCATCCCGACGCCCGCGACCGCCTGTACGCCGAGTGCGCGCGCGCCATCACCGAGGCCGGTGCCGAACGCGAATCGCTGTTCCTCGCGCGGCTCGCGCTGCTGCTGTTCGAGCAGGTCGGCGACGAGGCGCGCTGCCGCGCCGCGCTGGCCGACGCGTTGCGCGCGCTGCCCGTACCATCGCTGTCCGCTTCCGAACAAAAAACAGGAGATTGACCTCATGGATCGCCGCACCCTTCTCGCCACGCTCGCCTCCGGCGCCGCCGTGGCCGCAGCTCCCTTCGCCCACGCACAGGACTACCCCGCGCAGCTCATCAAGTGGGTCGTGCCGTACCCCGCGGGCGGCGGCACCGACGTGATCGCGCGCGTGCTGGCCGAGGCCATGCGCCAGACGCTGGGCCAGCAGATCGTGGTCGACAACCGCCCCGGCGCGTCGACCAACATCGGCGCCGACCTGGTCGCCAAGAGCAAGCCCGACGGCTACACGGTGCTCTCGGCCGACAACGCCGTGCTGGCCTTCAACGAGCACCTGTTCAGCAAGCTGCCGTTCAACCCCGAGAAAGACTTCACCTACATCGGCGCCATCGGCAAGTTCCCGCTCGCGCTGGTCGTGCACCCGGACTTCCCGGCCAAGACCTTCAAGGAGTTCCTGGCCTACGTGAAGGCCAACCCCGGCAAGGTCAACTACGCGTCGCCCGGCAACGGCTCGCCGCACCACCTGGCGATGGAAATGTTCAAGGCGCGCACCGGCACCTTCATCACCCACATCCCGTACCGCGGCGCGGCGCCGGCCATGGCCGACGTGATGGGCGGCCAGGTGCCGTGCATGTTCCTGGACCTGGCCTCGGGCCTGCCGATCATGCAGGGCAACAAGGTGCGCGTGCTGGCCATCGGCTCGGGCGCGCGCAGCAAGCGCCTGCCCGACGTGCCGACGCTGGCCGAAGTGGGCGTGCCCAACACCGAGGTGTTCGCGTTCCAGGGCATCCTGGGCCCGGCCGGCCTGCCGGCTGCCGTGGTGAACAAGCTCAACAGCGACCTGAACAAGGCCTTCAGCACGCCGGCCGTGCAAAAGCGCTTCGACGACTTCGGCATGGAAGCGATGCCCGGCACGCCGGCGCAGTTCGCGGCGCTGTCGCGCGCGGAGTCGAAGCGCTGGGGCCCGATCATCAAGCAGGCCGGCATCAAGCTGGACTGATGCCGCCGGGGGCGTTCACCTCAACGGGTGAATGCCTTTCTGGAGCCGTCTTCGAAGACTTCGTCGTCGCGCTGCAGCTCGCCGTTCTCGTCCCAGCTGCGTTCGCGCGTCACGCGGCCCTTGTCGTCGAAGCTCGACTCGGCCAGCAGCTCGCCCTTTTCATTGAAGCGCTGGTGCGTGCCCACGGGCACCTGCCGGCCGCGCCCCGGCGCGAGGTAGCGGCCCTGCGCGGCGCGCTGGCCGCTGTCGTAGAACTCGGTCACGTCGACCGTGCGCTCGCTGCCGGCGCCGCTGTAGACGGCCTTGCTGCGCGGCTGGCCGTTGAGGTGGTAGCTGTCGTCGCTCAGGGGCTCGCCCGCGGCGTTCCAGCGCTGGTCGCGCACCAGCGAGCCGCGGTCGGAGAACTCCTGCTCGCGCTGGCGGATCGACGAGCGCCCGACCAGCAGCCACACGGTTTCGCGCCGCTTCACGCCCTCGGACGAAAAACTGCGCTCCACGCGCCGGTTGCCGGTGGTCTCGTCGACCACCGACGGCTTGCCGTTGTCGTAGAACTCCTGCGTGCGCACGCGCTTGCCCGCCTGGTACGAGAGCTTCGAGCGCAGGGTACCGCGCGCGTCGAACAGGTCGACGTTCGAGGGCCCGCCCGTGAAGCCGCACAGCTTGGCATCGTCGGCCACCGGCGCCAGCACCGGCGCCTCGGCGCAGCGCAGCATCGACATCTGGCCGCGCTCGGTGAACTCGACCATGGCGCGCTCGGTGCCGCGGTCGGGGTAGAAGGTGGCGCGCCGCAGCTGGCCGCCCGGGTAGAAGCTGCGCACCAGGCCGCGCTCCTGGCCGTCGTCGTACGTGGCGTCGCGCAGCACCTGGCCGCCGGGCGCGAACTCGCGCGCGCGGCCGTGCATGTTGCCCTTGGCGTTGATGGTGTGCTCGCGCGCGAGCTTGCCCTTTTCATAGAAGCGCACCAGGCCCATGAAGACGCCGTTCTGCACCTGCTGCTCGCGCTGGAGCTCGCCGGTGCCGCGGTCCTTGCAGCGCATCAGGCCGGTCTTGCCGGCGGTGCTGTTGCCGTCGGCGGGGCTCACGCGCTGGCCGTTGAGCTCGCACTCCTGCTGCGCATGGGCCGTCGGGGTACCCAGCAGCGCGGCCAATGCGATCGCGGCCGGGCCGAGGAGGGACGCGGCCGCCCGGGGCGCCCGAAGAGCGGGAACGGGCGGGCGCAGGGTCACTTGTCGTAGAGCGTGTCGAGCGAACGGAAACCCTTGACCTCGATCGGGTTGCCGAAGGGGTCGCAGAAGAACATCGTCCACTGCTCGCCCGGCTGGCCTTCGAAGCGCACCTGCGGCTTCAGCACGAACTCGGTGCCGGCGGCTTCGAGGCGCCCGGCCAGCGCCTGCCAGTCGGGCAGCGCGAGCACGATGCCGAAGTGCGGCATGGGCACCATCGCGTCGCCGACGCGGCCGGTGCGGGTGGTGGCGAAGGGCTCGCCCAGGTGCAGCGAGATCTGGTGGCCGAAGAAGTCGAAGTCGACCCAGGTGTCGGTGCTGCGGCCTTCGGCGCAGCCCAGCACGTCGCCGTAGAAGCGGCGAGCGCCGTCCAGGTCGAGCACGTGGAAGGCAAGGTGAAAGATGCTTTGCATGGTTTTGGATTATGGGCAGCGGTGCTGTGAGAATGCCGGACTTTCTTTCAATCATGGAGCTCGCCTTGCGGATACTCCGAGCCCTCGTCGCACCGCTGCGCCTGCTGTCGCGCGGCACCGACCGGCCGGCGCCCCAGCGCCTTCTTGCACGTCTGACCCGCCAGGCCTTCGCGGCAGTCGGTGGTTGTTTCATCGCGGTGGCCGCACATGCCGCCGCCTGCCCGCCCTCGGCCATCGCGAGCCTGGAGAAGCCCGGCATCGGCCTGCGCAACGGCATCGACCGCGGCCTGCTGTGGCGCATCGAGCGCGACGGCCGCACCTCGTGGCTCTATGGCACCCTGCACCTGGGGCGCGGCGAATGGGTGCGTCCCGGCCCCACCGTGCAGAAGGCGCTGGCGCAAAGCGACACGCTCGCACTCGAGCTCGACTCGCGCGACGACGCCACGGTGCGCGCCCTGAGCCAGCCGGCCGACCCGGCCGCGGTGGCGCGCGTGCTCAGCGGCGAACGCGCCCGCCGGCTCGAGCGCCAGAACGCCGAGGCCTGCGTGTCGCCGGGCTCGACCGCCCGGCTGCCGCCCATCCTGCAGGTGACGGCGCTGACCGCGCTGGCGGCGCGCGCCGACGGGCTGTATGCGGAGTTCGGCGTCGACGAGACGCTGGCCGTCTCGGCCCGCAACAGCAACAAGCCGATCGTCGCGCTCGAGAACGCGGCCGACCAGCTGCGCTGGCTCACCGGCGGTTCCGAAGCCGAAGAGGCCGAGCAGATCGACGCCATGCTCGACGAGCTCGAATCGGGCCGGCTGCGCGGCCAGCTCAAGACGCTGGCCGATGTCTGGGCGCGCAGCGACGCGGCCCGGCTGGCGCGCTACGCCGAGTGGTGCGAGTGCCTGAACACGCCGGCCGAGCAGCGCCTCATGAAGCGCCTGCTCGACGACCGCAACCCCGGGCTGGCCGACGGCATCGAGCGCCTGCATGCGGGCGGGCGCAGCGCCTTCGCCGCGGTCGGCGCGCTGCACATGGTCGGCGCGCAGGGCCTGCCCACGCTGATGGCGGCGCGCGGCTTTCGCGTCACGCCGGTGCTCACCGAGGCGCAGGCGCAGCAGGCGCTGCCGATGCCGGCGCTCGCCGCGCCCGAGCCGCCGGCCCGCAAGGCGGTGCGCGGTAGCAAGAACGTCAAGGGACAGAAGGCGGCGAAGGGCACGGGCCAGAAGGCCGCCGCCGCGAAGGGCGGGGCCAAGCCGGCGTCCAAGGCCGCTGCCGCGCCCAAGGGCAAGGCCGCACCCCGTGCCGCCCCCAAGGCCGCGAACAGCAAAGTGCGCCGATAATCGCGACCGCCATGCACACGTTGCGCCCCCACCCCCGCCTGATCGGCCGCCTCGGCCGGTGGGTGCTGCTGTGGTTCGTGCTGTCGCTGGGCGTGGCGGTGGCGTCGCCGGTGGTGCATCCGCAGGCGATGGAACTGGTGTGTTCCGGCGCCGGCACCATCAAGGTGGTGGTGCACACCGAAGACGGCGTGCAGGACATGGGCGCCACGCACATGGACTGCCCGCTGTGCGTGCTGACCGGCGCACCGCCCCCGCCGCCCGTGGCCGCCGCGTTCGATGCGCCCCTGCCACTGGGGCGCGTGCTTCAACCCATTCCCGCCGCGCGCCATGCCGCGGCCACGGCCGCGCCGCTGCCGGCCCGTGGGCCTCCGCGTTCCGCCTGAGCGATCAGCAACAGCGCTGTCTGTCGGTGCACCCCAGGTGCGCGCAGGCAGTCCCTTTGGCTTGAAGTTCGTGGAGCCGGTTCCCCATGAAGCAGCACTCCCGCGCCTTGGCGATCGCCATGGCATTTCCCTTCAGCGCGCCGGTGTGGGCGCAGCACCAAACGCCGCCGGACGTTGATCCGCCCGAGGCCGGCGCTGCGGCCGCCCCGGGCCGCACGCTCGGCACCGTCACCATCAGCGGTGGCCGGCCGACCTCGCTGCCGACGCAGATCCCCACCACCATCGAAGGCGTGACTGCCGAGCAGATCGCCGAGACGGTCAACGCGACCGACGCCGAAGACGCGCTCAAGTACCTGCCGAGCCTGCTGGTGCGCAAGCGCTACATCGGCGATTTCAACCACGCGGTGCTCGCCACGCGCGCCTCGGGCACGGGCAACAGCGCGCGTGCGATGGTCTACGCCGACGGCATCATGCTGTCGAACCCGCTGGGCAACGGCGCCACCTTCGCGCCGCGCTGGGGCATGGTGTCGCCCGACGAGATCGAGCGCGTCGACGTGCTCTACGGCCCGTTCTCGGCCGCCTACCCGGGCAACTCGGTGGGCGCCGTGGTTGACTACGTGACGCGCATGCCCACGCAGCTCGAGGCGCACGTCAAGCTCAGCGGCTTCACCTCGAACTTCGACCTGTACAACAGCCATTCGTCGCCGGGCGGCCAGCAGCTGGACCTGTCGTTGGGCAGCCGCAGCGGCGACTGGTCGTGGTGGCTCGGCGCCTCGCGCACCCACAGCAAGGGGCAGTCGCTGTCGTTCGCCAACCGGCTCGTGAGCGCCGGCACGGTGGGCAGCGCGGGCACGCCCGTCACCGGCGCGGTGCTCGGGCTGAACCCGTCGAACCAGCCGTGGTGGCTGCTGGGCGGCATCACCGCCTACGACACCACTCAGGAGCAGGCCAAGCTCAAGCTGGCCTACGACTTCTCGCCCACGGTGCGCGCCACCTACACGCTGGGCGCCTGGCACAACACCACGCACGGCAGCACCGACACCTACCTGCGCGATGCGCTCGGCCAGCCGGTGTACGGCGGGCGCGTGAACCTCGGCGGACGCACCTACAACCTCGACGCACCGGCGGCGGCCTTCGCGCCGACCGAGACGGCGCTCACGCACTACATGCACGGCCTCTCGGTGAAGAGCCACACGGGCGGCGTGTTCGACTGGGAGGTGGCGGCGAGCCTGTTCGACTACGCGAAGGACACCTCGCGCACGCCGACCGCGCCTTTGCCGGGCGCGTTCTACGGCGGCCCCGGCCGCACCACCGACATGGGCGGCACCGGCTGGCACACCTTCAAGGCCGCGGGCACCTGGCGGCCCACCGGCTCGGCCGAAGGCGTGGGCGCGCACGTGGTCGACTTCGGCGTCCAGCAGGACACCGCGCGGCTGCGCAGCGCCATCGGCAACACGCGCGACTGGATCGGCGGGCCGGCCGTGTCGCCGTTCTCCGCCTTCAACGGCAACACGCGACTGCGCTCGCTCTACGTGCAGGACACCTGGCGCTTCGCCAAAGACTGGAAGACCACGCTGGGCCTGCGCCATGAGCGCTGGGAGGCGTACGGCGGCCAGCTCGGCAACGCGGCGCGGCTGCTCGACTTCGCGCCGCGCAAGAACAGCTTCGTCTCGCCCAAGGCCGCGCTCGCCTGGCAGGCCACGCCCGACTGGCACTTCAAGGCCTCGGTCGGCCGCGCCGTGCGCATGCCCACCGTGAGCGAGCTCTACCAGGGCTCGATCGAGGGCAACCGCATCGTCAACACCAACCCCGAGCTGCGCCCCGAGCGCTCGTGGACCGCCGAGCTGAGCGCCGAGCGCGACCTCAAGCGCTGGGGCGTCGACGGCGTGCTGCGCACCACGCTGTTCTTCGAGCACACGAAGGACGCGCTCTACACCCAGGCGCTCAGCAACCTCGTGAGCACCGTGCAGAACGTCGACGCCATCCGCACGCGCGGGCTGGAGGTAGCGATCAACACGGTCGACGCGGGCATCCAGGGGCTGGACCTGGGCGGCAGCCTCACGCTGACCGATTCGAAGATCACCGCCAACCGCGGCTTCCCGGCCAGCGTGGGGCGCGACCAGCCGCGCGTGCCCAAGGTGCGCGCCTCGCTGCTCGCCACCTACCGGCCCGACGCGAAGTGGAGCTACACCGTCGGCGCGCGCTACAGCGGGCGGCAGTACGGCACGCTCGACAACAGCGACCCGAACGGCATGGCCTTCATGGGCTTCTCGAAGTTCTTCGTGGTCGATGCGCGCATCCGCTACCGCATCGACCGCCAGTGGAGCGCCGCCGTCGGCATCGACAACCTGAACAACCGCACCTACTGGGCCTTCCACCCGTACCCGCAACGCACCTTCGTGGCCGAACTGAAGTTCGACCTCTGACCCTCACTTTTTCCTCTCCAAGGACACCCGCCATGACGAAGCTTTCGACCCCTACGTTCCACATCCTCGCCGCCTGCGCCCTGCTGGCCGGTGCCGGCGCCGCCGGCGCCCACGTGAGCCTGCCCCCGGGCGGCGCGACCGTCGGCAGCGAGTACAACGCCGCCTTCCGCGTCGGCCACGCCTGCGAAGGCGCCAAGGCCACCACCGGCCTCGCGGTGCGCCTGCCCAAGGGCTTCGTGCTCACCGACGCGCAGGCGCGCAAGGGCTGGAAGCTCGACGCGCCCAAGGCCGGCAGCGCCGAAGGCGAAGTGCGCTGGACGGCAGAGACGCCGCAGAACGCGCTGCCCGGCAGTGAGCGCGGCGAGTTCGTGCTGCGCGGCAAGGTGCCCGCCACGCCGGGCCCGCTGTGGTTCAAGGTGCGCCAGGACTGCGACGTCGGCAGCGTCGACTGGGCCGAAGTGCCCGCCGCGGGCAGCACCACGGCCGGCCTGAAGAAGCCCGCGGCCAAGCTCGACGTGGTGGCGCAGGGCGTGGCCACGGTCGACGTGCGTGACGCCTGGGTGCGCCAGTCGGTGCCGGGCCAGAGCGGCACGGGCGCCTTCATGAAGCTCACCGCGCCCACGGGCACGAAGCTGGTCGGCATCTCGACGCCCGCCGCCGGCGTGGCCGAGGTGCACGAGATGAAGATGGAAGGCGACACCATGCGCATGCGCGAACTCGCGGGCGGCCTCGAGCTGCCGGCCGGCAAGACCGTCGAGCTCAAGCCCGGCGGCTACCACGTGATGCTGATGGACCTGAAGGGCGCCATGACCAAGGGCGCGACCGTGCCCATGACCCTGAAGTTCGAGGACGCCAAGGGCGCGAAGACGACGCTGGAGCTGAAGCTGCCGGTCGGTGCGCCCGAAGGCGCCGCTGCTGCCGCGCCCGCGGCGGGCGGTGCGCACCAGCACAAGCACTGACCCCGACGGGGTCTGGCCGGACCGTCAGAGCAGCTGGTCCGGCGCCAGCGGTCCGAACAGCCGCAGCAGGAAGCGCAGCGTGGCGCTCGCGTCGGGCTCGGTGTCCGTGTCCTGCAGGCCGCTGCCTTCGGGCGCGTGCCACACCAGCGTGCCTTTTGCGAGCTCGACATGCCAGGCGCGCTCGCGCATGCCGCGCTCGATCTGCTCGGCCGCCATGCGCGAGAGTTCGCCGCTGCGGATCAGCAGCGCGATCTCGGTGTTCTGCAGCTGCGAGCGCAGGTCCAGGTTCATCGAGCCGACCACCAGCAGCCGGCCGTCCATCACCAGCACCTTGGAGTGCAGCATCGCGCGCGATTCGCCGCTGACGCTGCCCGCGCCGCTGCCGCCCGAGGAGCCGAACACGTTGCCGAAGTCGGCCTGTTCGCTGCGCAGCTCGTACAGCTCCACGCCGGCGGCGAGCAGCGCCTTGCGGTGGCGCGCATAGCCGACGTGGGCAATGGGCGCGTCGTTCGAGGCCAGTGAATTCGTCAGCACCCGGATGCGCACGCCCCGCGCGCGCGCCGCGGCAAAGGCCTGCTGCATGTCGGGGCCGGGCACGAAGTAGGGCGAGATGATCAGCAGGTCGGTGCGCGCCTGGCCGATCAGGTGCAGCAGGCCTTCGACCACCGTGTCGCCGCTGGAGGCCAGGTCGGCCAGCGCGGTGGCGCTGCGCGAGGGCAGCTCGGGCCGGCTCACCACGAGGTCGGGGTTGCGCACCGCGCCGGGGCCGCTGTCGGCCGGAATCTTGCCGGGCGCATCGGCCAGCATCAGGGCCGGTGCCCAGACGAAGGCGGCACTGCGCAGGTCGAGCGGTTTCTCGTCCCAGGCGCGGGCGCGTTGCTCGGCCGTGGGCGCCGCGCCGGGGCGGGGCTTGTCGTCGGCCGGCTCCGAACGGTTGCGGGCCTCGGCCGCTTCATCGTCGAGTTCCTTGTCGATCCGGCGGGCGCGCTCACGGATGTGCTGGAACTCTTCGCGCGAGACCAGCGACTGCACGGGGTAGGCGCGCTCGTTGTTCCAGTAGCTGTCGAAGCTGCGCGAGAGGTCCTGCACGATCGGGCCGGCCGCCAGCACGTCGACGTCGACGAAGTTGCCGGTGATGGCATTGCCGAAGTAGGCGTCACCCAGGTTGCGCCCGCCCGTCACGCCCATCACGTTGTCGGCCAGGAACAGCTTGTTGTGCATGCGTTGCTGGATGCGCGAGACCTCGCCGATGGCGTTGAGCATGCGGTTGAAGCCGGTGCCGCGCGAACCCGCGAGCGGGTTGAACAGCCGCATCTCGATGTTCGGGATGAAGGCCAGGCCGAGCACCAGCGCGTCGCGGCCGATGGTGTGGAAGTCGTCCAGCAGGATGCGCACCCGCACGCCGCGCTCGGCCGCCGCGCGCAGCCCGCGCACCAGCCGGCCGGTGCTGGCGTCGGCGTGGATGGCGTAGTACTGCAGGTCCAGCGTCTTCTGCGCGTTCTCGATCAGTGCGAGCCGGCTGCCATAGGCCGCCTGCGGGCCGCCCAGCAGCAGGAAGCCGGAGTCGAAGCGTGCCTTGTCGGCGTTGCGGCGCTCCCGCAGCAGCGTGGCCAGCGCCGTGCCGTCGGGCGAGGTGAGCGCGGTCGAGACGGGGCGGTCCACGTCCTTCGGCAACTGCGCGCAGGCGCCGAGCACCATGAGGGCCAGCAGCGCGACGCTGCGGCGGACCAACGCGTGGAAGGAAGGAGAAGGCATGCGGCGGGGTCTTTCCGGGAGCAGGGGAAGGCGGTGCCGCATGTATAGCCGAGTTGGCGTCCGTCGTGGGTGGGACGGACGGCCAACCGACGCAGGAAGACGGCGCTCAGCGCCCGGCGCCGAGCTCTTCCTGGCGCTCCAGCGCGGCGAGCAGCTCGTCGTCGATCTTCGCGTGGCGCTCGCTCAGCTCGACCGCGCGCGAGGCGTCGCTCGCGTAGATGGCGCCGCCGTCGAGCTCGAGCATTTCGCTGATGCGCTTCTGCTCGGTTTCGAGGGCTTCGATCTGCGCGGGCAGGGCTTCGAGTTCGCGCTGCTCCTTGTAGGAGAGCTTCTTGCGAGGCCCGCCCGTGGGGGCTGCGGCGGGTGCAGCCGCGGGCGCCGGGGCCGGTGCGGTGGCTGGAGGCGGTGGCGCCGACGCGAGGCGCTGCTCGGCGATCTCGCGTGCGCGCTTGGACTGGATCAGCCAGTCTTCCACGCTGCCCTCGTACTCGCGCCAGCGGCCGTCGCCCTCGAAGGCGATCGTGCTGGTCACCACGTTGTCGAGGAAGGTGCGGTCGTGGCTCACGAGGAACACGGTGCCGTCGTAGTCCTGCAGCAGGCCTTCGAGCAGTTCGAGCGTGTCGATGTCCAGGTCGTTGGTCGGCTCGTCGAGCACCAGCACGTTGGCCGGTCGCGCGAACAGGCGCGCCAGCAGCAGGCGGTTGCGTTCGCCGCCGCTGAGCGAGCGCACGGGGGAGTTGGCGCGCGCGGGCGAGAACAGGAAGTCCGACAGGTAGCTCTTGACGTGCTTCTTCTGGCTGCCGATTTCGATCCACTCGCTGCCGGGGCTGATGAAGTCTTCGAGCGTGGCGTCGAGGTCGAGCTTGTCGCGCATCTGGTCGAAGTACGCCACCTGCTGGTTGGTGCCGCGACGGATCTTGCCGCTGTCGGGTTCGAGTTCGCCCAGGATCAGCTTGAGCAGCGTCGTCTTGCCGGCGCCGTTCGGGCCCAGCAGGCCGATCTTGTCGCCGCGCAGGATGGTGCCGCTGAAACCGCGGATCACGGTCTTCTCGCCGAAGGACTTGGTGGCCTCGGTGAGCTCGGCCACGATCTTGCCGCTGGACTGGCCCGAGGCCACGTCCATGTTGACGCTGCCCTGCACCTCGCGGCGCGCGGCGCGGCTGGCGCGCAGTTCCTGCAGCCGCGTGATGCGGCTCTGGCTGCGCGTGCGGCGGGCTTCGACGCCCTTGCGGATCCAGATTTCTTCCTGCGCGAGCAGCTTGTCGGCCTTGGCGCTGATGATCGCTTCCTGGGCGAGCTGCTCTTCCTTCTGGACGAGGTACTGCTCGAAGTTGCCCGGGTAGGAACCCAGCTTGCCCCGGTCGAGCTCCACGATGCGGGTGGCGACGCGGTTCAGGAAGCTGCGGTCGTGGGTGATGGTGACGACGCTGCCCTTGAAGTCGATCAGCAACTGC
This sequence comes from Variovorax sp. GW821-FHT06D12, assembly GCF_059419205.1. NCBI lineage: Bacteria > Pseudomonadati > Pseudomonadota > Betaproteobacteria > Burkholderiales > Comamonadaceae > Variovorax > Variovorax sp. GW821-FHT06D12. Next base: position 850 of record NZ_JBWKRI010000007.1, on the reverse strand, counting down.
TCCAGCCACTCGATGGAGTCGAGGTCCAGGTGGTTGGTGGGTTCATCCAATAGAAGGACGTCCGGCGCGGCCACCAGGGCCTGGGCCAGCGCGACCCGCTTGCGCGTGCCGCCCGAGAGCGAGCCGACGCGCGCGTTGCGGTCGAGGTGGAGGCGGTGCAGCGTTTCTTCGACACGCTGCTCCCAGTTCCAGGCGTCGTAGGCTTCGATCTTGGACTGCAGGGCGTCCAGGTCGAGCCCGTCCGCACCGGAGAGGTACAGGTCGCGGATGGCGATGACTTCGCCCAGGCCCTGGCTGGCAGCGGTGAAGACGTCCGCATCCATGTCGAGCGCGGGTTCCTGCGCCACATAGGCCACACGCAGGTTCTGCTGCAGCTGGAGCGTGCCGTCGTCGGGCTTTTCCAGCCCGCCCAGTATCTTGAGCATCGACGACTTGCCGGCGCCATTGCGGCCGATCAGGCCGATGCGTTCCGATTCGAGAAGAGAGAAGTCCGCATGATCCAGCAGCGGGACGTGACCGAACGCGAGCTGCGCGTCGAGGAGTGTGATGAGTGCCATGTGGCACGGATTATCGGAGGGGCGGGTGACGGCGCTTGGCGGCTGGGGAAGAAGGCTTCTTTGTGGCTCTCTATATAGAAGGGACTGGCGTCCCCTGGGAGAGACGCCGGCAGTCAGGTAAGAGGCGTGAAGCGGGCGGCGAGCGGGGCGGCAAAGGTCTTCTTCAAGTTTCTTTCGGCTTGGCTTGCACGAGCCGAAATCTGTCATATACTCGCGGGCTTCGCTGCTGAATACCTCTGGTGTTTGAAGCGACTGGAGCTCTCAGGAGTGCTGGTTGTGGGTGGTGAAGAAAG